>DAMCMT010000097.1:0-16669 GCA_032108265.1 Bacteroides sp.
CCAGGCATTTATTTCTGTATCCGTTAAAGATCTGAGGCCGGGCATAGGCGAAGCCAAGAGACTCATAGCCAGATATCCTTCTCCGTTACCAGCAACATCAATTTCTTCCAGTTCACTTTGTATACACGAAATAAAACATGTAACGGAAACCATCAGTATGTAAAGCAACTTTTTATTCATCTTCCAGGAATCGTTTAAGTTGTTCTTGATTATTCTTTGCCACATCATTTCCCGATTGTATAGCTTTGTTAAAACATTCCTGAGCCAATATATATTGTTCTTTTTTTGTGTAAGCCACACCAAGATTGTTCCAGGCTTCGCTTGTTTGTATTCTTTTCAGTCGTTCGATAGCTTTATCTATAGCACCCCAATTTATTTCCTGTACAGCAGCATTCAGATTTGCGACCTCATTATCCGGGAAAAGACGAACGGCAATGTCGAATATCTGATCGAACTCTTTAGATCCTTTTTCATAGGTCTGAGCTACCAGGAACATTTCGTTCAGACTCAGATATTGTGGTTTGGTTTTAATTACTTCTCTGGCTTCCTCCACATCAAACTGCCGGGCTATATAAGAAAAGCGATACTCTATTCTACGAAGGTGCGGATAATAGTCGTTCAGCAATATACGGTACGTGCTACCACCATTCAAAGACTGTAATTGCTTCTTGCGTTGATTTACGTCCGGGTAGCTATCAATAATACGAACAACCATGTCCCGGTCGGCTAAAGAAGAGTTGATTACACTCTTCTTTAGTCCTTCCCAGTCTTCACCCTTCCAATCCAATTTTATAATGGAACTACTAATACCATGATTATCCACCAGATAATCAACAAAAGAATGCGTGCGACTCTTTGATAGCAAAAAATTACTGTTATAATTTCCCTCGGGAGATGCGTAACCGGTTACGGCCATTTCCTCAACGCTCAGATTTTTATCATTGCTTATTTCACGAACAATCTTATCTACTTCATTCAGGATAGTGGCATTATTCTGAAAATCTCTGTTCAAATCCGATTTAGCTACTCTAAAATTCAACAGGGCATTAAAAGTTTCACTTCTTCGTTTTGGTATTTCAACTTCGGGAGTAACATGTTGTAATACATAGTTAGGAATAAATTTTGCCGGAACAATATCCCTGGACACCAGGTAATTATTCTGTCCCAGTTCGCACTGTGCGCAGCCTTGAATTTTCTCTTCGAAATAAAGGTCGGATTCGTACATCCATTCCTGAAAAGGAAATGTAAGAATAACAGGTAATGATTGTTCTTTACCATTTCGACGAACAATAAATCTTTCTGCTCCCAGATTTTTCAATTGGCCATTCCGTTCTATTACCTTTTCCCGTGTACGTCCTGCAATATAGAAAGGATCAAAGTGAAGGTCATTTCCTTTTTTACCTTTCAATACCGGGGTGAGTTCAATTATGCGTTGACTGTTTAATTCTACCGAACTCAAATCAATCTGAAATTTTATAATGAGTTGCTTGTTCTGCTTTTTAACGTCGATGTGATTATACTTTATCTGCCCTTTATAGGCATCCTGCGCCATCGCCGGTAAAAGGAAGGTACCTAATAATAGAAATATGATATATATGCTATGCTTATTCATAATGTACAGCTTGATTGTTAACGTAAAAAATAGATGAATGATAAAGCAAGTTTTGTAGGACCAAAGTAATTATACGAGTCGCTCTTAAGCTTTTTACCACAATCGGCACAGGGATACTTATCTGCTTCAACACGCGCATACCCCACTCCTATTGCTGCTTCAAAACTCCAATGCCTGCTAAGTATCCATTGATGACCTATATCAACTCCACCGCCATAGAAATAGCCTTCGTACATATGATTTTCAAGTTGCGACATAAAGCCAAAAGGTAATTTGAGTTTTGCAATACTGAATTCGCCTCCATGTAAATGTATACCGATAAAAGTACCATTAAACTTTTCGCAAAACCAGTAGCGGTATTCGGGTTGAACCAACCAATGCTTGAACTTTTTGTTTTCACCAAACTCAAAAGGATTATATCCGGCTATTATATTAAAGGTGGATTTTGACGATAAACCTATCTCAACTCCCAAATTAGGAGTAAGGCTAACATCATAAAAAACATTGTTCTTAATGGCAAAATCTTGCGCAAGTAAGACCCTGGCTGATATAAGCATACCAGCTACAAAAAGTAAAATTCTTTTCATTAATTTACTAATGTTTATTCAAGTAATTTTATCGCTCAATTTATCTTATCTGTAACAATGACATTTGGTTAATCATTATATTTTTCGTTACAGTAATTAATTGTATTGCAAAGATACTATATGCGATTTAATGGTTGGTTCATTAATTCAGTCTATTTATTCATAAATCCTGTAAAGCTATTTGTGCATTTACCCAAAGTTCTTATTTTAGCAGGAGAAGTTCCCAATACTCTTTTACAAAAATCACAAAACTGAGAAAGCGAAGAAAAGTCGTATTCATCAGCAATGTCAACAATTGTTCTATTAGTATTGACAAGATCATTGTATATTAGTTTTGATTTTTGTCTGGTCATCCACTGATAAGCAGACATCTTGAATATTTTTTTAAATTGTCGTTCAAATCTCGATAAACTATACCCCATTTCATCAGCAAATTGCTGAACAGTTTTCATTTTCCTGCAATTCTGAAGTACAAATACAGAGAATTCATAGTCCTTGGTAAAAAGAGGTGCAAAAAACACCCTCAATGATTCTTTATTATAATACGCCCTGAAATAATAAAATATTTCTTTTGATTTAATTTCGGCAAAACATTTACACCGCAAACCATCTTCCAGACATTTCGAAAACAAATTCAGGAAATCCATAATTCTTTCGTTTGCCTTCAGGCCCACAGAATATTCATCGGGATTTGTTGTTTCGCCCAGTAGCTTCTCCAATGGCATAATATTGCATAAATGAATAGGAGATTTGATTTTGAATAAGATAAGTTCAATATCCTCTACTGTATTTATTAATAGATGATGAACCGGAGGTATCAATATTATATCTCCAGATTTTAAGATGCTTTTCCGACTATCGTCAACCATTATCAAACATCCATTAAGAATAAATATGATTATAGCTTCTTCAGTGTCTTTTTCAAACACGTCTCCCTCCTTCAGACATATTCTTTCGAATATCGCTTCATTCTTCTTGGCATAATTCCTACATGTAATGTGTTCGTTTGAATATAATAGTGCCATAGCATTCTTAATTAGTGTAATGAATATGTTTAAATTAAGATTCTCTTCTACCAACCTTTTTTAACTATTCAAATCACAATGGAATATAAGTATAACGAATCACCCTTCCTCATTATTACATAACCATCTTTTGGTAAAGTCTAAAATTCCATTTTATATGATTAATTGAATAGAATTAATACTGCTGTCTGTGCTTTATTTGTTCATATAAAAATCCAATTTTGTTATCGAAACAAAGTTCTGAATTATTATTAGTCATCTTGTTCATAAATCCAGTCTAATAATTCATGATTCAAAACATTTTTTTTTATTCTATTGGTATAGTATTACGAATTACACGTTTATTTTTTTGACTATCATCATAAAGATAAATATTTCAAATTACCTCTATTACTATTTTCTCATACATTTAAAAACAATACAAAATTGGTGCGTTTTGAAAAAGAAAACCTTTGTATATATTAAACCAAACAGGTTTTACAACGATATTTCTGAGTACCAAAGTAAAACTCAAAACATTCTCATAATGCCCATATATAAACAGAATTCAGTTTTTCATCACAAGTATTTTCAATTATCAAATTACACGTTCAAAGATAACATCTATTTTTTTCTGATTTTAATAAATAAAACTTATGACAACGTATAAATAGACAGATATAAAGATAATATTTTTTACGCAATAAACAATATAAAAGAAAAGAAAATCATATGGGCAAACCGGCATGGACAAACCAGTCACACAAACCGCCTAAAAATACACTTTTTTTACCTTAATAGCAGTAATTTCTTTCTATATTTTCAAGCATAGACTTTACCTCACCCGCGACTCTCAACATCCATTGCAAAGAGTTAATGTTTCCGGTAGATTATTTGCACCAACTATTTGGTTAAAAAAGGAAATACTAATGCCATCCAACTTTTGATTGATCCGATTATAAGATAAAACAAGAACAGCATTAATGTAAATATAAATCAAACTCACAGTAAGTTGTTTTTTCAATATTCCAATTGCCTTTACCCCCTCCACAACACACTGTAAAGCCGTTTTTTCCACCACCGCAGTAGACCAAAGTGTATAGTGGCTATAGACCAAAGTGTATAGCGGCTATAAGCCGAAGTGTATAGCGGCTATACACTTTGGTCTACTGCGGCTATACACTTTACGAAATCCAACATGTTGAAATATTTCAATCAATACAATTACCCGCTAGATATCGGCTATTACTTAGAAGCAATACATCATATTTCTAGCTTTTATTACACGTACAACATACATTCAATAAATATCTATAGGATTTTTTACAATAAAACTTAAGGTGCTCCGGTTGCAAAATATTATCTTTGCGTGATTCAATCTAAAAGCATAATTCCCAAACATGGAAAACTATATTGTATCTGCCCGGAAATACCGCCCGTCGACCTTTGAATCGGTTGTAGGGCAAAAGGCGCTTACCACAACACTGAAAAATGCTATTGCCACACATAAACTGGCACACGCATATTTATTCTGCGGGCCACGCGGAGTTGGAAAAACTACATGTGCACGTATATTTGCCAAAACTATTAACTGCATGAGCCCTACGACTGCCGGCGAAGCTTGTAATCAATGCGAGTCGTGCGTAGCATTCAACGAACAACGATCTTACAACATACACGAATTGGATGCAGCGTCAAACAACTCGGTCGATGATATTCGCCAATTGGTAGAACAAGTACGCATACCTCCCCAGATCGGAAAATATAAAGTATATATTATTGATGAGGTACACATGCTATCGGCTTCAGCTTTCAATGCGTTTCTGAAAACGCTGGAAGAACCACCCAAGCATGCAATTTTTATACTGGCGACTACTGAAAAGCATAAGATTCTGCCGACGATACTTTCGCGTTGTCAGATTTATGACTTCAACCGTATTGGTGTCGAAGATACCGTAGACCACCTGTTGTATGTGGCTCAAAAAGAAGGAGTAAGCGCAGAACCCGAAGCATTGAACGTAATAGCCCTGAAAGCTGATGGCGGAATGCGCGATGCACTTTCAATCTTCGACCAGGTAGTAAGTTTTACCGGAGGCAATATTACATATCAGGGAGCAATCGAAAACCTGAATGTACTGGATTACGATTATTATTTCCGGTTAACAGATTTTTTCCTCGAAAACAAGGTTAGCGATGCTTTATTACTATTCAATGATGTATTGAATAATGGGTTCGATGGTAGCCATTTCATCACCGGACTGTCATCGCATTTCCGCGATCTGCTGGTAAGCCGTGATGCAGCAACCCTGCCACTTCTGGAAGTCGGTGCAAGTATCAGACAAAAGTATCAGGTGCAGGCACAAAAGTGCCCAGTACAGTTTCTTTATAAAGCAATGAAATTGTGTAACGAGTGCGACTTGAATTACCGGGCCAGCAAAAATAAACGTCTGTTAGTAGAATTGACCCTTATCCAAGTGGCACAACTGACTAGTGAACCTGACGAAGCCAGTCATGGGCGTAGCCCTGAACAGATAAAACCCATAGTAAGTACTCCACAGGCAGCACAGCAGCAGTTGAGTACAACCGTAGCGGAAAATGCTGCACCTGCTCGCGAAATGCCGGATATACTTATGAATGCCCAAAACCCAACGGCAAGGAAAGTACCTACCCGCGACAGAGAAAGCATATCTATCCGTAACTTTAAAGCACCGGAAACCAAGCAGAAGGTCGTAGAGACTCAACCATACCCAACTCATGCCGCTGAAGCAGATGTTCAGAAAGATCTTCCGGTAGACGAAAGTGATCTGAATTACTACTGGCAGGAATTTGCCGGACGCTTGCCTATTGATTACAAGGCAATCGCTGTGCGTATGCAGAATATGCGGGTGAAGCTGATTGATTCGGTTACTTTTGAGGTCGTTATCGAAAATGAATTTGTTGTTGACCAGTTTATGCCGTTGAAACCGGAAATAGAAACACATCTGCGGAATCAGTTGAAAAACAGGCAGGTAACCATGCTTTTCCGCATCAGTGCTCCCGAAGAGAAGCGGCACGCAGTAACTAAACCTGAGAAATATCAGGCAATGGCACAAAAGAATCCGGCTTTAAATACATTGAAAGAAGAATTTGGACTTGAATTTTATTAATAATAAACCCAATCAGAAACTCAAAAAGACCTTATGAGAAAACTTAATTTAACACTTGTATCCATTGCCCTGTCGTATTCGATGGCATTTGCAGACAATGGAAAGACCCTCACCCCCACTGACTATGTCGACCCGTTTATCGGAACTACAAACTTTGGAACGACTAATCCGGGAGCCATTTGCCCCAACGGATTTATGTCCGTTACCCCTTTCAATGTGATGGGATCTTCGGACAATAAATACGACAAAGATGCACGTTGGTGGTCTACTCCGTACGAGATTAATAACACTTTTTTCACTGGTTTCGCACATGTCAACCTCAGCGGTGTAGGCTGTCCGGAACTTGGTTCGTTACTTCTGATGCCCACTACGGGCGAGTTGGATGTGGATTATGCCAACTATGGAAGCCGTTACCGCGACGAGCAGGCTTCACCCGGATATTATTCCAACTTCCTGACGAAGTATAACATCAAATCTGAAGTTTCGGCTACACCACGTACAGGAATAGCCCGATTTACCTTTCCCGCAGGACAAAGCAATATATTGCTAAATCTGGGCGAAGGTTTAACTAACGAAAGCGGAGCATTTCTGCGCAAAGTAAGCGAAACTGAATTCGAAGGAATGAAGTTGCTGGGTACCTTCTGCTACAATCCGCAGGCGGTATTTCCTATCTATTTCGTGATGCGCGTAAACAAGCAGCCACAAAACACCGGTTATTGGAAAAAGCAACGCCCCAGTGCTGCTTGGGAAGCCGACTGGGATCCCGACCAGGGCAAATATAAGTTATACACCAAGTATTCCCGGGAAATAGCCGGAGATGATACAGGCGCCTTTCTTACATTCCAGACTGCCGAAGGCGAGCAGATTGAAGTACAAATGGGAGTATCTTTCGTAAGCATCGAAAATGCCCGCCTTAATCTGGATACCGAACAAAAAGGAAAGAACTTTGAAGATATTCACCGCGAAGCTGTTGCCAGTTGGAATAACAACCTCTCGCGTATCATGGTCGAAGGTGGAACGGAAGAAGAAAAAACTGTATTCTATACCGGATTATATCACATGCTTATCCATCCCAACATTCTACAAGATGTTAACGGCCAGTATCCGGCAATGGAAACCGGCGAAATAAAGACTATAAAAGGAAACCGCTATACGGTATTCTCGCTTTGGGATACATACCGCAACCTGCACCAGATGATGACTTTGGTATTCCCGGAGAAGCAAATGGAAATGATACAAACCATGATGGATATGTACCGTGAACATGGTTGGTTTCCAAAATGGGAACTTTACGGCCGCGAAACGCTGACTATGGAAGGCGACCCCTCTATCCCTGTTATTGTAGACTCGTGGATGAAAGGTTTACGTGATTTCGATGTCGACCTGGCCTACGAAGCCATGTACAAATCGGCTACTACACCCGGACCACAAAACCTGATGCGCCCGGATAATGACGATTATATGTCGTTGGGATATGTTCCCTTACGTGGCAAATACGATAACTCCGTATCTCATGCCCTGGAATATTATATTGCCGATTTTGCCCTGTCTCGCTTTGCATCTGCATTAGGTAAGAAACAAGATGCAGATTATTTCTACAAACGCTCGCTGGGCTACAAGAATTATTATGATAAAGAATATGGAACTTTCCGTCCTAAATTGCCCGACGGTACCTTCCTTTCTCCGTTTAATCCCCGTGACGGCGAGAATTTCGAACCGAATCCCGGTTTCCACGAAGGAAGCGCCTGGAACTACACCTTCTATGTACCGCATGATATACAAGGACTTACCAAACTGATGGGTGGCAAGAAAGCATTTGTAAACAAGCTGCAAATGGTATTCGATGAAGGACTCTATGATCCTGCTAACGAACCTGACATAGCATATCCACACCTGTTCAGTTATTTTAAAGGCGAAGAATGGCGCACTCAATATCTTACCCGTAAACTATTGAAAGAACACTTCACGACCAAGCCTGATGGTATCCCCGGGAATGAAGATACCGGAACCATGTCGGGTTGGGCAGTATTCAATATGATGGGCTTCTATCCGGATTGCCCGGGATTGCCCGAATATACGCTTACTTCACCGGTATTTGATAAAGTAACTATCAAACTCGACCCAAAGTGGTACAAAAATGAGTCGTTGGTAATTGAAACAGTACGAACAGGCGATGAAGCTATATATATAGATAAGGTACAAACCGGAAACAGTAATCATTCCGGATTCCGCATTACACACGATAAACTGGTAAATGCCGGTAAAGTAACTTTCTACATGAAAGACAAAAAGTAATCAAGAAATTAGAACAGCAATTAAAACCCTTTCAAAATGAAATTAAAGACAATTGGAAATTATCTCGTTATTTCAGCACTGGCACTTATCGTAGCCTCGTGCCAGAAAGACGGAGAAACTAAAACCACTTTTGAAGATCTGACACAGTATGTAGATCCATACATTGGCACAGGCGATCATGGACACGTATTTCTGGGCGCTAACGTTCCCCGCGGATTGGTACAATTAGGACCAAGCCAGGTAGTTCAGGGATGGGACTGGTGTTCTGGTTATCATTATAGCGATTCGATATTAGTAGGATTCAGCCATATGCACCTCAGCGGTACAGGTATTGGCGATTTGGGCGATGTTACATTTGTACCAACCGTCGACGGCAAGAGGCAGCATAAGTTTATTCATTCAAACGAAAAAGTTAAACCCGGATACTATTCCGTATGGCTTGCCGAAGCTGATATAGCCGTGGAACTAACAGCAACGGAGCGTTGCGGATACCACCGTTACCACTTCCCGAAATCTGAAGAATCTAAAATCATTCTCGACCTTAAATACGGCATTGGGTGGGATACAGCTGCCGAAGGATATATTATTCAGGAAAACGACTCGGTTATCTCAGGATACCGTTACTCTAAAGGATGGGCTAAATTCCAGCAAATTTTCTTCACCGCAGTATTCTCTAAACCTATTAAAGATTTCAAAGTGTCCGATAATGGAGAAACTTTTTCCGAAGCTTCTGAAATCAACACCCGTTTTGCTTACAGCCAGTTAACTTTTGATACGATGGATGACGATGCTATCGAGGTAAAAGTAGCTATATCTCCTGTAAGTATCGAAAATGCAAAAATGAACCTGAAAGCCGAGCTTATCGACCCGGGGTATAGCTTTGAAGAAACTCAGGCTTACGCAACTCAGCGTTGGAACGAAGAATTGAATAAGATTGTAGTAAAAGATACGAATGTAAAAAACAAACGTGTATTCTACACAGCCCTGTACCACTCACTTTTTGCTCCATCCATTTACAGTGATGTTAATGGTGATTACCGCGGAAGCGATGGTCAGGTTTACAAAGCTGCTGATTTTGTAAATTACACTACATTATCACTGTGGGATACTTATCGTGCAGCACATCCGCTGGCAACAATTATCCACCCCGAAGTGATGGAAGATTATGGCCAGACCATGCTCCATATTTTCAATCAACAAGGTAAATTGCCGGTATGGCACCTGATGGGTAACGAAACCGACTGTATGGTAGGTAATCCGGGTATTCCAGTACTTGCCGACCTGGTATTAAAAGGATACGATGTGGACAAAGAAAAGGCTTTCGAAGCCATGAAAGCTTCTGCATTACTAAATGAACGTTCACTCGGTTTGCTGAAAGAATATGGTTACATACCTTCTGACTTGGAACCAACCAACGAAACAGTTGCCAAAGGGTTGGAATATGCATTGGCTGATTGGTCTATAGCCCAGGTTGCCAAAGAATTAGGCAAGACTGAAGATTATGAGTATTTTCTGAACCGCAGTAAATCATATACAAACTATTTTGATAAGAATACAAACTTCATGCGTGCAAAAACCAGCGAAGGTAAATTTAAGGAACCTTTCGATCCGTTCGATGCAGCACACCGCACCAACGACTATACCGAAGGTAATGCCTGGCAGTATGTGTGGTTGGTACCACACGATGTTAGGGGGCTGATCGACCTTTTCGGTAGCGAAGATGCATTTATCAGCAAACTCGACTCTTTGTTTGTTGTCGAAGGCGATTTAGGTGCAGAAGCATCTCCGGATGTATCAGGTCTCATCGGCCAGTATGCACATGGCAACGAGCCAAGTCACCATGTTCTATATTTATATCCTTACGTTGGACAACAATGGAAAACAGCCGAAAAAGTACGGCAGGTTATGAACGAACTATACTTTGACGCACCAGCCGGATTATCAGGTAATGAAGATGTTGGTCAGATGTCTTCCTGGTATATTTTGTCTGCTCTTGGTTTCTACCAGATGGCTCCCGCCGGTGGCGAATATATATTCGGTAGTCCGCTATTTAACGAAGCAGTGGTCGAAGTGGGAGAAGGTAAAACATTCAAAATCATTGCACATAATAATAGTAATGAAAATATCTATATCCAGAGTGTGAAGCTGAACGGTAAACCGTACACCAAATCGTATATCAAATTTGCTGATATCATGGCCGGTGGTAAGCTCGAATTCACGATGGGTAATACACCTTCGACTACTTTCGGGGTTGCAACGGAAGATAGACCGAAATAATAATTTTGAATTATGAATTTTGAATTATGAATTTATCTGGTAAACTTAATTTATAATTCAAAATTCATAATTCATAATTCAAAATAACAACACCATGAAAAAACTACTCTCAATTCTCTGCATTGCCATGATGCTTACAGGCTGTGCACCGACAGTCGACCTGAACGTACTATCATTCAATATGCGGTACGATAACCCCGGCGATGAGTTCAATAGCTGGCAGTTCCGTAAAGAAGCAGCAGCTCAGTTAATCAGACAACAGAATGCTGATGTTATTGGTACTCAGGAAGTACTTCACCGCCAAATGGAAAGCCTCAAACAGCAACTACCCGAATATACATTTGTAGGGGTAGGACGCGAAGACGGAAAAGAGAAAGGCGAATACAGTGCTATCATGTACAAAACAGACCGCTTCCATACAGTAGACTCCGGATGGTTCTGGCTGAGTGAAACGCCGGAGGTTGCCGGTTCCAAAGGTTGGGATGGAGCCTGCGAACGTATTGCTACCTGGGCTGTACTGACTGAAAAGAAAAGTGGTAAATCATTCTTTTTCATTAACACCCATCTCGACCATATAGGTAAAATAGCCCGCCAGGAAGGTGTTACCCTGCTACTCGAAAAAACCAAAGAATTGAGCAAAGAACTTCCTGTAATTATTACCGGAGACTTCAATGCTACGCCCGAATCGGATGTTATTGCCCATGTACTCGAATCAAAAGTACCTGCAAAATTACACCACTCCAAAGAAATCGCCGGAGAAACCTCTGGCACTAACTGGACATTCCACGGATTTGGTAAAGTACCCGAAGAAAGAAGACAATTTATAGACTATATTTTTGTGAGTGAAGATATTAAAGTAGTAACTCACAAGGTACTACCCGAAAAGCTGAACGATCAATATGTTTCTGATCATTCGGTAGTAGAAGCAAAAATAAAAATCTAAAACGTCACCCCGAGCGTAGCCGAGGGGCCTGCAATGATTGAAGTATCATATCCGGCAACAGCCCCCTCGACAACGCTCGAGGGTGACGTTTTACAACAATCTTTCCGGATATTTGCCAGTACCAAACGAGTCATTTGCCAGTATCAAACGAATGGTTTGCCAGTACCAAACGAATGGTTTGCCAGTACCAAATAAAAGAAAAGCATAATAGTAAATCAATACCATTAAAACACTCATAAATAAATGAACCGGAAAATTGCCGACATAAATACCCGTATAGATGTGGCTGATGTCTTAAGAGGACTTGCTGTAATGGGTATTATCATCCTGCACAGTATCGAGCATTTCAATTTTTACTCTTTTCCCAAAGAAATCCCGTTCGAGTGGATGAAGTTTACCGACAAAGCTATCTGGGACGGTTTGTTTTTTGCTTTCGGCGGTAAAGCATACGCTGTTTTTGCATTATTATTTGGTTTTAGTTTCTTTATCCAGGACGATAATCAACGCCGACGCGGAAAAGATTTCCGTTTACGATTCCTCTGGAGACTTCTACTACTTTTCCTGCTTGGTCAATTTAACGCCATGTTTTTTACAGGCGAAATATTGACGACGTATGCCATGGTTGGCATTATCTTACCCATATTCTGCCGTGCCGGAAATCGTACAGTGCTGATTGTTTCAGTTATTTTATTACTTCAACCTTTGGATTGGGGCCGACTGGCTTATGCACTCTTTAATCCGGAATACGAACCGGCTGGTAGTTTAACCGGCAAATACTTCAATGCCGCATTTGCTGTGCAAAGTACTGGAAACTTCCTGGAAACTGTGAAAATGAATATGTGGGAAGGACAACTTGCCAGTCTTTCATTCGCACTCGAACACGGTCGTATCACGCAAACTGCAGGACTATTTCTCTTCGGTATGGTAATAGGTCGGAATGGCTGGTTCCTATATAATGAGAAGAACGAGCAAATGTGGCTTAAAACATTAGGTATCGCTTTGCTCTGCTTTTTCCCACTTTACGGCCTCAATAATATGCTTGGTGATTTTGTTACACGAAAAGCCCTTTATGCTCCGTTGGAAGTTATTATCAGTTCAACCAGAAATTTGGCTTTTGCAGTGATACTTGTAACCGGACTTTTACTTACCTTCTACCGGGTGAAGAGCCGTAGTTTTCTGATGAAATTTGCCCCTTATGGTAAAATGAGCCTGACAAATTATATTGGTCAATCCGTCATAGGCTCACTGCTTTTCTACCATTGGGGCTTCGAATTAGGACGTTATCTGGGTATTACATATAGTTTTATCTTTGGCATTGTTTTTGTGCTACTTCAAATGGCATTCTGTACCTGGTGGCTGAGCAAATTTAAACACGGACCGTTCGAAGGTTTATGGCGGAAGCTTACCTGGATAAACAAGTAATTACAGGTTAGGGTACATTAAGTTTTATTATAGATAAAACCGCCAGAGACATTGTTATTACTGAATAAATTAATATACCGAATAATAATATGACCGAAGCTGTACTGAACGAACAATACCGGAATATAGTGAGGCTGATACATCAGCAACGCCTTAAGGAAGCTCTTAATTCCCTTGAGCACTTTCTTGCAGGCGGGGCCGACTGGACACTGTACAGCGAGCTGGAGCGTATCCGAACCTCCTACAACTATATGCTACAATATATGCGGCAAAATGTAGCCGACCCGGAGCGACATAAACTCCACTCTAAACTATTGACCGATGCGCTGAACGTGGCCGACCATGCTCGTGTAGCAAAGGCCGGGCCTGTATCGACCCGCTATTTCTATTCAATGCATAATTACCTTCTCACACTTCCCTCCTACTCCATCCGTTCCCTTTTGCTCGAAATGGAAAATTACACGGAAGAAATAGCCGTTGCCGGTTTGTTACAAGGTGATGAAGTGAACAATAATGCTGATGCTGTGCGCGAGCGTCATGAAAATGCACAACATATACTTTTCTATTTGTTGTGGACTAACACAGAATGGAAAGCAGAAGACGAAGACGAAGCCCGGGAAGCATTAAAATCAGTATTGTTACCCGAATACGACCTTTCTTTATTCGTTAGCGGCGTAACATTGAGCCTGATGGAATGTTTCGACCAGAAAAAAATAATGTGGCTTTTTGATGCCTGTGGGCACTCCTCGACCCTGGTAAACCAGCGGGCTCTGATTGGACTGGTAATTATTTTTCATATCTACCATCAACGTATGCATATGTATCCGGAAGTTATCGGCCGGTTACTGGCTATGAACGAAGATCCCCGTTTTGGCGAGGCACTCAACCGCATACAAATACAGATGACCCGCAGCCAGGAAACTGCTAAGATTGATCGGAAGATGCGCGAAGAAATCATTCCCGAAATGATTAAAAGCGTAAACATCAGCCGTATGAAATTCGATTTCGACGAGAATGATGATGAAGGAAACGATCATAACCCCGATTGGGCGCAGAATATGGAGAACTCTCCTTTGGGCGATAAACTACGCGAAATGAGTGAATTGCAAATGGAGGGAGCCGATGTATACATGAGTACTTTTGCTCAATTAAAGAATTATCCATTCTTTAAAACGATCTCCAATTGGTTCTATCCTTTCGATACGCAACATTCGTCTGTAGTAAAAGAACTGGGAGATAAAGATGGTAACAACATTCTGAGCCTGATACTTGGTTCCGGTTTTTTCTGCGATAGTGATAAGTATTCCATGTGTTTCACCATTATGCACATACCCAAAATGCAACGCGACTCCATGGTTGCACAACTATCGGAACAGCAAATGAATGCACTGATGGACGAAAACAAGTCAGCCGAAATGAAGAGGTTAAACGAAAGTGCCGAAACCATCAGCAACCAGTATATTCACGACTTGTACCGTTTCTTTAAACTGTACCCCCGTCGGCATGAGTTCCGTGATATTTTTAACGAGCCTCTGCGCCTGCATATATATGATTTTCTGAAACCGGTACTCGAAAAGCCTGAATACTTGCGCAACCTAGCCGACTATTACTTCCGTAAAGAATATATGGGCGAAGCTGCTTCAATATATTACAAACTACTGAATATGACCGGTGATGATGCCGAAATTTATCAGAAAATTGGTTATTGCAGGCAGAAAGAAAAAAAATACGAAGAAGCCATCGAAGCATATCTACGTGCTGATATGATTAAACCGGATAATCTGTGGACTAACCGTCATTTAGCTATTTGTTACAGATTAACTCGCCAGTTCGAAAAAGCTTTGGAGTACTATCGAAAAATAGAAGAGATCGAACCCGAAAACCGTACTATTCTTTTCAATATAGGTAGTAGCTTGGCCGAACTGGGGCGTGACGATGAAGCATTGAAATATTTCTTCAAATTGGATTTTATCGACCCCTCATCTATAAAAACATGGAGAGCTATAGCCTGGTGTTCATTCCTGAGTGGAAAAAACGAACAGGCTGCCCGTTATTACGATAAAATAATCGAGAAAAAGCCTCAGGCTCCCGATTATTTAAATGCCGGACATGTAGCCTGGACTTCAGGCAGTATGGAAAAGGGTATTGAAATGTATACAAAGGCCATTGAAACATCGGCAGACCGACAAAGTTTTATCCGGATGTTCATTAAAGACAAAGAAATACTTATAAACAAAGGCATTGTAGAAGATGATATTCCATTGATGCTGGATTTGTTGTAAAACCTTCCAGTATCACAAACCATACGGACTGATGTGGATTCATTTTGAATTCCGCATCAGTCCGTTTTCTATTCTATATAATATAAAAAAGTACAACCCGTCCATTTTCGTACATTCAAAATGCACATAACACATTGTATATCAAACAATTAAATTTACGGCACATCTTTTGCATATATCAAGCGAGAACATTAAGATTGGATATTATAATATGGTATCCGATAATTTTTAAGATTTCTGGATAACTCCTTTTGCAGTGATGCACGAGGAGTTTTTAAAGAAAATTTCAAAAATTCTGCAACCTTCTGACGGTTACACCCGTCTAAAGATTATAAGAAACAACAAACCTTTAAAATGAAAAGATTATGAAACAGTTTAGTTCTTTCGCAAAGATGATGGTAGCATGTATGTTCATGCTCGCAGGAGGTAGCCTGATGGCTGCAGTTAATGATAGCAACATCCATAATGATGTAGTAGAAAATGGAAAAGTAATGTCGCGCGAAGTATTTAGAAAATCCGATGCGGGTATTCTGACTCCGGTAAAAAAGTATGTTTTCGACTATAACCTGAATAATGAGATATCTCAAAAAGTTGTATATAAATGGGATAGCCGCAATAATAAATGGACAGAAGATTCGCAGACGCTCTATACATACCTGGGCAATGAAATGACAATGGAATATCATGTATGGGACAAATCATCAAAATCTTTTGTGCCTACAGAAAAACAAGTAACATCGAATAATGGCAATTCGGTAACTCAGATTTCATACAAAATGAATAAGCGTACCAATACCTGGGAACCGTTGAAAGACGGAAAAGGCCATTCATTCGATACTTACGCATTAAACTAGAAAATTAAAAGTTAACATACCGCTTAACCTAGACCGACCTAAACCTTTTAGCATTAACAGTTATATTAATAAATGAAACGTTTTCAATGGGTATTACTAAACAGCCGCCTTTACGGGCGGTTTTGTTTTTTTATCACTATCTTACTTCCCGTTATTAATGTCGAATGCCAGTAAACAGTAAAGATAATGAGAATATAATCGAGTAGGAGAAACGGGATTAATTCCCGCTTCGTCCTCTCACACCACC
>DAMCMT010000098.1:0-10959 GCA_032108265.1 Bacteroides sp.
GCATGGGTGTGTTTAGGCAGACGGTTGCGGGCATATTCAACTGTTTTATTAGCCTTTTCGAACGGAGTAAGATTGCGGAACTGGTACGGTGCATCGGCTTCCTCGCTATCAAAATCTTCAATAGAATTGCGCAGGGCGTTGAAACCGATTGTATTATCGGCTGTAATCAGCAATCCCCGGCCATTGGTAGTTTGCAGTGCCAGCCAGCGGGTATCGGTATGGTGACCGTTTTCTTGCGGACGAACATAGGGGTAGTACATATCATCGGCAGTTGTTTTGTAGAGGCTTACCATGGTACTTTTATAACGGTCAACGTAGTTTTCTTCCGGGCCGCGACCGAAATACTGTACCTGGTTCATCGTAGCCGGCAGACGGAAACGTACACCGATGCGTGGAACTTCCATTCGCTCTGCTTTCCTCTTTTTATCGCCTTGTATAGACTGGGTGGCTTCCTGCTCGAGTATTCCCTTCTCGACCTTTTGCTCCTCGGTATAGGCCGGGGTAAATTTAACTCCTGCGTGGATAATGCCCGACGGATAAATCTTGTATTCAACTATATAATTGTTTCCGGGTAGCAAAGCATAATCAACGGTCATAACTACCGCGTTGCCCTCCATACGTGCCGAGGCTTTTGCAACCTGTAAGTTCTTTCCTGTTTGCTTCCATATTTGCAGGCGAAGCGGGGCCAGGTTGCCGTAATCGTTATCGTTAGGCGCACGCCAGAAGTTAGGACGTATACCAAAGCCTTCGGCAAAATACTCCTGTCCGTCTACTTTATACGAAGTTACGATACCGGTTTGTTTGTTCAGTTCGAAATGAACTTTTGACGAACTTACGGTGAGCCTGTTCCCTTCATCATTCATTTCCAGTTGGGGGCCGCTGGTGTTGGTGTACAACTTCTTGTCGGCCTCGATGGGTAGCTTAAACTGGTCGTGGGCAATTATATGTCCGACCGGGACAAGCGGTTCGGGTTGCACGGTAATTACTTCAAAATTTACATAATATTCCGTACCCGGTTTTGCTTTAAGCTTATTCACGGGAATAGTTACGATGGTAGAATCCTGCGGCGCGACATCCAGCGTGGGTAGAACAGCCTCCCTGATAGTCTTCCCGTTTTCCTGAATCATGTATTTAAAACGGTATTTGGAAAGATTGGTAAAGTAGAAACGGTTTTTAATAACAACTTCGCCTTTACTTAAATCTCCTGCTTCGAAACCTACATTCTGATGAACGTATTTTACTTCGGCCATGGCCGGGTGAGGGTCCTGGTTGGGGCTGATAACACCGTCGGCCACGAAATTACCGTCTGAAGGTTGGTCTACACCAAAGTCTCCACCGTATGCCCAGATTGTTTTTCCATTCTTTTCCCACAATACGGCATGGTCAATCCATTCCCAGATGTAACCTCCCTGCAAGTTAGGATATTTGTAGATTTCGACCCACTGGTCGTATAAGTTACCGTTGGAATTGCCCATAGCGTGCGAGTATTCGGATGGAACGTACGGACGGTTGTCGGCACTCTGTACACCGCGGCCGTTTTTACCATAATAGGCTATGCCTCCTGCCGATGGGTATTGTGGTACAACCATATCGGTGTTCCAGTCTTCCAGTGCCCGCTCGTAATTTACGGGGCGCTTCATCAGGTCTTTGTCTTTTTCTTTGAATAGTACATATCCGTTATAGAAGTTGTATCCGTTTCCGGCTTCGTTTCCTAGCGACCAGATGGTTACAGACGGATAGTTCTTATTACGTTCGAACATAGCCAGCCAGCGCGATACATGGCTTTCCAGATAATCCGGGTTATGTCCTAAAGTACCTTTCAAGGCACTTTCGGTTTTGGGCTCGCCTACTTCATGGCCCACCGTACCCATACGCATATCTTCCTGGTAGATGGTGTAACGCATACCGTGCGATTCGATGTTTGCTTCATCATACACATACAATCCGTATTCGTCGCACATTTCGTAGAACTTGCGGTCCTGCGGGTAGTGACTCAGGCGTACGGAGTTGATGTTGTGCAGTTTCATCAGTTCGAAGTTGCGGCGCATACGTTCCGGTGTTACATAATGACCGTCTTCGGATGTCTCGTGAATGTTTACACCTTTCAACTTGATGGGTTGCCCGTTGAAGTAGAATAGGCGCAGAGGCTTGCCGTTAACGATCATATCGGTCGTTTTGATTTCGATGCGGCGGAAACCTACGCGGAAGGGTACTACCTCGACGGTTTTGCCATTCTCTTCCACGGTCATCAGCAGTTTATAAAGGTTAGGCTGGTCGGCCGTCCAGGTTTCAACATTGGGAAAATCCTTGGTGAAGTCGACGGTTGATTTACTATCGGCAGCCACCTGAACGGTTTTATTTCCGGTAGATACTTCTTTACCGGTACGGTCGAACAACTGGTATTTCACGGAAAGATTGCGCGGATCAGAGCCGGTGTTTTTTACATCGACACCTAATTTGAATATACCATCTTTGTACGTATCGTCCAGGGTTGATACTACCCGGAAATCCTGTACGGCAGTTTTAGGTTGCGACCAGATAAACACATCACGTTCGATACCACTTACGCGGAGGAAATCCTGGGCTTCGAGCCACGAGCCGGTACTCCAACGGTATATTTTCAGGGTGAGGACGTTCTTTCCGGCTTTGATGTACGGATTTATTTTAAATTCGGCAGGGTCTTTGGAGTTTTCACTGTATCCTACTTCCTGACCATTTATATAAACATATACACCCGATTTTGCTCCGGCAAGATGCAGGAAGAGGTCGCGGTTCATCCAATCGGCCGGGATATCGAAGTCTCTGCGGTACACACCTACCGGTGTTGCGTCGGGAAGCAGGGGAGGGGTAGGTTTATAGGTATCCCACTCATAAGGCTGGTTTACATAATATGCTTCGCCAAATCCTTGTAATTCCCAGTTGCCGGGTACCTGTATGTCGTGCCAGTTGGCGGTGCTTACGGTTGCATCGGTAATGTTTTCGGGTAGGTTGCGTTGGTCTTCGGTAAAGTAAAATTTCCACGTACCATTCAATAGGTAATAGTATTTACTGTTTTCATACTTCAGTGTCAAAGCATCTTTAGAGTTATCAAAACTCATAAAGGTAGTACGCGGGTATTCCTTGTTAACACTTACTACGTTGAGGTCTTTCCAATAAGGCAGTTTACCGTCGGCTTTAGCCGTGGTTAGTCCTCCGGAAGTTGCGATTGCCAATATACAGGCAAGGGTTTTCACGGATAGTTTTTTCATGATTTTTAGGGTTAGTAGATAATATGGTGCGAAGATAATATGAAATCCATAATAAGTTATCTCTTCTTGCTTTTTATTTCTTGTTAACATTTGTTATAAGTATGCTCTACAACATATAATATTTATCAAAACGTGAACAAATAGATGAAAACTTAATTTGTTTTTTGAGTTTTCTACCTATCTTTGCCGCTCGAAAACTCGAATAGGGAAATAAGTTTATTTTATAAAAAGTGGTTATAGACTAATAAAGTGAGATGATTGAACACCTGAATGACAGAACGATGAAAGGAGACTTGCGGGAGCGGATTATAATTACGTCTTTGCAGGAATTCCGAACGAATGGAATAAAGAGCATCACGATGGATGATATTGCGGCGAAGTTAAAAATATCCAAAAGAACCTTATACGAGATATTCGAGGATAAAGAAACATTGCTGAAAGAATCGATCATTTATCACCGCCGGTTAGCGGAAGAAGCTCTGAAAGAATTGGTGTCTAATTCTTCAAATGTACTCGAAGTTATTTTGAAATGTTATCAGGGTAGCATCGAGATGTATAATAAGGTAGATAATCGTTTCTTTGAAGACCTGAAAAAATATCCCAAAGTAAACGAAATGATGAATTGCGAACGGGATCGCGAAAACAAGGTAATGATAGACTTCATGAAAAAAGGTGTTCAGCAGGGATTATTCCGCGAAGACATCAACTTCGAGATCATTCATTTCCTTTTGCGCGAACAAATGGATTTATTGATGGCTCGCAGGGCATTCAGTCAGTTTCCTTTTCTTGAGGTATACGAAGCAATTGCACTCACCTATTTGCGTGGAATATCTACGGAAAAAGGTTTAAGAGAATTGGATAATTTTTTAAAGACATTCCGTGATAAGCAAATGAAAGATAGGAATAACGCGTCAAACGAAATAATAGAGAGATAATAAAACTTTAGGTATGAAGAATATGAAATGTTTAACAAGTAAAAAGAGCCTTTTGGCTTTGCTTGTTGTTTTGGCCGTTGGAAGCGGCACGGCACGGGCGCAGGAGACAAAAGAGACACTGGCATTGACTCTGGAGCAAGCCATCCAGATTGCATTGAGCGACAACCCTACCATTATTGTTGCCGGACAAGAAATTGAACTTAAGAAAGAAGCTAACCGCGAAGCTTACGGTGGGTTACTACCTGATGCATCGCTTACGGGAACTTTCCAGCATGCTATTAAAAAGCAATCCGTAACCATGGATTTCGGCGATGGCAGCGGTCCAAGGACTCTTGAAATGGGAAGTAAGAATACATATAACGGAGGTTTGAGCATTAACTTACCTATATTTGCACCCGCGTTGTACAAAGCCATCAGCCTGACTAAGACTGATATCGACCTGGCCGTGGAAAAGGCACGCGCAAGTGAACAGGACCTGGTAAATCAGGTAACCAAGGCGTTCTACCAACTGCTTTTGGCGCAGGATAGCTATCAGGTACTCCAGAAAAGTTACAATCAGGCAGTAGCAAACTTCAACATTGTCGAAGCCCGGTTCCAGCAAGGATTGGTGAGCGAGTATGACAAGATACGTGCAGATGTACAAGTACGAAATATTACACCTACAGTGGTAACTGCACGCAACGGCGTAGAACTGGCCAAATTACAATTAATGGTACTTATGGCTCTGGATGCCGATATGGATATTGTTCCGCAGGGGACCCTGAGCGAGCATGAGATGGTAATGTTCCAAACTGAACTTTCGGACCGGAGTACGGAGGTGGCTGGTAATTCCAACCTCAGGCAGATGGATATTAACACCGAACTGCTCAGGAAAAATCTAAAATTGCAGCAAACTAATTTCATGCCGACACTGGGCGTAGGTTTCAACTATTCATATATGACGATGGCCGAAGACTTTAAGTTTAAGGACTACAACTGGACTCCTTACTCTATGCTTAACGTAAGTTTGACAATACCGCTTTTCAAAGCCAGTAATTTCACCCAGGTGAAACAAACACGCATACAGATTAGCCAGCTTAGTCAGCAACGTATTAATCTGGAACGTCAATTGAAGATGCAAGCTGAAAGCTACCGCAAAAATATGGCAGCAAGTACCGAATCGGTACTGTCGAATCGCGAGAACATTGTACAAGCTGAAAAGGGGCGTCTTATCGCTCAGAGACGTTATGAGATAGGAAACGGAACCATTCTCGAACTCAACGATTCGGAAGTAGCATTGACGCAAGCCGAACTTACATACGCTCAGTCCATTTACGACTACCTGGTGGCTAAGGCCGATTTGGATTTGGTACTGGGAAAGGAAACAGCATATTAAACCGGAAATAGAAAATGAAAACAAATATGAAACTGAAAAACATCGTATTATCCGCCATTGCCATCGTTGTATTGGCTTCATGTGGAGCATCACAGAAAAATGACGAAACCGTTGAACGGAAGGATGAAAAACCAGTTGTAAAGCTGGCACAGGTATTCCGCCGTCCGGTAGAACAAATACAGGAATATACCGCTACGGTAGAAGCCGAAGTAAAAAACAACATAGCACCCGCACAGCCGGTGCGTATTAAGAAGATATTGGTTGAAGTAGGAGACCGTGTAAACCGTGGACAACGTCTGGTTGAAATGGACGACAATAACATGGCGCAATTAATACTTCAACTCGAAAACCAGCAAACCGAATTCAATCGTATCGACGAGTTATATAAAATCGGTGGTGTAAGTAAGTCGGAATGGGAAACAATGAAAACATCATTGGAAGTACAGCAGCGTTCCTACCAGAACTTACTGGAAAACACTTCTCTTCTTAGCCCTATCAGCGGAGTTATTACAGCCCGCAATTATGATAACGGCGATATGTATTCAGGTGCCCAGCCAGTAATTACCGTTGAGCAGATTACCCCTGTGAAACTGATGATTAATGTTTCCGAGTCCTTCTTTACCAAAATAAAGAAAGGCGCTGAGGTTATCGTTAAGTTAGATGTATACGGCGATGAAGAATTCACAGGGAAAATAAACCTGGTTTATCCTACCATTGACCCGGCAACCCGTACCTTCCAGGTTGAAGTAAAACTGGATAACCGCGATTTACGTGTACGTCCCGGTATGTTTGCCCGCGTAACAGTTAACTTCGGTACAGAAGACCGTGTTGTTGTACCCGACCTTGCAATTGTTAAACAGGCAGGTGCAGGCGACCGTTATGTATATGTATACGACAATGGCAAAGTGTCCTATAAGAAAGTAGAATTGGGACAGCGCCTGGATACGGAATACGAACTTATCTCGGGAGTAGAAGATAATTCGCAGGTAGTTGTTGCCGGACAAACACGTCTTCTTGATGGTATTGAGGTAGAAGTACAGCAATAAATCCAAAATTCAAAACTAATAAAACATGAGTATATACGCAGGAGCGGTTAAGAAACCGATTATGACCTCACTATTCTTCGTTGCGATAGTGATATTCGGTCTATATTCTTTGTCAAAGTTACCGGTTGACCTTCTACCGGATATTGAGACGAACACCATCATGGTAATGACCGCCTATCCGGGCGCCAGTGCCAGTGATATTGAAAACAATGTGACCCGTCCGCTTGAAAACGTTCTGAATACAGTTAGTAACCTGAAACACGTATCTTCACGTTCATCGGAAAATCTGTCGTTGGTTATTCTCGAATTCGAATACGGGTATGATATTGATGTGCTTACCAACGACGTCCGCGACAAACTGGATATGGTAACATCAGCACTTCCTGATGACTCGGAAACCCCGATTATCTTTAAGTTTAGTACCGACATGATTCCTATCATTATTCTTTCGGTACAAGCAGAAGAAAGCCAGGCAGCGCTTTATAAAATTCTTGACGATCAGGTAGCCAACCCATTGGCCCGTATTCCCGGAGTGGGTACAGTATCTATTGCCGGTGCACCGAAACGCGAGATTCAGGTATATTGCGACCCGAATAAGCTGGAAGCTTACAACCTGACCATTGAAGGCATTAGTGCTACTATCGGAGCCGAAAACCGGAACGTTCCCGGCGGTAACTTCGATATTGGTAACGAAACCTATGCACTCCGTGTAGAAGGTGAGTTTAAAGATGCCAAACAAATGGAACGCATCGTAGTTGGTACAAGTGCTACCGGAGCAAGTATTTATCTGCATGATGTGGCACGTGTAATCGACACAGTTGAAGAACGTGCGCAGGAATCATACACAAACGGTCAGCGTGGTGCAATGATTATTGTGCAGAAACAATCCGGAGCAAACTCGGTGAACATTGCCAGCAAGGTACTGGAATATATTCCCGTACTTCAGGAAACATTGCCACCCGATGTTAAGTTAGGTATTATTACCGATACATCCGAAAACATCCTGAATACCATTGCCAGCTTACAGGATACCATACGCGATGCTTTGATATTCGTTATCATTGTGGTTTTCGTCTTCCTCGGACGCTGGAGGGCAACGGTTATCATCTGTATTACCATTCCGCTGTCTCTTGTGGCCTCGTTTATTTACCTGGCTATATCCGGAAATACGCTGAATATTATATCGCTCTCCTCGCTAACTATTGCAATTGGTATGGTGGTGGACGACGCCATTGTGGTACTCGAAAATATCACGACACATATTGAGCGAGGATCAGACCCGAAACAAGCTGCAATACACGGTACAAACGAGGTAGCCCTTTCGGTAGTTGCGTCTACACTTACAATGATCGCAGTATTCTTCCCACTTACCATGGTAACTGGTATGACCGGTGTACTCTTCCAGCAGCTCGGCTGGATGATGTGTACCATTATGGCTATATCATTGGTTGTTTCACTGACACTAACACCGATGCTCAGCGCCAGGATGCTTCGTTTGCAGAAGAAACAAAGTAAAGCATTTACCGTAATTTATACTCCTATTCAGAAAGCGCTCGATGCTTTGGACAGAGGCTATGCTGCATTGGTGAATTGGGGGGTACGTCATCGTTGGACAGTGATACTGGGCTGTGCCGCCATGTTTATAGCCAGTACCTTCCTGATGGGTGGTATCAGTACCGAATTCTTCCCGTCGCAGGATAGTGGATCTATCACTGCCACTCTTGAATTACCCATCGGTACCAGGAAAGAAGTATCTCAGGAAATGGCCCAGAAAGTTGCAACCGAGTGGATGGATAAAAATCCCGAAATCCTGGTATGTAACTACACGGTAGGACAGGCAGACTCGGACAATACTTTTGCATCTATGCAGGATAACGGTTCGCATATTGTTACTTTCAATATTCGTCTTTCCAATCCAGGTGATCGTGATAGAACCATGTTCGAAATAGGCGACGATATGCGTGCCGACCTCAGGAAATATCCGGAATTCAGCAAAACCCAGGTTGTTATTGGTGGTAGCACCGGTATGGGTGGGCAGTCTACAGCCGACTTTGAAATCTACGGATATGATATGGAAGTAACTGATGCCATGGCCGAAGAACTGAGTCGCGAGCTTTTCACTATCAAAGGTGTTTCCGAAGTAAACATCAGCCGTAGTGATTATCAACCTGAATATCAGGTAGACTTCGACCGTGAGAAGTTGGCGTTAAATGGCCTGAACCTCTCGACTGCTGCAACATATCTGAGGAACCGTATCAATGGTTCCATTGCTTCTCGTTACCGTGAAGACGGTGATGAGTATGATATTGTGGTTCGCTATGCACCCGAATTCCGTACAAGTCTTGAAAGTATTGAGAATATACTGGTCTATAATAACCAGGGTAAAGCCGTGCGTGTGCGCGACCTCGGTACGGTTGTCGAACGCTTTGCACCACCTACCATTGAGCGTAAAGACCGCCAACGTATCGTAACAGTTTCGGCAGTTATCTCGGGTGCTGCCCTGGGTGATGTGGTAGCCGAAGGACAACGGTTAATTGAGAATATGGAAATTCCTACCGGAACGAATATACAGGTAGCCGGTACATACGAAGACCAGGTCGAATCATTCGGCGAACTGGGTATTCTTGCTGTTCTTATTGTGGTACTGGTATTTATTGTAATGGCGGCACAGTTCGAATCGCTTACTTATCCGTTCATTATTATGTTCTCCGTACCTTTCGCTATAAGTGGAGTATTATTGGCACTCTTTATCAGTGGAAACACACTGAATGTGATGAGCCTTTTGGGAGCCATTATGCTTATTGGTATTGTGGTGAAGAATGGTATCGTACTTGTCGACTATGTAAGTTTGAACCGCGAACGTGGACTGGGAATTATCAAATCGGTAATACTTGGTGGTAAGAGCCGTCTTCGTCCGGTATTGATGACCACATTTACCACCATTCTCGGTATGGTGCCTATGGCGATTGGTACAGGTCAGGGTGCCGAAATGTGGCGTCCTATGGGTGTGGCTGTAATTGGTGGTCTGGCAATCTCTACCATCCTCACACTGGTGCTTATACCGTCGTTGTATTGCGTATTTGCTGCCACAGGTGTTAAACGCCAGCGTAAGTCTTTGAGAAAGAAACGCGAACTGAACGAGTATTACGAAGAACATAAAGGTGAAATGCTTAAAAGTAAGAAATAATGAAATCAATATTAATAGTTTTCGACCAGGCTTTCTACGAACGTGTTATGGCATTACTGGATAAAATGAATTGCCGTGGATTCACTTACCTTGAGCAAGTGCAAGGACGTGGAACCAAAACCGGCGAACCTCACTTCGGTAGCCATGCCTGGCCGTCCATGAATTCGGCCATCATAACAATAGTACCCGACAACAAAGTTGATTCTTTGCTCGAGGCACTACATGAAATGGATAAGCAAACCGAACAATTAGGTCTCAGAGCCTTTGTATGGAGTATTGAGAAGACCATATAGAATTATTATATGAACATAGAAAGGGCATCCGTAAGGATGCCTTTTCTATTAATACAACAACCAATCTTTCTCAATCAATCAGACCTCTTTTTGTCATCATATAAGCTATATTTCTTTGCACATACTATTTGTAATCCAGTTATTTTAATTAAGTTTGTCGTCGCTTTGGTATACTTATTTTCAGCATGAATAACTACCTGAAATACTCTTTTTATTTGACTTTGATTGTTCTGCTCGCTCTTTTATTAATGGGTCAGTTGCCGACAATTACTGCTTTTGGCCATACTTTAAGGAAGGTTGATATACTGAGCGATATACGTACCACTACCGATACTGAAGAAGATACTCTTACCACCATTCTGCCTGTAGTAAAACCTGCTTTTATGGATACCTGCCGTTCCGGAATGACTTGCATCGTTGATTATAGCGACTCAACTTACCGTGGCATGAAACCTTATTACGATGCCCTGACACGCTTGGACGAGGCCGGTACTCCCGTACGTATAGGTTTCTTTGGCGATTCATTCATTGAAGCCGATATTCTTACCGCCGACCTACGACGTATGTTGCAAGATAAATACGGTGGTTGTGGAGTGGGATATGTAGATATAACATCTGCTGTCCAGGGATTCAGACCTACTGTTCGTCACTCGTTCGGCGGGTGGCGAAGCCATGCCAGTACCGATACTATTTACTTCGACCGTTCCCGGCAGGGTATATCTGCGCGCTACTTTATACCATCTGCGGGTTCGTATGTAGAATTGAAAGGCCAATCCAAATATGCCGCCCGGCTCGATACATTCGACCGTGCTATGATATATTTCCATAATAAAGGCGAAATGACGCTTGCTGCGCGGATTAATAAAGAACCGGCA
>DAMCMT010000098.1:10969-16626 GCA_032108265.1 Bacteroides sp.
TCGTTCTTTTCATGCAGTTGAAGGTATACAGACTATGGAAGTCGACGGGCATATCGGTTCTGTTCGTTTCACTGTCGAGAAAGTCGATTCAGCTCTTTTCTACGGTGTAACACTTGATGGACGCAGTGGCATTTCGCTCGATAACTTTTCTGTCAGGGCCAGTAGTGGTACTACCTTACGATATATTCCCCGCAAAACCTTGAAGGAATTCAACCGGGTACGGCCGTACGATCTTATTATATTGCAATACGGTCTGAATGTGGCTACCAGGCTGGGTAAGAATTACGATAATTACCAGCGGGCTATCCTTGAAAGTATTCAACACTTAAAAGAGTGCTTTCCGCAGGCAGGTATCTTGTTGGTAAGTGTAGGCGACCGCGATTATAAGACCGATACCGGCGAATTACGTACCATGCCCGGAGTAAAAAACCTGATACGCTACCAGGAGAATATTGCAGCCGAGAGCGGTATCGCGTTCTGGAACCTGTTCGAGGCAATGGGTAGCGATGGTAGCATGGCGCGTATGGTGCATTCCAAACCTTCGAAGGCAAATTACGACTATACACATATCAACTTCCGGGGCGGTGAGGAACTGGCCGGATTGTTGTTCGAAACACTTGTTTACGGAAAAGAACAGTATGACAAAAGACGTGCGTATGAAAATGAATAAGATGATAATTTTGTTATCCATGCTGCTGGCCGGATCACCATCTGAGGATGTGCTGGCTCAGGATGCTATGCCCGAGCTCCCTCCACTGGATATACGAGCAGGCATTATTGAAGCTCCACCGGTATATAAATCCACTCCCGATACGGTTATTGTGACGGTGGCACTTCCCGAATGCTTTACCCAACTTCAGGAGAACACGATTCTGGATGAGGACAGTATACTTGCCCCGGTTTTCGACCGTTTGCGTTTGTTACGTCTCGGAGTCCAGACTGATACCCTCAATATTCTGCATATCGGCGACAGCCATGTTCGTGGATGTATTTTCCCGAATACTGCCGGAGAATGTCTGGCAGGTATTTTCGGGCGTGTTAATTATACCAATTTAGGAGTGAATGGTGCAACATGCCTTACTTTCACACATCCTGATCGTTTGAAAGCCATTGAAGAGTCACGCCCCGACCTGTTGATATTGTCGTTCGGTACGAACGAAAGTCATAACCGACGGTATAATGCAAATGTACATTACCGACAAATTGATGAGTTGGTAACGCTCATACGGCATCGTTTGCCCGACATACCTATTATATTAACCACTCCGCCGGGTTCGTACGAATCGTTCAGGCAACGAAACCGGCGTCGTACATATTCAATTAATCCGCGTACAGTTGTAGCAGTAGATACGATTTGTCGCTATGCCCGAGAGCATCATTTGGCTGTGTGGGATATGTATAATGTACTGGGTGGTAGCGAACGGGCATGCAAAAACTGGAATGAAGCCAAACTGATGCGTCCCGATCATGTTCATTATCTACCCGAAGCCTATGTATTGCAGGGCGAACTCTTATTCGAAGCCATTATAAACGCTTATAATCAGTATGTCGTTTTTTGAAAATATAGATATAGATAAGTTAAAACTTATTTTCCGCTATAATCCGGAAGAACCTTTGTTATTCAACAG
Organism: Bacteroides sp.; assembly: GCA_032108265.1. Taxonomy (GTDB): domain Bacteria; phylum Bacteroidota; class Bacteroidia; order Bacteroidales; family Bacteroidaceae; genus Bacteroides. The sequence goes on from DAMCMT010000098.1 coordinate 12,598, forward strand.
TGGCTTATTTCTGTGGCTGTTTGCCGGCTTTTTACTCGTTTATATTTTATTGAACCGTAAGGATACATTACGTATTCTTTACGTTACTCTCTTCTCATATTATTTCTATTATAAGTGCAGCGGCTCGTGGCTTATCAGTACCGAACCACGTATTGAGATTCCGTATTTCTTCCTGCTGGTATTTATTACGGTTAGCGATTTCTTCCTGGCCCGGATGATGGCGGCAACGGCGCGGAAGGGAGTCCGTAAGCTGCTGGTTACACTTAGCCTTTGTATCAACCTGGGTATTCTGTGCTATTTCAAGTACACTAATTTCCTGGGCGATGTATTTGCATCCATCACGGGTGGTACATTCTCGGCGTTGGATATATTTTTACCAGTAGGTATTTCGTTCTTTACTTTCCAGTCGCTCAGTTATACAATCGATGTGTACCGGGGCAACATTACTCCCCTCAATCGTTTGCTTGATTATGCATTTTATGTTTCGTTCTTTCCACCGCTGGTGGCGGGGCCTATTATACGGGCAAAGGATTTTATACCCCAAATCAGGAAACCGTTACTGGTTACGCGCGAAATGTTCGGAATGGGTGTATATTACATTATTTGCGGGCTGTTCAAAAAAGCGGTTATTTCCGATTATATCAGCGTTAACTTTGTAGAACGTATATTCGCTAATCCTACCCTTTATTCGGGAGTAGAGAACCTGATGGGAGTATATGGCTATGCTTTGCAGATATATTGCGACTTCTCCGGGTATAGCGATATGGCTATCGGTCTGGCCTTACTCTTGGGCTTTCATGTGAATAAAAACTTCGATTCACCATATCAATCTGCTTCTATAACCGAGTTCTGGCGGCGTTGGCACATATCCTTATCCAGTTGGTTGCGCGACTACCTGTATATATCGCTGGGCGGTAACCGCAAAGGTAAAGTACGCCAATACATAAACCTGATTATAACAATGTTTCTGGGCGGATTGTGGCATGGGGCTTCATGGAATTTTGTAGTTTGGGGGTTGTTCCACGGCATTGCGTTGGCACTGCACAAAGCATGGATGACGGTTACCGGACGGCAAAAAGGAGAAGTTAGTAACGGATGGCGCCGGGTAGGAGGGGTGTTCCTCACTTTCCAGTTTGTTTGCTTTTGCTGGATTTTCTTCCGCAATGTTCATTTTTCGGATTCGATGGATATGCTGGAACAGATATTTACCAATTTCCAACCGCAACTCTTTGGTCAGTTGGTCGAAGGATACTGGCGGGTGTTTGTTTTAATGCTTCTTGGTTTCCTGCTGCATTTTGCTCCCCGTTCGTGGGAAGCTAAATGCCAGAATGCGGTAGTCGGTATGCCGCTCGCGGGTAAGGTGTTACTGGTTTTAGCCATAATTTACCTCGTTATCCAGGTGAAGAGCAGCGAGGTACAACCGTTTATATATTTCCAGTTTTAAAATATAGCCGCGGATTTCGCGGATGCCGCGGCTATATATATTTATTCAACAGTAATCTCGTCGATAAACAAGAACGCAGGTTGTCCTGCACTACCATGTGCTTTTGGCATTCCCTGGCTTTTCTTTACGGTCACTTTCACATATCTTGCCTGTACCGGGTTAAAAGCAATTTCATAATGTTCGATACTCTTTTGTGATAGGTCGGTAACTTCTTCAATTTTTTTCGAAGCTATTTCCCGGAAGCTTTTGTTATCATCAGATACCGCAACAGTAATTCCGGCTGGCCCCATAATCCATGAGTTTACATCGATGTTGGCATTCGTAGATACTTTCGAAATATCAGTAAGCTGTCCTAGGTCGATAACCAGCTCCGCATCCCGGTTATGGAAACCCAACCAACGTCCGCTGGCGAAATTCTCAGCACCCGTTAAGCCGTCGGCCAAAATAATTCCCCCCTCAAAGGTATAGCTTCTATGAGGTTGTGTAAGTAAAGTAACCGGCTTCATGGTGGCTTTATTAAAGCGGATTGTTTCTGATTTTACCCGGCTTGTACCTGTTTCCCGAATTGCGATAGCCCTGAAATCAGCACTTTCCGTAACGAGTACCGGGCTTTGGTATAAAGAAGATACTTCAGTAGGTTGGCTTCCATCTAAAGTATAATAAATCGGTGCGTCGTCGATGGTTGTTAGTTTTACTTCCATGGCACCCTTATCAACCCGCGGAGTGAGTATTGCTTTAAGGTCGTACACATGCTTTCCGTAATTGTAACCTTCAACATCATATATGCTCATCATGTGGGGCAAACGGGTTGCAAAGTTCTCATAATCCTTTTTCTCCGGCAATGTCCATTGTACTTCGGATAATGCAGCCATGCGTGGTAATACCATATATTGCACATGTTCGAAAGTAGGGATGTATTCTGTCCATAGGTTGGCTTGCGCACCAATGATGTGCTTCTTTTGTTCGGCAGTCAATTCGTCCGGTGCAGGTTCCAGACTATATACCTTTTCGATAGGTACATAACCACCGATACCCAGAGGTTCTCCTGTAAGGTCGTCTGTTTGGTAATAGTCTAAGTACGCATGGCTGTTGGGCGACATAATAACATCGTGTCCCAATTTTGCTGCTTCAATACCTCCCTGGGTTCCTCTCCACGACATAACAGTGGCGTTCGGTGCTACATCCCCTTCCAGAATTTCGTCCCAACCGATGATGCGGCGTCCTTTACTGTTCAGGAACTTCTCCATACGCTCCATGCAATAGCTTTGCAGGCGGTCTTCGGCTGTATGACGTCCGTCGGCTTTCAAACCTTCCGCTAAAATGCGTGCCTGGCACTTCGGACATACTTTCCAACGGTCGCGTGGCGCTTCGTCGCCACCTATGTGGATATACTCGGAAGGGAAAAGTTGCACTACTTCATCCAGGACATCTTCCAAAAACTTCATAGCATCTTCGTTACCGATACATATAACATCCGGAAATACACCCCAGGTTGGTTCTACTTCGTAAGGGCCACCGGTACAACCATATTGCGGATAGGCAGTAAGCGCTGCCAGCATATGGCCGGGTAAGTCTATTTCGGGGATTACATTTACAAACCGTTCGGCAGCATAGGCTACAACCTCTTTTATTTCTTCTTGGGTATAAAAGCCTCCGTATGGAGTCTCGTCGTATTCGTCTGAGTTTCTTCCGATAACGGTTTTTTTACGTATCGAACCTATTTCAGTCAGCCTGGGATATTTCTTGATTTCAATTCTCCATCCCTGGTCTTCGGTCAGGTGCCAGTGGAAGTTATTGATATTGTGGAGCGCCAGCATATCAATGTAAATCTTTACCAAATCGGCTGAAAAGAAGTGACGGCCTACATCCAGGTGCATGCCGCGATATTTAAAACGCGGATAATCGTTGATTTCAACAGCCGGCAGACTTATATCAGCATTCTTTGTTATCGGAAGTGATTTGCGTAAAGTCTGGATACCATAAAATACGCCGGTTTCGGTTTTTCCGGTGATAGAAATGTTTTTCCCGTCTACAGTGAGGAGGTAGCCTTCGTTATTCTCAGTCGCTTCATCTAAACCCAAGACAATCGAATTTTTAGGTTTATCCTTTATAAAGGAAGCTACGGCCAGCTTTTTTCCGGTAATTTCGGTAATGTACCGGCTCAGGAACTGTGCGTTCTTTTGCAGAAGGCTGTTTCCTTCAGGGAAAACAATTTGTGTACTGTTACTGATAACAAATGCTTTATCATCAGTTCGTTTTATTTCCTGTGGGAGAGGAATAACCTGGTAACTGGCCTGTTCTGTTTTCGTTTCACAGGAGGCTAGGAGAAATAAAAACAATAAAATAAATGCGTGGTTAAGTTTGTGCATAATAAATTGAATTGAGGTTTTATTATACAAAGGTATTGATTTTTTGGGAATGCGGTATTATACAGGGGATTGAAGCACTCATTTTTGACCTCGAATTTCCCTCCCCCAATTCCCTTCTTTTCCCGACACCGAGATGCGGTTTTCCCGGCACCGACGAACACCCCCCCTCCGGCACCGACGAACGACCCGTCCCTCGGTGCCGGAGGTGCTGTCCCT
>DAMCMT010000099.1:0-16583 GCA_032108265.1 Bacteroides sp.
TATCTATTAATTTATTTGCCGACCTGAAATAGAAGAATAATGCAATCCATGCCGTGATAAACGCCAGTAAGTCGGATACCGGCATACTGGCCCATACACCGTTAATGCCATAATGACCCGGTAATATGAGCAATGCAGGAAGTAAATATACCATCTGCCGGCTTAATGAAAGGAAGATACTGGTTTTAACTTTCCCGATACTTTGAAAGAAATTAGTAATAACTATCTGGCTGCCTACCAACGGAAACATTAATGCAGCTATACGGAGCCCGGATGAAGCTATATCAATCAACTCTTTGCTATCCGTAAACATCGACGAGATGGCACGAGGAAAAAGTAGACTCAGCAGAAAACCACTGCTTGTAATCACGACCCCGCTTATGATACCGAGTTTCAGTGTACGGTGAACCCGGGGCATATTACCCGCACCGTAATTATATCCGGCAATGGGTTGCATTCCCATCGTTAAACCTAATACAATCATAACATACAAAGTAAGTAAACGGTTAATGATTCCATAGGCACCGATAGCCAGGTCTCCGCCATGGTTTTTAAGTGTATTGTTGATGACAATTACAATAACACACGTACAAACATTCATTAAAAACGGAGCCATTCCAATTGAAAAGATATCCAGGATAATGCGGGGATTTATTCGCCAATAGTTCCTGGTGAAGTGAACCGTACTTTCTTTATTCAGAAAATGATGAATTACCCATACCAACGCAATAGACTGTGAAACAACCGTTGCCCATGCCGCTCCCTTTATTCCCCAATCAAATACAAAGATAAACAGGGGTGCCAGTGCAATGTTGCATAAAACTGATAATAGGGAGGATAACATCGCTTTCTTTGGATAACCGGTTGCACGCATTACATTGTTAAGACTAATCATTACATACGCAACCGGGCTTCCAATAAGAATAATTGTCATAAAATCGCGGGCATAGGGTAGGGTGGCTTCGCTGGCACCGAAGAAGAATAGAATTTCGTCCAGGAATATTAACGCTACCCCACCACATAGAATAGAATTAATAATGCAAACCATAAACGTGTTTTCCAATACATCCGTGGCACCTTTCAAATCTTTTTGCCCCAACCGTATGGATGAGATTGTAGATCCTCCCGAACCTACCAATGTATTGAATGCCACAACCAGATTCATCAGCGGAAAGGTAATTGCCAATCCCGAAATAGCCAAAGGTCCAACTCCATGCCCGATAAATATACTATCAATAATATGGTAGAGAGAGACAATCGTCATACCGATAATAGCCGGGATTGAATATTGAAACAATAGTTTTCCGATGCTTTCCGTACCCAGAACTTGCGGGTTGTTTTGCTGATTCATAGAAGGTTTGCTTTTTAGCTATGCAAAGGTAGGAAAAATGAAGGATTATTCGGAACTTTGCACACGGTATAATTTTTATAAGAGTGAGGTAAAGAGTGAGGTATAGGAGGTAAAGTAGTTGAGTATACGATGCCGCATGGCTTTCTACTTTACCTCCTCTTCTACCTCCTTTACCTTACTCTTTACCTCACTCTAAACAAAAAACAATGGAAAAAAGAAAACTAAAAGCGGCTCTTTTTGATTTCGATGGAGTAGTTATGGATACGGAAGGACAGTATACCATATTCTGGAACGAACAGGGATTGAAATATTTGGACGAAAAGGATTTCGGGCCAAAGATAAAGGGCCAGACCCTCTATCAGATTTTTGAAAAGTACTTTCCGGGAATGGATGAAGAACAAGCACAAATCAATCGGGCTTTGAGCAGTTACGAGAAAAATATGTCCTACGGATATCTACCTGGCATAGAAGAATTACTGGCTGATTTAAAGGCTAATGGTATAAAGACCGCATTGGTTACCAGTTCTAACAAAGAGAAAATGACCAATGTTTACCATGCTCATCCCGAGATAAAGGAACAGTTCGATCTGATACTTACAGCCGAATACTTTACTCGTTCCAAACCCGATCCTGAGTGCTTTCTGTTAGGAATGCAGAAGTTCGGTGCAACTCCCGAAGAAACAATTGTTTTCGAAGACTCTTTCCACGGATTACAAGCTGGTATATCTTCCGGAGCTACAGTTATTGGCTTGGCTACAACCAACACTCGCGAATCTCTTGAAGGTAAAGCCCATTATATACTAGATGATTTCCAGGGTGTAACCGTTGAAAAGCTCGAGCAACTTGTATAATCCCAAATTAATATTATACCTTTGCCGCGAATTATAAATTCTAACTTCTAAATTCTGAAATTATGACCGGTTATATATCCGATGATACCAGAAAGGTAACTACTCACCGCCTCATTGAAATGAAGCAGCGGGGTGAGAAAATTTCCATGCTTACAGCTTATGACTATACCATGGCTCAGATTGTTGATGGCGCTGGTATGGACGTAGTACTTGTAGGTGATTCTGCATCGAATGTTATGGCAGGTAATGTAACCACATTACCCATAACCCTCGATCAAATGATTTACCACGGTAAATCTGTAGTCAGGGCAGTAAAACGTGCGATGGTTGTAGTCGATATGCCTTTCGGAACCTATCAGGGTAATTCTAAGGAAGGGCTTGCTTCGGCTATTCGCATCATGAAAGAAAGTCATGCAGATGCGCTTAAACTAGAAGGTGGCGAGGAAATTCTGGAAACCGTAAAACGTATTCTCAGTGCCGGTATACCAATTATGGGACATCTGGGACTTATGCCTCAATCCATCAATAAATACGGAACTTATACCGTAAGAGCCAAAGGAGACGAAGAGGCCGAAAAGCTTATCCGTGATGCTCATTTGCTTGAAGAAGCCGGATGTTTTGGTATCGTACTCGAAAAGATTCCCGCAGTACTTGCCGAGCGTGTAGCCAGCGAACTTACCATTCCTATCATCGGTATCGGTGCAGGAGGTGGAGTCGACGGTCAGGTACTGGTTATCCAGGATATGCTTGGCATGAGTCAGGGATTCAGCCCACGCTTCCTCCGACGCTATGCCGATCTTCATACTATCATGACAGGTGCAATCGGGCAATACATACGCGATGTAAAAAGTTGTGATTTCCCGAATGAAAAGGAACAATACTAAAATAATTAAGAATTATGAATTTTGAATTATGAATGAACCATGCGGGATGACTGCACAGTTAATTCATAATTCAAAATTCATAATTCAAAATTCAATATTTATGTCTTCCCAGTTCTGGCGACTCTGCAAAGCCAATTTACTGCTGTTTATTTCCGTATATGCGTTATTGCCTGTGTTAATAATAGTGGCAACGGAAAGTGTCAATATATTTATTGCACAGGCGGCATGGATATACCTTTCTCTTGTTTTTGGAAGAATTGTTTCCGGTTTTTTTACCAGTTACCTGGTAGATAGTTTTAAAAGAAAGCACGTTTGTCTTACAGGATGGGTGGTTGTAATTCTTACAACTGTTTTTTACTTTTTTACTGATAACTTTTATCATTTTCTTTTGCTGGCTTTTTTGCAGGGTTTTACTTTTGGGATAGTAAGTTCTTCTCTTGTGGTGTTATCTACAGATTTGGTAGCAACTGAAAACAGGACGCGGGGCAACCTTATTTTTGGTAGTTTTTCGCGTGGAGGTATGGTAGTAGGTATTGCACTGGGAAGCTTTTTAATACTTAATTGGGATTTTGATTTGGTTGTTTATTTATCCCTTCTCACCGGACTGTTAGGAATGATATATGTAGTTATGGTGCATGTTCCGTTTCGTGCACCGATTGGTACCAGCCTCATTTCCCTGGATCGTTTCTTTCTTCCCCGTAGTTGGATACTTGTATTGAATCTCATTCTGGTCGGGATTGTTTTCGGTGTTTTTGTTCCGCTTATTCATTATGAAGTAGATAATTTGCTGATAATGTCTACAGGGTGGGTTTACCCTTTCTATGTATTCTTGTTTGCCGGTTTTGTATTGACATTTCTTTTCAGTAAGCGTACTACAGGAATAAAATGGCTGATAGTTGCTTTTGGATTATTAGTTGTTGCCGTATCCGTATTTATTCTTTCGAATATTATATGGCTATCCATTCTTGCTGCATTCCTTATGGGTATGGCATTGGCTTTAATCACTCCATGTGTACTCAATATGTTTATTGATCTATCCAGTCACTGCGAACGGGTATCGGCTAACATCACAAATGCTCTTTCATGGGATGTCGGAATGGTGTTGGGTATCGTTATATCTTGTTATTTTAAAGATAGTTATTCTTCGCTGGCAGCTTATCATGCTGCACTTCTTTCTGCAACGCTTGCTTTTTCTATTCTTATATTGCTTACCGTACCTTATTACCGGAAAAGAAAACCAGATAATAAAAAACGGTCTGTTATGCACTAATAACATAACAGACCGAACTATATTAAATCAACCTTCTTTATTGAGCCTGAGCTTCTGCATTTTTGATCATCTGCTCGCTGGCATACATAAATATCTCTACCCGGCGATTCTGGTCGGCTGAGAGTGCTTCATCATACTGATCGTAACCAACGCCAATAACCGATTTCAACTGGTAAGCAGGAACACCGCTTGCCAGTAAATATTTACTTACTGCATCAGCACGTTCATTAGATACCTTCTGGTTTGCCTGATAAGTACCTACCTTATCGGTATGACCAACAATGGTAACATCAATAGTCGGATCTTCTTTCAACATACCAGCAAACTGGTTCAGTGAGGTTTTTGCAGATGAACTGAGTGCAGCCGAGTTGAATCCAAATAAGATACCCGAGTTGAAAGTAACTTTTACTGCATCCAGGTTGTTCTCATCCTTCACCTTTTCTACTTCGGCACCTTCAATTTTAGCAGCTTCGGCAGCTTTTTTATCCATTTTGTTACCGATGATAGCTCCTGCGCCACCACCAACAGCCGTACCAATAGCTGCACCGATAGCAGCACCCTTACCTTTACCTGCTATACCGCCGATAACTGCGCCTAATGCTGCGCCCGAACCGGCTCCGATAGCTCCGCCTTTAACTGTGTTGTTGGCGCCACAACCGCCTAGAATCAACGCTCCACAAAGGAAAATCGTAAAAAAATTAATCTTCTTCATATTTTTAATATTTAAATAGTTTTCTGATTATCGTGTAATAACAATACAAAAGTACGTTTTGGTTTCTAGTTAGCCATGTTTTAACATTAAAAAATGCTAAACATATGTTTAAAGTCTTTACTAAAAGAGGATTATTCTGTTAAATTAACATATGTGTGGTGTTGATTAAACGATAGCTTTATACATCGTTTATATAAATTTATATTCGCTTTCTCATTAAAAATGCATAGCTTTGTCAATAAACACAAAATCCAATACATATGGAAACATTCGTGCTGATTATTATTATTGCAATTTTTAGCTTTGTTATTATTGATAGAATAAACGGCATTAATCGCAAGATAGATAAGCTTCAAGATGAGTTGAGAAAACAGCAAAAACCTACTTCCAAAGTTGATGAACCTGTTATTGATGATATCTTTGAACCTATATTACCCAAAGTTGAAGAAGAGTTTGTTCCACCGGCAATAACAATGGATACGCCGCCGCCTGTACCTGTAGCAGATAATACGGTTATTACTCCGTCTCCGATACCACGACCAAAGAAAAATATTAATATTGAGAAGTATATAGGAGAAAACCTTTTCGGCAAAATAGGAATACTCATTCTTGTTGCCGGTATCGGTTTTTTTGTGAAATATGCCATAGATCAAAACTGGATAAATGAAGTAATGCGTACTGCACTAGGATTTGTATGCGGTATCGCGTTATTGCTACTAGCCGGAAAGTTGAAAAAGAAATACCGGGCATTCAGTTCACTACTTGCAGGAGGCGCATTTGCGGTATTTTATGTAACGGTGGCAGTTGCTTACCATTATTATTTCCTGTTTAGTCAACCGGTAGCTTTTTCTATATTAGTGCTTACAACGGTAGGAATGACAATACTGGCTACTATTTATGATCATCGCGAATTGGCTATTATAGCCCTACTGGGTGGCTTTATATCGCCTTTTATTGTTAGTAGCGGGCAAGGTAATTACATGGTTTTATTTACTTATATATTGATACTTAACGCAGGGATGTTTGCCCTTTCATTAGTGAAGAAGTGGGCTGAATTGCCTGTTATTTCTTTTGTACTTACCACCATAGTGATGGTTTTGTACATTATATCTTCGGCAACAGATCAGTATGAAATTATTAAAGATTTACCACAGCATCTTTTTATATTCGCCACTCTTTTCTATTTCATATTCCTACTGCCATTGCTTTCAATATTGAAAGACCAGAAAACTGTTGCCAATAACATACTGCTTATTTTGGTAGCAGTGAACAACTTCGTTTATATGGGTTTCGGACTATATTTTATCCATTTTATGAACCTTTCGTTCAAGGCCGACGGATTATTGTCTTTATTCATCGCGTTGGTGAATGGGGTAGTGTTGTTCTGGTTGTACAAACAGAAGAAAGATTATAAACTGCTTATCCATACCATGTTATTTCTTACGGTAGTTTTCGTTACGATAACTGTACCTCTTCAGTTGGATGGAAACTGGATACCGTTGTTATGGACATCGGAACTGTTAGTAATGACATGGCTGTATATTAAGTCGCGTATACGGCTATACGAGTATTTTTCGCTGGCGTTAATTGTACTGGTTCTTATTACTTTTCTGGCTGCTATCTTCCGTTACGACCATTACGGAGATTCCGGAATACGTTTTCTTATTACTCATCTTTATACCGGATTGGTATTTGGTGTTGTTGCCTTGCTTATTAGTCATTACCGGGAAATATTCGACCAGGGTGCTATATTACACTATCGGCATTGGAATAAGGTAATGATTATTCTTTCGGCTGTTATTATGTATTATGTATTGGCGCATGAGATTGGCGAACATACATCGGGCGAAGGCTGGATAAAGTCGCAAATATTGTTTTTTATCGGTTACTTGCTGCTTTTTGCCGTAATTCTCCGGAAACGATTCCCGATAACCCGGAATATTGGTTTTTATAAAATAATTCTTTTATTTGGTACATTGCTATTTGCTTTCGATTCATATCTGGTTCCGGTAAATGAATATACCAAACGGAATGAGGTAGGCCTGTCATGGTGTATAGCCATTACAATGATATTAATGTTTATTTATATCGGATGGCAATACTATAAGAATATTAAGCAATACAAATTACGTTCCGGGTTTACTGTTTATTATACAATACTGGTAACTCTTAGTTGGTTAGCTTTGGAGAATCTCTTTCTTACTTCAATGGGGCTTCAGGAAGATAGTAGTGCTGGACTGTCCGTAGCTTTATCATTAGCAGGATTTGTACAAATGGCTTTGGGGATGCGCCTGCATTTTAAAGTGCTCCGTAAACTGAGTTTAGTAACACTTAGTATAGTGCTTGCCAAATTGATTATTATTGATCTTTGGGCTATGCCTACAGTAGGTAAAATTATTGTCTTTATATTATTGGGAATAACACTGCTTACACTTTCTTTCCTTTATCAGAAATTGAAAGCAGTATTATTCGGTGATGATGAATCGCAAAATAAAAAAGAATACGATGACGATTGGTAATATCAAAACTGCGAAAAAAGTATATATATGCCTCCGCAGGCAATCGTATACCCCGATTCGATCATAACAGCCTGGAGAAATCGTTTCCAGTCGCCATATTTGAAAGTGATGGTACACATCTGCCATCCGGCCAATGTCACTACGGTAAATGCTGCAAATCCTACTGATATAGAGCCGAGCGTAAAACAAACCAAACCCAGCATAGCCCCCGTGATAAACTGAATAAGAAAGGAACGAATCCAGCCTGACGGAGAGTTCTGATCGGGCATATCGACTTTAAAAACTTCTTTCCAGATATTGAAAAAGATAAGGGAATACCATATTGCGCCTACAGCAAACGCGGCGACTACTGCAAATGCGAACCAAACCCAGTCGAGTTGGGAAATAATGACAGAAAAAAACGAAGATTCCATGATATTATAATTTACTTGTCCGTTGTCTTTTTTTACAGAGGGCAAAGATATAAAAAAACCCATAAGAAAGTGTCCATAATTAATTCATACAGCTTAATAATACCGTATTATAAATATTCTATTTAAATAATCAATGGAATAAATTATACATTTTATAATAAAGATCAATCAGAAATCCGAACTATTCTAATATCTTTGTTCTTTTTTTCATCTAGCTTCAGCGAATAGCACATTATTTTATTTATTAAAAGAGAGATGAGTGACTTTATTCCACGCTTCAACTTTAAGCGTTTATATATTTCGACCGGATTATTGCTTTTGTCTATTGTTTTTATTCCAGTGGGTAGTAGCTTTGCTCAGATGCCTATGCCGGAGTTCAACAAAACGATAAATTTAGATGACCCCGACCTTCTGGACAAAATACAAATGCCTAAACTCAAGCAGCGAACAGAACGCTCCAATTCTACATTGATTGCTGTCATCTGCCTGTTAGCATTACTGTTATTAGGTTATCTGGTAGTGTTTTACTATTTCTACGGGGCGAAAAAACTTAAAGAAAAAGCCGAAGAGTCCGACCGTCTTAAATCTTCATTCCTGGCTAATATGAGCCACGAAATACGTACACCACTCAATGCAATTGTAGGATTTGCAAGCATTTTGCTCGATGAAGATGTATCCGAATTATCGGCAGAAGAACGAAAGGCTTATTCGGAGATTATCAAAACCAACTCCGACCTTCTTCTACGCCTCATTAACGACATTCTCGATATTTCACGTCTGGAGACCGACCGCGTAACCTTCAATCTTGTTTCATGTGAAATAATATCCTTGTGCAACAGTGTTATTTCTACAACCCGGTTTGCCCGCGAGAATAACCTTTCTTTTGTTCTTGATGCACCGTTCGATTCCTATGAACTAACTACCGATATTCAGCGCCTTCAACAAGTGTTGATTAACCTTATGTTCAATGCGGTAAAATTCACTCCTGAAGGAACTATTACCCTCAGCATCCGCGAAGATGAAAAAAACGACCAAGTAATTTTCAGTATCACCGATACCGGGTGTGGTATTCCGCCCGAGAAGCAAAAGAAAGTCTTTGAACGGTTCGAAAAGCTCAATGAACACGCTCAAGGTACCGGATTAGGGCTTGCCATTTGCAAGATCACAATAAACTTACTGGGTGGCGATATTTGGGTAGATGAGAATTATACGCAAGGGGCAAGGTTTGTATTTACTCACCCCAGACATCCGCAAATTAAGAAAGCAACCTCGTAAGTAAATCTTAATGAGTTCGGAAGGATGGTATGTCATATTACATATTAGTTCCAAGAATTCCCAGCCCTACCATAATAAACGTTATTACAAACATAACCAGCCATACAACCGTAAGCACCCCGATAAATGTATAATGCATTTTCAGGTAACGGATGGCATCTGTCAGTACATTTGTGCTGCCTGTTTTAAGCGCATTCTTTATTTTGGTGGAGAATTTAAAGAGATAGAATACCGGAATAGCATATATTACCAGCATCAAGACATAAAATATAATATAAGCCCAAGAAATGTTTCCGGGTACATAAGGAGTATATCCGCGAGACATTTCGAAATAATTTACAGAAGTTACCAGCGTTGCGCCACCAATAATAGCCAGTGCGAAAATAATAATCAGGGCAAAAGCCAGTATAGATAAAAAACGCGTCCATCCGGCAATATTACTTAATAAGCGGGCCGACTCACTGGATATGTGCAGGTTCTCATTATAATAAGTTTCATTATCCATAACAAAATGTTTTTAAGAGTAAATAAATATGTATGCTCTTAAAAACAGTTGTTAGGATGCTTTGTTTAAGATTGGGGAGAGTTATTCTACTTTATCTTCATCCCATTCAACAACTCTTTCACCTCAGGAGATATACGGAAACTCTCGCGGGCCTTCTGAATCGTTTTATTGTGTACAAATTTGGAGAAAGCCTTCTGCTCCAGTAGTACCACCGTTTTATCATACTGCTTAATAAGCCCGTAACTCAGTGCCCAGGCTATTGCCATATCTACATAATACTGTCCTTGTGGTACCTGGCACAAATGTTCCAGTGCCACATCAATACGGGTTTCGTCCATGTAGTAATCCATGAGGAAAATTACAAAAACACGTTTTGTAAATTCTCCCTCGTGGGTTTTCAGTGGTAGGAAATGCGTAAGTACTTCTTCGGGATACTTTTTGAATATTTTCAAGGCCGAAATCACAGTATCTACATGCGCCCAGTTATCAAACTTTAAAATCAATGGATCAAGGTAGCGAAACAGCATTTCAAGTGATGGTTTTTTTATTTGTCCCAGTACCAGTCCGTACAGCAGAATCTTCTCGTAGGTTAGTAACTCGGCGGTTTCCAGGTATTTTCCCAATTCAAGCGAGGAGGCTATTTCTTTAGCCAGATTCTTTAATGCCGGCATACGTATGCCCATTACTTCGTAATATGTAGTAATGAGCTTTTCATTGAAAGATTTGTAATCGCTCTCGGACAATTCATAAAGTTTTTCATTGATTTGTGAATTCAGAGTCATATCGGCTATTTATTAAGAATAAGCATTGAATAATTACAAAGATAAAATAAAGCTTGGGATTACCAGCCAATAAGATATATTTTTGTTAGCACCCTGATTCCTTACCCGATGGTGATAAGCTTTTTTATCACCCCCCCCCATTAATAGGGCTTTTTCTGTGTGTTTTTTCAGAATAAATGTTAATTTTACAGCCTATTTTTTCATTAAATAAAATGCAATATGGCAAAAAACAACCGAAAAAGAAACGAAGACGTACGGTCTTCTAAGTGTGAAAACTTCGTATAGTAAAAAAAATGAAAGTGCGGTAACCCTGCGGATTGAATCGTCCTTACCGCCCCAGAAGTTTCAAATCGTGCATTCGCGAGACAAGTTATACCGTCTCATTTACGAAGAATGCCTATTACAAGAGGCTAGCGGAACTAAACCTCTGTCTATCTCTAAAATAGCCCAGGCGCTTCATGCGGCTTTTGAAATTTACAATCCCGAAGGCCGGAATACACCTAACTTGCTGAAAACCACCAAAGAACAATTATCCCAACATTTTGTAATGTTCAGTGATGAGTTGAAACTCCAAAAAGATAAAAAATAACTTTTTTACTTTACCCTGTTTATCGTAGTTTTGTGATGCAGGTGCAATGTTGCTGCCTGCATCATTAAATACTAAAAGATATGGTAAACGATCAGTACTTTCCCCTCGAAGCCAATTTGCCGGACGACGACCGCCTATGCCAGCTTATCGAACAAATGGGGATTGAAGGCATGGGTATTTACATCACTTTATTAATGGAGTTGCGCCGACGCAACGGCTACCGGCTCAGTATGCAATCGCTTCCGCGTATTGCCCGGAATATGCACGTATCTCTTAACAAAGTGTTGACGGTTATTGTCGACTTTGGTCTCTTTCACCTCGAAGGTAGCTTCGAAAAGGGAATTCTTTCCTCGGAATATATGGACCGGGTGATGATGCCGTTAGACAGAAAACGTGACCAGAAGATAGCTGCAAGCCTGAAAGGCTATCAATCGGTAGACCGTACCAGCGGTGGACAATTTACCGCCGCCGGCGGTGCAGTAAAGAAGAGTAAAGGAAATAAGAGTAAAGAAAAGGAGAGTACTTCTTCTTCTACCGAAGAAGAAACAGCGGCAGCGGCAGCTAAATCAGTTTCTCTTCTTCCCTGGGAAACATACTTCAACCAAGCCATGAACGAACAGTCCTGGCTTGAGGTTGCCGGTATACAATCCGGTCTGGGTATGGACTACCTTAACCACTTGCCTTATATCATTGCTTTGTTCAAAGAGCATATTTGTGTGCAGGGAACCGAAGGAAGTATACAATCACTGCGCGATGCCAAGAGTTATTTTGCCAACTTTATACGCAACGGTACTCCAACTAATACACGTTTAAGGCAATTGCTGGAAAAAGAAAAGCAGCGCTGTGCACAGCAAAACCCTTACCGGTACGAAGACATCGACCCGCTAACCGGTGCCCGTTCGTATTGCGGAATCAGCATACCCCGCGATGCGCCGCCCCGTCCGGGAGAGAATTCGCTATGGGATGCCGTAGCAGGAGAGTGGAGTGGGTGAGAAGTATGATACTTTTGCCTGCAAAGTATAATACTTTCGCATCGAAACCCATATACTTTTACGGCAAAACTATTATACTTTTCGAATTCAATAATCACATACTTAACACATTCATTACTATGATTAATTTCATTAAACTTGGAATTGACACCGGCGGACGTACCGGTGGCAAATTGAAAACCTATTGCCCGCAATGCCGGGACAGACGTAAAAACAAACGCGATAAATCGCTGGCTGTAGATGTCGACACTGGGTTGTACCATTGCCATTATTGTGGTTGGAGCGGTTGTGCGGCTGAAAAGGAAGCGGCCTGGAAACACGGTGCAAATCCCGTTGTAATACGCACACCGCGCATTGCCACAGACCTGCCCGACGGTAAACAAACACCTTGCACGGCAGCACATACCGAATGGTTCGGGCGCGAACGGGGAATTCCCGCCGAAGTACTTATGGCCATGCATATAGCTAGTGCCGATGAATGGATGCCCGGAACGGGAAAGAAAGAATCATGTATCTGCTTCAACTACATGGAACAGGGCAGGCGGGTAAACACCAAATACCGGGATATGAATAAAAACTTTAAGCTTATTCCCGGTGCCGAACTTATTCCTTACAACATCGACGGTATTGCCGGCACACCCGAGTGCATCATTACCGAAGGCGAAATCGATGCCCTGTCGTTCGTAACTGCAGGGCGCACCGACGTTATCTCGGTACCCGGTGGAGCCAACCGCAACTTGTCGTGGATAGACAGGTTTGTTGAAACCCATCTGGAAGATAAACAGGTGATATACATTGCGGTAGATACCGACCGCAAAGGTGATGAGTTGCGCGATGAACTACTTCGCCGCCTGGGCGCTACCCGCTGCCGCATCGTACCTTTTGCACCCGGTTGCAAGGATGCCAACGAACAATTACTTATGCATGGTCCGGGAAGCTTGTTGCAGGCACTGGCCGATGCTCCCGAAATACCGTTAGAGGGTGTTTTTACGGTGGATGATGTATCGGCCGATTTGCGTACCCTGTTCGAAAATGGCCTTTCGGGTGGTGCGGATACGGGTTGGGCTAACTTCGACCGGTTGTGTACCTTCGAATTAGGGCGGTTATGTGTACTGACGGGTGTTCCCGGTTGCGGAAAATCAGAATTTGTAGACGAACTGGTGGTACGGTTAAACCTTCGGCACGGGTGGAAAGCGGCTTTTTTCAGTCCGGAGAATATGCCTTTGCCTTACCATCTGCGCAAGCTGGCCGAGAAAATATCGGGCAAGCCTTTCCGGCAGCCGTTCATGCCCGAGGCCCTGTACACACAATGTATTGGCTGGCTTTCGGAGAATATTGCGTCAATCTTTCCACGGGATAACTTCACGGTAGCCAATATTTTGTCCCGAGCCGAAGAACTGGTTCGCCGGCAGGGTACCCGTATCTTTGTATTCGACCCACTCAATGCAGCAGCACACCTTATCCCCGAGGGGCAGCGGGAGACGCAGTACCTGGATACTTTCCTCAGCATGCTGGTTAACTTTGCCCGGCGCAATCAATGCCTGGTTATCCTGGTGGCTCATCCCCGCAAAATGAACCGTGAAGCCGGGCATACCCGCGAACCGGTTCCGACGATGTACGATATTGACGGTTCGGCAGCCTTTTACAACAAGGCGGATTTTGGATTGGTTGTAGAGCGCGACCGCACGGTTGGCGTAACCCGGGTGCATGTGCAGAAGGTGAAATTCCGCCACCTGGGCCATCCGGGTGTAGCTTCGTTTGTGTACAATACCACGAATGGTCGCTTCCAGGTGTGCGAAGAGGATACTGATACGGGAACGATACTGAAAACGGAGTTCGAAAATGGGTGTTGGTTGAAGGGGGAAGATGGGAAACAGGGATGGATAGACGGGATGTAAGAAAGATAGCAAACGGGCTATCCCGAAAATCGAGATAGCCCGTTGTATGAGATACATAATAGTTTGTATTAATTACTCCTGCACATACTCTGCATTCGGGTATAAATACCAATCGGCATCTACAGTTCCGTTACTTTGTACCCATGATTCGAATTTGCTGTATGCATATTTAATGCCATCTTGAAGTGCTTCGACAGGAACTTTGAATGTAGTAACCGGTAAATCTATAGCGAATGGATAATTTCCACTATTATCAATGAAATAAGCATTTTCGCCATTGGTAACCTGATGCTGATCAGCCCATGCGGTTGCAGGATATTTAGGAAGATGTACTTCAACCCGATCTTTTATTCCTGCCTGATAATTAACAGCAATGAAAGGATTATAATCACGACTATAGCTGGCTTTATCAGGATAGTTGCCCTCTTCGAATACGCGGGTTAAAACGAATGTTTGATTCTGGGCATTTTTCGTATTTTCACAAAAGATGAATTGATTGTTTTCTTCTTTTACAGAGTAATTGGATGCTGCCTCGTCGATAGTACCTACCTGGTTATTGATTACATAACCAAAAGCATTTTTAAAATCGGCCCCATCGTGAATAAAGGTAAATGAGTCGGCAACTTTCTTTACTTCATTGTCCTGGTTGTAAGAGATAACAGTTGAATAACTAACAACTACATCGTTCATATCGTAATCGCCACCTGAAGGCCAGATATCTTCGAAAGCCAGGATGCCGGTGGTAGTTTCGGTAGAAATTACCTCTTCCGGTTCAATAACAGGAATTTCTCCACCGGTAATTGCTCCAATAGGATCTGCGTCTATGTAAAACAACATATCCTCATAACTATTGTCTGAAGGACCTACGTAGTGTTCCTGGAATGCTGAATCTTCAATACCCAAAACTAATTTACCTGATGTTTCATCCAATAGTGTAATAAATCCGGGACGCACCTGGTTCTCTACAAAATAGTTCGAGTAAACAATTTTCTTTTTTTCGCATGCCGGACCTATATTGGCATGTATTTGTTCGATGTCTATGCCGTATTCTATGTTAGCAATCAAACACCAGCCAATGGTATATCCGGATGGGAATTCATCTGTTCCCGGCTGGTCGTAATTTTCGCCAAAGAATTGCAAACGCACTCTTAAGCCCGGTTCGGGCTTTCCGGCTACGAGTTTAGGGAATGCCAGGTATTTTGGTAACGCTCTTAAATCACCCGCATTTAGTTGAGTTCCGGTTTTATAGTAATAATAACCTAAAGCATTGTTATAGCTTCCGGGATTCGAGCTTAATGTAACCAAATCAATATGGGCACGTTCAACAGCAGTTCCGTTGTCTGTTTGTTCCCTTATGGTAACATTTACTAAATCAGCATCTCTGATTAAAGCTGTGTTATTTTGTTTTTTGC
Source organism: Bacteroides sp. (assembly GCA_032108265.1). GTDB lineage: Bacteria > Bacteroidota > Bacteroidia > Bacteroidales > Bacteroidaceae > Bacteroides. The sequence goes on from DAMCMT010000099.1 coordinate 15,454, forward strand.
TATTCGGACGTAAGAGGGAACCGGCTCTTCCATTCAACGCTCCGATGGTGGAAGAAGTAGTTGTACTGCTTATATTTTCATTAACTCCGATTTTTTATACAGGTTACTTACATCTGTATTACTCGGATGATAAGTATATATTTGATAAGCGTTGTATAGTGCAAAAATATTGAAGTCGGTATTTACCGTTGTATAGCTGCTACCAACATTGATACATTCTCCGTTTTCGGAAGTTGTACCCGAACGCGTTTCGGCAGTAACCACCGGATTAGTGTACGAAGCTACATCGCCTTCAATATCCACCTCGGCACAGACAGGCAAACCGAAACCGTGTGTATACAAATATATTTTTTTCAGCGATGAAGGTATTTGTACTTTAGCAGTAAACGTATTGTCTTCGAAAGTATAAGCACTGTAAATAGGTGCAATATTTTCTTTCAAAGTAACGCCATCGCTTTCCACTGGATTTTCTGCATATACGCTAAAAGGAGCATTGTAGCCCGGATATCCGTAATTGATTTTTAGCGTTACTCCTGTGCGGGTAGAAAAGTCAAAAAGTTCGTCGATTGACTTGGGCTCATCAACCGGGTCGGGGTCCGGTTCATAAAGATTTTTATCTGTGCATGCATAAAACAGAGATGCACATGCTATCATTGTTAATAATGATTTTCTGAAATTTGTCATTTTCATACTTAAAACTAATTCATAAAATTTACACCCTTATAATAAAATCAGTACAAAAGTATATAAAAAAAGAATTAATGACTATTTTTTATTATATTTATTCGTTATATATGTAAAAATACAGGTGGGTTTTAAAGATTTTATGGTTCTCCCAAGGCTTCTACTATCAACCTTACTTGTGCAGGAGTATATCTTCGGTCGGTAGCGGATAAGCCAGTGGCAGATAGTGCTTGATTTAATCCTGGGTATTTTTCAATCCATTTCCGGAGTGTTTTGCAGGCGCTATCGGGGGTAATACCGGGCAAGTACATAGAAGCCAGTTCGCTTTTGCCATAGCTTCGTAGGGTGAAGTTTTTGTTATCGTTCATATTTTTATTTTTTTTGATGGTTTTTGACCCGCACGGTGTAGGGGCGGGTCTTGTGTCCGCCCCACATACCGCATGGTA
>DAMCMT010000100.1:0-16328 GCA_032108265.1 Bacteroides sp.
GGGCGGTCATTATTTCCTTATCAATAAGCGCCTGCACTATTTTCTTATTTTTGTCCGACCACTTACTTTTAGCCGTCCGGCGTGCAAAATACTTCTTATAGCTGCCGTTGTCAATGGATTGCATCACACCGTCTATCCAGCCATAACAAAGCGCTTCTTCCAAAGCATCGTTGGCCGAGAGTGTTGTTGGACCTCCTTTTTTCCCAAATAACAACCATACACCTTCATTGGTGGTTCCATATTGGCTTAACCATTCGCGGAAAGATTGCCTGTCGGAGAATATTAGTATTTCATTCATAGGGGAAATCTGTTGTACATCATAAACTTTTAATACGTAAAGATATTCAAAAAAGATGTGTGTGTGAAAAATTTGTGCTGAAAATGCTATCTTTGAGAACTTTAAAAACTAATAGTTTGATGATGATAAACGAAAATGAAATAGAACTCAAACCCCTGCTTGATGAAGATATTCCTTTATTTTCGGCCTGGTTTGATAAAGAATATATAAAAATACGTCTGGGCGTGAAGGAAGACTGGTTGAACGAAATAAACAACCGGAACGAGCCTAAGTACAGCTTTATGAAACATTTTATAGTGTACCATAAAGAACGGAAAATAGGATTCTGCTTATACTGCGATTGTTCTTACTTTAAAGACCTGGAAGAAAGTTACGATATTTCTTTCTGGCAGGATATGTATACTGATGTAACGGAGAAAAATCATACTTATGAGATTGGTTATTTTATAGGAGAAGAAGAGTATCTGAATAAAGGTATCAGCAAAATGGTAATCCGTAAACTGGAAGAAAAAATCATAAAACTGGGAGGCCGGGTACTTTCGGCGGATCCTGCCGAAGACAATGTTTTCTCGGTAAAGGCGCTGTTGAGCTGTGGGTTCAGAAAAAAGAATGATGGAGATTACAGGAAAGTCATTTCAGGTACCGGCGACCCTTCTTTGCTGTAAAGGCCGCCGGAAATGTTTTGAACAGAAAAGTGTGCTTACACAGGCATTTTCTATTTCAAATACTCTTTAAAGAATGATTCGAGTTTATCGAATGGTATTACATCCATACGGTCGTATAAATCGACATGAACGGCTCCCGGAATAATCAGTAACTCTTTATTATACCCTTTCAGTTTTTTGAATGCATCTTCACTGAAATAGCGGGAATGTGCTTTTTCGCCGTGAATAACAAGTACGGCGTTGCGTATTTCGTCGCTGTATGAAAGCTGAGGCATATTGATGAACGAAAGGGGAGAGGTTACATTCCAGCCATTGTTCGAATTGAGTGATCGCGCATGATAGCCGCGGTCTGTTTTATAATAACTGTGATAGTCTTTCACAAACCAGGGCGCATCATCCGGTAGTGGGTCTACTACACCGCCACCCAGGGCGTATGTACCGTTCTTTGCGTCGGTTGTTCGCTGTGCGTTGAGCTTCAGGCGGAGTTCATAGCGAGCGTCGGCATCCATCGAATCGAAATAGCCGTTGGCATTTACACGGCTCATGTCGTACATAGTTGATGTGGCGGTTGCTTTTATGCGGGTATCCATAGCGGCAGCATTGATAGCAAGGCCACCCCAGCCGCAAATGCCGATGATTCCGATACGCTCAGGGTCTACATCATCGCGTGTGGAAAGGTAATCGACGGCTGCGCTGAAATCTTCCGTATTGATATCGGGAGAGGCCACATAACGAGGTTGGCCACCACTTTCGCCGGTGTATGAGGGGTCGAAAGCAATAGTAACGAAGCCGCGTTCGGCCATTGTCTGGGCATAAAGACCCGACGATTGTTCTTTCACGGCACCAAAAGGTCCGCTAACGGCAATGGCTGCTAATTTTCCTGTGGCATTTTTGGGTATGTACATATCGGCAGCAAGGGTGATACCATAACGGTTGCGGAAGATAACTTTGCTGTGATCGACTTTATCGCTTTTTGCAAAAACCTTGTCCCATTCCTGGGTTAATTCTAACTTATCCATATCATTTTTGTTTGTTTGATTATTATTGGTTGACGGGTTGGTTGCTTGTGCTGCGGCGGTTCCCATCGCAAGCATGGCTAATAGTATTATTTTTTTCATTGCTTTATCATTTTTCTGTGGATTCTTTTTGTTCCGTTTCAAATGTAACGGTTGCGCTTCCGGAACCTAATGCCGAAGCTAAACCTGTAGGATTATCTATCTTCCCTAAGGGTGTATAGCTGTATGATGTAGAGAAACTTTTATAGAATAAGACCAACGTTCGCGAACCGTAAAGCATTATATCGCCGTATTCTATTGCTCCCGGGTTGGAGGAACTGGTAGGCAGACTACCAGATAGGTCGTAATACTTTTCATTGTTATTCAATTCATGCATAGTTATGGTTATGGGTAACAATTTATCAAATGCGGTTGCTGCCGCGTTGTTCCGGAGGGTGGCCGTAAATATAGATGTACCTATGGTTATCTTCATTTTTCTGTTTTCTTCCGGGTTATTGTCTTCACCATTGTTGCCGGGCTTCTGGGGTTGCTGTGGAGGCTCTGGATCATCGATACCATCGGTACCACAGGCCGATAAGACGGTTGTCACCATAAAGGAGAGCATTATTATAAACAGCTTCTTCATTGTGGATTCTGTTTTTAAATTGTTTTTATAACTTTTGCCGGAATGCCGCCGGCAAGTGTATTGTCGGGTACATCCTTAGACACTACTGCACCTGCGGCAACGACTGCGTTTTCGCCAATCGTCACTCCCTGAAGTATAGTTGCTCCTGCACCAATCCAGGCGTTCTTTTTGATATGGATGGGTTTGGTGATTAGAGAATGCCGGTTTTCGGGCGATAGGGGATGCCCTTCGGATAATATGCTGACATTCGGGCCTATAAGTACATCGTCGTCTATGGTAATACCGCCCAGGTCAAGAAAGGTGCAATTGAAGTTGATAAATACGTTTTTGCCTATTTGGGTATTCTTGCCATAATTAATGTATATGGGGGTGAATACGGCAACACTTTCATCAATTGCGCTATCTGTAATTTGGCTTAACAGGTTCCTTATTTCTGCTGCATCAGCAGAACTGTTCATTTGTGTGAGCAGCAATTTCGTTTTGTATGAGGCTTCCCTCATTTCGAAAATATCTGATTTATCCATCTCTGCATTTTTTTTGATACAAAGATGAGGCGTTTTCAGGCTTCCGGGTTAACAATATTCAAACCAATAATTAAGAATTTCAAACCACGGCCTCGCGGAGTGTCTTTGGATTGGTACCTGTTAGCTTTTTGAAGAAGTTATTAAAGTAGGTTGGATATTCGAAGCCGAGGGCGTAAGCTATTTCCGAAATATTCCAGTTGGTATGCTGTAACAAGGCTTTTGCCTCGGCAATAATGCGTTCGGTAATGTGGGTAGTGGTGGATTTTCCTGTGATTTCTTTGACTGCACGATTCAGATAATTGGTATGTACATTCAGTGATTGAGCATAATCCTGTGCTGTTTTCAGTTGCAGCGGGTGGTCGGAGGTTTCAATGGGGAATTGTCTTTCCAGCAGTTCAAGGAATACGGAGGTAATGCGTGCCGTAGCTTTTTTTGCCTGGTGGTAATGCTCGGAGGGTTGCAGCTTTAATGATTCGTGAATAATCAGACTGATGTAGTTGCGGATAAGTTCATCTTTGAATGTATAGTCGTTTGCCTGTTCTTCAATCATCTTCTGAAAAAGAGTATTAAGGAACAGTCGTTGTTCCTCGGATATTTCCAGAACGGGTGTTCCGTCTATTTTAAAAAAAGGTGATTGAAGAAGGCTTTCCGAACGGTCGGATTGTTTTAGGAATTCTTCTGAAAAAAGGCAGGTGTATCCCGCGTATGTGGTCGATATAGTTTCCCAGGAATAGGGAATGTGCGGGTTGCCGAAAAACAGAATGGTACCTTCCTGTTCGTAACTCCGGTCGGCATAATGAATAATGCTTTTACCGGTAGTCAGGCAAATCTTATAGAATTCTTTGCGGCTGTACGTGCGCGTGGCATTACTGTCGTCGTCTATTTGAAATGTTTTGAAGCCTTTTAATTTAAGTTCGTTGTTAAATTCGGAAAGTGTACGTTCTATCTGCATAATGCAAAGATAAGAAAATCAAACCTAAATTCAAAATTTCCATCATTCTACCGGAATATAGATTTCGGTCTTTAGCTTCTCCGGTTTGGTTTTGTCCGGATGATTGAGGTATTTTTCAAAGCAGTGGTAATCGCGTAGCCGCAAATCTTTTTCGGGTAGAAGTTCGGAATAAATTTTATCATAAACAGCATCCAGGTTATTGTAAGTACCCTGATAAAGAAACATGGCAAACTTACCGCCTTTTATTTCTTTTATCCCGATATCTCCCTGAGGTTTGGCTTCTTTTTTGATTGTGAGGCAAATATCGGTACGAAGCTTTTCACTCTCGGTTACTTTCGGATCATCGTAATAAATGGCTATATGTTCCATTCCCATTGAGAATAGTTTATGCTCCTTTACGAATTGCCACAATCGTTGCCAGGAACCGGAGAAATCAAGGCTTCCGTACTTACCTGAAAGGTTGATGTAGAGGGCTTTCTTAGCCGGAGTATTCATTACTTTGGGGCCTTTTATTTTTAACTGTATATCTTTTTTTTCTGTTTGCATGATTGTAAATTCTTTATTGGTTCGGTATTCCATCGGAGAAATACCATACTGTTGTTTAAATGCTTTTGATAGTGAAGCCGGGGCATCATAACCTACCCGGTAAGCAATGTCGGAAACGGGTAAGTCGGTATAACGGATCAGTTTGGCCGCAGTTTCCAGTCTTACCCGGATAACGTATGCTCCGATAGGCTCTCCCATAAACGCCCGTGTGATACGGTGGAAGTGATAGGGAGAGAAATGACTTATCTCTGCCAACTTTCCCAGTTCGACCGGCTCGTCCAGGTGGTTATTGATATACTCGATGATAATATTTATCTGCTTTTTGTATTCTTCTATGGTTGATGTTCGCTGCTGCATACTATCTTCTGATACTAGATTCCTAAAACTTTCATTACTTCTTCCGCATGTTCCCTGCAATATGCCTGAGTGAATGCAATAGACGGAATACCTGCTAAGATACTAATTAATAATCCGGTTGCCAAGGCTTTGTAGTCTTCGTTTTTCAAAGTAATCCACAAGGGCAATAGAATATTGAGCGTCATAACTATGTGGGAAAACTGGACAAGAAGGTCATTCCCGGTTTTCCATGGGAATATAAACATACCCATTGTTCCGAAAAACATCATTGGAACTACGGCAATGGAGAGCCACATCTTGTTTCTTGTGCGGAAATAGATCATCAGTCCCAGTAGAAAGAGGAGGCTAGACGGAGCGCAGGCATTGAAAACAATCCATTGGACGAGACTCACTCCGGCAATTCCCAGAAAATACCATGTACTATTAATAACGGTCAGCAGTAGAATAATTGCCAGGACAATACTTGTTGTTCTTTCTGTTTTTGTCATACGCTTTTGATTTATTTGTTTTATGCAAAAGTATGGCACATATAGAATCAGGGCTTTTCCTATCTTGCTGTTTTCTGCTAAGCACAATGTTAAACAACAAAATTCTCGAATTATTTTTCATACTGACATACTATTGTCAGGCAATAGACTATTTTTGTATATCCATTGAATCAATGACGGAATACAGAAAGAATAAAGAAAGATGGAAAAACCATTAATAGATAAAGACTACGTGTTGGTAAAAGTCGGGGATAAGTATGCATGGACTTTTGCCGAAATTCCTGAAATTCCTATGCCCAAGGCATCTTTTGGAATGTTGAAGGTAAGAGGAAAAATAGATGATTATGAATTCTCGAACACACACCTGATGCCCATGGGCAACGGACATGTTGGCTTGGCTATAAAAACTGAAATAAGAAAGAAGATAAAAAAGCAGGCCGGAGATACGGTACATATTATTTTATATGAGGAGAAAGCTCCAATGATAATACCCGAAGATTTGCTTCTATGTATGGAGCATGAAGACGGTCTTACAGAGAAGTTTGAGAAATACAGTGATAGCCAGAAAAAAGCATTTATAGATTGGATCAATTCTGCAAAAACAGAAGATACCCAAGCCGAACGTATTGCCAAGGTCATGGTAATGGTACAAAAAGGTAAAAAAATCTAATGAGTTACAGAATAAAAAAAGATACTCGGTATGGATAAAATCAAACGCTGCGGCTGGGCTCCGGATAATAATCCCGAATACCAGAAATATCACGACGAGGAATGGGGAGTACCTCAGTATGATGATGCAAAGCTCTTCGAAATGCTGATATTGGAAGGAGCACAAGCTGGGTTGAGTTGGGAAACGGTACTATCCGCATACAACAGGAATTCGGCAGTTTCTCCAATTACATATGGAGATTTGTAGGTGGCAAACCGATTATCAATAATTTCTCATCCATCTCGCAAATACCGGCTAAAACCGAAATTAGTGACAAAATTTCCAAAGACTTAAAAAAGCGGGGAATGTCTTTTGTCGGTTCTACTATTATCTATGCATATATGCAAGCCACCGGTCTGGTAAATGACCATATTGAGGACTGTTTTAAACGAAAATAGAATGGAAAAATTATACAGGATGTCTTTTGCTAGCGTTTATCCGTATTATATCCAGAAAGCGGAGAGGAAAGGACGCACTAAGGAGGAAGTCGATGAGATTATCTTCTGGCTGACAGGCTATAACAAACATACACTGCAACATCACATCGACAGCGAAACTGATTTCGAGAGTTTTTTTGCCCTGGCGCCGGTAATGAATCCAAACGTTTCGAAAATAACAGGTGTAATATGCGGATATCGCGTAGAAGATATTGAAGACGAAACAGTACGGAATATCCGTTACTTAGACAAGCTGATTGACGAACTGGCAAAAGGCAAATCCATGGATAAAATCCTCAGAAAGTAAGCAAGGGGTAAACAACAAGGCGGCAACTAATTTAAAGTTTCATTACTACAGCCCGGCTAAAGAATATCCGGGGGTGTTCGCAAACAATAAATCCATTACCTTCCATTTTTTTAATTAATTCGTTGAAGTCGTCTTTGCGGACGTGGAATCTCTGCTCTGCAATTAAAATTTGTACTCCAAGTTTTAATACAGACTTTAGTTCTGTTATGATACTGTCTACATATTTCATTTCGTGAAACGTATAAAAAGCAAGGACAAAATCAAATTTCTCAGTCAGCCCAAGACGGCTCTCTGTGCATTTATGTATCTGGATTCTTTGGGTAAGCTGGCTACCGTTTAATTTCTGCCTTAAAATATTCAGCATACCTTCCTGTACGTCTACGGCAACCACTTTTCCCGAATCACCGAGCAAACCGGCAATCTCAGTAGTGAAATACCCGGTTCCGCATCCCAGGTCGAGTACTGTCGTTCCCGGACGAATGTGTTTACTCATTATTTTGCGGGGATTCTGTAATAACCGCCGTAGGCGGCTTTCCAATACTCCTGCGCGGTTAACGGGATGCAAATGTGTCATTACAATATTATTTTTTTATTTCAACCGTTTCTTTACAATTCAGGCAGAGATCTCTGTGAATGCTTAAAACCATGCCACAAGAAGAACAAATCCATTTTAACGATTCTGCCTCTAAAAATGATTTTATTCCATCTGCCTTTATCTGTCTTTGATTTTCAATTAAGCTTGTACGATAATTCTTTCTGTATCTTAAATCCAGATTTTTCATTCTCGGGCATGGAAAGGTTTTGCAGTCAATACAGAATCCGGATGTCGTTTCTGATAACTTACCACAGTTAACAATGGTACAGAAAACGCAATGTTTAGGCTTATTCTCACTGTTTATTCTACATCCGGGACAAGGCTTCTTTTTTCGCAAATAAGCAATGCATATTCCACAGTTCATTCCACAAGGAGCTATTAAGTTTTTATCAAAAATAGACATCTTCATCTTTCAACTTTCGGTTTCATATTAATCGTTTTGTATACTACTTTTTATAACCATAACCGAACCGATAATGTCATTTTCCAGCACATCGTATTCTGTGGCCTGAGCGCGTATAAAATCCTCAAATAGAATTGCTTTTTCAGGGTATTTGGTAATCAGTTCCCGGCAGCGTTTTTGCAGGTTATCAAACTCTTCTGCATAAGCATCGGTATCTTCCGTACATTCGTCAATCAATTCCATTCCGGCCTGAGCGATTTGTTTCAGAACTTCCCGGCGCGGCAGTACGGACGGATGCTCATAGGTGCTCGTGTCTTCTATATAAGCATCGTTGATTATTATAATTCCATGTGCGGCTAAATGCCCGGATAATGTTGTCAGTGTGGCATAATAATCACCGAAAACCTGCCCGATGGCTCCCAGAATTATCACGTCGAATTCGTCGATGCTTTTTATTTTCTCGCGAATGTCGCCCGTTTCAAACTTGCAAAGTGCGCTGACACCATACTCTTCGGCTTTCCCTTGTGAAGTTTCGATAAATTCGGCAATACCGTCAATTCCGTAACAGTGACACCTGAATGCTTCGGCTACTTTTACCGAAACAGCACCTTTACCGCAACCTAAATCAAGGACACGCAAGTCAGGATAACGGGTACAGTGTTTCCGGATGAGGTTGATAATAACTTCGGGCGGTGTTCCGATTTCCCAGAAATCCTGCAATATATAAGGTAGGAAGGGAACAATGGTTGTATTTTGACCACCATCCATTGCAATAGCAATGCTTTCTTCTAATGTTTTCATATGGGGTTGTACTAACTGGTTCAATTGAGGATAAAGATAATAAAAAATCACTGCACAAAACGGTTCGGGCTGAAGATGTTCAGTATGCTTTCCTGGCGGCATTGAATTATTTTTATGCAGCGGTGGTAACATTGGACGAGTATCTCAATACCCTGAATTGATCCCGTTAAAACGTTTGTTGATATCATAAACGTAACTTTTAAGAAAACAATTCATATCTTTGTATCCGGATCATCAAGAAAGAACGGATATGAATACAAAATCGGACATCGTTATATACAACTACCTGGATACCTTTTTCTGTTGCTATGTGGAGAACGACCGATTGTGCGAAGAAATGGTTACCGACCATACGCTCGTTTATATATGTTCCGGAGAGATGATATTGGTGACAAAAGAGAAACGAATTACACTTAAAAAAGGAGATTCTTTTTTCCTGAAGCGCAATCACCTTTTAAAGAAGATAAAGCAACCGGCAAAAAACGGTGAGAGTTTTAAAGGGCTTTTCCTGCAACTTAAATCGCCGTTTCTAAAAAAAATGTTTGCCGAGCATCAAATAGCCCTGCCGGTAAATGTAAACAAGTCGATAACTAATTCCAATCACATCATGCTGGAAAAGCATCCTTTTCTGGATGGCTTGTTTATGTCGCTCGAACAATATTTCAATACCAGGCAATATCCTTCGAAAGAACTTATGGATGCTAAACTGAAAGAAGCTGTTTTTGTTCTTTTGCAACTAAAGCCCGAAATCGGTTCAATACTATTTGATTTTGCCGAACCGTGGAAAACTAACCTGGCCGATTTTATGGCGAATAATTATAAATGCGACCTTTCTGTCGAAGAGTTTGCGCATTATACCGGACGCAGCTTATCTTCATTCAAAAAGGACTTTGCCCGCATTTACCACGAAACACCCAGTCGATGGCTGGTAAAAAAACGATTGGAAGAAGCTATGGATCTTATTAATAACAAAGGACAGAAGCCTTCCGAAGTTTATTTAAACGTAGGCTTCAAGAATCTCTCTCACTTTTCGACTGCTTTTAAACGTCAATTCGGGTATTCTCCCTCGTTCATTACGGACAAAGGAGCATAATGCTATTCTGCAAATACAGGTGTGACGTTTAAGAAAACAAATATATGACTTTTTAGAAAAACAGTCTCAACTGATAATATGTTAAATTTGCATTACTAAACGAACAACGTTTAAGTAATGCTTTTTTATAAACTAAAAACAACTGACTGTTATGAATAACTTTATTTTTCAAAATCCAGTAAAGCTCATTATGGGCAAAGGAATGATTGCAGAATTAGCCAACGAAATACCTGCCGGAAAACGTGTAATGATTACTTTCGGAGGAGGAAGCGTCAAAAAGAATAACGTATATAATCAAGTAGTAGAAGCTCTTAAAGATTTTTATACCGTAGAATTCTGGGGAATAGAAGCCAACCCCACCATCGAAACCCTTCGCAAAGCAATAGCTTTGGGTAAAGAAGAGAAAATAGATTTCCTCGTTGCCGTAGGAGGTGGTTCCGTGATTGACGGAACAAAACTAATATCAGCCGGTATATTATATGAGGGTGATGCATGGGATTTAGTACTCAAAGGTAATGATACGAATACCATTCCGCTTGCCACTGTACTTACCCTACCTGCAACCGGTTCGGAAATGAATCAGGGAGCCGTAATTTCAAATATGGCAACCAAAGAAAAATTTAGTTTCTTTTCAAATTTTCCCGTATTCTCCATACTCGATCCGGAAACAACTTTTACTCTTCCCGATAATCAAATAGCCAACGGGCTTACAGATACTTTTGTACACGTAATGGAGCAATACCTGACGGTTCCGGGAGTATCACGCCTGATGGATCGCTGGGCCGAAGGTATCCTCCAAACAATTGTCGAAATCGCCCCCCGGATTAAAAAAGATAAGCACAATTACGACCTGATGGCCGAATTCATGTTATCGGCTACGATGGGCCTTAACGGTTTTGTTGCTTTGGGTGGAGTACCGCAGGATTGGGCGACACATATGATCGGGCACGAACTAACTGCCTTGCATGGTCTTTCGCATGGACATACCCTGGCAATAATCCTCCCCGGTACAATGAACATCCTGCGTAGCAGTAAAGGAGACAAAATCATTCAGTATGGTGAGCGTGTATGGGGCATTACTGATGGAACCCGCGACGAGCGTATTGATAAAGCCATTGCAAAAACCGATGAGTTTTTCCGTTCTCTTGGATTAACCACTCGTTTAAACGAAGAAAATATCGGTATGGATACCATCATCGAAATCGAACGCCGTTTTAATGAACGTGGGGTAGCTTTCGGAGAGAACAGAAATGTAAATGGTGAGATGGCGAAGAGAATTTTGTTGGATAGATTATAATACCTACGTCATCCCTCAATCATTCGGATTTAAAATCGTTACCTTTTTGCCCTTCAATATACTGATAATATAAAAAGCTAATCCTGCCCAAACAAAAGTAAAGCAGATAAAATACTCAATACCAAACGTTTCGTTATAAACGAATATTCCAAGGAGTAGCTGAAGAGTAGGGCAAAGATATTGGATAAATCCCATTGTAGATAATGGAATGACCTGAGCCGACTTCCCGAACCAGAAGAGTGGAATTGCCGTGACGATTCCACTCACAATTAATAATATGCTTGTTGTAGCAGATGAAGGAAAAAAGGGTATTGCGGCACTGCTTTCTGCTGTATATATCAGGAATGCTAATGCAAACGGGCAAACCATCATTGTTTCTATTGTAAGTGCAGGCATGGATTCGAGCCTGGCTTTCTTTTTCAACAATCCATACAGACCGAAAGTTGTAGCAAGGGCTAAAGATATCCAGGGAAACTTGCCGTAACTGATTGTAAAGTATGCAACCCCAATAACAGCCAGTACGACAGCTATTTTCTGCATGGTTGCCAGACGTTCCTTTAAAAATATGTAACCTAAGAATACATTTACCAATGGGTTAATGTAGTAACCTAAACCAGCCTCAATAATATGGTTACTTGCTACGGCATAAATATATATACCCCAGTTAGCACTTACTACAAACCCTGCCAAACCAAGTCTAAGTAAAAGCCGGGGTTGCTTTGCATAACTTATAAATGTTTGCCGGTCGGTTATTAATACCCAGATGAGCAGAAATATGAAGGACCACACGATACGATGTGCCAGCACATTTACGGCAGGCACACCCGTGATAGTTTTCCAGAAAATCGGAAAAAGTCCCCAGAGTAGGTAACAAGCTAAGGCATAAGCAATACCCTGGTTATAAGTTAAATTTTTATGATTAGATGACATCGGTTCCTTTGCTGTTTGAAGCAGCAAAGGTAAGAATTACTTCTCTAAGATTAATTGTCTGCCACGAAATGTGCAGTAGATAATGATATAAGTGTGATTTTATTCCTTTTTGTTCTACTTATGAATAAAGATTAACAGTATTCCGCATGAAAAATATATTATCTAAAAGCCTGCTCTCAATAATCATTGTACTGGCTATTTTAATTATTGACCAAATTATAAAAATAGAAATCAAAACAACGATGTACTACAATGAGAGTATTCGTATTACCGATTGGTTTTATCTGCGTTTTGTCGAAAACTCTGGAATGGCTTTTGGAATTAAAATTATACCGAAGATAATTCAAAGTATTTTTCGTATTCTATTTGCCGGCGCTATTATATGGTATATTTCCAGGCTTATTAAAGCTAATTTTAAACGCGGCTATATAGTTTGTATTTCACTGATACTGGCCGGGGCAATTGGAAATATCCTGGATAGTATTTTTTATGGCGTTATTTTTAGTGAAAGTACATTCAATCAGATTTCAACTTTTGTACCAATAGGCCATGGATATACTGATTGGTTACATGGAAAGGTTGTCGATATGTTTTACTTTCCTTTCTTTGAATTTAACTGGCCCGATTGGATGCCTTTTGTTGGAGGGAATAATTTTATATTCTTTAGTCCGGTATTTAATTTTGCCGATGCTTCTATTTGTTGTGGAACTTTCGGCTTACTATTATTTTATGCACGGGATTTTGGCGATAGTTTCCGCCTGGTAAAGAATAATTCTTCGATTTCTTAGAGCCTGCCGGATACCCTCAAGAGAAAGTGCTGTTTTTCTCAAGAGGATCCCTGGTTTCTGGGTAGGAAAAACTACTGTTTTTCTATATGAAAAACCAGGGATCCTCTTCAGAGAAACCCTGGTTCTTCTTCGGAATAACTCTGGATGCTCTTCAGAGAAACCGGGGTTTCTCTTTTATGGTTTACAGCATCGCAGATACAACTACATTACTACTCGTTTTTTAAACTATTAACCGGATTGTCATTTGCAATACCCCAAGACTTTATAATAACCGTTCCGAAGATCACTGCCAATATAGACAAGGCAATCAACATAAACAATACTGCTGTTAAGCTCATTTGAAAACGCTCAAATTGCATCAACCATTCCTTTCCTATATAATAGGAACAAGCTATACCAATAGCTACGGCAGTAATGGCAATCCAGCTTATTCCTTTCGAAAGTAACCCCAGGATATCAGATGCTTCTGCTCCGTTTACTTTGCGGATGGCAATTTCTTTGCTCCGGCGTTGAACTTCATCATTTACATAACCCAGCAATCCCATAAGGGTGATTAATAAAATAGAAGCAAAAACCAGTAATACCATATCCCTGAAACGGCGGGTCGTCTCGTATTTGTCCGCCATACGGTCGGGCATATAGGTGAATACCACATCACTGGTGGGGAAAGCTTCTTTTACGGCCTCGTTCAATGCTTTTACGTTTTCCTTGTACGGAGGTTTTAACTGTACTGTTATGCAAGGAAGGTTATGGTCGGGCCCCGAAATGAACATGACCGGCTGGGTACCAACAAACAAACTATTATCAACAAAATCTTCAATAACACCTACAATTACTGCATCCCTGTTATTGGCAGCATTAGGCGATTTACCGATGGCACCGTCAGTCCACCCCATCAGTCGCACATATTCCTTGTTCACCAATACCTGACGCGGTGCATCGAGGTTTTTCCCTTCTTTTATTTTGAATCCCAATAAGGGTACATAGTTATAGTCTACGTAATTATTGCGGGCAGAAAATAACATCTTACCCCCCGGATCGCCTACAAAATCGCCGGGCAAATCATTGCCAATATCTAACTGGGAAAAAGCAACATCTTCAACCATAGGCATATTAATCAGTGTAGCCCGGGTTACTTCGCGGTTTTCAGAATAATGATAAGCTGTAGCCATACCTTGTGTCTGGTACCCCAAATCAAAACCGGTAATTTGCCGGTATTGTATAATTACGATACACAATAACCCGAATATAAATGCAACCCCCGAGAACTGGATAAATAACAATGGACGCTTCCACTTCTGCTTGCTCTCGGTATACCGCCTGAATACCTGGGTTACCGGAATACGCGAAAATAAATTCCCGGGTAATACTCCTGCAATCACGAACAGGAAAACAACTACCAGTGCCGGTACCCACATTACATTCCACACAAACAAACCGCCCAGTGTAGCTTCCAGAACTTCTTCAATTAAATCTTTAAAGGAAAACATCAGGAAAAGTACCATCAGTAATGATAGTCCTATAACTACCCCCGTTTCGTATAGGAACATTCCGAATACATCGCCCGTAGTAGCCCCGTTGCACTTATGTACACCAATTCCTTTGGCGCGGGTCGACAAGGACGAAATGGATATAAGAACATAATTCAGCGCAGCAATCAGTAACAGGGCAAATCCCAGAACAAACATAACCATTAGCCTCATCCGGAGTTCCGGGTCTTTCAGGTGTGTATCCTGAATATTGCATAAGCTGTATCGCACTCCCCATCCGTTTTTTTCGGGGTTATATTCCTGGAAGGGCTCAATAACCGCATCAATACGTTCATTGATTTTTTTTACATCGGTACCCGGACGCAAACGGATAAGCCCTGTATATATATTGCCCATATACCAATGATGATGAGCTCCATTATTCCTTATAAACTGTATGGAGGCTACTACTCCCGGACGAAAAAAGTTGTTTTCCGAAACGTCTCTGTATACTCCCCTGACAATAAATTCATCCGTTTTGTTTGCCAACAGTGTTTTTCCCAACGGGTTTTCATCACCGAAGGCCTTTTTAGCAGCTTCTTCGGATATAAAAATCATATCCGGATTTGCCAGATCTTTCGGATTGCCCTGTAATACGGTTATTCCTATTGTTTGAAAGAAAGCGGTATCTGCGAATATGGTTTCATACCTATGCTGTTTATCTCCCAGTTCAAATAACTGTATTCCGTGTTTCCGGAAAAGGGTTATTCGTTCAATCTCTTCCGGGAAAGCATCGCCTATTGTTTGCGGTACAGGGCCGAATACCATAGCCGGTTCTCCTCCTTTCATACCGTTAATGATATAATCCGTCATAACCATATAAAGGTTCTCCGGCTCATTATAACCTCTGTTATAATTGAATTCGAATGCAATTTTGGCTGATAGCAGTATACCTGCAAATAAGCCTAAGGTAAGGGAGATGAATTTTATAACATTCGAACCTCGTCCGCGAATCATTGTTTGCATCGCATAGTACAGTTGTCTCATATATGCATCGTTGTGGTTAGTGGTAGTTTTACAAATATATATCTTCTTTACATTTTAGGATGCCAAAATTATGCCATTACTTTTATGTTGTTGATTATCAGCGTGATGAGGTGTTTTGGTGTTTGGCTTATGTATAATAATTAGACACTGGTGTGTGATATTTGGACAGAAATTATAAAGCATCCGGGAAGCCTCCAGAGGATTTTCCATATGATAAGGGTAAAATTCCTATCGCAAAATGGAGTTTTTCACTTTCATAAAGTTTTTTCTATATATATTTTTGCTCCATAACGTTATATAAATGTAGTCTGTAAATTAAAACAGGCTCTTATTATTAACCTAAAAAAACTAAGTTATGAGTAGCAAAATTATCAAAACAGTTATGGTAGCGGTTATCGCAATTTTTGCAACATCTTCGGTTTATGCACAGTATAAAGGCGAGATGTCGGTAGGTGGTGGTCTTTCAGTTGCTACCGGAGAGGATTATACGAACGTTGGTATTGGTGCCAAATTCCAGTGGAATCCTATTGATAATCTCAGGGTGGAACCGTCGGTTAATTATTTCTTCAAAAAAGACCGGCATTCAATATGGGATTTAAGTGCTAATGTGCATTACCTTTTTGCTGTAACCGATAAAATTACATTGTATCCGTTAGCAGGTTTGGGTATACAAACTCTGAAAGCGCACTATGGCGATATCGATGACATTGATTTCGGCTCCTGGACTCTTTCTTTTCATGATGCATCCGATACTCATTTTGCTTTCAATCTCGGTGGAGGTGCCGATTTTAAGCTTTCAGAGAATTGGGTAATGAATTTTGAATTTAAATATAAAATAGCGGACTTGGACAGGGCAGTATTTTCTCTGGGATTCGCATATAAATTCTAAGAACCATTCTGTAGAGATAGTTTGTCTCAACCCGGGGTAAGTAAATCAGTACATGAGGCTTACTTATCCCGGATTTCTCATTCGTCACCCCG
>DAMCMT010000101.1:0-12773 GCA_032108265.1 Bacteroides sp.
ATGCATACACCTTGCGGAATACCATGCGGTATGCAGGGCGGACACAAGTGGGGCGGACACAAGACCCGCCCCTACACCATGCGGATCAAAACCCTCAAAACTAATAAAATAACTAATAATGAAAAAGACACCATTTACCGGGAAGCATATCGCTCTTGGTGCTAAAATGCATGAATTTGCCGGTTATAATATGCCGATTGAATATTCGGGTATTATCGATGAACACCTCACTGTCTGCGAGGCAGTGGGTGTATTTGATGTATCTCACATGGGGGAGTTTTGGGTGAAAGGCCCCAATGCCCTTGCTTTCTTGCAGAAAGTAACTTCAAATAACGTCGCCGTTCTTACTCCCGGGAAAATTCAATATACTTGTTTCCCAAATGAAACAGGTGGTATTGTTGACGATTTATTGGTTTATTGCTACGAACCCGAGAAATACCTGTTGGTAGTAAATGCTTCGAATATTGAGAAAGACTGGAACTGGTGTGTTTCACACAATACGGAAGGGGCGGAACTGGAAAATTCGTCTGACAGTATGGCTCAGTTGGCAATACAAGGGCCAAAAGCTATAGAAGTTTTGCAGAAACTTACTGATGTTGATTTATCATCTATCTCTTATTATACATTTAAAGTAGGCGAATTTGCCGGAGAAAAAGAAGTCATTATATCTAATACCGGCTACACCGGCGCAGGTGGTTTTGAACTTTATTTCTATCCTGAAGTAGCAGAAAAAATATGGAATTCCATTTTCGAAGCAGGACGGGAAGTTGGAATTAAGCCCGTAGGATTGGGTGCCCGCGATACATTACGTCTCGAAATGGGATTTTGCTTGTATGGAAACGATTTAGACGATACCACATCTCCTATTGAAGCAGGATTAGGTTGGATAACTAAGTTTGTCGACGGGAAAGATTTCATCAACCGTGCCGCTCTTGAAAAACAAAAAGCAGAAGGAACTACCCGTAAACTGGTAGGTTTTGAAATGATCGACCGCGGTATTCCGCGTCATGGATATGATTTAGTCGATTCGGAAGGGCAAAATATTGGTACTGTAACATCGGGTACTATGTCTCCCACCCGTAAAATCGGTATTGGTATGGGTTATGTAAAACCCGAATATGCTAAGATTGGTACTGAGTTTTATCTGGATGTAAGAGGACGTAAACTGAAAGCTGTCGTTGTAAAACCTCCATTCAGGAAATAATGAAACATGGAAGGGGCTGATGTAAATGGACATTTTACGCAGCCCTTTTTAATATTGTATTCTCCCTTCAAATAGTATATAAATGCTGCTACGATTTCCCCGAAAATTATTTAAAATGATTTTAACTGCGATATTACTCGTTGTATTGCTTATTGTGGGCTGTAACTTACTGGTAACCGGAAAATCATCAAAGTATTGTTTTGATAATACAAGTGATATTGCGTTCAGCCATGTAGGTTTGTTATTGGGCACTACTCCTATGCTGAATAATGGAAGGGTTAATCTTTATTTCAAATACCGTATAGATGCTGCCGTGAAATTGTATTGTTCAGGGAAGATAAAGTATTTACTTGTGAGTGGCGATAATTGTAGGAACGAATACAATGAGACACTGGAAATGAAAAAAGCACTTATGGCGCAAGGAATTCCGGAAAGCCGTATCTTTCTGGATTATGCAGGTTTCCGCACCCTTGATTCGGTAGTGCGTGCAAAAGAAATATTTGGTCAGGATCGTTTTACGGTTATCTCCCAAAAGTTTCATAACGAAAGGGCTGTATATCTGGCCCGGCATTATGATATTGAAGCTATTGGCTTTAATGCGCAGGATGTATCGGTAAACAATGGTTTTAAAACCCGGATTCGCGAATGGTTGGCCCGGGTAAAGGTTTTCGTAGATCTGCTGACAAACAAACAGCCAAAATTCCTGGGAGAGCAGATTGAAATTCCGGATTAATATTGAACCCTAGAGTACACAGATATATAATTATTGAAACTATGTTGAGGAAATTATTATTGTTTGTTATTTGTGGTTTATTACTGCTTACCGCATGTACAGGAAAGCAAAAGAACCAACAAACAGATCAGCAAGAAGGAACAGGGATTCCCATAGAATACGCCGGATTATTCTCAATAACAGATTATGATGGTTATACTGTTGTAACTGTACAAAATCCCTGGAAGGCGGGAGAGATATATGAAAAATATTATCTGATTAAGAACGAAGATATCACTACCCCGACAGATGGAGTCAGAGTTAAAATTCCGGTACAATCAATGATGGTAAATTCGGCTACTCACATTGGCTTTCTGGATATACTGAATAGCCTGGACTGTATAACCGGGGTATGTAATGCCGACTTTATATACAATCCGGTTATCCGTCGGCGGGTTGCCGATGGAGGGGTTCAGGATTTAGGAGATGCTTTCAATCTGGATATCGAACGATTGTTACTGTTACGCCCACAAGTAGTAATGACTACGGCCTACAATGCTGATGATGAAAACAGCCGCAGGATGAAGCAAACCGGATTGGCTATACTATATAATATTGAGTGGCAGGAGAAAACATTGCTTGGACGTGCAGAATGGATTAAATATGTAGCCGCATTCCTTGATAAACGGGAACTGGCCGATAGTCTTTTCTATGAAACAGTGCGGAAGTATAATGAAGTAAAGTCTTTGGCTGCTTCTGTAAAAGAAAAACCGGCAGTACTTTCCGGACAGGATTTCCGGGGAAGCTGGTCTATGCCGGGTGGTAAAAGTTTTAATTCGCAATTATTCAGTGATGCAGGTGGCGATTATTATTACAAAGATGATCAGTCGACAGGAAGTATATCGACTAGTATTGAAGAGTCCCTACTACATTTTGGAAATGCCGATATATGGGTGGGCGTGCGCGAAAATACCCTCGAAGAACTGGGCAGGATCGATAGTAAATATAAGCTTTATAAAGCTTATCGAACCGGAAAAGTATATAATACCAATAAGCGTACGAATGCTACCGGTGGTAATGATTATTGGGAAGGTGCTGTTGCCCGGCCGGATTTACTACTAAATGATATGGTCAAGATATTTCATCCCGATCTTCTCCCGGAGTACGAACTTACTTATATGCAGAAGCTCACTGAATGAAAAAAGGATTTGCTAAACTGTTTGTATTACTTATCGTAGCTTTTGTGGCCGATATTATTCTGGGTAGTGCTACCCTTCCGTTGAGTGAAGTATGGAATGTATTAACAGGAGAATCGGAAGATATAGTTTACCGGGAAATCATTTTTAACCATCGTTTGCCCAAGGCACTGACGGCAATTCTTGCCGGTGCTGCACTTTCAGTAGCTGGTGTATTGATGCAAACCTTGTTTCATAATCCGTTGGCTGGGCCCGATGTATTGGGGGTAACTTCCGGTGCCAGTCTGGGAGTAGCATTAATTACATTAGGAACTTCAGCACTTCCTCTATGGGTTATGTCGGGGTGGGGGCAGGTTACTGCTGCTGTTATTGGTTCTGTAGTGGTTCTTCTATTGGTGATAATTGCATCCATTAAAGTACCGCAAACGGTGTCACTGCTAATCATAGGTATGATGTTCGGATATTTTGCAGGGGCTATTGTGAGTGTGCTTCAAAGTGTAAGCAACCCGGATACGCTTAAGCTTTTTGTAACCTGGACATTTGGAAGTCTTTCGGCAGTGGGATGGGAATTCATGGGTGTGATGGCTCCGGTTATCGGAACAGGTTTGCTCATAGCATTTCTTCTGCAAAAGAAACTGAATGTTTTCCTTCTGGGAAAGAATTACGCAACCGGACTTGGAATATCTGTATCTCGTCTCCGGTTCATCGTTATTGTCGCTACGGCATTACTGGCAGGAACTTCTACAGCATTTACCGGACCTATTGGCTTTATCGGAATAACGATTCCACATATGGCTCGTGGTTTATTTCGCACTTCAAATCACCGGGTAATATTCCCGGCTTCCATTCTGTGTGGAGCAATAATTATGTTGGTGTGCGATGTAATTTCTCAATTACCAGGCTTTAATGGTACTTTACCGATTAATGCAGTAACGGCATTATTTGGAGCGCCGGTAATAATCTGGATAATCTGGAAGAATAAGGGATAAAATAGTTTCATACTGTGAAACTAAAAGTTTCATAGTATGAAACCATTGGTTTCACGGTATGAAACAAAGAGTTTCACAGTATGAAACTATCAGTTTCAAAGTAGGAAACCAATTTGAAACAAAAACAGATATATTAATAGGGGTTACTACCAATATTTATTTCATTAATAACAGTACCATATTCCCGTTCTCATCGTATAGTCCTGCACTTTTATCAGTAAGTACATTGAATGTTTTAACTTCATTCAGAGCATCCATAACTTTGCGCTCAAGCGTCATGTCGGGGCAAGCCATCATGGTTGCAGCTATAGCCGGGAATGTAATGGCTCTTGTGTTATTAGTATCGGTAGTAAAACCTCCGTTAATCATATTACATCCTGAATTACCGTGTATGCTTTTCTTTGCGGTATCAAAAGCAAGGAAAGGTTGTTTATCCAATCCGGTGGGAACGGCTTCACCATTGACTTCGGTAATTTTCCATTCTCCTTCAAGTGAAGAAACTACAGCCAGGTTGAGTTTGCTGGTCAGTATCATAACCGGCCTGTTCATTCCGTTGGTAAGTGCAATACGGTTATTACTCATTTTCCGGTAGCCCTTAACATTTTTCAAAGCATTAAGAACATTTTGTTCCATGCTCATATCCGGGCAAAACATTTTTGTAGAGGCAACTTCACCTAAATTGATAGTTCCTGCTTTGGCTGTATTATCAAATGAACCCATCATGCGGTTACAACCACTGTTACCCGAAATCCTTCCGGTCGCAGTATCGAAACCGATAGAAGGTAACTCTTTACCCGGTGTGGGTACTACAGCCGAACCATTGATTTCAACGATGTTCCACTCTCCATTAATAGCTGATATAGGGGTTACTTCTTTGGAAGAACCACAGGACGAAATGGCAAGCGCTGCACCTGCCATACATACTAAAGAAACTAATACCTTTTTCATTTTTTTATATGGTTAAGTTAAATTTACGACAAATATAGAAATTAATGACTGATTTTTTTTATTTTTGTCTGATATTAAAACGGGGGGATAGATAAAAAGTTCAGGGTTATACCCTAAATACCCGTCATTTGGAGAGAGTTATTTCATATTCCTGTAATATTACTAAATTTGATACGCATGAAGATTGTAAAATTGTTTTGTTTGCTCTTCGTATTTACTACCCATATAGCTGTGGGACAAAATGATTACATTGTAAAAACAGCTCCGGCGCAAAGTTCTGCTGCAACGGAAGAGGAACGCTTCGTAGATAATAATTTTCCTTATTATTCTCTTTGCAGTTGGGTGCCCGGGATGAAGTTTATGTATATACTTGAGGAGAAGTATGGTTTTATCCCAACATTCTTTTCACATGAAACAGAAGAAAGAGTGGATAATAATCTTTTCCACCAGAAAATCCTGATATTCCAGGAAATTGAGGAAATAGAAAAAGACAGGCAAGGAAGAAGTTCGTTATCTACCCGGTTTGTTTTCGAAATGGAAGGGAAGAAATATTATCATGAAATCAAGAATCAACGTTTGAACGAAATATGTTTGAAAGCTCCACGCTCGCACATAAAAGGTTTGGTTTATCTGGGAGATGTGGATAAAGCCAGGGCGTTACTTATTAATAAAACTGTTTACACAATGACTAACCGGCTGTGGGTCGACGATTCTAACAGTGCCAACGGTTACCGGACGGAGAGTGTACCGGTTAATCACCAATTATTCATAAAAGCTGTAGGAGTAGGTTCAAGGGAATATCCCGTTAAAATTATTTTTGAAGATACGGCAGGCCGTTCCTATTTTGCGGAACTTGCTTTCTCGACTACTAATTCGGGATTGGTGAAGTCTGATTTTCAGGGAGAACGAAGAGAGAAATACTTCCCTAACATATTTACTTTTACCGATCAACATGAAAAATCGGTAGGCGAAATCAAGGAACAGTACGCTGGCAATTATATATATCCATTACGCCATGTCCAAGCAACTCAGGGTGGAAGTACAACCACTATATTCCGTTTTACACCCTTGCAAATTATCGATGTGGAAATAGGTGCTGATAAAGTTTCAGCTATTTTGCAGGTGAAGGGTCTTAAAGGAAAAGTTTACCGTATTCCTACCAAATTGAAGTATGATGTGGTAATCAAAAACGATGATTACATAGATGATATGTTTGGTAAAGGAAATCTCCGGGCAGAATATCCTTATATTACAGATGAAAACTGGGGCTACATTGTGAATGGTGAAGTACGTTTGGGAATGACTAAGGATGAAAGTCGGTTATCTCTGGGCAGTCCGATTCAGATTAACGCCAATCTTAATTCACGGTACGAAACCTGGTATTATAATGGAAAAGTACTCGAATTTGAAGATGGTAAACTAATAAAAATCAAATAAGCAATTTAGTTAGTTATAAATTTGGAGTTGTGAGTTTTGAGTTGCCATGTGGTATCAGAACTCACAACTTGTATATTCAATCTTACATAAAACTTATAACTCAAAACACACTGCTCAAAACTTTTTTTCTTTATCTTTGCTACACTATTATTCAATAATCATTAAACCAAAACATACTTAGTAAATGGGTAGAGTTCTTATTATAGGCGCTGGCGGTGTAGGTACTGTTGTAGCGCATAAAGTGGCACAGAATCCGGATGTATTTACCGATATAATGATTGCCAGCCGTACCAAATCCAAATGCGATGATATTGTTAAAGCTATTGGAAACCCGGCTATAAAAACAGCAAAGGTTGATGCAGATAATGTGCCGGAACTTGTTAGATTATTTAACGAATTTAAGCCCGACATTGTAATTAATGTGGCGCTTCCTTATCAGGATCTTACAATCATGGATGCTTGTTTGGAAGCCGGCGTAAATTACCTGGATACTGCCAATTACGAGCCGCTTGACGAAGCCCATTTTGAATACAGTTGGCAGTGGGCATACCAGGATCGCTTTAAACAAGCCGGACTGACAGCCATCCTGGGTTGTGGGTTCGACCCTGGTGTAAGTGGTATCTTTACTGCTTACGCAGCTAAACATTATTTTGATGAAATACAATACCTGGATATTGTTGATTGTAATGCAGGCGATCACCATAAAGCTTTTGCAACCAACTTTAATCCCGAAATCAATATACGCGAAATAACCCAGAAAGGTCGTTACTACGAAAACGGTAAGTGGGTTGAAACCGGTTCGCTCGAAATACATCAGCCAATAACATATCCTAATATCGGCCCAAAAGAATCTTACCTGCTTTATCATGAAGAACTGGAATCTTTGGTGAAGAATTTCCCTACCATTAAACGCGCCCGGTTCTGGATGACTTTTGGACAAGAATATCTGACTCACCTGCGCGTAATCCAGAATATAGGCATGGCCCGTATTGATGAAATTGATTACAATGGTCAAAAGATTGTTCCCATTCAGTTCCTGAAAGCTGTATTGCCCAATCCTCAGGATTTAGGCGAAAATTATACGGGTGAAACGTCCATCGGCTGTCGTATACGCGGTATCAAAGATGGAAAAGAACGTACTTACTACATCTATAATAATTGCAGCCACGAAGCAGCCTATAAAGAAACAGGTATGCAGGGGGTAAGTTATACTACCGGTGTACCGGCCATGATTGGTGCCATGATGTTTCTGAAAGGATTATGGTCCCGTCCCGGAGTGAATAATGTAGAAGAATTCGATCCGGATCCGTTTATGGAACAATTGAATAAACAAGGATTACCGTGGCATGAGGAATTCGATAAGAGTCTTGAGCTATGAGTAGGGAGTAATGAGTTGCCATGCGGTATATTAACTTATTATTTAAAATTCATTTAATCAAAACTTAATACTCATAACTTATAACTCATAACTAAAAAATGAATATCGGTGATAAAGCCCCTGAAATACTGGGCATAGATGCTGACGGAAAAGAAATCCGCCTGAGTAATTATGCCGGCAAAAAAATAGTTCTTTATTTTTATCCCAAAGATAATACCTCCGGTTGTACGGCACAGGCCTGTAATCTAAGGGATAATTACAGTGAGCTAAAAAAGGCAGGATATGAAGTAATTGGCGTAAGTGTAGATAATGATAAATCGCACAGGAAATTTATTGAAAAGAATAACCTGCCTTTCCCACTGATAGCCGATACGGATAAAACCCTTGTAGAACAATTCGGCGTATGGGGCGAAAAGAAATTGTATGGACGTTCTTATATGGGAACATCTCGTACAACATTCCTTATAAATGAACAAGGTATTATTGAGCGAATAATAGGTCCGAAAGAAATAAAGACCAAAGAGCACGCCGCACAAATATTATAATGACATTATTACTAAAAGAACAAATATGGCAAAGAAAGACGAACTGAATTTTGAATTGGGTGCTAACATGGATGCCGGACAGAAGCTAAAGGCTTTGCAGGCCGCCATGGACAAAATAGAAAAGAACTTTGGTAAGGGCTCCATCATGAAGATGGGCGATGGTGTGGTAGAGGCGATCGATGTAATTCCATCCGGTTCGGTATCACTGAATGTGGCATTGGGTGTAGGTGGTTATCCCAGAGGAAGAATAATCGAAATCTACGGTCCCGAATCTTCCGGTAAAACCACACTGGCTATTCATGCTATAGCCGAGGCACAAAAAACGGGTGGACTGGCAGCATTTATTGATGCGGAGCATGCTTTCGACCGCTTTTATGCCGAAAAGCTGGGAGTAGATATCGACAATCTTTATATCTCGCAACCCGATACCGGCGAACAGGCATTGGAAATAACCGAACAACTTATCCGTTCGTCTGCTATTGATATTATTGTAATCGACTCGGTAGCTGCGCTGACTCCCAAATCCGAAATCGAAGGCGATATGGGAGATAATAAAGTGGGGTTACAAGCCCGCCTTATGTCTCAGGCACTTCGTAAGCTTACTTCTGCAGTAAGCAAGACTCGTACAACATGTATCTTTATCAATCAGCTTCGCGAGAAAATCGGCGTAATGTTCGGCAATCCCGAAACAACAACCGGTGGTAATGCACTGAAATTTTATGCCTCGGTTCGTCTTGATATCCGTCCGAGTACTCCAATTAAAGATGGAGATGAAATGGTAGGTAAACTTACCAAAGTAAAAGTCGTAAAAAATAAAGTAGCACCTCCATTCCGCAAGGCCGAATTCGATATCATGTTCGGAGAAGGAATCTCTCGTGCAGGCGAAATTGTAGATTTAGGAGCTGAACTGGGAGTTATCAAGAAAAGT
Source organism: Bacteroides sp. (assembly GCA_032108265.1). Lineage (GTDB taxonomy): Bacteria > Bacteroidota > Bacteroidia > Bacteroidales > Bacteroidaceae > Bacteroides. The sequence goes on from DAMCMT010000101.1 coordinate 9,338, forward strand.
GGTTCATGGTATAGCTATCAGGAAACCAAGCTAGGACAGGGCCGCGATGCTACCAAGCAGGTTATAATTGATAATCCTGAACTGGCGGAAGAAATCGAAGGATTGATAATGGAGAAGCTAAACGCTTAAAATAATATATCTAATTATCGTAGAGGCGGGCTCCAATGTCCGCCTCAAATATTGTTAATCTATAAATAATAAACCATGAAGAAAAATCCACTAATCATTCTATCAGTGTTACTGTGTATGTTCTTCGCATCACCTTTATACGCCGAAGTAAAACTACCGGGAATATTTACCGACAACATGGTTATTCAACGCGACCAACCCATAAATATTTGGGGATGGGCCGACAGAAGTAACCTTTAATGGACAAAAGAAGAAGGCTAAAGCCGGACGCGACGGTAAATGGATGGTACAGCTCAAATCTGTACCTGTTGGCGGACCTTATTTGTTGACTGTAAAAGGAAAGAGTAATACCATAGAACTAAAAAACATCCTTATGGGTGATGTATGGTTATGTAGCGGACAATCCAACATGGAGTGGGTTGTGGTAAACTCTAACAATGCCCGGGCCGAAATAGCTGCGGCCAACTATCCTAATATCCGCTCATTCAACGTAATCAAAGAAATCAGCATGGAACCGCTCAGCGACCTGAAAGGTAACTGGGATGTGTGTTCGCCGGAAACCGTAGGAAATTTCTCTGCTGTGGGATATTACTTTGCCCGTCATTTGAATCAGGAGCTTGATATTCCCATAGGTATAATAAACTCGTCCTGGGGTGGAACGGATATTGAAACATGGATAAGTCCTGCTTCTTTTGGTCAACTACCTGCCAGTTTCAGCGCAAGATATAAAGATGTTCTCGACAAAGAGAACTTTCAGGAGTTTGTTCAGAAAAATCAGGTTGCCCGGCAAGCATATCTTGATGCACTAAAAGATGATCCCGGTTTGCGCGAAGAATGGTTTAAGCCCGGATTTAATACTTCATCCTGGAAGCTGATGCCCGTGCCACAGTTGTGGTCGAATGAAGAACTGGGTGATGCCGATGGTATTGTGTGGTTCACCTACAACTTTAAGGTCGATAACGAACTTGCTGGAAAAGCCGGTAAATTGTTCCTTGAAGCGGTGGACGATCAAGATATTACATGGATTAACGGTGTAAAAGTAGGGGAAACGTTGAGTCATGTCGAAAAACGCGTATACGATGTCCCACAGAATGTACTGAAAGCCGGACAGAATACCATTACCGTAAGGATTAATGATACCGGCGGCGGTGGTGGAATATATGGAAACGCTGATGATGTTTATTTGTCGGTAGATTCCAGGCGGATACCGTTGGCCGGAAATTGGAAGTATAAATCATCAGTAATCAACAAGCAGTTTAATTATGTGGAAGTTGGCCCCAATATGTACCCTTCTTTGTTGTATAATGCTATGATTAATCCTATCATCGATTTTCCTGTTAAAGGTGCAATCTGGTATCAGGGTGAGAACAATGCATGGGATGCTATGAATTATCGTACACTTTTTCCCACCCTTATTAATGATTGGCGCAATAAATGGAAGATTGACTTCCCCTTTTATTGGGTTCAGTTGGCCAATTATATGGATAAAGATGCCGTTCCGGTGAATAGTAACTGGTCACTGTTGCGCGAAGCACAAACAATGACTCTATCTGTTCCTCAAACCGGTCAGGCAGTTATTATTGATATAGGCGAAGCCAATGATATTCATCCGCGGAATAAGCAGGATGTCGGAAAGAGGCTTGCACTGATTGCTCTTAATAAGGATTATGGTAAGAAAGATGTGATATACTCCGGCCCATCATTCAGCACGATGGAAATTAATGGAGATAAAGCAGTGATCAGTTTCGATAATCAGGCTCAGGGATTGCAAGTACAGAATAAATTCGGCTATATAGAAGGTTTCACCATTGCCGGAGCTGATAAGAAATTCTACTGGGCAAAAGCCTTTTTGGATGGGGATAAAGTGATTGTATATAACGAAAATGTATCCATCCCGGTAGCCGTACGTTATGGCTGGGGAAATAATCCCGACGTAAATTTGTACAATAGCGCCGGATTACCTGCTGTTCCGTTCCGTACGGATAATTGGTGAAAATAACTGATAAATACATACCCATCGGGAAAATATAAATATCCTATCGGGAAAATGTACTTATTATACCGGGAAATCGTTGCTTTCCTATAAGGAATTTATCCGGAAAGTACTGCGAAACCTCCGTCATCCACGTGTGTGACGGAGGTTTTTCACGTGGATGACCACCGTCATCCATACGTGTGACCACGGTCATCCACATGGAAGACAGACTCATATTTAATTAAAAACCAGTGTAATACATGAACCCTGTATTTACCTTATACACTGTTTCTCCGAAGTAAATGCGTCTATTTAAAAACATTCTAAATAACTTGCATCACATGCGTAAATGCCCTATCTTTGCACAAAATTAATAGAATTGTATGCGTTTATCTGAACTGAAAACCGGAGAAAAAGGTGTAATCGTTAAAGTATTAGGCCATGGAGGATTTCGCAAGCGTATCGTCGAGATGGGCTTTATCAAAGGCAAAACAGTAGAAGTGCTGCTGAATGCTCCGCTTAAAGACCCTATTAAATACCGTTTGATGGGATATGAGATATCCCTGCGCCGTCAGGAAGCCGAGATGATTGAAATTATTAGCGAACAAGAAGCGCTTGCTCTGGAAAAAGACAAAATATATCACTCCGGACTCAACGAAGATATTCAGCATAACGAGCAAGACCTTAAAAAAATAGCACTCGGTAAACGTAAAACTATCAATGTAGCCCTGGTTGGAAATCCTAACAGCGGCAAAACATCTTTTTTTAATATTGCTTCGGGTGCCCACGAACACGTAGGCAATTATAGCGGAGTTACGGTTGATGCCAAAGCCGGTAATTTCAATTTCGAAGGATATAATTTCAGAATAGTCGACTTGCCCGGTACTTATTCACTTTCGGCATATACACCCGAAGAAATGTATGTTCGTCGCCACATCATCGATGTAACCCCCGATGTTATAATAAATATTGTCGATGCATCCAATCTCGAACGTAATCTCTACCTTACTACCCAACTCATCGATATGAATGTGCGCATGGTAGTGGCTCTTAACATGTACGATGAGTTAGAAGCAAGTGGCAATAAACTTAATTATAGACTTCTCAGTCGTCTGTTTGGAGTTCCTATGGTACCAACGGTTACTAAAAAAGGGTTAGGTATAGACCACTTATTCCATATTATAATCAACTTGTACGAAGGAGCCGATTTTCTGGATAAAGATGGAAACATCAACCCGGAAGTTGCCCGTGAATTGCAGGATTGGCATCAAAAGCATGTGAACGAGCATGAACACTACGAACACATGGACGATTATGCCCATGCCGATAAAC
>DAMCMT010000101.1:12783-15974 GCA_032108265.1 Bacteroides sp.
CGTTTACAGGCACATACATATCAATCATGGGCCGGAGTTGGAAAAAGCAATAAATACGCTTAAAGATGAAATTACCCGTAATGAATTCATCCGCCATAAATATTCCACGCGATTCCTGGCCATCAAATTACTTGAAAATGATAAAGATATTGAGCATATCATCAGCGAATTACCCAATGGAAAAGACATACTCAATAAGCGCAATGAACTGGCAGCTGATATTCATAAAACCCTGAAAGAAGACAGCGAGCAGGCCATAACCGATGCTAAATATGGTTTCATAAACGGCGCTTTGAAAGAAACATATACCGATAATCACCTTGAACAAAAACAAGTTACCAAGGTTCTGGACAGTATCCTGACAAATAAATACTGGGGATTTCCTTTCTTCTTTCTCTTTATGTATATTATGTTCGAGGGGACTTTCATATTAGGCGATTATCCGATGCAAGGCATTGAATGGCTCGTTGCCAAATTAGGCGATTTTGTCAGCAATACCATGTCCGATGGCCCGTTGAAAGATTTGATAGTGGATGGTATTATCGGTGGAGTAGGGGGAGTAATCGTATTCCTGCCAAACATCTTAATCCTTTATTTCTTTATTTCTTTGATGGAGGATTCCGGATACATGGCCCGTGCTGCATTTATCATGGATAAGATTATGCATAAAATGGGTCTTCATGGTAAATCGTTTATTCCGCTAATCATGGGATTCGGTTGCAATGTACCTGCGGTGATGGCATCGCGTACCATTGAAAACCGTAAAAGTCGTCTGGTTACTATGTTGATTAATCCGCTAATGTCGTGTAGTGCTCGTTTGCCCATTTATTTATTACTGGTAGGCGCATTCTTTCCGAACCATGGAAGCCTTATGTTGTTATTAATTTATTCTATAGGGATACTATTGGCTGTTATTATGGCAAGGTTATTCAGTAAATTCCTCATTAAAGGAGATGATACTCCGTTTGTGATGGAATTACCGCCTTACCGTATGCCGACAGCCAAAGCAATATTCCGTCATACATGGGAAAAAGGAGTCCAGTATCTGAAAAAGATGGGAGGTATCATTATGATTGCATCTATTATAATCTGGTTCCTGGGCTACTATCCTCAGAATGATAATTACGAAACCGTGGCTGAACAACAGGAAAACTCATATATAGGGCAGCTTGGAAAAGCGATTGAACCGGTTATTAAACCGTTGGGCTTCGATTGGAAACTGGGTATAGGTCTGTTAACAGGTGTAGGTGCCAAAGAACTGGTAGTAAGCACCCTGGGGGTTTTGTATGCTAATGATGCAGAAGCCGATTCTGTCAGCCTGGCCGAACGTATACCAATAACTCCTTTTGTTGCATTCTGCTATATGCTGTTTTCACTCATATATTTCCCGTGTATAGCCGTTCTTGTGGCCATAAAACATGAGTCGGGTAGTTGGAAATGGGCTGTCTTCACGGCGGTATATACTACCGGGCTAGCCTGGATTGTGACCTTTGCGGTCTATCAGATAGGGAGGCTTTTTATATGACGTGGCAGGAAATCATTGTCGGGCTCATTGTACTGGTCTGCCTCATCGAGGTAATACGCAGGATGTTTCGTTTTTTTCGCTCAGCGAAGAACAACGACAACCCCTGCGCCAGTTGCTCCTCCGGCTGTGACTTGAAGCGTTTGTTCGATGAAAAGCAACAGCAATGTAAGTCCGGGCAGAAACCTCCCAACAAAAATTGCTGCGGATAATTGTTTATTTCAAAAATAGATACTACCTTTGCAACCGCAAAGAAGAAATGGTTCCTTGGCCGAGTGGCTAGGCGCCGGTCTGCAAAACCGTTTACGGCGGTTCGAATCCGCCAGGAACCTCTGGATATGTTGAAGGATTAGAAAGTAATTTCTAATCCTTTGTTTTTACATAGGAATATACAACATACAATTAAGGGTCGAATTTTATGAATCATGATAATCTAGGTAAAATGATGTTGCCTTTTAAATTGCAGCAATTATTAGACACTATAATAGAGAAAAAAGGATTAGCAGTTCAAGATGCTTTACAATACTTATATTCATCAGATTTATATAAACAATTATCGTCCGAATCATCTTATTTATGGCAACTTAGTACGCTAAATTTGTATGATTTACTGAAAAGAGAAAAACGGTTGAAAAAGCAAAACCAAAACAATGATACTCCAATCTTACTTTTTCTAACATTCTGTTTGGAGAACTACAAGGAATATAAAAATATTAATGCGGAAGAAGCCCTTTTCCTGTTTAACAAATATGGTGTTTTAGAATACCTTGAAAAAGTCTTTGATACTTTGCATACTCAAAGCAAAGAGTATATTATGTCAGAAATAGACAATTATATCAATAATAGGAAGACAAACTCATGAAAGTATATCACGGCTCACTCTATCATGTAAAAAATCCAATAACCGAAAGAGGTCGAACAAGTACCGATTTTGGGAAAGGATTTTATACTACGACAAATTTTGAACAGGCTAAACGTTGGGCATTAAACAAACAGAAAACCGCTGCGAATGATACCAAAGCAATAGTAAATACTTATGAGGTAAATGATAATTTACTTGAAAACAAGAAATATAAAATAAAGAAATTTAATAGTCCTGATGCCGAGTGGTTATCTTTTGTCGTTAGCTGTAGGAAATCCGTATTACATGATTTTGATATTGTTTATGGTGCGGTTGCTAATGATAGAATATATGCCACGATTACATTATATGAATCTAATGTTTTAACAGCGGAAGAAACTGTTGCACGTCTTAAAGTAAATGATTTTTTTAACCAGATATCATTTCATAGTGATGAAGCGCTTAAAGAATTAAAATATATAGATTCTAAAGTTGTTATTGAGTAGAGAATTAGATCTAAGAATTAAAGGTAGTCTTTATTACGAAGGCCCTGCCAACCCCGCCCTCCTGAAACCAATCTGATATTCAGGCGACGATTCAGCCAGCTTCCAGATTAATCCCGAACGGTAATTCTCAATCAATAATACATTGATAGGCGGAAAGAAAGAGTCGCGGAAGAAAGGTGAGATTTTGCCCGATGGTGTATGTACGCTGGTAACAATACCCTGCGAAGTGTATACGCCGGGATACGCTTTATACAACGCCCGCAGGCATTTTCTGGATCATCCCGTATTCTTGTGGGTTTTCTCAAAAAGTTTTATTTTTGCT
>DAMCMT010000102.1:0-15968 GCA_032108265.1 Bacteroides sp.
CAGCTCCCAGCAGGGAATCTTGCTGCGATTTACTGAATCGGTGGATTTCGTCGATAAAAAGAATAGGGCTGGATTGAGAAAAAAAACGGTTGCTTTTGGCACGTTCAATGACTTCGCGTACGTCTTTTACACCCGAACTTACAGCACTGAGTGTGTAAAAAGGAGTTTCCAGCTTATTGGCAATTATCTGGGCAAGGGTTGTTTTACCTACACCCGGCGGGCCCCAGAGAATAAATGAGGATATCCGGCCTGAGTCAATCATTTTGCGGAGTACAGCACCAGGTCCGACGAGGTGCTTTTGTCCGATATATTCATCGAGCGTCCGGGGACGCATACGTTCTGCTAACGGTTGTGCCATGGGCGTACTCTTTTTAGAATTTCATCAGAATCATGAAACGTATACCGTGCTTATTGATGCCGGGGTTATCGAGGTATGTTAACCTGCGTACGTATTCAACATGTATCAGCTTAAAAATGTTGTGTATGCCTATTGCCATTTCCATGTATGGTGTCTTAGGATCCATTGCAAATGCAGTAGTCTGTCCGTTCCGGGTTGGGAATAGGAAAAGGTCGGCGTCGTTAGGATTTTTATAGGGATTGTTCTTATCAGTAAGATCACCTACAAGCGCACGGAAGCGGAATACTTCGCGCCATTTAAGGTTTTTGAGGAGCGGTATACGGTTGAATAGTTTCCCGTTCATATCATAAGTGAGTTGCAGCGACGCAAAGCGGTCGTTGAGAAACTCCATGTTATTGATAAGTGTGAATGTTTCCTGCTGTGTTATGTACGAGAGGTTGGCCTCAGGTAATATCAGCAGTGGGAAAGGCACCTTATTCCATTGTGCACCGGCTTTGAGGGTAGCATCGAGCTTACCCCAGGAAGATAACCAGATGCGTTTGTAAATACTGGCTTCGGTGAGGTTAAAGTTGTATTCGCCACCCAACGGACCTTTAAAGCCCATGGTATGCGATAAGGTATACACAGGAGCATCGAGCGATACGGGCAGGCGACGTTGCTTGGTATTAATATAAGTTTCGCCGGGTGCGTAGCGCAATTTTATACCGGCTTCGGCGGTGGTTATGCCTTTTACCAATTGTTTATCGGGCTCATTGCGGAAATAGTGCAGGTTTCCGGTTGGCTCATCGTTGCGATGACGGGCGTTAACGGTGACGGAGAATCCGGAATTGGTTTCTACTTCGTATTTTAGATTAGTTTCGCGTACGTACGACATTTGGTCGACAGTTGTGGTTTTCCAAGATACGAATACGTTGTCTTTATCGGTAGTCAGGAACTTATCCATGGGCGACATCACATCATAACGGTGTGTGGCCGAAACATAGTGGCGGGGGAATTCCCACGGAAAATATTCGCGTTTTTTGAAAGAGTAAGTTACTGTTCCTTCATATTTCCATTTCTCATCTCGTAACCCATAAGCAGCGTAACCATTCAGGAAAAGTTGCGGATGTAGCTTTGCCGTTGTGCGTCCGCTTATTCTGAAACGCGTTCCATCTACAAAGTTGCTGGTTATCATGGTGTTGATAGGACCGAAGTCGAATTTACTTGGATTGTCTTTGGATCCGGTTTCAACATGGTTTTCGATGAATGCTTTGGCTACAAATATAATGTATTTAAATCCTGGTATTTGTTCAAGTTGGTTGATGAGCAAGTCCATTGTGCTTTCGGTCTGAGTAAGTGGAACTTGCCGCATCTCGGCCCAGAATTCTTCGCTTTTATTGAGCATATCGGCATCTTTAATAACAGAACCCCTGAGTCGTAAAAGCCGGTCTTCGACGGGGTCGAAAGAATAGTTGGTGTACCGCGTTGTTCGCTGTATTTGCAAAGGTTGGGTGAAACTATAAAGATTCATGTCGACAATCATATCGTCATCAACCAACACCCAGTTGCCATTAGGTAGTTGTTCGTATTCCTGGATGATATCAAGGTTTTCGACAAAGTTTACGCCTGTCTTACGGGGAAGATTCATAGTACACCTTTTAACAGCGTAAGATGAGTCGTTGAGTACATACAGGTGTCCGGTGAAACCGAAATCCTGAGAGTTCTCGGGTACAAATGTAAGATGTACACATTCGTGGCGATCGACCATAATGGTATCCATCAGGAAGAAGCGGTAGAATGATATTGCGTTGGTAGATGATATAGGACTAACAAATCGTTGCTGGAACAAGCGGATGTCGTTATCATATATATTAATGTTGGAAAATACATCGTTCAGGATGGTTCCAATCATATCTCCGGTAGAAAACAATTCCTGTATCCCGCCGGAATTTTTTCCTTTGATAATGGTTTTCTTTGTCTCGGGACTTTTACGGTATATGGTTTGCGAAACCGTTTCTTCAACCGATATCGGCAGTATATATTTATTTGTTGTTGGAGACAGCTCAATCTGTTGTTCAAGGAAAGGAAGGTTTTTGTATATTCCCTCTTTGAGCTTTTCGGGGCTCATGTTATCGAGAGACATTTTCATTTTTTCGTACGTATCGTACTGATAATAATCGTTTGCTTCGAGTTTCTGGCCTTTCTTGTGGGCGATTACTTTGCGCATGAATTCAACTGCGGGATTGTCTTTACGGGAGTATCTTTCGCGCCTGGGCTTTACAACAACTTCGTCGAGCATAATTTCGGCAGGCACCATTTTTACATTCAATACTTTGGTGTTCGGGGTGATTGTTATCACCTGGGTTTCGTAACCGATGGCTGAGAAGGTAACTTCGTTCCAGCCTTTGCGGGTTTCGAGGGTATATTCGCCATTAACATTGGATATGGCCCCTACGCCTTTACCTTCGTACTGAACCGTTACATAAAGCATCGGTTCGTTAGTTACAGAATCGGTAATTACGCCTTTAATCTGGGCGAATGTAAGGCTAGGCAGGGTGATGAATAAAGCGAATAATAAAATATGTATGTACGACTTACTCATAATTGCATTAAATGAAGTCGCAAAGGTAGTAATTTTAGTTCTATACTGTTTGCTAATCTTATTTAAAAAAACTCTTTTTTGTTATAAAGTTTTCTGGAAAAGCTTCTAAACTATTTATCCAGCAAAATTTGTACAATTCTTTCGGCCGTACGACCGTCCCATCGTTCGGGGATGCTTCCGGTTTTCCATTCGCCGTTCAGCAGGGTTTTCATTGCTTCGGCTAGTTTTTCGGAGTCTTCACCTACCAGTTCGTTGGTTCCTATACGGTGGGTTTCGGGATGTTCGGCATAATCATTTAATGTAATACATGGAATTCCGAGGAATGTGGTTTCTTCGGCTACATTGCCCGAATCAGTGATAACAGCTTTAGCCCGGGAAAGTAGCCAGGTAAACGAAAGATATCTTTGCGGAGGAAGAATATGGAGACGAGCGGTGTCCAGATTCAGTTTGTTTATACTTTCGCGAACATACGGATGTACGGGAGCAATAATGGGCATTCCGTTGCTATTCTCTAAAATGGTTTTCAGAAGCTGGTGCAATTTCTTTTCGTTCTTAACCAATACACGGCGGTTGAGTGTAAGGAGGATGTATTCATTTTCTTTCAGCCCCATTGTCGAGAACCACACTGGCGCTATCAACTTGTTCCGGTTATAGCGAATGCTGTCAATGAGAATATTACCTACGTGATATATTTTTTTGTCTTCTGTACCTGTATAACTCAGATTGCGGTTGGCAACCATACCGGCGGTGAAAAGATAATCGGCCAATCCATCTGTAATCATACGGTTGACTTCTTTGGGCATATCCATATCAAAGGAGCGTGTTCCGGCTACCAGATGGGCTACTTTGGCACCAAGCTTTTTGGCAACAATGGCACAAGCCATAGTAGGGGTAAGATCGTCGACAACAAGAACAATATCGGCGGGGTATTGCTTTAACTCAAGGTTGAAGGCGGTTAGGACTGCAGCAGCGAGTTCAATGGAGTTATTGTCTGATACATTCAGATAAGCATCCGGAGCGGGCATATTCAAATCAGAAAACAGCGAGGGGTCAAGGCTGGGGTCATCTTTTACCCCGGTATAAATGAGCCGGTGGCTGATGTTTTTACCCTCGGCTTTAGCAGCCTGAATAGCACGGGTAAGGGGAGCAATCTTCATGAAATTAGGACGGGCACCGGCAACGATCGTTATTTTCATTCTTTTTCTATTAAGGTTTGATGTACAAATGTACATTTTCTTTTAGAATTAATTCGTTTCTTTGCAGAAAAATTGCGAAAGGTACTATGCCTACATTTGTACAGATTATAGAGTTCGTGGGAACGTTTGCGTTCGCCATAAGTGGTATACGGTTGGCTTCGGCCAAGAAATTCGACTGGTTCGGGGCGTATGTGGTTGGAGTAGTTACGGCTATTGGTGGCGGTACTGTCAGGGATTTGTTGCTGGATGTTACTCCGTTTTGGATGACTGATCCTATTTACCTGGTTTGTTCGGGCATAGCTCTGTTTTGGGTAATACTTTTCGGAAAATATCTTATACACCTAAATAATACTTTTTTTATATTCGATAGCATCGGTCTGGCACTCTTTACTGTCGTAGGAGTGGGCAAAACTTTGGCGCTGGGTTATCCGTTCTGGGTGGCTATTGTTATGGGATGTATCACCGGTTCGGTAGGAGGTGTGCTGCGCGATGTATCAATTAATGAAATTCCACTGGTGTTCCGTAAAGATTTATACGCTATGGCTTGCGTTATCGGAGGACTTGTTTACTGGATATGCAGCCTGATGGGATTGCCGTTGGTGACAATCCAGATAATCAGCGGAGGAAGTGTGTTTATTGTCCGGATACTGGCAGTAAAATACCATATCAGGTTGCCAATACTTAAAGGAGAATAAGTAATGAGTAATGAATCAAAACTCACTACTCATTACTTGCCACAAGCCTTCCGGAAAATCTTATCGATTCTCGTTGCTGCATTGTAACGTTAATATTCGAACTTCCGTTCGGATATATTTCAACATTATATGTATATTCATCTTCCGGGGTTTTTGCCCTCATTTCAATTTTCGCAGCGCCTTTCCTGTCGTAAGTTACATTATATACATTCAGGGGAGCTTCAAAATTTAATCCGTCTCCTCCGCCATAAGGTACAGAATAAGCACGTCCATAGAACGGCAGATACGAGAAAATTGAATCGTTTTTAACTTTCAGTGAGTAAGTAGAAGTTAATGGCACGCTTCTTCCCCGGCGTGGGTATGCCATGGTTGCCTCTATCTTATATTCTCCCGATTCGATGCGCTCGCGTAATTTCATTTTCTGCTCTTCGTTACTGGCTGTATTTTGTGTCGTCGAGCAACTTGTAGCCAGAATCCCAACAATTAGAACTAATAATAACTTCAATTTATTCATGATCCATAATTTATTATATTATAAATATACTCTTAATAATCATATCTCAGAACAAATAGTAAATGCAAAAGTATTACGGTTATTGCATCTCTTTAACAAATATTGTTACAAATCAATTTTATTTGTATGATATTATTTATTTAAAAGATATATATTTTTCAATGTAATATTTTAACTGTTATTTTGTTTTTTCGGCTGTTAACTCACAAAAATCACCTGAAAATCATCAAATGTTTGAATTTACCCTTTTCTAAATCAGAAAACACCCTGTATGAAAACGGAAAATATTTTAAAATTGTAACGTCAAATTTTGTAAATCATCAAATTTAACGTTATAATACAAAAAGAATTGATTATGAAAAGTAGTTTAAGTTTCAGAAAAGATTTAGTGGAGATGCAAGACGAATTACACCGATTTGCTTATAAGCTTACGGCTAGTACGGAAGAAGCAGATGATTTGTTACAGGAAACATCACTCAAAGCATTAGACAATGAAGACAAGTACATACCTAATACGAACTTTAAAGGTTGGGTTTATACTATTATGCGTAATATCTTCATTAATAATTATCGAAAAATTGTACGAGAACAAACGTATGTTGATCAAACAGATAACCTGTTCCATCTAAACCTTTCGCAAAATTCTGGTTTTGAAAGCGTTGAAGGTAATTACGACCTTAAAGAAATGCATAAAGTAGTGAATGCACTTCCCAATGAATATAAAGAACCTTTCTCTATGCACATTGCAGGATTTAAATACCGCGAGATTGCTGAAAAATTAGATTTACCTTTGGGAACAGTGAAAAGTCGTATTTTCTTTACCCGCCAGAGATTACAGGACGAACTGAAAGATTTCGTATAATTACAGAGCTTATTTCTATTTCGAGTGAGTTCTTCACTTGAAAATTTCCTTTACACGATTATTTTAAACACTTTTGGAGATGCATTACACAGAGTTTTTTTAATTCTCTGTGATTTTGTGTCTCCATACTTTTTAAACATTGTTGTAAATATAACTAACCGTTCAATAAGAGTGTACACTTTTACGGTGCAAGAGTGTACACTCTTAGGGTATAAAAGTGTACACTCTTAGGGGGTAAAAGTGTGCACTCTTTGGGGGTAAGAGTGTACACTCTTGCAGAGACTAAAAAAGGCCCTCCAGGAGGCTTGTGGCGCAGGCTGAATATAAACAAAAATAGAATTTCGATATAATAAGAGTTAATTGCACGTTTGAATTTATTACTACCAAAGTAAAATCTGAATTCCCGTTTTTATATACTAACCCCACGTTAATTAACATAAAAAATAAAACACTCTTTATAATAATGTACAACAACCCAGGGGCTTTTTGGATAAAATGAAGATTTATTGTACTTTTGTCGTTTGTAAAAAAGAAGCGCATCATTAAAATAACGACTTGAATAACAGAAGAAAATGATAAAGAAAGTAATAATTATACTCTGGATTCTTTTTGCTGTCGTAGTTGTATCCTGTGTCGGCATTTTTGCCGCAATATCTTCCGGTAAAATCGGATACATGCCCGAGGTTGAAGAACTGGAAAACCCAAATTATAAATTTGCTGCCCAGATTTTCTCGGCCGATAACCAACTATTGGGTACCTGGTCGATAAGTAAAGAAAATCGTGTGTTTGCCAGTTATAATGATTTGTCGGCCAATCTGATAAATGCCCTGATTGCTACGGAGGATATAAGATTTGCCGAACATTCCGGAATTGATGCAAAAGGCCTGGCGCGTGCGGTAATCAAACGCGGAATCCTCATGCAAAAAAATGCGGGAGGAGGAAGTACCATTACACAGCAGTTGTCTAAACTGTTATATTCGCCTAAAGCCGACGATTTAATGGAACGTTTACTTCAAAAACCTATAGAATGGGTAATAGCCGTAAAATTGGAAAAGTATTATACCAAAGAAGAAATTTTGAGTTTATACCTCAATAAATTCGATTTTCTCAATAATGCGGTAGGAATTAAAACGGCTTCTTTCACATATTTCAGTAAAGAACCCAAAGATTTATCTATAGAAGAAGCAGCAACCTTGGTAGGAATGTGTAAGAATCCGGCTCTATATAATCCGATCCGATTCAACGAGCGTTCCAAAGGTAGGCGTAATGTAGTACTCGAGCAGATGCAAAAGGCCGGATACATCACCCAACAGGAATGTGACTCGCTGAAAGCCCTACCTCTGACCCTGAAATACAATCGTGTAGATCATAAAGAAGGCATCGCCACTTATGTTCGCGAATATCTCCGTGGAGTTATAACAGCCAAGAAACCTGTAAAAAGCAATTATCCGCATTCCTGGCAAAGACAAAAGTTTTATGATGATTCAATTGCCTGGGAAACAAATCCGCTTTTTGGTTGGGCTGAAAAGACGAAAAAGAAAGACGGTACCAGTTATAATGTGTATACCGACGGATTGAAGATATATACTACCATAGACTCGCGGATGCAGCAATATGCCGAAGAAGCTGTTGAAGAGCATATTGCAGGTTATATGCAGGACCGCTTCTTTGCAGAAAAGAAAGGTCGTAAAACAGCACCTTATACCTCGCGTCTACCGGAAAGCAAAGTCACAGAAATTCTTAATCGATCCATCAGGCAAAGCGATAGGTATCGTACAATGAAAGCTGCCGGCCATTCGGAAGAAGATATAATGAAAGCTTTCAACACTCCCGAGGAAATGTCTGTTTTTTCCTATAAAGGAAATAAAGATACGATTATGACTCCGTTGGATTCTATTAAATATTACAAACATTTCCTGCGTACAGGTTTTATGTCTATGGACCCTCTGAATGGTCACGTAAAAGCATACGTAGGTGGTCCAAACTATACCAATTTCCAGTATGATATGGCGATGGTGGGTAGGCGTCAGGTAGGGTCTACTGTAAAACCCTTCCTTTATACGCTTGCTATGGAGAATGGTTATACACCTTGCGACCATGTACTACATGTTCCTATTACAATTACGCCCGAAGTGGGGGAACCCTGGACCCCCCGGAACAGCACAACGGATCGACAGGGCGAACTGGTATCTCTGCGATGGGGATTAACCCGGTCAAGTAACTGGGTTTCGGCTTATCTTATCAGCAAACTTAATCCTTATTCGTTTGCCAATCTTATTCACGATTTTGGAGCACAAAGCCTGGATATAATGCCGACACCAGCTCTTAGTCTGGGACCTTGCGAAATCTCTGTCGGCGAAATGGTCAGCGCATATACAGCTTTCGCAAATAAAGGAATCAAGGTATCACCTCTGTTTGTTACCCGGATTGAAGATAGTGATGGTAACGTACTGGCTACTTTTACCCCACAGATGAAAGAAGTAATCAGTGTATCAAGCGCTTATAAAATGCTCGATATGCTCCGTGATGTAGTTAATGAAGGTACAGGTAATCGTGTAAAACGTATATACGGTATTACACCCGATGTAGGTGGAAAAACCGGAACTACCAACCATAATGCCGACGGATGGTTTATGGGATTTACACCTTCCCTTGTATCCGGTGTATGGGTTGGGGGAGAAGATCCGGATATTCACTTCGATAGAATGGCCGACGGCCAGGGAGCTTCGATGGCTCTTCCTATCTGGGGACTTTATATGCAGAAAGTTTTGGCAGATAAAGAACTTGGGTACGACCCGCAGGAGAAATTTGTATTTCCGGAAGAATATGCACCATGTGGCAATGGCGGGTCGGAATTGCCAATGGATTATACCAACTCTGGTGGTTTGGACGATTTGTTTAATTGACATATTATCTTTCACCACAGATTACACAGATTCTCAGATTAAATTTAGAAGTTAACGGAATTTTAATCTGCGTAATCTGTGTAATCCGTGGTGAAAGGATTTTATATAACAAATAAATATGGGTGTTTATCTCGTTAGTATAGGAAGCAATTACTGTAAAGAAGAAAAACTACTTTTTGCACGGACAAATCTTTGTACCATATTTCCTTCTGTAAAATACAGTGATGAACTTGAGACAAAACCCCTCAACATGACTAATCCTGCGCTCTTCCTGAATCAGGTAGCCCGGTTCACTACTTCCTTACCTATTGAAAAAGTATCCGCAATACTTAAAGAACTGGAATTAATAGCCGGAAGAACTCCCAAAAGTAAACAAAGAGAAGAAATACCTTTAGATATTGATATACTTATGCACAATGATGTTGTAATAAGACCGGAAGAAATGAAAAGAGATTATATTATCAGGGGTATAGAATCATTAAAATAAAGCATAACCATGAATAACCTCGATCGAAATATACAGCCTCCCGTATTACCCCAGGATAAAATTGATATACAACAACCCGTAAAATTAATAATGAATAACGGTATACCGTTATATGTTATAAATGCAGGAAGTCAGGATGTTGTAAGAATGGACATTCTTTTTAAGGGTGGTAGTTGGTATCAGGCACATAAATTACAAGCCCTTTTCACCAATAGGATGTTACGCGAGGGAACATTACGGTATACGGCAAAACAAATTTCTGAGAAGTTGGACTATTACGGTGCCTGGCTCGAATTATCCAGTTCTCTGGAATATGCATACATTTCCTTATATTCTCTGAACAAATACTTTTCGTATACATTAGATATTCTTTATTCTATAATCAGGGAGCCTCTTTTTCCCGAAAAAGAACTTTCTACTGTTATCGGAACTAATCTACAGCAATTCCGTATAAATTCGAGTAAGGTTGATTTTGTTGCTCACCGTAGTTTATTATCCTCAGTATTTGGCGAACAACATCCTTGCGGGCGGTTGGCGTGCGAGGAAGATTATAAATCTGTTACCAGGGAATGGTTGTACGAATTCCATAACCATTATTATCATAGTGGCAACTGTTCAATATACCTCTCGGGCAAAGTAACCCAGGACATCACCAGGCAAGTAACAACTACCTGGGGATCACATGATTTTGGTAAAACAAACCTTTCGGTTCCTGCTTTGGAGTTTCCTATCCATACTATTCCTGAGAAACGCTTGTTTACACAACGGCAAGATGCACTTCAAACCTCGATACGGCTTGGTCAATTGACTATTCCCCGGCAGCATCCTGACCATTTGAAATTACGGGTATTAATTACTCTGTTTGGTGGATATTTCGGTAGTCGTCTCATGTCCAATATCCGGGAAGACAAAGGATACACTTATGGTATTTCAGCCGGATTGTTCTTTTATCCTGGTACCGGCCTGATGGTAATAAGTACCGAAACAGGAAATGATTTTGTCGAGGCCGTTATCCAGGAAGTTTATCATGAAATAGACCGACTGCAAAATGAAAAGGTTAGCGAAGCCGAACTATTACTGGTGAAAAATTATATGCAGGGAGAAATGGCACGTAATTATGAATCACCTTTTTCAATGGCAGATGCCTGGTCGTTCATTCATACCTCCGGCTTAAACGACAATTATTTTGAAAAAGCTTACGAAGCTGTAAACGATACGACACCGGATGATTTGATTTCTTTGTCCGGCAAATATCTGAATAAAGAGAATCTAAAAGAAATCATAGTTGGATTAAACATATCTTAAAATCGCTATAAAAGCACTGTATTTCCACTATAAATTGTAACTTTGCCAGTAACAGACTTTTTAATGATTAGTTGAAAATATAAAATTGACAAAATGAAATACCTCAATACATTCCTTATTTGTTTATTTCTTTCGCAAACCTGTGCCTGGGCTCAGAAAAATATAAAAATAGGTACATACAAATTCAAAGACGGCTCGGAATATACCGGTGAAATAAAAAGCCGTAAACCCAACGGAAAAGGTAAAACCGTTTTTAAAAACGGAGATATCTACGAAGGTGAATATGTGAAGGGTAAACGGGAAGGCTTTGGCATATATATGCTTCCCGATGGCGAAAAATATGAAGGCGACTGGGTACAGGACAAGAAAGAGGGTAGGGGAATCTATTATTTTCTTAATAACAATAAATACGATGGCGACTGGGTAAATGATCTTTCCCATGGATTCGGTACCATGTATTATCATACCGGTGATATTTATGTAGGCAACTGGGAACAAGGCGAACGTTCCGGAAAGGGGACCTATACATGGAAAGACGGTTCGAAATATGTAGGAGAATTTAAAGATGATAAAAAGAACGGTCAGGGCGTGTATACCTGGGACAACGGCTCGAAATATGACGGCCAGTGGAAAAACGATGTTTACGACGGTAGGGGTACTTACGAATACATGAATGGCGACCGCTATGTCGGCGATTGGGCCAACGGCGTACAACATGGAACCGGTATTTACTATTTTCAGGATGGCGACCGTTATGAAGGTGATTACGTAGATGGTCAACGTACCGGAAAAGGTATATATTATCATTCCAACGGCGACAAATATGTAGGTGAATTTCAGGAAGGCAGACAGCATGGCCGGGGTATATTTACATGGGAACATGGAGCCGAATACGAAGGAATGTGGATTGACGACAAACCCAATGGTTACGGAACTTATCGCTGGAGTAACGGCGATGTTTATGAAGGCGAATGGAGGAATAATCAGCCCAACGGAGAAGGATTGCTTACCCTGAGCGATGGCACAAAATACCAAGGTACCTTTGTAGATGGTCTTAAAGAAGGTAAAGGTGTTGAAGAAGATAGTAAAGGGATACGTTTTGAAGGTACTTTTAAGCAAGGTATGAAAGACGGTCCGTTTTTTGAAACAGACAGTACCGGTGCAGTTGTTCGCAAGGGCGTTTACGATATGGGAAGATTAAAGTAATCATTTGGTTACATCAAAATAATAAAATGACAGAGAAAAGCGATATGATATTCGGCGTCCGTGCCGTAATCGAAGCCATTCAGGCAGGTAAAGAGATAGATAAAATCCTGGTTAAAAAAGATATTCAAAGCGACTTATCCAAAGAACTTTTTGCGGCACTGAAAGGCACCATGATACCGGTACAGCGTGTTCCGGTTGAACGTATTAACCGCATCACCCGTAAGAATCATCAGGGAGTAGTTGCTTATATTTCCTCTGTTGTTTACCAGAAAGTCGAAGATCTTGTACCCTTTATCTTTGAAGAAGGCAAGAATCCTTTCTTTGTTATGCTCGACGGTATTACTGATGTTCGCAACTTTGGTGCCATTGCCCGTACCTGCGAGTGTGCCGGAGTCGATGCAGTGATTATTCCAGCCCGTGGAAGTGTTACGGTCAATGCCGATGCGATGAAAACTTCGGCTGGTGCTTTGCATACGCTTCCTGTCTGTAAAGAGAAGAGCCTGAAACAATCGCTCGAATATCTTAAAAACAGCGGTTTTAAACTGGTTGCTGCTACCGAAAAGGGCGATTACGAATATACCGGTGGTAATTATACCGGCCCCGTTTGCCTGGTTATGGGCGCCGAAGATACCGGGGTATCCTACGAACACCTCGCCCTGTGCGATGAGTGGGTACGTATACCTGTTCTGGGTAAAATAGAATCGCTCAATGTATCGGTAGCTGCCGGCATACTAATATATGAAGCCCTGAAACAACGAAACCAAGAAAATTGAATATACACATGAAAAGAAACACTATTCTCTTGATTGTTTGCTGCCTGTTTTCCCAGTTGGGTATGGCGCAGGCACCTAAGTGGCTCGACAAAGCTAAACGCGCCGTTTTTTCAATAGTAACATACGACAAAGATAATAACCGGTTGAATTCCGGAAATGGTTTTTTTATCTCGGAAGACGGAACTGCCCTTTCGGATCATACTTTATTCCAGGGTGCCGAACGTGCGGTGGTTATCAATTCGGATGGTACTCAAATGGAGGTCGACGCTATCCTTGGAGGCAACAGTATGTATGATGTAATGAAATTCAAGGTAAATACAGGAAATAAAAAAGTTCCTGCACTGGTACCTGCTTCTACATCTCCGGCCGTGGACAATGAAGTTTACCTGCTTCCATATTCAACCCAGAAAGACCGGTCGTTTACCCTCGGTAAGGTTACAGAGGTTTCGTCTATCGGTGATGATTCCAATTATTATACACTTTCACTGGCTCTGAACGAGAAGATGCAAAGTTGTCCGGTTGTTAATGCCAATGGCGAGGTATTCGGTATGGCTCAGAAAGCAACCGGAAAAGACGCTGAAACTCAGTGTTACGATTTGGGAGTTAAATACGGAATGAAATTAACCATCAATGCACTGGCAGCTTCGGATATTACTTTCCGGAACATCGGTATTAAGAAAGGTTTACCAAATGATGAAAATCAGGCATTGGTTAATCTGTTTATGGCTCAGGCGCAGGTTTCACCCGAAGAATATGCCGGTATGCTGGACGATTTTATCCGTCAGTTTCCTAATAGTACCGACGGTTATATTCGCCGGGCATCCAATTATGTATACTATGGAACCGATCATTCTGCAATTGATAATGCCTCGAAAGATTTAGCCAAAGCAATGAGTGTGGCACAAAAGAAAGATGAGGTTTTTTACAACAGCGCAAAACTTATTTATACTTATCAACTCACAGGTCCTGAAGATAAACACAAGGACTGGACAATGGATAAAGCATTGAGTGAAATTCGTAGTGCAATTGCCATTGATCCCCAACCTATTTATATTCAACAGGAAGCGGATATATTGTTTGCTAAGGGCGAATATGAAGCTGCCCTGGCAAGTTATGAAAAAGTAAACGAATCAAATATGGCATCTCAGCAATCATTTTTCAGTGCAGCTAAAACCAAAGAATTACTCGGCGCTCAGCCGCAGGAAATACTTGCACTTATGGACAGTTGTGTAGCCCATATACCTACTCCGGTTTCAATTGAGAATTCTGCTTACTTCCTGGAACGTGCCCGGCTTTATATGGAAACAGAACAATACCGCCCGGCAATGCTTGATTATGATACTTATTATTCTGCTGTAAGCGGTGATGTAAATGATTTGTTCTATTATTATCGCGAACAGGCTGCATTCAATGCCCGTCAGTATCAACGTGCACTGGATGATATTAATGAAGCCATAAAAATGAATCCGGGTGAAATAATGTATCAAACAGAGTTGGGAGTTATCAACCTCCGGGTAGGAAGATATGAAGAAGCTGAAGCTGCAATAAACAAGTCGATAGCAATTGATCCGAATTATGCTGAAGCATACAGGTTATTAGGAATTGCACAGCAGCAACTTAAAAGGGAAGATGAAGCTTGCGCTAATTTTGCTAAAGCCAAAGAACTTGGCGACACGGCTGTAGATGCATTGATTGAGAAAACCTGTAAATAAGGTATTTAATACGCAAATAATGAAATGAGCGGAAGAAACGGAATTTAAGTTTTCCGTGTCTTCCGCTCATTCTCATTTGCTTTGCGTACTTGAATTACATACTTTCCATTTTCCCCATGAAAAGTATAGTACCCGTACTCTTTTCCTTAATCAGGTAGATGAACGGACGATTAACATGAAAGTTTATTATTTGAGGTTCATGCCCCATTGAATTTTCGTACATACCCACTACAGTAACAGCAGCAGCTTCTGTACCCGTTTCGTTTACTTCGACGAAGGTATTTTGTTTTACAAGACCGATATAAAGTTCTTTCGTTGACATTCGACTGAAATCGGCTTTATGCTCATCAAATGCTTTCTCCATGCCCATTGCTTTCAGATCGTTTATCAAATCTTTCTCATATTCCAGTTTAAAACGTGGCAGCTTTATATTAATATTTCGTTCCAGTAAAGCTTTTGTCCATGTATCCCATTTATCAGAAGTAAGGTTATTGATAATTTCTGATAAATTCTTTTCCGGTTCCGGAAGAATTATAACCATGCTAAATGCTTCATTACCATAGGGTAATTCAGCAATTTGCACATCTTTATCTGCTGTATAGGGTACTCCACATTCTTGATTCATCATATCAACTTCTGATGTTGTACCTGTCTTGGTAAGGAAACTCTCTTTTGCAGTATTCTTTTTATCAAACTTATTTTTCCATATTCCTTTGAAATATAAAGCATTTATAAGGAATAATCGTGCATCCGCATCAATATATTCCAATACTTTAGGTATTCGTTTGTTCGTTTTATCTGAACACCATTGGTTTATAATACCTACTGCCGTAGGAGAGTTAAAATCTAAATTGCGTACTTCGGCATTATATTTTTCCTTGTTAATATTAACAAATGTTTTTTCAACAGGAAATCCTTCTTTTATCCAGATAGAATTGGCAATTCCCAGTTCGGTTGTATTATCTACTTCAAGTAAGCTGGTTGTGATTTTGTAATAATAATCATTCAATTCATCCAAAGAATAATCTCCAAACCCTAAGGTGGATTTCATTTCTTCCAGAGTTTCGGTATTAGCGCCATTGGTAGTCATTGATAGTGCAATGGCAGCACTGAGTGGTGAAACGAAGAAATTATCTTTTTCTTCGCTGACATTTACTTGTTTAAAGAAATTAAAGGCAAATTCATTTCCCACTACTGTCATTTCCTGTTCAGTACGAGTTAAGGGAATGTCTTTTCGTGGTTTCGGTGCCGGATCGTTATCATCTGATTGACAGGATGCCATAAGAATGGCGGCAACAATCCCGGAAAGAAAAACTTTTTTCGGATCATCCCGTATTCTTGTGGGGTTGTTTATGCATAAATTTTAGTTAATC
>DAMCMT010000103.1:0-7929 GCA_032108265.1 Bacteroides sp.
ACATAACTTTCACGTGCGTGAATGATGTAAAACGAACAAAAACATAACTTTCACGCGCGTCGACGATGCAAAATGAAAAAAAATGCATGTCAGACGAGCGTCGGAATGGTTTTTGGCAAGATGCCGCATGGAAACCTGGGTGCAGCGCCTCGCTGCCGGCACCTCGCTGCCCGCTACCAGCCTTTATTCTGCCCTAACTCGGCACCCGAATTCAGGTTGATAACCGTCAGCGGTATCGGGAACAAGCCCCATTGGGGAGTAATGCCCGGTTGCGCACAGTCGGAAACATACATGGTATGGTTGGCCAACTGATAAGCCACCTCTGCCGCCGGACCGTCGTTCGTGTTCATACGGAGCAATGTAGGCCAGCGATGCTCTTCCCACGCCAACTCACGGGCACGCTCGTCCAGAATATCCTTTAAGGTTACGGCATCGTATTCAAAACCGGCTTTCGCCCGCTTGCGAACCTCGTTAATAGCCGCTACCGCACCCGATTGATTGTCATTGCGCAGATGAGCCTCGGCCAGCAACAAGTACGTCTCGGCCGAACGGGCTACGTACCAATCGCGCCCCCACATTACCGCGTACGGGCCATTGGCATACGTATGGCGGGCTGTCCATCCCCAATTATCCTGCATCGTAACCTTGCAGGAGATACGCATGTGGGTGGAGGGAAACTCCAGCCATTCTTTGCGGACTACCT
This sequence comes from Bacteroides sp., assembly GCA_032108265.1. GTDB lineage: Bacteria > Bacteroidota > Bacteroidia > Bacteroidales > Bacteroidaceae > Bacteroides. The sequence goes on from DAMCMT010000103.1 coordinate 704, forward strand.
CACCGTGCCGGGAATGCTTCGTGTCCAGTACAATCGGGTTGCAGAGATTGATCTGCGCGTTGCGGATATCATCGGCAAAATCACCCTCCCACACTACATCATCCAGATAGTCGGTAGATCCTACCATACCCCAGGTTGTACCTCCCAGATACGGAGAGTTAGGACCACCCGGATATTGGTTATAGTCTACATTACCTTTCCACGGGCCGCCCGAAGTGCCTTCTTCCTGATAAGGAGCCGCCCAGTTCAGGTCGCGGAACGGCGTGTAACACGTAATTCCAAACATATAGAATTTCCCTCCGTTCTCATCGTATTGCTCTACCTCGGGCACCTGTAGTCGCCACCACTGAAAGTACCGTTGAACAGGAAGTACAAACCTTTGTGAGAAAATGTCGAAGCTTACCGACAAAGAAGAAAAAGAACTATTAACCCCAAACGAAGTTTGCGATATGCTGAAAATCGGCCGCACCACCTTTCAGCGTTATGTTGCCAACGGAGTATTAGAGCCGGTAAAAGTAAACCGTCAAAAATACACCAAAACGTATATAAGGCGTTCCGATATTGAAACCCTGATAAATTCAGGCAAATTCTAATAGTATAAACCATTAATAACAAAATTATGAAAGCAAAAGCACCGCCGGGCGTTGACAGACCGTCCACCAAAACCTATAAAATTCTGTCATGTCAATATATAATAAACAAAGAAACCGGCGCCAACACATTGGAACCGGTTTCAACCTATAAAATTCTGTTAAGTATGGAACCCAACAAAACTTCATTGCAAAAGTAGTGAAGTTTTTCGGATTTACAAACCACTGTAAAAAATATCACTATGCAAAATATAATCATCCAGCTACTCACGGAGATACAACGCCGTAAACAATCTGAAAATATAATCCCTGATTATCCGCTATTAATAGAATTGCAAGCCGAATTAAAAAACCGGTTATTTCAGGAACTGGCCGTCATGGAACATAACGGAAGCATAAAAATAGGTAATACACTTAACGATAAATATATAATGATAGAATGGGAGCAAAAAACAGGAGCATATCAAAAAAAACTACCTCTCGAATTTTAATACAACAATATGTATGACAATATAAAACTTTCAATGAATGTTTCATTTGCAACCGAAACGGAAAGAAATAAATTTTGTACACGCTTCGGATTATGTACGAAAAACGAAAAGGCCGATATATGGCATAATAAAGATGAAAAAAATCTGAAACAGAACTTAGGTGTATATATGCACTTAAAAAAAGACAAATTGACCCTTGAATTTTCCATCCACAAAGTCTATAATTATAAGCTTTTTGGTAAACAATTTAATTACAATGATTTTGATTTTAAACAAGCTCGAAAGGTGGCAATGTGGTTGGATGAAATGTTTAATCCATACTTTGATATCATGCAGGCAGTTGTAAAGAAATACGAAGTAGGCATTAATGTACTCACATCAGAAAATCCCGACGAATATCTAAAGGAACTCAAACAAATAAATGTAGGTGCGAAGATTTTGCGAATAGTAGAAGATAGGCGTTACAAAGAATATAAACAATTTGGTACTCACTCCGATAAAGATAGAAGGATTGTTTATATTTTCTACAACAAAACATTTGAGGCTCGAAGTAAGAGCAAAGCAATAGACCGCCCCGCTGTACCTGAAAATGTATTACGCCTGGAAAAAGACAATAAGCGACCCTTTGAAAAAATTGTGTTTGCTCGTCTGTTTGATATGGATTTTCAAAAACTAACCATTAATGAATTTAAAAAACGCTTTTGTAATGATTTGGAATATAAAGGTAAACCAACGAAACCCGGAAATATGAAAATGTTTGATTATGAAATGTTGTGTTTAGTCTATGAAAAGGGAACAGACGGCGCTAAAGACAAAGTAAATGAAGACTTTAGAGACGGTACAATAAAGAAAACTTGCTATTATAAGCGATTGAAAAGCATTGAGCGAGTAAGTACCATAACAGCAAAAATCCAAGTGCAGTATTCCCGACGAGCGATTGAACTTAACAATCTAATAATCAACAAGATAAATTCATTCCGCGGAAACGAACTATTTTGTATATAAATGGTTAAAACAGAAAAGCAGAAAATAGGATACAAATGGCAATACATGGTCAAATAAGACATCCAATTTTATCCAAAATGAAGAAAAAACAATAAACTCAATGGTACAATTTACGGCGCAACATACGCGCGCACGCGCGAGGAATTTCCATTATTTTGATAATTTTACGGCACTATATACTACACACGCCAAAGGCTGTGCTGGTACGCACATACAAGGCGTGTAAAAAAGAAGTATGAGAAAAAGGATTAAACGACCCCGACCGGTTTACAGTTCCGGAACCCGAGCAAAGCAAAGTAAGCTTTGCTCCACTTCCCAAACTCAACCAGATAAATACGCTGCATATTGGGAAAGAATACGTAACGAATATAAGGCACTTCACCCAACGAATAACCAGGAAAACCATATTGAAATAAGCAACGGTTTTAAGATGGGAGATAATAAGCAACTAAATGAAACGGAAAGCAATACACCACCGCAGACCTGAAAAACGCCACTATTTGAAGTTAACAGGAATATTTGTTGTATTTATCTGATTATCAGTAATATAATGTATGAATGCGGAACTAGCTTTACTTTTATGGAAGATTTAACCCTATTTTTCCCTTGAATGTAAAGTAAATTAAAGTCAAGTTTCACAAAATACGAAATAATGAAAGAAGAAAGCGAGGAAAAACAGTGTTAAGGGTATTCAGTACCGGTAAAGGCGCAGAAACCTTGTTTATGAGGTTATAAAAGCAGCCGTGAAGTATAACAAACGCCTTTCTACCTTAAAAAAATTAAGAGGGGGGTACAGTTTCCCGGAATTGCACAAATTACCCAAAATACAACCCAACAAAAAACAGGCAATAAGTTCAATTTAGTTTAATTCAGAGTTAACTCAATACATATATATTTCAATAATACCCAAAACAATGAGAAAGACAACGAAAAAAAGAACTCAAACGGTTGTAAAACAGCGAAATAGCTATTCAACCGAACAGCGGGAAAAAGCGCAAAAGTATTATCTAATGGGTCTTAACCTACACGAAATCAGCAAATTAATGGATAATATACCCGTGCGAACACTCGAAAAATGGCAAATATCAAAAAAATGGACGGCCATAAAAGAGGTACAACCCATTAAACACCGTGCGTTGGAACTTCACCAGGCAGGGCATTCTTACAATGAGATAGCCGAAATATTGAAAATATCACGTGTTACGGTGTGGCGCTACCTAAAAAAAGCTAAAGAAACAGAACAATAACCTATAATATTCTGAATGAGATGGAACGAAACAAACGAATTGAAAACCCAGTTATAAAAACAAGCCGGAAAATATCAGTTTCTAAACGCGAGATAATACGGGATTTGAAAGAAAAAGGCTTCCGGCACATCAAACAATACCCCGACCTCTTTATTAACGAATCCGGAAAGGTTTACAGTATGACTGCCGGAAAAGAGTTGAAAGTATGCCGCCGGAATACCATATCCATAGGAGCCGGCAAGCGTATAAGTGTTCCTAGACTAGTTTTATATGTTTTCAGGGATGAACCCATCAGAGAAAAAAGCCATATTAAATACTTAGACGGTAATACAGCCAACATAACGCCCACAAATGTGGAATATATCCGTAAATACGAAAACACCTTTAAAAACGAAGTAAACCCTGAAAGTTTATATACTGCCATCCGTTGTTACTATGAGGTTCCAAAACGATATAAAGTAAAGGACTATATACTAACAAGAATGTACTTGGCTAGAATACTGAAAGAACGCCGTTTCTATGATGCTAACTATATACGTGCCGGAATTGATGTTTTTGAAAACTACATGAAAGGAGAGGTAAACAATGTGAAAAATGTAGCTAAAGAGCATGGTATCAATTTTAAGGATGTTCAGATAATCGTAAATGATTTCTTAAACCGATTGATAAATGGCATTTTCGCAGATATAGAAGCCGGAAAGCTTCAAATAAAGGATTTTCAACCCCGGCCGAAAACTAAAACCCAAAAGTTGAGAGAAACAAACGAACAATTACTAAAAATGGGATTGGAACCGTTACCACTCCGGAAAAAGAGTACAAAGGAACTTATAAGAGACTTCCGGAAAAGATACACCGAAAACCTGAACAAATAAAACAGTACTATACATGGAAACAATTTTTGTAAAAACCCGTTCCGAACTTACCGGACTCATGAAAGAAGAAACTGCTAAAGGTCGCACGTGTTACCGTGTACGTTCTTTATGCAAATGTAAGCCACTATTAAAACACCCCGAAATGTATCCACATACAAGTATGCGTAACGGCGTTTTAGTCATTGAAAATAATATAGTGGTTTCTTTGTGTGTTCGATGCCGGAATTGCAGCAATAACCAGGAAAATATTTAAAGGTGGGCATTCAAGTGATGCAAATATGCAATTTCGTATAAAATCAATTGGTTAATTCGTTGATATACAAATAAATGGCTAATTATTGAGACTTTGGGAAAACATACACTAAAATGCGCCTTTGTGCATCATTTATACACCATTTCAATGGATATTAAATAAGAATTTGCGCCAAATTTGCACCTCTGGTTATAATATAACCCAATAATAGCAATTAAGCACGGATAAAACCGTGCTTTTTTTGTTGATTTTGCCTTCTATGGGTAAGCCCCTCTTCGGTGTAAGAGAAGTGCAATATCTCATAGAAGTTATGGCGGTGAGTACCTTTGAAGTTCAGGGAGGTACTCTCTTCTATCCGCCTGATAATGATATTTTCCTTTATCTCGTGCAGGGGGATGATGGCTGACTGCATAATTTCCGCATTTTAGCAAACAAATCTTCGAACATCAACCGCGTATCAAGTTGGTTGAATACCTTTATTATACGTCCATTCCTATTCGTTTCATACATACCTTCATCATTGATGACCGGGGCTTGCCTGAGCTGATAAGAACTGGAAGAAGCATCCGGTTCATATATGGATTGTAGTGCTGTAACTAAAACCAAAGGATTATCGCCAAGTATATATGATTCCGCTCCCCTTGCCTTTAAAATCTTTTCGATCATTTCAGTCAATGTTGCTCCGATCTTTGAGAATGGCTGAATCCTGGTTTGTAATTCGGATAAGGTAATCAATGTCTGGCGATAGGCATTACGGGGTATTTGCCACAAGTTGATACCGGACTGATTAAAGATAACCTGTGCGGCCTTTATATCAATGGCTGTATTGTACTCGGTTCGGGAATAGCCGGGCGGCGGTAATGCTATGTCCGTATATTCCATTCCGCCAATCCAGACGAGGGTCAGGCGATCTGCGATTCGGGGTTCAATGAGGTATGCACTGGCTATTTCCGTTAATCCTCCGCCGCAGACTACATACAGGGGTACATCCGTATCGTCGCGCATTGCTTCCTCAATTATTATTTTAGCTCCATCGGAATGGTGAGGGGAATGCGGTGTGCTGAGACCTATATTCGAGCCTTCATATACGGGATATTTCCCTTTCATATCCATCATTTCCAAAATGGTTTCGATATGCTTCCTGGCATTGGTGGCTGTTGTGCCGGATGAGTCAAAATAATCACCCGGCCTGAGATGCGAACCGATTATGGCTCTTATATCTACTGAGGGCGACAACAGATGGTGGACCAGTTGGAACATGCCGTCGGGGTCGCCACCAAAATCATTATCAATAATAAGCCGCATCTGAGTCCGGGTATATTCCTGGTGGGCAGCAGTATTTACTTGTTTTTGCGCTTGTGCTTCCGATACATGAGTCGCGCCCCATGTAAACACAATGAATAACAATGCATACTTCTTCATACTCTCACTTCTTATTTATAATCTTTTGCCCCAGCCTCTATACGCTGCGCGGCATCCGGCAGAGAAGCACCGTACAACACAAACGGAGTGCCCCATTGCATGCCCGAATGATTGGCCAGTAGCTGATACGGGCGCAACAATTCATCCATTGTAAACTGGTTTCTTCCTCCGCTGCGGTAGGCTTCATATTCACTGCCGGTAGTTGTGGCTACTACTAACTTTTTCCCTTTCACTCCGGGGTTTTCCTGAATGGAGAAGAAGATTTCATCGCACCATTTTTTAAGCATATGCGGAGCGCTGGCCCAATAAAAAGGAAACTGAAAGACAATGGTATTGCTTTTCCTGAATGCTTCCGTATAAGAACCGGCCTGGAATGGCGCCTTGTAGATGTTGATCACTTGCACATTAGGGAGTTTCTCTACGGCATCAATCATTGCCGCATTGGCTTTTGAACTGCTAATGTCGGGGTGAGCCAATAGAATAAGTACATTGTCCTGAGCATGCATCATGCTGGTGAACATAGCAATAAGGGTGATAAGAAAGATCTTTTTCATAAGCTGTTTTTATTTAAAGAGTTGTTGTGTAAAGATAGTGAAATAAAAAATACGTTGCAACCTTGCCCGGGGCCCGGTTCTTGCGTGCAGAGGGCTCTGCAACCTCAAAATTATTTCACAGTATTTATGCTCTGTAAAGAGCATACTTTTCGATAACCCCGGACAAGCAAAGCGGAGTCCGGGGGCAGTCCGGGGCATAGGCAGCGGCACCTTGCCGCAACTCTGAAAGAGTTTCCCTATTAGTTTAAATCCATATCGGGTCTGAGAACATCATTTACTTTCAACGTAAATTCTTTAGAGAGCCGGTAGCTGCTCGTTGCGCGGACATCTTCTACGGATGCGGCAAACTTCACGATGTAATTTCCTGTGGCGCTAACCCAGCTCTGGATGTTTTCGTCGAAGGAAGCCAGATCATAGTCCGATACATTGAAGGTAAGCGTTTGGCTTTCGCCCGGTTGCAACAGCCTGGTTTTGGCGAACGACTTCAACTCGCAAGCCGGTTTCTCCAGATTGCCCTGTGGTGCGGTAATGTAAAGTTGTACAACCTCTTTGCCCGGTTGTTTTCCGGTATTGGTTACTGTGATGCTGGCCGTGAAACCGTTTCCGATAGCCTTTACCGCAGCCTTGCCGTAAGCAAAGCTGGTATAGCTTAATCCGTAACCGAAGGGGTAAGATACTTCTTTATTTACTGTACTGAAGTAGCGGTAGCCTATGTTGATGCCTTCTTTGTGGAGGGTGTAATCAACGTTCTTTCTGGGCGCCCGTTTGCGTGGGAACAGCGGATCGTTGGAA
>DAMCMT010000103.1:7939-15804 GCA_032108265.1 Bacteroides sp.
AATCGGATAGTTCAATGAAGACGGATGATCCATCGCTGCCACCGGGAAAGTCATCGTCAGCTTGCCCGACGGATTTTCTTTACCCACCAACACATCGGCCACAGAGTTACCGCCTTCCTGTCCGGGTTGCCATGCCAGAAGAATAGCGTCGGGCAGGCTTTTCCACGATGCGGTTTCAATAACACCGCCCGTATTGATAATAACGACCACTTTCTTTCCTTCTGCATGGAAGGCATCGCACAAATCGTCCAGTAACTGACGTTCGGTATCGGTGAGGTTAAAGTCATCTTCAATCTTGCGGTCGCTCCCTTCGCCAGCCTGACGGCCGATGGTAAGAATGGCTATTTCCGCTTCCTGGGCTTGCTTGTCGATGGCGGTTCTCGAAACACCCATCTCGGGGAGAACGGCTTTGCCCCAGTGCCAGCCACCGGGAACTCTGTCGTTTTCGGCTTTCGCCTCCTGATAGGCAATCATATAGTTCTTTTCGTGTCAGTTTCATAACTTTATTTTTTTTAATATCTTCGTCTACCCTGATATTCTTCGGCAATAGTTTTAACACGAGAACTTTCAACCCATTTAACTAGTTCATCTTCAAAAAAATACACTTTCTTATCCTGTACATAATGAGGAATAGACCTTGATCGCACCATTTTATTTATAGCCCTCTCGGTTTGAACTAAAATCCTGGCAGCATCTGTAATTCCTATAGGACGATGTTTATCGACACCTAAACCAAGTTGTTTTTCAATATGTTCCAATAACACTCGCATTTCTGCGATTTCATTTATCAGGTAATTAACAGCTTTGGGAACATTCTGCATGGTTAATTCTTCCTTTTCTTCTTCTGTACTTTTTTCCATACTCTGATAACTTTAAATGTTTTGTGTGAAATTACTAATCCATTATGAGATTAATAAAAGGTAAAAGTATGAAAAATAGATTATTAGTGCATAAAAACGAAATATATACAGCCGAAAAAACAGGTTGGAACAATATTTGAATCCTATTTACTTATCAGATTTTTATATACAATCGCCTTTAGAAAGGCTTCTTTCCGATGTCTGGCAATCGGGATTTCATGGCTGTTGATAAATAAACGACCTCCTGAAATTGACTCAATGTAATTTGTATTTATTAAGAAAGAATTATGTACTCTGTAAAATTGGTCTTTGGGTAACATTTCTTCTAATGAACCCATTGTTTGGTGAATAACAAATGTCTTTTCTCTAAAATGCAATTTCAAATAATTCTGCATCGCTTCTACAAACAATATGTTATCCCAATGAATTCTTTGAAAAGAATCGCCTTGTCGGATATACATATCTTCCATTTTATCGGCTTCATTTTTTTTAATTAAAAGCCGAGATTCAAACAATTCTTTAGCCTTTTGAGTTGCCTGAAAGAAGCGTTGAAATGAAAATGGTTTTAAGAGATAGTCTACAACATTCAGTCGGAATCCCTCTAAAGCGTATTCTGAATAGGCTGTTGTAAAAATAGTCAAAGGGGCCTTGTCTGGAAAACCCAATGTGTGTTGACCCCTGAAACCAAAACAGGTTTGACCCCTGAAAATTATTTAATTTTGACCCCCAAGTATCCTGATAAGTGGGGTCATTTTTATTTTAGCAAACCATCCTTAGGCGATACACCATTATTATTTTCTTTTTTTAATTGATATACATTCCATTCATGGAAACGATAGATAAGACAATCCTTTGAATATTACAACACGATGAAGAACGGCAATATCTCCGACCAATTAAAGATACAGGAAAGGCAAATTGCTGTTGAAAGAGTAAATATTCAGGAGAATAAACCTGTAAATAAGGAGAGCCAAAAAGTAAATACAGATTTAGGCTTATCCTCTGTATTAGGCTTGCTTACTCCTGATGTGGGTAAAGAGGAAGAACAAATTCCCGTGAAAAGAAAAAAGAAAAAGCCAAAGCGAGTTTTCAGAAGATAAACTATTAAAAATTAGCAATATGAACGAATACGAAGCAATACGAGAAGAAATAGACATATACCTGATGAAGCGGTTTAAATACCATCTATCTCTTGTATATCTTACTCCCGACAATATTGTAACCACCGAAGAAACAGCCGAGTAGATTTGTATTTGCGTATCCGAAAGGTAGAAAGTTTATTCCCACCTGATTGCCTTATTATAGCCCGAATAGGCTTTCAAAAAGAACGAATAGGGCACGGAGCACATTTTGTCCGCTTCTTGATAGAGATAGCCGTAAAATACGATTTCAAATATATTGGGATAGAATCCGTCAACGATAAAAGCAAGGCATTTGCCGAAAAGTTAGGTTTCCATTCAATAGGCAGCTTTAACTATGTAGTATCGGTAGAAAATCTCCTATCATATTTTCAAGACAGGAGATAGTATAGTTCTTTATTCATTTGATTTACAAAGATACATTCCGGCAATAGAACGTCAACACCAAGCCGCTTGCGGTTTATAGGAAAATCTCCACACCTGCGCTACGCTTCGGGTTGTATTTTCCTATAAAGTGTTGCCTTATCTATTCCCTGTATGAATGAGATGTATATCAATTGAAAAAAGGAAAAAATATATTGGGGATTGAGTAATTGAGCTTTTACGTGATCAGAAAGTGGCTTTTATTTCATTAACTAATTGTTCTAATCTTTTTTCCTTTGCCTTAGACTTTAATTCGCACTCCCAAACTACAATAACATTCCATCCTAATTTCTCTAATTGCTGTATATTAGAAGAATCTCTTTTAATATTTGAAGATATTTTTTTTGTCCAATAATCTACATTCGAAACTGGTAATTTTGCGGCTTCGCAGTCATTATGTCCATGCCAAAAACAGCCATGAACAAATATTATTGTTTTATACTTTGGCAATATAATATCCGGTTTCCCCGGCATGTTTTTTACATTTTTTCTATACCTAAATCCTTTGGAAAACAAATGCTTTCTGACTAAAATTTCAGGTTTTGTATCTTTACCTGAAACTTTCGACATAATATCGGAACGCTTTGATTTAGAAAAGACGTCCATTTTTATTAAGGGACAAAAAAGTCACTTTTTTTCAGTTTCTTATTACCTAAGCATATAAGTGCTTCTCTGTTAGCAATCAAAGCACCTATAAAAAGAGGATCTTCGCCAAATTCCATTAAACGGTCGATTTTATTTGTATAATGGTTTTTCATTGAGTTGAACGCTTGTTCTACTGTTGTATCGGAAGTTATAAACATTTTAAGAGCGTAATTATCACATTCAATAAATGTCTGTCTATAAGAAGCATTTTGAAAGACTTCCGATTCCTCTTTAAATCCAATAAAGGTTTTGCATCCTCTACTGATTAATTCGGGTGCTAATTTTCTTCCAATAAGACATGCTGTAGAGTAGAATAATGAATTAGCAAAATGATAACAATTATTCATAGATACGAAAGAAGCACCACAGCATTTCAATCCGTCATCTATACCGTGTGTATATGCAATGAAAATGAATGGATTAGAATTTAGTTTAGGAATAGATATGTCTATGTATGCTGCATTACATTGAGGGCTTGGAACTGTTGTACATGATTTTACCAATTGGCTTTGTTCGTCCAAAAGAGCGACAATATCTTTTTGGCAGTCTTCAAAATATTGTCCTAAACCTGCATTTTGATTATCAAACGCTATAACAATATTAATCATTACTTATTTGCTTTTTCCCACGAGTTAATAAATCAACCGCTAACATCATTATATTGCGTTCCATTTTTTGCCCAAAAGCTGACTGTTGACGTATTTCCTTTAATATGTCTTTTAGTGTATAGGTTTCACCTGTTGTCGTTGTCAAATACGGCTCGTTCAGTTCATCTTCCGAATGGTTTGAAATCCACTGTTCTAATATACAATCAACTCTTACACTAAGTTGTTGAGCCGCTTTTGAAACGAGCTTGAGGATTTCTGCTGTGTCCACTGTATTTTGGACAACAGCTAAAGCGTCATTGTTTACAAAATCGACCAATTCAGAATGTGGTATTGTACTGAATTGTTTGGCTGTCATTATGATTACATAAACCAAAGAAGTAGCTTCTCGTATTTTTAGTAAGATATCATGCCCTTTAGGTTGGCCTGTTTTGAAGTTGTAATCCAACAATACAATGATTTTTTTGGAGAGATTAGCCAAAACAAATTTTAATCCTTCATCTGGATTGTTAATAACAGTGACATTTGCCCCAGAAAAATGCTCTCTTAATTCAATCACTAACGGATCAAACATGTCGAAACTATCGTCTATGATTACTATTTCTGTATTATTCATTGTGATATGTTATTTTTTAAAAGGGAATGTAATTTTAAAAGTTGCTCCATGAGGCTGAAATTCGCTTTCAATGACTTCGATAGTTCCTTTTAACGCTTCCACTCTTGTTTTAACTATGTAAAGCCCTAAACCAGCACCACCTTGACTGGCTGTTGTCGTGTGGAAAATATCAAAAATCTTTTCTTTTTCATCGTCAGGTATTCCTTGCCCATTGTCGGAAAAGAAAATTATTATGTCATTATCGCCAAGTTCAGAAGTACATTTAATAATTTTGTCTTCTTGATTTGACAATAAGGCTTTCAACGAATTATCAATCAGATTCTCAAATATATCTTCAATGAATTTTCTATTACAGTTTATCAGGCAATTCTTTTCAATATCGATCTGAGCTATTACATTATCCTGAGCGAAACGATAGGCATATTCATTGAAAAGATTAGTTATCAACTCATTGAAATTAATATCCTCAAAATCAATTTCAGCACCAGCGTAACTAAGCATAAAATCTATAGCCTTATTTAAACGCCCCATTTCGGAATAGATATCTATAGCGTATTGTTTGAAGTAATTTTCAAATTTAGGGTCTGGGTATCTATCTTTAAAGAATTCCGCTTTTCTTTTGATTTTGCCTAACGAAGTCCTTACAGCATGTGCCACATGTGCGGCATAATCTTGTAAAGACATCAAATTCCAATATATATTTTCTCGGCGAGCTTGCTCCTTTTCGTCTTCCTTTTTCTCTTTTATTCCTATGCTTACCGATTGTTTTACTTTCTTTGCTGTATTTTTTACTTGTTCTATTTGATGTTTTATTTGCGGATTCTCTTTTACGAGTTTATCAAGTTCTTGTATAAAATCAACAGTGTCTTTTTCAGCATTTAATAAACCTTCATTTATCTGTTTTTTACGCTCCTCTCTCTCTGATTTTTTAACATCTACAAATGCGTTCAGTTGCTCAATTATAAATTCTTTCAAATCAGCATATTCTTGATTCTGAACAAAATCCTGTCTATTAGTTGCATCAATTATTTGTGGATTATTTTCTTTTGTAATTTCAATAATTCCAATAATATCTCGAGAGCTGACTTTATTGAAAATGTCTCGCCACAATCTTTTGTCAATTCCAAGAATATCTCTTTTTCTATCTCGGTGATCTTCGAATTCTGCGAAAGGCGTCGTAATCAGTCCATCCCTATATATTTTTATCCCATCAATTTTAGCATCAGCATCTTTATAAACACTATTATATCTTTTCTTTGCATCATGATTGTAATAATGCAACTGCATTTTTATTGGGCCGAAACTTTTATATGCTGTTGTTTGAATTTCTATTTCTTCTGTTGAAGGATTAAAAGCTAAAATTTCTTGAAGTTTTTTTTCAGCATTAAATTTTATAGATGCGCTATGTGATGCATAATCAACAACATCAGCGACAACTTTCTTATTGTTAAATTCTATGACATTCTCATTCGATTGTACATAAATATTGAATGGTGGCTTTGGTGGAAAGTAAGGAGAAACTATTTTTGTTAACTCCCTATATAATTTTTGGATGTCTTTTTGCGTCCAGATTTCTTTCACGTGAGATATTTCAATGCTCGTTCCTTGTGCACTTGGTAGTTCTGCTTTAGTATATTGGTATGTGTTTTCTACATCAGTAAATAAAGCTAATTGTGCTTGACCTTCTAATTGCTCGTAAGCATCCCAGTTGATATATACATTAAGGTCGTTAGGCTCGTCTATTTTTTTTGTTTTAATGAGCACTTTCGCTCCCAGTTTATCAACAGCAAATCTTCCTATACCTTTTTCTCCTACATAACGACGATTATATGGTGCAGGCGAATATTTTTCTTTTCTTTTGCTTGCTGTTCCGACGACCATCCACTTATCCTTTATATCAGATAATGTCATTCCTAAGCCATCATCTCGAATAATGATTTTACTATTAGGATTTTTTGTACCTACATTGTAAAATTCGACATACACATTTTGGGCATTTGCATCATAGCAGTTTTTGACTAACTCAAATAAAGCTGTAATACGATCGGTAATAAGCTCTCGCCCAATTAGCCTAAATGTACTGACGTCAAATCGCCATTTTAATATGTTGTTTTCGGGATTATCCATCAGTTTATTGTTCTTATGTGTTTCTTTATACTTTTAGCAATTGCTTGTCCTAAACCAACAGGCACAGCATTGCCTATTTGGCGAGCAAGGGTTTGCATATTGAAAACTGCATCAGGGTCTATCAAGTTATAATCTTCTGGAAAAGATTGTAAAATAGCCGCTTCACGTAACGAAATAGCTCTGTTTTGTTCTGGATGACCAAATCGACCATTATTTAATCCGATGCAATAAGTTGTCATCGTTGGAGCGACACTATCCCATGACATCCTACCGTACACACTACCATACATCTTTCCACCTTCTTTTTTATGACATTCTAAAAGTAAACTTTCATCCCAATCTTGCCAACCGCCTCCTTCGGGCGTCGCTTTAATTCTTTTTTTGCTAATGTCTGTTAGTTTTCGAGCGTAGTGTAAATAGTCTTTTTCATAAGGCTTCCCGTCTTCTATCTTAGGCAAATGACCGATTGCTTGTTGAACAGTCATATAGTTATTTTTATGAGTCGGCGGAATTAATTCAAATTGATAATGTTTAGACGCCAACAAAATAAGACGCTTCCGACGTTGTGGCACTCCATAATCTTGGGCATTATAAATTCCGTAGGAAACTTTATAATCATTTGTCTCTAACCGATCTACAAAATCATTAAACACCTTCCCCCCATTAAAATTTCGCAATTGGGGAACATTTTCCATTGAAACAATTTCTGGTTGTGTTGCTTCTATTAAATCGGCAAATGAATAAAGAAGTTTCCACTTTTCATCTTCCGCTTGGCTTATAGCATTATTATTGTTTTTATAATTGAATATTGAAAATGGTTGACAAGGAGCACAGCCAACAAGAATTTTTCGTTTATCTTTAGGGTATAGGTCATTTAGTTCATCTGCTGTTAGTTCTGTTACATCTTTATAAAGAAATTTAGCTTTATTATTAGTTTCATAAGCATAACGGCAGGTATTATCAAAATCAACACCCGCTGAAACTATAAATTGCTCTGAAATAAGGCCATTCGTTAGTCCGCCAATTCCACAGAACAAATCTACAACCGCAAAATCCTTTATTCTTGCCATATTATAAGATACAATTTTCCTAAGTTGCAAAGATATAACTTTTCTATAAAATGTTTGTGATTTTTATGTGTTTATAAGAAGTGTAATCGTTTATAATGCTGATTTATAGCATTTTTTAGGTATATCGACTTTAAACTGCTCTATCACAAATTTAGATTTTCATTAGCAAGTAATTACCAGCAACCTTTCAACGAATTAGGGATATACTTTTCTTGTTTTTATTTCATTGCTATCCAGTAACTATCCAACTATAAAGCCAACTGCTTCCACATCCAGCCATTACATCAAACTTCTGGAAATCAATCCATATTTCACTTTTCTTTGCCAGTTGGAAAATCCGCTCGAAGTTGACCCCTATTCGCCAATTCAAAATGATCCCC
>DAMCMT010000104.1:0-15457 GCA_032108265.1 Bacteroides sp.
GAGGATTAAATGTCATTATCGAATTGTTCAATAATCCGTTAACCTATACTTTGCTGGGGCTTATACCGAATTGTTTTTTAAAGCAGGTGCTGAAGTACTTCGGGTCCGAAAATCCTACCATATAAGATACTTCGCTGATGGAGTATTTGCGCGAGTGCAACAGCTCTTTGGCGTTATTGAGGCGGATGATGCGCATGAAATCGTTCGGGCTTTGGTCGGTAAGGGTTTTGATTTTGTTGTACACCGATGTGCGACTCATGCCGAGCATACGGCAGAAATCGTTGATCGAGAATTCGGGGTTCGATAGCTCGGTGTGGATGATTTCCATGGCTTTGTCGAGGAAATCTTTATCGAGCTGACTGGAATAGTCGATTTCGTTGAGGTTGGTTTCGGCTGATAGTACGGTTTCGCGCAGGTGTTGGCGGTTTTGGAGTATGTTGCGTATTCGTACTTTAAGCACGGAGAAGTCGAACGGTTTGATGATATAATCGTTCGCCCCGGCTTCGAGGCCCTGTATGATGCTTTCGCGCTCGCTGGATGCGGTGAGCAGGATGATGGGGATGTGGCTGGTTTCGACGGACGATTTGAGGATGCGGCAAAGCTCGTCGCCCTGTAATATGGGCATGATAACGTCGGACACGATGATATCCGGGTTTATCTCGCGGGCCATTTGCAGGGCCTTTCCGCCGTCGGTTACGCTGATGACTTCGTACTCGCGCGAGAGGCGGTCGGCCAGGTATTCGCGCATATCGTCGTTGTCTTCGGCCAGGAGGAGGACGTTTTTGCCTTTGGCGGTATCCGGCTTTTCATCGGGGGTGGCGATGGGGGCGGCTTCTTTTTTCGACTCGCTGATGGTTTCTTTGACGGCGATGTACGATTTTATTTTCTGGGGGAATACCACGGTAAAGGTAGTGCCTTGGTTTTCGATGCTCTTGAATGTAATTTTTCCGTGGTGCAGGCGGATAACCCGGCGGGTGAGCATGAGGCCGATGCCCGAACCGGTTTCGCCGGTGTCGACGGCATTTCCGGCGCGGTAGAACTGGTGGAAAAGGTTCTTCTGTTCCTTCTCGGGTATACCTATCCCGGTGTCTTTGACGCGTACCGACCACTTGGTGCGCGAGTGGCGCAGGGTGACTTGTACGGAGCCTTCGGCGGTGTATTTCAGGGCGTTAGACAGTAGGTTGTCGATGATGTTGTTCATTTTATCCCTGTCGAACCATACTTCGGGGAAGCCGGGTTCGATGTCGAGCGACAGTTCGAG
Source organism: Bacteroides sp. (assembly GCA_032108265.1). GTDB lineage: Bacteria > Bacteroidota > Bacteroidia > Bacteroidales > Bacteroidaceae > Bacteroides. The sequence continues at coordinate 1,262 of DAMCMT010000104.1, forward strand.
TCCTTTCTGCTGGGCGGCCATCTGGAAGTCGGCTATTTTCTCTTCCATGTAGCTGTAAATGTCCTGTTGGCTTATTTTCAGCTTCTCGGGGTGAAGCTCGGCTTTCTGCAAATCGAGGAGTTGAGTAACCATGGAGAAGAGTTTCTCGGCGTTCTTGGTGGCTATGGACAGGGATTTTTTGCTTTCTTCGGGTAGCCCGTCTTTGGCCTGTAGCTCGGTGAGGGGGGCTTTAATGAGGGTAATCGGTGTGCGGATGTCGTGCGCAATGTTGATGAATGCGCGTATTTTTTCGTTGGCGTTGTATTCGGTGATGCGCTGGCGCATGTATTGTGTCACAAGGAAGGTGATGATGGCGGCCAGCAGAATGTACATGAGTATGGCCGTCCACGATGCCCAGAAGGGCTTTCCGATGAATATTTCGAGCGCTCTTTCGTCGAGTTCTTCGGAGGTGTATTTGTTGATGGCTTTCACGCGGAAGGTGTAATGTCCGGGCGAGAGGTTCATGTAATCAATACTTCGGATGGTGTTGCTCTGTTCCCACGTGTCGTTGAAGTTCTCGAGCATATATTCGTACCTTATTTTATAGGGGCGGTTGAAGTTGATGGCCGAGAAGGAGATGGAAAAGGAGTTCTGGGCGTATTTCAGCTTCACCTTTTCGGTTTTGTCGATGGCTTGTTTCAGGAGTGAACCTTCGGTTCCGGCCTGTACGGAGCGGTACAGGAGTTTGAAATCGGTGAGTAGCAGTTTTACGGACTCTTCTTCTTCGACGTCGATAAAGGGTTCGAAGGTGAGTACGCCTTCGGCTGTTCCGAACGACAGGATGCCTCCGGCGAGGCGTTGTGAGGCGTTGGGGTTGTAGAATCCCCAGTTGATGTCCAGGGATTCGTTCATGGATATGAGTTTGTTGTTCTGTACATCAAAACAATAGAGTTCTTTTTCGGTGTTGAACCAGATGCGGCCTTCGTTGTCCTCAATGAGGCTGTTTATGGCGTTGGAGGCGAGGCCGTTTTCGGTGGTGTATATCCTGGAACTCTCTGTCTGCGGGTCGAAGCGGATAAGTCCTTCGCCATCGGTGGCGAGCCATATTTCGCCTGATACACGCGATTGCAGCAGGCAGCGTATGGGGTAGGTTAGTGTGTTTCCGGCAAAGGTGCGGTGCCACACGGTGGTTCCGGTGGTGGTGTTGTAGCGGGTGAAATCGCCTTCGATGCCGCCGAGCCACACATAATCGCCTTCGCTGTAGATGGAGTATATATAATCGGTGGGTATGCCTACGGGGCTGTTCTGCTGGCGGTGCCGCATTTTGCGTATGTTTCCGGTTGATTTATTAATAAGGTACACGCCGATGCCGTACCCTCCGACCCAGATGTTGCCTTTGTTATCGTCGCACAGGGCGAGGACTACGGTAGAGTAGGCCGAACCGTCGCTTTCGCCGTTCAGGAAGTGCGTCCATTTGTTGGTGGCCTTGCGGTGCAGGCTTACTCCGTTGTTGGTTCCGTACCACATATCGCCTTCGGAGTCTTCAAAGATAACGTTTACGTGGTTGGATATGAGGGAGTTACTGTTGTTCTTCTCGTGCTTAATCCAGTGTATATCGCGGGTGTCAGAGTCGAGGTAGCTGATTCCGTTGGTGTAGGTGGCTACCCAGAAGCAGTTTTCGGAGTCGACAAATACATCGGCAACGGTGTTGCCGCTGAGGCTCATTTCATCGTCCTCGTTGGTGATATAGAGGTTCTTGAGTTGGGCGGTGCGGTTGTCTACCTCGTACAGTCCGGCTCCATCGGTGGCGATGAGGATGGTGTTCTTTTTCGTCGGCATGATGGTGCGCACGGGAACGTTGGGAACAAAATTGAGGAACGAACTTGTATTGTTACTCAGGTTGACTACGTAAACGCCGTCGGAAAAGCTGCCGACGTACAGCCTGTTGCCTTCCTGATACAGGGATTCGGTGCGTACTTCGATGGGCAGGGGGATGTGCTGTTCGGAGAGTTTTCCGTTGTTCGGGTCTTGTTTCAGGGAGTATATGTGGGTGTTGGTTCCGGCGTAGAATGTGTTATTCTCTCCGCTGATGATGCGGTTGACGTGTTCTCCTTTCAGTCCGGCGAGGGTGAGGGCGCGGGTGTCCATGTCTATGGAGTATATTCCGGTGGAGAGGCAGACGAGCATCTGGTTGTTATCGGGGAAGAGTATATCGTTCAGGGTAACGGGCGCGGGCGCGGGTACGAGTCCGGCTAAGTCGGCCCAGAGGTTGAACGAGTCGGTGAGGCGGTTGTATGTATATATCTTGCCGTTTTTGAGGGCAATCCAGATGTTGGCGGATAAATCGACCGTCATCATGGTGGAGGATAGGATATGGTCGCGGGCTTCGAGGGTTTCGTCGAGCTTGTAGTGCCTGATTTCGTTGCCGTCGTACCGGTCGACGCCGAGTGGGGTGAATGCCCAGATGAATCCGTCGGCGTCCTGGTTTATCTGGAATACCTGGCGGTTGCTTAGTCCGTCTTTTATGTTCAGGTGTTTGAACTGTCCGGCAAATAGTGTTGCCGTTTGTATGATAAATAGAATAGTAATGAGGGCGTATTTAATCATGATGTGTTTTTCTTTCTTTCTTCAGTGCAATATTAAGGATAAAGGTAAAAAGAAAGGTTGAATAAATATCAAAAGAGGTGGGATATTTATCAATATGCTAGTTTCCAATTGAACCGCATGGTGTAGGGGCGGGCCTTGTGTCCGCCCAACGTACCGCAGGAGGGTGCGGATATTATACCGGCAAGTTCTCTGAAGTCTTCTCCGTTTTGGAGATTTGTTTTTCGAGAATGTACCTTATAGATGATTGGTCTGCTGCGGGGTTTTCGATGGTTTGTTTTAATACTTCCACCTTGTATTCGTATCCGGGTTCGTAGGTGAAGCCTTCGATTTCCTGGTACAGGTATTCCCAATTATCCTGTCCTTCCTTTTTAATCAGGAGGCATTTCATGGGTGCAACGCCTACACAGTCGCCGCGTTCGGAGGCGATAGTCAGGGTTTCTAGGTTCTGGTTGCTCTTACACGAGCCGAATATCATTGCTATGGCAATGAAAGCTGCAAAAATTAGTTTGTTCATTCTTTATGGTCTTTAATTAGCTACAAATATATGTTGTTTTGGGGATTAGTGGGTACAATGTAGTATAAAGACAGTCGCGCGTTGTGGCAACTATCTTTATACTGGTCAACATCACTGTATCAACATCACATTAAAAAATGTCTGCATGCCTGGGCACACTCGTCACATGCTTTTGCACATTCCTGGCAGTGTTCCATTGGATATTTGCGACATTCATCGGCACATGCATTGCATGCTTTTTCGCATAGGGCAAGCATATCTGCGTTGAATTTGCCATCCTTGTGTATTAGCTGCAAGGTTGCACTACATATTACGGTGCAATCTTTGTCGAGCTTAATACAATCAATCATCATCTTCACGTCATCTTCGTCGAGGCAGGCAAATAAACAGTCGTTGCAGGCATGAATACATACAGCGAGTTTTTCAGATAAATTTCTACTTTTCTCCAACATAATCCTGTATTTTTTTAATTCGTCACAGATAAACAAGATTTTCAGGGAGAAAGTTGTCGGCATGAAGCATCTTTTAGCTATTTTTGCTTTCGTTGGTAATTATGCGGAAGTTTCCTCTTCTTTTATCGACCTATTTCTAATGGATGTTGTTTATACATTACTACAAAATCAAATCTCATTTATTAAAATAAGTTCGTTATGAAAAATGAAGCTAAGAAACAAGGACAGTCAAGCGATAAGCTGAACAAAATGGGTGAATTATTCGGAAGAATGTATTCGTATAATATCAGTTTGAAACTTTATCATTGGCACGTAAGCGGAAAAGGTAGTTATGCCGAGCATATGGCATTGGATCAGGCTATTGAAAGCCTCGCAGGTGAACTCGACCGTATTGTCGAAACATCTTATTCGGCTTATGGCCCGATGATGATTACTTTGCCTGAGACTCCGACTCCAACCAATATAGTACAGCATTCGGAAGAATTCTTTGAATACATCGACCAACAGCGAGATTTGTTTGAATATGATTTCTCTACTGCTATTATTGATGATTATCAGGAAGCTATCCAGCAATTACTGTATCGCCTGAGACGCTTGGAATAAGATATAATCCTTTAGGATTTAATAAATGGTTGAGACGCAAATATTGCGTCTCTTTTTTTTCTAAAAAAGATTAATCTCCATATATCACTCAAAACTATTTTGCACGTTTAATCATTATATCATAAGTTTCTTATTGAAGATTGTCAAATTGATTATAATAAAGAAAGTTATGAAAAAGAAAATGAAACAAGAACTGGCCATCGGCGGGGGTGCTCTGTTGGCTACCGGAGCTTTGGTAGCAGGAGTAGCATTAGCTATGAAGTCGATGACACGTATTCCTAAAGGTGTGGAAGCAGTAAAGCCTTTCGATATTAATAGGTATATGGGTAAATGGTATGAAATTGCCCGTATGGATTATTTCTTTGAAAAGAACCTCAACAATTGTACTGCCGAATATTCTATGGATAAAGACGGTGCAATAAAGGTGATTAACCGTGGCTATAATTACAAGAAAAACCGGATGGAAGAATCGGAAGGTAAAGCCGAATTTGTTGATTCGCCCGATGAAGCCCGCCTGAAAGTGTCCTTCTGGGGTCCGTTCTATTCAGCTTACAATGTGATAGCCATTGATAAAGATTATAAAAATGCCCTCGTGGCCGGAAAAGATATGAAGCATATGTGGCTCCTCTCCCGCGAATCGAAAATGGCGGAAGAGACTATCGAGTACTTCCTGCAACAAGCGGAATCATACGGTTATGATACTTCGAAATTAATCTGGGTCGACCAGAATGAATTAACAGTACAAAATGCTGAAACACATATTTAATTACCTGAAAACAAGGCTGATGATTAATCGTCTTTTCAGGTTGAAAAGGCACGTAAACTATCAGTACTAGTTTAAGCAAATAGTTATTAATTATAAAAAGAAGATTGTTATGAAACACCATCATCATGATTCGCATAAAGAAGGCAAAGTGACGGTTGCCATTGAGAAACAAACCTCAAAAGTTCCGTCGGTTTTATATCTCGCATTGGGTATGGGCGCTATGGCTGCATCAGTAACCCTGCATTGTTTAGGACAGAAAAAGAACGCCATTATGGTAGGCCAGTGGATTTCTCCATTCCTTATCATGGGGCTTTACAATAAGATTGTTAAGGTAGAAGGTCACGATTAAGTGAAGATTGTTTTCAGAATGAAACAGGGGATATACACCGTAATAAGTGGGTATATCCCCTGTTTTTTGTTTTATTCATTATCTTTGTATCTTTGAAATCCCTGATTTATGGAAGAAGTACTTTTACATACCTGTTGTGCTCCCTGCTCATCGGCTATTATTGAATGGATGATGAATAACGAAATTAAGCCTACGTTGTTTTATTTCAATCCGAATATTTATCCGCTCGAAGAATACGATATTCGTAAAGCGGAGTGTACGCGGTATGCGCTTTCGCTTGGACTAACTATTATTGATGGGGATTATAATCATGAGGGTTGGCTGCAAGATGTTTGTGGGTTGGAGGATGAACCTGAGCGGGGAAAGCGTTGTCTGGAATGTTTCAGGATGCGGTTGCTGGCTACTGCACAAAAAGCCGGTGAGATGGATATTAAAAGGTTTGCCACAACATTGGCATCATCGCGCTGGAAGAGTTTGGAGCAGATAGCGGAAGCGGGGCACTTTGCAGCATCACAGGTGCCCGGTACGGAGTTCTGGGAAAAGAACTGGAAAAAGGGGGGATTGAGCGAGCGTCGGCGCGAACTGCTGATGGAAAATAACTTCTATAATCAGCAATATTGCGGGTGCGAGTTCAGTATGCGCCCCAACCATAAAACTTAAAGGGCTATACGATTTATCTTAAAGCCCTTTAGCATACTACCTTATAGCGCTATAACATCCTACGTTATAGCGCTATACGATAAATCGTATAGCGCTGCATGATTTATCGTAAAGGGCTATAAGGTAAATCATACAGCGCTATATTATTAAATCTTTTGTAACCTCTCTGTATAAGCGTGGTAATTGTCTCTCTCATCGAACTTTCCGGCCAGTTCACTGGCAGTGTTGTAGAAATAATCTTTTAATTGCTGCAAAGGATATTCTCCCTTTTCATTGTATAATTCGAATTCCATCGGAAGTTCAAGCTTCAACGGGTCGGTTCCGCTCCATTGTTTAAGGGCTTCGACCATATATGCCGAGAAATCGTAGCGGCTGAACCCGTCGGCATCAATCATCCAGGGCAGGCACTTCTCGATGTAGTGGGCGGCTTTTCCGGGGTTGCGGGGGGCAAGGTAGCTGATGAGCATTCCTCCTTCGGAGATGAGGTTTTCGTCGTTCTCCAGGAGTTCCATTTCGGTGTCGGCTTTTTCGAAGAGTTCGGCTGCTACATCTTCTTTGCCTGATTTCCAGGCATAGTATGTAAGGGTGCAAAGGGTACGGGCAGGTACCAGTCCGCAGGTGAGTTGTTTGTCGAGGATGGGTTGAGCGCGGTTGTAGGCTTCGTCGAATTGGTTTGTTTGCATGAAGTAATCGAGTTCGTTGTCGAGGGTGCAGGCGGGGCAGTTGCCCATGGCATCATCGGCAGCCTCGTTGCGCAAATCGAGGTATTCTTTCGCTTTATCGTATTGCCGCAGGGTTAACGCTTCGTTGTACAAGCGGTCGTAATATGGGCGCATACTGTATCCATTGCGGGTGAGGCGTGTTTTAAAGTCTTCCAGAATGGCCTGAATTTGCTCCATGGATACGTCGGGGTTGTCGTACATGGTGCGTACTACCCATTTGTATTGCCAGAGGAAGTCGCTTTCGTCGAACCAGTCGGGGTGTTCCTCGTAGGCGTTTAGTATCCATGAGAAGTTGGTAACGAGGTCGGTATCCGATGCGAGGTGATAGCATTCGCGGATAAGCATCATGCGTACGTCGTAACCCCATTCAACGTCGTCGTTATTGTCGGCAATGGCGACGGCTTGTTTCAGCATTTGTACTTTGTCTTTGGGTGTCAGGCTCTGGTTGTCTTCTACCTGATAGATGATTTTCTGGATTTCGAGTGTATATTTCATGTTTTTAGAGTATTTGAGTGAGGTAAAGAGTAAGGTATAAGAGTAGGTAAGTAGAAAAAAACATTCGCATGGACTACTTATCTACTTTACCTCCTCTAATACTTTACTTTACCTCACTCTTTTTAATTCTTATTTATCATTCCTAGTATATCTTGCATTCCCATAACAATCAACCGGTACAACGACTCATTGAAAAGAGCCATTTCGTCATCATTCACCGGGTATTTACCCAGCAGAAGCGATTGTATGTACAGGATGTTTACAATGGATTCGAATACTACCGGTTCTTTTACAGTTATAAGTGTTTGCACGAGGTCATTTCCTGCATTCATACATAGGGTAGGAGGGGTTTTCTTCGCTTTCGGCTGGAATGCTCCCAGTACGGAGTTTAATGGGTTTCCCGCTGCTTTTTGTTCATTTGCCACCTTCTCGCCTGCAATAAAGATGACAGGAGTATCTTCCGGAGTGAATATTTTCAGTTTGCAGATGCATCCCATTTGTTTCAGTAATTCGTTGCACTTGGTTTCGAATTCACTGTAATCGGTATTTATATTGTAATCGACATCTTTAAAGCCGTCTAATATGCGCGAAGGGGATACTTTCTCAAGTTCCAGACCGAATTGACGGGAAGCTTTTTTAAGCAATGACTCGTCGAACGTATATGCAGCATTTATAACCAGCATTCCCTGCGATGAAGCGATACGGCGTATCTGCTTAAAATCGTCGAGGTTGGGTGTATAATAAATGTTCGTATGGTTGTGTCGTATGGAGCCGAAGTTGCGTATCCCTTTGTTCGTTTCGAAAGGCAGCGTATCCATAAACAGATTGAGCATTTCGTTATCTTCCGCCGCAATAGCTTTGATATGCAGAAAGTGGATATCGAGGATTTTGTGAAATAAATCGGGGTTGGTATGTATCAGTGATTTCAGATAGTTTTTAAGGGCTGTACCAATTTCTACAGATGCTTTGCGCAGTTCTTCGTTGTTTACAAGCGACTCGCGCGAGGCGGTTGACGAGAGTGTATCCACATTCAACGCACACTTCACAAAGAAAGCCCACGAAGGTAGCAAATTACAATCTTCTTCGCTTAGTAGCATACGTTTAAGGTATATTTTATGCGTCAGCTTGCCCGAGAATTGAGTCTTGAAGGGTAGTATAAATATGGTTCCTGTTATTCCTCCGCTTTCTGTCGATACCGGGAAAGCATCCAGGAAAGTGGATTGGAATTCTTTCCGCCCGAAGTCGAGCAGTTCTTCTCGGGTTGCATTTTTACTGAGCCATACAGGTTCGGGTTCGTTGATGCGTACGCGGGTATCACCTTTCGTCAGCCATATGGGGTAGGGCAGGGTGTTGCCGTAATAGGCCAGGTTTCGTTTGAATGTTTCGTATTCAAACAGATGCCTGCACTCGGGTTTGGGAGTAAGCAGAACGGTGGTGCCGATAGGGCGGTCGTCGTCGATGATTGTTGTTTCGTAGGTGCCGTCGGCCTTTCCGCACCAGCGGATAGCTTTTTTGTTCATGGCCGAGCGGGTTTCGAACACTATCTCGTTGCTCACCACAAAGCAGGAAAGTAGTCCGATGCCGAAACGACCGATGAAGTCGGACGAGTCGAGTGAATTGCGTTTGGAGCTTTCGCCGATAACGGTGAGTATTTGGTGGATATCGTCTTCGGTGAGGCCGATGCCATTGTCGGTGAAGTTCATCGAGCCGTCGTCGCTGAGGGTGACTTCGATGTTGCCCTCGAACGATTCATCAAGGTTGCGGAATGCTGTTATTGCGTCGATTCCGTTTTGTAGTAACTCACGTACGAAAGTTCCGGGTGTACTGTATATATGCTCAGAGAGCAATGATATCATGCCTTTCAGGTTGACCTGAAACAAATGCTTCATAATGTATATTTACGATTTACTGATTTACGATTTACGATTGAAATTAGAAACGATTTACTAATTTACTGATTTACACTTGAAGCTAGATTATTAATATCTTTCAATCGTAAATCGTAAATCAGTAAATCGTAAATCCCTTTATTTTCTTTTTCTTCTTCCTGTTACTTTCATTGCATCCTCATGGCCGTTATCCGCAGCCTGTTCGAACAGTTCCATAGCGAGGTCTTCGTTGGCTTCCACACCTTTACCTACCAGATAACAGTTAGCCAGTTCGAATTGTGCTTCGGCGTAGTCGTCTTCGGCGGCTTGGGTGAGCATGGCGATGCCTTCTTCCATGTTTTGGGTGCAGCCTTCGCCGTTCATGAGCATTTTGCCTTTGTAGTACATGGCGGGGGTTAGTTCGCGCGCGGCGGCGTCGTTGAACCAACGGAAAGCTTCGGCAGGATTTTCTTTGATACCGAAACCATAGTAATAACAGCGTCCTGCATTGTACATAGCGCGTGAGTAGCCGTCTTCGGCTCCTTTGAGGTAGTATTTGAATGCTTCGGGTTCGTTTTCTTCGACGCCGATGCCGTATTCGAGGCAGAGGCCGAGGCCTTCGTTTACGACGTCTTGTTCGGCGGCTTTGACGTAGTATTCATAGGCCTTGGGTTTTTCGTCTTTATCGCCGTAATCCCAGAGGTAGTAGTCGCCTACTTCGAGAAGGGCGTAGGGGTAGTCGTCTTCGGCGGCTTTGGACATCCATTTGAAGGATTCTTCGGTGTCGGTTGTGATGCCTTCTAAACCGTACAAATAGTAGCAACCTACTTTATACTTGGCATAGGTATATTCCTGTTCGGCTGCCAGTAGCATATATTCCAATGCCTTTTTGCCGTTGGCTTCGACTCCGTAACCTTCTTCATAACAAAGGGCCAGTTCTGTCTGTGCCTTAGCCAGGTTTTGTTCGGCTCCCATTTGGAGGTAGCGGATGGCTTCGTCGGGGTTTTCTTCCGTTCCGAGGGCGTATTTGTAGCAGCGACCAAGGAGGTAGAATGCGTAGGCATAACCGTTTTCGGCGGCTTGCTTAACGAGTTCGTAGGTTTTTACTGTATCTTGTTCTACGCCGTTGCCTTCTTCGTACATGAAGGCTAGTTCGACCATGCAGTAGGAGGAACCCATTTCGACGCCTTTGGAATAGTAATCGAATGCTTTTTGCAGGTTGGCTTCACCGGCAAAGCCAACGAGGTGGTAGCGGCCGGACATTTCGTATCCGTAGATGTTTCCTAGTTCGGCGGCTTTCTCGTAGTTTTCGAGGGCGAGTTGGTAGTCGGCTTCGCCTTTGCGGTAGCCTTCTTCGTATATGATTCCGAGGCGGTAGGCGGCGTAGCCTGAGCCTAGTTCGATGGCTTTGGTGAATAATTCCACGCTCTTATCGAGGTCTTTTTCTACCATGTCGCCGGCGTAGTACATGTATCCTTTGCAGGCGAGGGCGTCGGCGTAGTTCATTTCAATAGCCTTGTCAAGGTAGAAGAGTCCTTTCTCGACATCTTTATAATTGTCGTAATACAGGTACAGGTAGGCAAGTTGATAGGTACTGTATGCATCGTTGTAAATGTATCCTTTATTAATCCAGTAGATGGCGCGGTCATTGTCCTGCCATTCCTGTCCGGATTCGAAATAGCAGTAGAAGAGGCTGCGTGCTACTTCGGGGCGGCCGCAGTCGAAAGATTTTTCCATCAGTTTGAGGCCTTCGCGCGGGTCGGCTCCTTCGATGGTGCGGTTGTAATGGCTGATGCCTAGGTGGAGCATGCTGAAACTGGAGCAGTTATCTTCCAGTACTTTGCGGTAATAGGTGGCGGCTTCTTCGTACTGGCCGTCTATTTCGAGGAAAAAACCCTTCTGCTCGTCGGCCAGACGGGTGAGGGAACTGTCGATTCCTTCTGTGAAGAGATTATCGAGCAATGTTTTCGCCTCTTCGAATTTGTTTTCGCGCAGGAGGATGTAGCCTTTGTAGATGATGGCACGTTGTTTTTGTATCGGGTCTTTGACGCTCTCAATCATTTCGAGCCCTCTTTCTTTGTCGGTAATGTCGCACAGACCCATGTAGAGGTAGTAGCCGTAGAGGATGCGGGCGGTTTCATTTCCGCTCTGTGCGGCTTGCTCTAATAGTTGAATGGTTTTCAAGAGGTCGCCGTATCCTCTGCGGGGGTTGAAGTATTGCAAACCTTTTTCGAGGAGGGCTTCGGAAGAGGTGGGGGCCATTCTATCGAACAACTGGTGTATGGTTTCCCAGAAATAGCGGTAATCTTCGTCGTTCAGGTCGGCCGATGCATAACAGTCGTACGACCGGAATAAATGTTGAAAAAAACTATTGGTAAGTTCTTTTTCGAATTCGTTTTCTACAGCCATTTCCAGTATAGAGAAGGCTTTGAACCACTCGGCCGGTTGCATAAGCATCTGGTGGGAGAAGGAGTTTAATAAATCGGTTGACAGTGAAATATTGTTCCGGGTTTCGGCTGATATGTGATTGTAATAATCGGCCAGAGTTTGTCCTTGGGGAATGAATGGTGCTTTTAGTTCCATAGCATTGTTGTTTAAAATGAGTGTATTGGTTAGATTGTTTTTCGAATGCAAAGATAAGATACCTGGCAAATATACAATGAAAAAAAGGATTTAGTTATGAACAATAATTTAATAAGTATATAAGGAATACCGGATTTGATAGTATATTTGCAATTCATTTCAGGTAACTTTTTTTCTAAATAAACCAAACAGAAAAACTCATATGAAACCAATTATTTCCTTACTCTGCCTGATATTCTGCATATCAGCCTGTACTACCCGAAAACCTGCCCAGGAAGAATGGGTATCCCTTTTCAACGGAAAAGACCTTGACGGCTGGACAATTAAAATAACCGGTTACCCCGTAGGCGAAAACTTCGGCAATACTTTCCGTGTAGAAGATGGTCTGCTAAAAGTACGATACGACCAGTACGACGAGTTCAAAGACCGGTTCGGGCATATATACACCAATAAATCGTACTCAAACTATAAACTCAGGGTGGAATACCGTTTCGTTGGCGAGCAGGTAGCAGGTGCTGCCGGATGGGCATTCCGTAACAACGGCGTAATGTTTCATGCCCAGGCACCCGAAACCATGCACATTGACCAGGATTTCCCCGTTTCCATTGAAGCGCAGTTGCTGGGCGACGATGGCAGCGGCGAACGCCCCACCGGAAACGTATGTACACCGGGTACAGAAATTTATATTGATGGTAAACATTATACAGCCCATTGCTACAATTCGAATTCAAAAACCTATCCCGAAAACCAGTGGGTAAACTTCGAAATGGTTGTTTACGGAGATAGCCTGGTACATCATATTGTGGAAGGCGATACGGTATTAACTTATACAAAACTTACAGTAGGTGGCGGCAATGTAAGCCCCACACCCAATATCCCATTCGGCCCGCTGAAAGAAGGACGCATAGCATTGCAGTCTGAAAGCGCCCCGACAGACTTCCGCAAAATAGAGATTATTGAATTAAAATAGACAGGCTCATAATAGTAAAAAGAAACCGTGCTTAACCTTGGAATAATGGTTTATCCATTGTCAATCCAAAATAAGTCTATACATTTGACACCGACAGTGAACAATTTGAGCCGGAATTATGTCTATAATTAGAAACCTTACGGTTCAACAAATTAATATCTATAAAGATGAATGCAAAAATCACATCGATTGGTGTCTATCACCCCGAGCGGGAAATCAGAAATTCTTATTTTGAAACATATTTAGAAACATCCGACCAGTGGATACGCGAACGTACCGGCATAGAACGGCGCTTTTATGCTGCCAACGATGAATATACCAGCGATATGTGCGTTAAAGCCGTTGAGGCGCTTGTAAGGAACAGCGGGAAAGACGTAACGGACGTGGATTTTGTGATTGTTGCCACCAGTACCCCCGACCAGGTATTGCCCAGCATGGCCAGCCAGGTTCAGGCCCGGATGAATATTAAACGTGCCGGATGTATGGATGTACAGGCTGCTTGTGCAGGATTTGTATATGGTATTATCCTGGCGAAAGGACTGATTGCTTCCGGAACATACAAGAAGATTCTGGTTTTGGGTGCCGATAAACTGACTCAGGCCACTGATTTTGAAGACCGCGCAACCTGTATTCTTTTCGGAGACGGAGCCGGCGCTGTACTCATTGAGGCTAGCGAAACCAATCATATATTTACTCCGATAACAGATACGGATGGTTCTTTAGGCAAGGACTTATACCTGGCCGGAAAAGGTGCGCCTATCAACGGCGAAAGTGTGATATACGACTCTAATATTCATCAAAATGGTCGCGTTGTATTTAAATGGGCTGTATCCAGTCTGGGGCGGTTAATCCGCGAGTTGGTTGCCCTTAACGGTATGGGGTTGGATGATATCAACTGGTTTATACCTCACAGTGCTAATATCCGGATTCTTGATGCGGTTTGTAAGGACTTGAATGCCCCGCACGAGAAATGTCTGGAAAGCATTCGCCAATATGGTAACACCTCTGCGGCATCTATTCCGCTGGCCTGGTGGAGTGGTATTGAAGCGGGAAAAGTTAAATACGGCGACCAATTGCTACTTATCGGCTTTGGTGGCGGGCTTACCTGCGCGGGTATCTGCATAGAGCATACCATAAAATAGTTTATTGAAGTTTATAAAAGGTGAAAGTTCGTAATATACATAAGATATTCCTCGTTTACTTGCTGGCGGTTCTGGTAATGACGCCGCCGGCGAGTCAGGCGGTGCATGTGTACCTGAACGAATTTCACGACGAATGTCATCACGCGGGCGATTGCCACGAACCGGGACACGATTGCCGTACCTGCCCGGTGTGTCATTTTACTTATTCTGCTTTTACTGAAGCTGATATTCCGGCTTACGAAACTGTACTACAATGTATTACCATTCCGGAACCCGTCCGGACTCAGGAAGCAGGGTTTGCACCTGTTCTCCGTTCATCTTATTTGCGGGGGCCTCCACAAGCTTAATATTTATTTAAAAACACAGAGTCACAGAGATACAGAGTTTCGATGCCGGTGGATATAAGAACACAGAGGCTTCGCTTTTGTATTTGTTATTTCATTTCAACAATGAATAAGCATTTGTCTCTGTGTTCTTATATCCGCC
>DAMCMT010000105.1:0-15163 GCA_032108265.1 Bacteroides sp.
CTGATATTTTAAAGTGAAAGCAGAACGCTGACACAGTTTAATTTACACTACCGATTTTTTTAAGTTTACTTTACTCGTTGATTTTTTATAATCTGTGTAATCTGTGGTGAATTTCTTATTTCACTTCCCACGTTTCTCCCATCATCAGTAACTCTTCGAGGGTGCGGTCGGTTTTTTTAGCTTTTACTTCTTCAATTTGCTGGTGTACACAAGCATCGTATGTCGGAGCTTCCACATCGCGGATAACGCCCAGTGCAATTGGAAAGTCGGGGCCTTCCATCAGAGCCAGTTTCATGTGCAAAGTATTATCTTCGCAGTAAGCATCATGAACCAGAAGATCCTTTTCAGTAATACCATTCTCGCCTAGCTTTACCACTTTCAGGCCGAAACCTTCCTGCATAAGTCCGAATTCATTATTCTCACCGAAAACCATCGGTTCACCGTGTTTCAGGTAAATGGCATTTTTTGCACGATCGGCTTTTGTTGCCACCATACTTTGCGAGCCATCATTAAAGATAACGCAGTTCTGAAGCACTTCGACTACAGATGTACCTTTGTGTTTGGCCGAAGCAATGAGAACTTCAGTCGAATTAGCCATATCCACATCTACACAACGGGCGAAGAAGCGTCCACGCGATCCAAATGCCAGCTCTGCCGGGCGGAAAGGATCTTCCACAGTTCCATAAGGAGATGATTTAGTTACCATTCCCCGTGGCGAAGTGGGTGAGTATTGTCCTTTGGTAAGACCGTAAATCTGGTTATTGAGCAGAATGATATTAATATCTACGTTACGGCGTACTACGTGTATAAAATGGTTACCTCCGATAGCCAGTCCGTCGCCATCGCCCGATATCTGCCACACACTCAGGTCGGGGCGGGCTACTTTAACACCGGTAGCAATGGCTGCTGCACGGCCGTGGATGGTATGGAAACCATAAGTATTCATATAATAAGGCAGACGCGAAGAGCATCCTATACCCGAAATAACAGCAATATTATGCGGTTCAACATTGAGTTCGGCCATAGCCTTATGCAAAGAATTCAGCAAGGCATGATCGCCGCAACCCGGACACCAGCGAACCAGTTGTTCGCTTTTATAATCTTTAGCGGTATATTTCATTTCGCTCATTTTACTTTTCCTCCATGATGTTAGTGAATTCCTCTACCAGTCTCAATACATTGAAAGGCTGGCCTTTCACGCGGTTGAATTGTGCAATATCCAGTCCTGGGAACTTCGAACGAAGTATGGATGCAAACTGTCCGGTATTCTGTTCGGCTACCACAATCTTTTTGTATTTCTTCAATATCTCTTCCGTATTCTTCGGCAGCGGGTTAATATACTGGAAGTGTGCTAATGCTACCTTCCGGCCTTGCTGCTGCATCATTTCGAGGGCAGAATACAGGTGTCCGTAAGTTCCACCCCATCCCACAATCAGCAGTTCGGCATCATCAATATCGCCTACCACTTCCTGTTCAGGAATTACGTCCGCAATATTCTCAATCTTATTCTGCCGGGCAACCGTCATCTTCTGATGGTTGCTTGCTACAGTAGAGATTACACTGGTATCATAATCCTTCTCCAATCCGCCGATACGGTGCTGGAATCCCGGTGTACCGGGAACGGCCCAGTAGCGAACCATGTTTTCTGGATTACGGTTGTATGGTTTCCAACCTTCCTGCATCATGGGCGATACATAAGGCGGTTTGATTTCGGGATAATGTTCAAGCGAAGGAATTTTCCAGGCAGCCGAACCGTTGGCAATGTATCCGTCGGTAAGAAGAATAACGGGAGTCATATGTTCCAATGCTATTTTGGATGCCATGTAAGCAGCATCGAAGCAATTCGTAGGCGAGGTTGCAGCAATTACTACCAGCGGGCTGTCGCCATTACGTCCGGATATAGCTTGCAATAAGTCAGACTGTTCGCTTTTGGTAGGCATACCTGTCGACGGGCCACTTCTCTGAACGTTCACCACTACAAGTGGTAATTCGGCTATTACAGCCAGGTTGATGGCCTCGCTTTTAAGGCAAACTCCCGGTCCTGAGGTCGTTGTAACTCCCAGGCTTCCTGCGAAGGATGCACCTACGGCGCTGCAACATCCGGCAATTTCGTCTTCGCACTGAACCGTTACCACACCCAACTCTTTAAATTTAGAAAGATATTGAAGTATGTCCGTTGCCGGTGTAATAGGATAGGAACCCAGGAATAACTGAATACCTGCTTTTTCGGCAGCAGCCACCAGTCCGTAGGCTGTTGCCAGGTTGCCGTTAACATCAGTATAAAATCCTTTTTCTTTTGCTCCTTTGGATTCGATGCGGTACGTAGATACCGACGCATGGGTATTATGACCATAGTCGAAACCGGCGGTAAGTACTTTTATATTAGCATCGGCAATTTGAGGTTTGCGCGCAAATTTATTTTGAAGTGTATGCATGGCAAACTCCAACGGGCGGTTGAACAACCAGCATACAATACCCAGTGCAAACATATTTTTGCAACGGAGAATGGCTTTATTATCGAGTCCGCTATCTTTAAGTGCTTCTTTACACATGGTCGAAATCGGTGCATCAATCACCTGATTGTGTAAACCAAGTTCTGCGAACGGATCGTCGGTAGTATATAACGCCTTTTCCAAATCTTTTTTGGTGAAGGAGTCCGTATCAATTATAATAACAGATTGTGGCGTTAAGAATTTAGCGTTCGTTTTCAGGGCTGCCGGGTTCATCGCTACCAATACATCGCATTTATCACCCGAAGTATACACTTTACCAGCGCCAATATGCACCTGGAATCCTGACACACCGCTCAAAGTACCTTGCGGAGCACGAATTTCGGCTGGGAAGTCGGGAAACGTTGAAATATCATTTCCTACAACGGCCGAAAGGTTGGAGAAAATACTTCCGGCGAGCTGCATACCATCGCCCGAGTCGCCCGAGAAACGGACTACAACTCTCTCCAGTTCTTTAACCATCAAATCATCTGCCATAATTTTGTCTTTTGTTTTAAGATTGACTATCGAAAAGTTGCACAAAGGTCGGAAAGATATGCGACCTGACAAAATCTTTTCGGCTTAAACTGCCGAACGTCATTTAAAATGTTTGAAAACTGTATGTTTTTGCAGTAATGTGTAACTGAAACAGTTCGTTATTACTCATAATGCTAAGTAAAGAAAATCATTTTGATAGTGGATTTTAAGGACTATTTTGACTTAAATATAAAAGAAGGTAGTAGTACTTTAACTAAATGTAAACCAAAAGATGATTTTTATTCGTTTTTAGAGATAAAACCACGTTAAAATAGAACTTATTGCTGTAGGTTTTATTTTGATGTGCTCTCAGGTACTGTCAATTCGGATTTTATGTAGCCTCTTTTTGGTTAATCCGCGGATTAATTTTATCTTTGCGGCGATATTTTGCCCCTGTAGTTCAACGGATAGAATAGAAGTTTCCTAAACTTTAGATAGCAGTTCGATTCTGCTCGGGGGTACACAAAAACCTTGATAGCCAGCTATCAAGGTTTTTGTATTTAGTTACTTATCTATTTAACTTTACCTTTGTTTTTTATGTATTTTTGTGGAATAAATAGTATTTTCACAAATCTAAAAATGTACTATTATTATGGGTTTATGTATACATTACAGCGGACGAATTAAAGATGCTTCTTCTTTACCTGCCTTGATTGAAGATATAAAAGATATATGCAAAGTTTATAATTGGGAATATATAGTTTCTAATACTTCATTTCCAGGTGATACTCTTGACACTCAGGAGTACTTAAATCCTATTTATGGAATTTGGTTTACACCTCCTGAATCCGAAACTATTTCTCTTACTTTCCTATCCAATGGAATAATGGTTAGCCCACACTATATAGAATACTTTGGGAAATCAGAAAAACAAAAGCATTATATCTATACGATTTCTGTTAAAACGCAATATACCGGATATATAACACATGCCATCATTATTAACCTGTTTAAATATCTGGAAAATAAGTATTTAACGGATTTTAAGATGACTGATGAAAGCCGTTATTGGGAAACCGGAGACGAAGATGTCCTGAAAAAGAGATTTAAAGAGTATGATGCTTTGATGGATAACTTTATGTTAGCACATGAAACATTCCCAATAAAGGAAAATGAGGGCATTTTGACATACTTAAATCGCCTTGTCGAGCGCATTAATAAAATGAAAAACAGATAATATAGTAGGCTCAACTTTTTATTATGAAAGAAATCCACAAAATTGCTACCGCTGATATGTTTACTGCAATTAACATCGGAAATTTGGATAGTATAAACGAACATTCCATTATCCATGCTAAATCCAAACAGGAAGTCGAAGGAAAAGTATTTCTGAAAGAGGCTCTTCAAGCTACAGGGACCGAAGTATCATTTAATCACCTAGCGCCGAAGACAGAACTATCTTATTTCCATAAACACAACCGGAATGAAGAAATTTATATCATTCTCAAAGGTTCGGGAGATTTTCAGGTTGGCGATGATTGTTTTCCGGTTAATGAGGGAAGCGTAATAAGAATAGCTCCGTCAGGTATTAGGGGATTAAGGAATTCATCACTTCAACTGATGCTATACATAGCTATTCAAGTGAAAGAGAATTCATTGGGGCATATTCAACGGATGATGGAGAGCGCGTTCAGTACGATGCTAAATGGAATGGTTATTTAGCTCTCTATGGCGAAAAAATCCGACAAGACATTACCGGAAAGAATTGCAGTTACACAATAATTCCTGATACTCAAAAGAAAAACCAGGGTTTCTCTTCGGAGAATCAGGAGTTTTTCTTAAGAGGATCAGTAGTTTTTCCTTAGGAAAAACAGTAGTTTCTCTATACCAAAAACTACTGATCTTCTGAAGAGAAACAGTAGTTCTTCTTTTCGAGGCCAGTAAAAGCTATAATAAGCTATTACTGGCTGTATCTTTGAGTTGCGAAAAATATTTATAAAAGTGGTCGGCTATTTCTTTTTTGCCGCAAACTTTTTCTTCTTTGGGGTAGCAGCTCCCTTTTCTTCCTGGAGCTTTATAATATCCATGCAAGTTTGGAGATTTAAATCTCGTGGCTCTACGTTCTTAGGTATTTTATAGTTATTGCCTTTGTAAGCAATGTATGGGCCATAGCGTCCGTTCAGGATTGAGAGTTCGGGCTCTTCGTCGAATGTTTTTATTACTTTTTCGGCATCTGCTTTCCTTTTGGCATTGATAAGCTCGACGGTTTCTTCATAAGTTACCTCCATGGGATCCATACCTTTCGGCAGCGAAATGTATTTGGAGTCGTGATATACGTATGGACCGAATCTACCTACGCCAATGGTAATACCTTTTCCTTCAAATTCCGGTAATTTGCGGGGAAGTTTGAAAAGTTCAAGTGCTTCTTCCAATGTAATGGTTTCGAGCGAAAGACCTTTCCGGAGCTGTGCAAACTGGGGTTTCTCTTCGTCTTCGCTGGTACCGATTTGTACAACCGGGCCGAAACGACCTATCTTGACTGATACGGGCTTACCGCTTTTGGGGTCGGTTCCCAGTACCCGCTCGCCAGCTTTATGTTCGCTTTTAGTTGCAAGAGTAGCTTCAACGGAAGGGTGGAATTTTTCATAGAAATCTTCCATAAGCGATGTCCATTCCTTATCGCCTTCGGCTACATCGTCGAATTCTTTTTCAACAGAGGCGGTGAAGTTATAATCGAGTACGCTTGGGAAGTATTCCAGCAGAAAGTCGTTCACAACAATACCTATATCGGTAGGGAAGAGTTTTGATTTCTCTGCTCCGGTTATTTCCTTGCGGTTATCTTCATTTATTTGACCTTTTTGGAGAGTCAACACATCATATGTACGTTCTTCTCCTTCCTTATCAGCTTTCTCTACATATTCGCGTTGTTGTATGGTCGAGATGGTAGGGGCGTACGTTGATGGACGACCAATTCCCAGTTCTTCGAGCTTACGCACCAAACTGGCTTCGGTATATCGTGCCGGACGCTGGTTGAAACGTTCAGTAGCAGTAATATCTTTACTTTCCAAAACCTGGCCTTTCTTTAGTGGAGGCAACAGGCGGCTTTCGTCTTCCTGTTCTACATCGTCGTCGTATGATTCTTTGTATACACGCAGGAAGCCGTCGAACTTGATTACTTCGCCATTGGCAATGAAATCATCGTTCATGTTGCTGATAGATATGGTTGCGGTGGTTTTTTCCAGTTGCGCATCCGTCATTTGCGAAGCAATGGTTCGTTTCCAGATAAGATCGTATAGTCTCTTTTCCTGTGAAGTACCATCAATAGTCTGGGCAGCCATATCCGTGGGGCGTATAGCTTCGTGAGCTTCCTGTGCACCTTTGGTTTTAGTGGCGTACTTACGGGTTTTGATATATTTATCTCCCATAATAGTGGCAATAGCATCCTTGCTTCCGGCAATGGCAAAGTCTGAAAGATTCACCGAGTCGGTACGCATATAGGTTATTTTACCCGATTCGTAGAGTTTCTGCGCCACCATCATGGTTTGTGCTACAGTAAATCCAAGTTTACGTGCTGCTTCCTGTTGCAGGGTCGAGGTGGTGAATGGTGCAGCCGGACTTTTAGTTGTAGGCCTTGTAGTTATATCGTCAATGGTAAATGATGCTGATTGACATCCTTCCAGAAACTCGCGGGCTTCTTTTTTTGTTTTCAGCCTGCGGGCAAGTTCGGCTTTCATTTCAACTATTTTGCCGTCGGTATCGGGTACCATGAAAGTAGCAGTTACCCGGTAAGAGGCTTCACTTTTGAAGTTTTGTATATCTCTTTCGCGCTCGACAATAAGGCGTACGGCTACCGATTGTACCCGACCTGCCGAGAGTGCCGGTTTTACTTTTCTCCATAATACCGGAGAGAGTTCGAAACCTACAATGCGATCGAGTACCCGGCGTGCCTGTTGGGCATTTACCAGGTTAATATCAATATCGCGTGGGTTTTCGATTGCTTTTAAAATAGCCGGCTTGGTTATTTCGTGGAATACAATGCGTTTCGTTTTTTCGGGTGTCAGACCCAGAACCTCGTACAAGTGCCAGGAAATGGCTTCTCCCTCGCGGTCCTCATCGGAAGCCAGCCATACCATGTCGGCATTCTTGGCTTCGGCTTTTAATTCCGAAACTACTTTTTTCTTTTCGGCCGGTATTTCGTATTTGGGTGTGAAGTGATTTTCAACGTCGATGCTGAAGTCTTTCTTTTTCAAATCACGTATATGTCCGTAACTCGAAAGGACTTTAAACTCCTTTCCGAGGAACTTTTCAATAGTTTTCGCTTTTGCCGGGGACTCTACAATTACAAGGTTTTTTTGCATATTCTTGATTTACCTTAAATAAATTCGCCCGCAAAAGTAGAAAAAAACATCTTTCCCACCTTATTATATAGTGAGAATCTGATGTTTTTTACAAAAAAAAGACTTTTTTACCAGAATTGTATTTTTGGCTGTCTGCTAAAATCTGAAACTCAAACCACCCAGGAAACTGGCTCCCTGATCGTAGTAACCAAGGTAATAATAATATTTTTTATTCAATAAGTTAGATGCCCGGGCGTATACGGAAATACCGTTGAGAATTTCATAACTGGCACCCAGACGAAGATTGCTTACGGCATCAAGCTTGTCTATATTATCCAACTTTTTACGTTGAATAAATTCGTACCCTAGATTAATGTTCAGTTTATCTATAGGATTAATTCCGACTTGACCACCAAAAGTAAATTCGGGCATCAGCAAAGAAGGGTATTCCATTCCTGAATCCCAGCTTTGGTATTTGCCATGCAGAGCAAATGAAAATATGTTTTTATAGTTATAGTTTATATCTGCTCCTGCAAATATGTTGTTGGAGTTCGCAAGGTAATAGCAGGTACCATAGTCTACAGTCGTTGCATAATTACGGTTAAAATTAAAAACAGTGGTGAACAAATCTTTTTTGGTTCGTTCGTAACCCCCGAACAGGTTAAACCAAAGACTGTTTACCGGACTTGCTTTAAAACCAATGGTTCCTTCGAGTTGCCGGTAACTATCTTCCATTTGAACAAAGACTATTTCGGCAAATGGGTCGAATTGTTCGAGCCGGCGGTAATCATTGCTTAACCGGCCGCCGGTAGCTTTGGCATACAGGATGTAGCTGTCGGAGAATATATACTCGGCCCTAACATCAGGAGATACATTGAATTTATCACCATAGCCAAATGCCAGGTCGACATTGACGCCCAGATGCACATTCCAGTTTTCGCCACCGATAGCATAATAAGGATTCAGTAATAGTGTGGTAATATTTTTGTGTCCTTCGCCTCCGTAGAACCGGTTGTCCATCCCGAGTGCAACACCTACTTTCTGGTTCTCGCCTATATTTCCGTAGGCATCCGCCTTTGTGCGTACCATCGTTTCTTTATATGCTACGGCATCCGTACCGGCATAGTTGTAATGGCGGGAATAAAGCATTAAGTTGGTTTCGGCTTTGAATTGTATGGGAAGTTCATTGTCTGTTGAAGTAAAACCAAGATGTCCACTTCCCGAAGTAAATTTCTTCTGATATGAATCATCATAAATAAGGTTGTTGAAATTGCTTATCCCGATATCTCCTGCAATATCCATATCCACCTTACTGAATTGATGCATATAATCAACAGCTGCGCGGGTACGGTAAAAATGATTGTTCCATTTTCCCGAACCATACCTGCTTTCCAGTTTTCCATCCCGGCCATCCATGCTGAAATTAAGGTTCAGTTTATCCTTTTCGCCCAATGTAAACAAATAATTGGCTTTAGCATCCAGATTACCGTACATACCGTAACCTAAGCGGGCATAACCCTTACTGGTTTTTGCCTGCTCTTCTTTGCCCGCGAATGCACCAATTGTTCCTTCCGGAAGCGATGTAGCCGGGAATATCTGGTTATCATATTCCACCTGCCGGGGAATAACCTTGATTTCTTCTACCTGTGGAACGACATTTATTTTCTGCGCATCCATAATATCCGGATTGTACTGCTGTTCCACAATAACTGTACGGTTCAGGATAGAATCGGCGGGTGTGGTTTGTGCCTGTACCTGAGAGATTGTACCGGCAACCAAAACTCCGGCCATAGCTAAATAACCTTTTACGGATGATATATTGATCGTTTGCAACTTCATAGTTTTAATTGTTTAGTTTTTCCAATCTGGTTTCAATCATTCTTTTAATATCGTCATCTGCCTGATAGTTTTGTTGTAAACTTAGCAGGTATTGACGGGCATCCAGTAGCTTATTGGTTGCAACATATACATCGGACAGAAGCACAAATCCCCGGGCCAGCCAGTAGGCATGAGGCGTACTCTGCTCAATGAAGTTTAGTAGTTCTTTTTCTGCTGCATCGTAATTGCCATCTGTATAAAGTTGTTCGGCAACCAGGTATTTTGCTTCGGCACCGAAGAGGTTACGGGTGTCTTTCGCCAGTTCTCTCAGGTCGGCCATGGCAGCCTCCTGGGCATTTTGCCTCAGATAGGCTTTAGCCCGGTAATAACTGGCTTCGGTAACGAGTTCGGGACTTAATTTCGATTCTGCCAGCAAGTCGGTTGCTGCATGGATAATCTCTGTGTCGTCCCTCAGGAAAAATGCACTACGCAATGCTCCCGTTTCAGCTAACACGCGTCTTTCAGGTGTAGAGGCTTTGTCTTTAAGCATCTTATATGAAGCTAAAGCATCGCGGAAGTTTTGTTGATTATACTGTACTTCGGCACGCATTGATAATGCTTCTTCGGTGAATGGACTGTCGGGATATTCAAGTAATTTCCCGGTATGAAGCATTATCATATCGGCATTGTTTTGCTCTTTGCCGATAATGCTCAGGTAATAATGTGCATTCAGGCCAAAAGCGCCGTCGGGGAAGGTTTGTACATAACGTTCGAAACTTTCGCGTGCTTGTCCTATTTGTCCACGCATATAAACCTTCTCAGCAGCCACATAAGTCAGTGAATCCTGTTCGGTTACATCAAAGCGGATATTTCCCGGAAGGTTTTGTGCTACTGATGCAAACTCGTCGATCCGGTTCAAATCAATGTAGATAGACTTGAGATCGCGGAATGCCAGACGGGCTTCTTCGCTTCCCGGATATGTTTGGATAACATGCTTATATGCAGCGATTGCCTGGTCGTACTGCTCGTCCTGATAATATAAAAGGCCGATTTCGGCAGCAGCAACGCGAGCCAGGGGGCTTTCGGGATATTTTTTAAGTAACTCGTCGAACGAAGTAATGGCTTGCCGGTTATTGTTCATCAGTACATACGAACGGCCTTTTTCGTATAAGGCATTGATTACATAAGGTGATGAAGGATACTTCCCGGCCAGGCGGTTGAGTATGGTAATTTTTCCGGCATAATCCTTTTGAAGCCCGGATACAAGTGCCAGTTGATAGAATGAGTAATCTCCCGAGGCTGTATTCAACGCTTCGGCCTGTGAGTAAAATTGTTTCGCTTCGTTGAAATTGCGTGTATGGAAATAACTATCGCCTATGCGGTTATAAGCATCGGCCATTGTTATTTTATTATCCCGTCGTTCTAACCGGGTGTATTGTTCGAAGTTTCTGCGGGCGGTAGTGTAATCTTTTTTGTCGAAAGCAATATAGCCCAGATTATAGTATGCAAGCGCATACATATCGGTGTTATTCTGGGTATTGGAACGTAGATAGTCATTAAAATCGCGAGCGGCTTCTGCCGGTTTGTTTAAACGGTAATTGGCTTCTCCACGCCAGTAAGCGGCATCCGCATTGGTTTGACGGTTGTGTTGTCCGATGGCCATCGACTTTGTAAAGTAATCTACTGCATTCTCAAAATTAGCATTGGCAAATGCTTGTGTACCCAACTGGAAAAGGATGCGCTGCTTAGCCTCCATGATCCGATTATTAGGGCGCGATATCCGCTCGATAGACTTTAATGCTGCGTCGTAACTACGTGTAGTAAGATATACATCGACCAGGTAATTGCTTATCTTATCTGCATAAACAGAATTGGGGAAATCATTCAGGAAACGTTCGAAAACATTTACCGATTCGCCGAAGGCAGAAAAAGATGTTTCGTGAATTGTCAGCGCATAATTATAAGATGCCTGCTCTTTAATCTTCATGTCGTCATTGGAAGCTGCCGCCTGCTCGAATGCCATACGGGCTTTATTCTTCTCGGCTAGTTGCAGGTAGGATAGTCCCAGATGTAGAAATGCATTTTGTGTAAGTTCATCATTTACTTTCGTAACCTCGCCAAGTGCATCGGCGGCTTTGCTGTAAACCCCTGTCTGGTAATAGGATAGCCCTAACATGTAGAGCGCACTGCGTTGAGGCTGGCTGGCTTCGGCCCAGTAACTGTTAAGCCGGGTGAGTGCATTAGCATAGTCGCCGCGGATGTAATAAATCTCGCCCATGATGCGATGCATCTCGCGGGCATACATCATGCCGGGAGAACCTTCACCGGCAGGAGCCGACAAATAGTCTTGTGCAACAGCCATGGCTTTGTCGTACTGTTTTTGTTTCAGGTAAATATCGGCTATATAATAGGGTGCCAGTGTTTTGTACTTTTCATCGTTCTGAACAGCCAGAAAACCCGACAATGCTTCATCGAGCCTGTTTTGCGTATATCGGATGTAAGAAACATAATATTCGGAATCTTTCCGGTATTTTTTGCTGGTATTACGGAGTGTTTCAAACCATACAGCAGCCTGGTTTACATTGCCCACAGTCATATACGAGATAGCCATGCGGTAAGTCATATCATTGCGCTCGCTATTGCTGAGTTTATCCAGGTCGGCCGATTGAAAAAACGATAAAGCTTCATCGTACTTCTCTTCAAAGAAATAGGCCGATGCCATAAGTGCGTTTACGCGGTTGGTGTATGGAGAGTCGGGATGCGTTTCCAGATAATCCTCCAGGATTTCTATACTGTTTACATCCTTCAACTCGTAAGCGGCGCATGCCAGTATATAATCGGTTTCGTATAGGAACTCACTATCGGGGTTAAGCCGGGCATATTCTTTGGCAAGTGGCACGGCCGCCGCATAATTTTCCTGCGAGAATAGCCTTCTTCCTTCATCCAGAAGATTGTCGGGCGAGTTAAAGTTTCCAGTAATCTGGGCCGACAAGCCTAAAGGCAGGCAGCAGAGAGAAACACAGATAAGTCGAAAATTAAAAGCTTTCATAGATGTACAGTTTTCGCAAAAGTACAGGTTTTCACCGATTTAACGATAAAGAAACCGTAGTTTCACAGGTTTTAACTTACTCTTGGCGAGCAGTTATATTATTATATTGACGGTTATAAAACAGATTTGTTACCTTTCAATTTTCAATTTTCCACTTTCAACTTTAAAAAAAGGCTCAAGCCTTTTTTTATTGAAGCAAGTCCGAAAACTTCGGGGTCAATTTGATTTATAGGCATAAAATACAACTCGGATACATCGTCCATAGCCGTGAGATGATTGGTATCATCCACCCGGCAGAGGAAGAACATATCGAGTGTTTGCACCTCGAACCCCGAATACATATACAGGTTGGGCAATGAAAAAAGGTAAATAGCTTCTTCTACATCCAGTCCTGTTTCCTCTTTAACTTCGCGGATGATTCCCTCTTCGGCAGTTTCATTCATATCAATGAATCCGCCGGGTAAATCCAATGTGCCTTTGGCCGGTTCTTTGGCTCTCTCGGAAACCAGTAATTCGCCCTTGTTGTTTAATATAAATGCTACCGTGGCCGATGAAGGGTTGAAGTAATATACAAAGCCACAGGTTTGACATTTCTTTGACTTTTCATTGTTTACTATAAATTGCGAAGAGCCGCATTTGGGGCAGAACCGGAATAAGTTTAGAGGATGTTTCATATATCAATTAATAGTGAATTACAAAATTAGGAAGTTTATTTGACTGTATAAAATAAAGCAGTACATTTGTGTTAAACTAATACGAATGAAAAACTGGATTGAATCATTTCTTTCTCTTTTATTTCCTCGCTATTGTGTGGTTTGTTCGGCTGTTTTGGGTAAGGGCGAAGAATGCTTATGCACCAGTTGCAATATCGGATTACCCCGAACTAATTATCATTTGGAAGAAGATAATTTTATGGAGAAGCTGCTTTGGGGCAGAGTACCCTTGGTGCGGGCTTTTTCCTGGTTTTTTTATTACCGTGGAAGTGAATACAGAAAGATTATCCACCGGTTAAAGTATGATGGACAACAACAAGTAGGACGTATTATGGGTGCTCACCTGGCAACTGAAATCATTCAAAACGGTTTCTTCGACTCCATCGATTTAATCATTCCGGTTCCACTGCATAAGAAGCGCCTTCGGAAACGTGGATACAATCAAAGTGCAATGATTGCCCGGGGTATATCTGATGTAACGGGTATCCCGGTAAATAATTCTCTTGTAGTTCGTAAAAGGAATACCGGAACTCAAACTCAACAAACTGTATTCAGCCGGTCCGAGAATATGGAAGAAGCATTCTTTTTTACTAATAAGGAACAGGTAAAGAACAAACATATTTTGGTGGTAGACGATGTACTGACAACAGGTGCCACTATATCTGCTTGTTCTAAAGCTTTAGAAAATGCCGGTTGCTGGCAAATAAGCGTTATCACCCTTGGTATCGCAGTTTCGTGAGAATTTCCTTAATCCGCCCCCTATGTTTATATGAAAAATCAATAAGCCCACGATGGGCGGCTGATTGGTTCACGATTGTGAACCCATGGGATTACAATCGTGGGCCAATGGGATCACAATCGTGAATCCACTAAATGATACTGTCATAATACCTTAATGTCATAGGGATAAATGGTTAATTATACTGAGAAAGCACCTTAATTGCGGTACCATAAAGTTCATTATATACTAAGAACAATATTCTTCCCGTTATTGTTAGAAAAGCAAATGGACTAATATAAAATAGAGAAGATATGGAACCACGATTTTTGTACAGAGATATTCAGAGCATGCTTACTATTATTAAGGATGACGAGAAAAAACTTATGGCAGTTTTAACCTGTCTGGAAGATCAGATATTAGGCGAAGAGAACCCCCGGAAGGAAGATGAGATTTTACCCGGTTGCGAGAGTACAGTTCAGCAAATTGCTGATGCGCTTTATAATGGATTTATATGTTATCTGAATCCGGAAACCCTAGAACTTGAGCAGATGGCACAGGATACCTATTTTGATGCCGACTCTATCAGCGAGCAAAACGATGATATGCTTGACGAGTATGCATTAGATTTCATGAAATGGGATAGTTATATAAAATTCGAACCTCCAGGTGCGAATGAACTTTTGGTAATGATGGAAAAATATGTAAGTCAGTTACAGGATAGCATTGTAGGTTCGCGTCTGGTAAGTGCCCTTGACGATCTTACTCCTGTGTCAAGCTTTCTCAGGATGGTAGAACAGTGCGGCCAGGAAGAAGAGTGGATGGCATTCCGTAAGCAGGAAACTATTACTTATACCAATAATATACTTATGTCTCAGTTATATCCTTTAAATATTGAGTAAAAATAAGAGCAGCTCCGATTTATGGAGCTGCTCTTGACATTTCTTTTAAAATGTACGTCTCAATTATTTCTTTGATGACGATTTTTCGCTTGTGAAACGGCCTTGAGAATCTCTGGGTTCGTTTTTAGCATTTTCACCTCTATGGTCTGTAGACTTAGATGATGATTTTGAACTACCGCTTTGGTTACCTTTATGTTCGCTGGTAAAGCGTCCTTGTGAATCTCTAGCTTCGTTTTTAGCGTTTTCGCTTCTTGAATTAGAACTTTTCATGACTTTTTCTTTTTAAATTAATAAATCGTAATAGAGTAATACCGGCCGGTATTAGTTTCCGGATATTTAATGTTCCGGATACCCCTATTCAACATTGCACCGGAATGAATGTTCTTTTATCGTCCATAAAGAGCGTGTTTTTAAGCTATTTTTATCTGATAGAATGAATAATTAAGGTCTTTTTATATGGTTTTGATGGAATTTAAACACAGAGACACAGAGGCATAGAGACACGGAGCCTCAGACTTTTGTTTGCCCGGAGGGCATCTATATCAATAGAAAAGAGCAATAACAACATACACAACCCGATACGGGTTGCATAGCTAAGTCGGTATTATGCAACTCCCAAGGGAGTTGTGTTTATTGGCATTTATTGTTTTCTATTGATAT
>DAMCMT010000106.1:0-14371 GCA_032108265.1 Bacteroides sp.
GGATGGCGATAATTCGGATTATATCTTCCGGCTACTTTCGCAGATGAAAGAAATGCCGCTTGTACGTACACAGGGTTACAACGTAGACATGACGGTATCGCAAACCCCTTTGCGTTATTTCCTGTCGCAACCGCCTTTACAATGGGGTATTTATTTAACCATGCTGCTTTTGCTGACTTTTATGATATTTACAGCCCGCCGTCGTCAACGGGTAATCCCGGTTGTAACTCCACCCGAGAATAAATCGGTTGAGTTTGTAGAACTTATCGGTACCTTATATTACCAGAAGAAAAACCATGTCGACCTTGTACGCAAGAAATACCTGTATTTTGCCGATGCCCTGCGCCGCCACATACAGGTAGACCTGGATGATGAACAGGATGATACCGAACATGCCCACCGCATCGCCCGGAAAACAGGAATAGAAGAAGATAAAATATACCGGTTGCTTATATCGCTACGCCGTGTACTTGGTGATGAAAAGGCTTATATAACCGAAGACCTGATGAAGAAATATATAGACCGAATAAATAGAATAGTAAGCAGTATTTAGAACTAAGAATTATCGGTATTTAGATGTTAGTATATTAAATTATATTCTAAATGTTTCATATTGTACGGAAACATACTGCATGGACGGCCGGAACGGCCATAATCTTGGTAGCCCGGTTGGCTTTAGCCCCGGGTTGGAAATGCATTTACAATAAATGCATGCTGAAAGTATGCAATCTCTTTAGATTGCGTACTTTCAGCACGCAGAGAATTATATATTACCGTTACCCGGGGCTAAAGCCAACCGGGCTACCAAGATTATGGCCGTTCCGGCCTATTAAGCGGATAATAGTATAATATGAATCTTTTAATTACTTAAAACAAAGAACTCAAAACTCAAAAATATGGAAGAATACAGGGAACGAATAGATTTGACGCTTTTCGCCGAAAAGATTGAGAAGCTGAAACAACAAATCAGCTCCGTTATTGTGGGGCAGGAACGTACCGTCGACCTACTGTTGACCACCATCCTTGCCAACGGCCACGCATTACTCGAAGGTGTACCCGGTGTAGCCAAAACATTGATTGCCCGCCTCACTGCCCGATTGGTCGATGCCGACTTCAGCCGCATACAGTTCACCCCCGACCTCATGCCCAGTGATGTACTTGGTACAACCGTTTTCAATATGAAAACCAGTGAGTTCGATTTCCACCGCGGGCCCATCTTTGCCGATATTGTATTGGTAGATGAAATCAACCGTGCCCCGGCCAAAACCCAATCGGCACTGTTCGAGGTAATGGAAGAACGCCAGGTAAGTATCGACGGCAATACCTATAAAATGGGCGAACTTTACACCATCCTCGCCACCCAGAACCCGGTAGAGCAGGAGGGAACATACAAACTACCCGAAGCCCAGCTCGACCGTTTCCTGGTTAAAATTACTATAGACTATCCCACGCTCGACGAAGAAGTTAACATCCTGTTGCGCCACCACAATAACACCCGGTTGACGAAACTCGATGATATCCAGCCCGTTATAACCCGCGACGAACTACTCAACCTGAGGCAGATGTGTAATGGTGTATTCGTAGAACCTTCATTGCTACGTTATATCGCCCTTATCATCCACCAAACCCGTAACAGCAAAGCTGTATTCCTCGGAGCATCGCCCCGTGCATCAGTCAGTTTGTTACAAGCATCCAAAGCATACGCCATATTACAGGGACGCGATTTTGTAACTCCCGAGGATATTAAGTTCGTAGCCCCCTTTGTATTACAGCACCGTCTGTTGCTCACTGCCGAGGCCGAAATGCAAGGCTATTCGCCCATAAAAGTAACCCAACGTTTGATTGATAAAGTAGAAGTACCCAAATAATGTATCTTACCGGACGGTTTTATATTGCCGCTGCCCTGATAGTCCTCCTCATTAGTGGCGGATACTTTTGGGCACCCCTGTTCCCTGTCGGACAGGCGTTGCTGGTATTGTATCTGTTTGCCGTTTGTATCGATGCCTTTTTACTCTGGTCGCGTCGAGGTATTACGGCTGTTCGGCATACAACCGAACGTTTCTCCAACGGAGACGACAATCCGGTACGTATCGAAATCGAAAATACCTACTCATTTACCGTATCACTGAGCGTTACAGACGAAATTCCGGTTATCTTCCAGAGGCGCGACATTGATTTCCGTCTCTCTCTTCTTCGGGGCGAAACGAAGATGATAGAGTATTCCCTGCGTCCTGCCGTGCGTGGCGAATATAATTTCGGTTTTGTACGCGTCTTTGCAATGTCTCGCATGGGGCTTGTGCAGCGCCGTTTTACCTGCGATATGCCGGTAACCGTCAAAGTGTACCCTTCGTACCTGATGTTGCACCGTTATGAGTTGTTGGCTATGAGCAACAACCTTACCGAGTTCGGTATAAAGAAAATACGTCGCATAGGACACCATACAGAGTTCGAACAGATAAAAGAATACGTCAAAGGTGATGATTACCGCACCATCAACTGGAAGGCCAGCGCCCGCCGGCATCAGCTTATGGTGAACGTATATCAGGACGAACGCTCGCAACAAATCTTCAATGTCATCGACAAAGGGCGTATGATGCAGCAGGCATTCCAGGGCATGACCCTGCTGGATTATGCCATAAATGCATCCCTTGTTCTTTCCTACATTGCCATCCGAAAGGACGATAAGGCCGGGCTGGTAACATTCAATGAAAAATTTGATACATTCCTGCCGGCATCCAAAAGCTCCAACCAGATGCACCTGTTGCTGGATGCCCTTTATAACCAGACAACGACTTTCGGCGAAACCGATTTCTCCGCCCTTTGCGTTCACCTGGCTAAAAACCTGCATAAGAGAAGCTTCCTTGTGTTATATACCAATTTCGACAATCTCGGAAGTATGCAACGGCAACTACCGTATCTTATTCAGTTGAACAGTCAGCACCGTTTGTTAGTAGTATTCTTCGAAGATGCCGATCTGGTGAAACTAATCAACACTCCGGCTCGTAGTACCGAGGGTTATTATCAACAGGTTATTGCCGAGAAATTCGCTTTCGAAAAGCGACTGATTGTAAACACGTTGAAACAATACGGTATCTATTCCCTGCTTACCGCCCCCGAGAATCTTTCGGTAGATGTAATCAACAAATACCTGGAAATGAAGAGCAGGCAGTTGTTGTAATCCTATAAGGCAAATAGTATAGGCTTATAGAATAAATTATATAGGCCTATATTATAAATCGTATAGCCCTATACAGCAAAACGTATAGCCCTATATTTTAGATACTATAGCCCTATACTGCAAACAGTATAGCCCTCTACAATAAATCGTATAGCCTTTTACGATAAATTGTATAGCCCTGTATGTGCCTACCGTATAGCCTTCTACTTCCAACACTCAATAAATCATACTTATGCATCCTGTTTAATTTTCTCGTTTCGTTTATAAATCTTAATCTTCATCAACCCTAACCGGAAAAAACATTATTATTCCCGGGAAATAATTATATTTGCCACACCTAACGGTATGAACGGGCGTAAAATTCTGTATAATGTTGACTCTGAGTTATTAACAAAAGAGTGGACTTATCAACAGATTTTGCAAAGTTTTTCTTTTTTCGTAGGCGAAACAGCTAATAATCATTTACTTCGCCGCCGAATTGTTAATATGACTATTATGGGAAAAATTATTGCTTTAGCTAACCAAAAGGGTGGTGTGGGAAAAACAACTACTACTATTAACCTTGCCGCTTCACTGGCCACAATGGAAAAGAAAGTACTGGTTGTAGATGCCGACCCGCAGGCAAATGCTTCATCCGGACTCGGTATCGATATAAGGCAAGTAGATTGTACTATTTACGAATGTATCATTAATGGTGCCGACGTGAAAGGCGCGATACACGACACCGAAATTGATACATTAAAGATAATATCATCGCATATTAACCTTGTTGGTGCGGAGATAGAAATGCTCAATCTGCCCAACAGAGAGAAGATACTAAAAGAGGTGCTTGCACCACTGAAAGACGATTTTGATTACATCCTGATAGACTGTTCGCCTTCACTGGGCCTCATTACCGTAAATGCACTTACGGCTGCCGATTCGGTAATAATACCCGTACAGGCAGAGTATTTTGCACTCGAGGGAATCAGTAAGTTATTGAACACCATCAAGATAATCAAATCGAAGCTGAACCCGAAGCTCTCATACGAAGGCTTCCTGTTGACAATGTACGACTCGCGTCTGCGTCAGGCGAACCAAATACTCGAAGAAGTGAAAAACCACTTCCAGGAGTTAGTATTCGATACCGTGATACAACGTAATGTTAAACTGAGCGAAGCTCCCAGTTACGGTATGCCTACCATTTTGTACGATGCCGACAGCGCCGGAGCAAAGAATTATATGGCATTAGCCAAAGAATTGATAAAAAGAAATGAGTAATAATAAAAGAGTGAGGTAAAGTGAGGTAAAGAGTGAGGTAAAGTTATTAAGAAAAGAGCTTTACCTCACTCTCTACCTCACTTTACCTCACTCAAAAACTCTAAAAAGAATATGGCACAAAAAAGGAATGCCCTGGGCAGGGGATTGGATGCTTTGTTGTCGATGGACGATGTAAAGACAGAAGGGTCATCTTCTATCAATGAGATTGAACTTGCAAAGATATCCGTCAACCCCAATCAGCCAAGAAGGGAATTCGACGATACAGCCTTACAAGAGCTTTCCGATTCTATAAAGGAAATCGGAATCATACAACCTATTACGTTGCGCAAACTTTCGGACGACGAGTATCAGATAATCGCCGGAGAACGCCGCTACCGTGCTTCGCTCAGGGCAGGACTAACTCACGTACCTGCGTATATCCGTACTGCCGACGACGAGAATGTAATGGAAATGGCGCTTATTGAGAATATACAGCGCGAAGACCTGAACTCTGTCGAAATTGCCCTCGCTTATCAGCATCTTATCGAACAATATAACCTTACCCAGGAACGTCTAAGCGAGCGGGTAGGTAAGAAACGTACCACCATTGCCAACTATCTGCGGTTATTAAAATTACCCGCACAGATACAGATGGCTTTGCAGAACAAGGAACTTGATATGGGACATGCCCGCGCACTTATTGCTTTGGGCGACCCCAAGTTACAGGTAAAAGTGTTCGAGGAAATACAGGAACACGGATACTCCGTACGTAAGGTCGAGGAAATTGTTAAGTCGCTCAACGAAGGCGAAGCCGTAAAGAGTGGAGGAAAGAAAATAGCGGCAAAAAAACGTGTACCCGAAGAATACGATATATTGAAAAAACAACTTTCCGGGTTCTTCAGTACCAAAGTTCAACTTAGTTGTAGCGACAAAGGGAAAGGAAAAATAAGCATTCCATTCAATAACGAGGAAGAGTTAGAGCGAATCATGGAAATATTTGATTCGTTGAAGAAATAGATGAGGGA
Source organism: Bacteroides sp. (assembly GCA_032108265.1). Classification (GTDB taxonomy): domain Bacteria; phylum Bacteroidota; class Bacteroidia; order Bacteroidales; family Bacteroidaceae; genus Bacteroides. Next base: position 5,443 of record DAMCMT010000106.1, read on the forward strand.
TAGAAAGAAAATATATCATATATGCACTGCCCTGCTGATCTGCTTTTTACAGTCGGCAGGGATTGCTGTATTTGCACAGGAACCTGTTGAACCGTTGGATTCGGTTATACAAGTAAGGGATTTTATCTCTCCGGAAATACTGCAATCGGTAGCAGATTCGGCCATAGTCGACTCTGCATTTATCTCCGTAGCCGATAGTTTGCAACGGGTCAATGATAATAGTATGGAAAAACTGGAACAAGTAGCATCACTTACTGATGACCAGCAGGCCACCCTGTTGGAAGCAGATTCGATAGCCGCTGTTCCTGAAACGAAAACCTGGATACCCGATTCGGGAAAGGCCACGTGGCTGGCTGTTGTTTTTCCGGGTGGCGGACAGATATACAACCGTAAATACTGGAAACTTCCTATTATTTATGGCGGTTTTACCGGATGCGCCTATGCTTTATCGTGGAATACAAAGACTTATAAAGAGTATTCGCGGGCATACATGGATATAATGGATATGGATCCCAGTACCGATAGTTATAAAAATTATATCAGGGTTGGTGCAGATTTCAAGGAAGGCGAATCCACAGATGCAACCAGATTAAAAAAGAGAAAAGACAGTTTCCGGCGTTTCCGGGATATTAGTATATTTGCATTTATCGGCGTATATTTGATTTCTATTATCGATGCCTATGTCGATGCTGAACTTTCGAATTTCGATATCGGACCGGATTTATCCATGCGGGTAGAACCTGCACTGATTATTGACAGGAAATTTTCCGGTAACTCGGTTGGAATACAATGTAGCATAACATTCTAATATAAATAGTGAAGAGGGGTTAGATACAGATGAAAAAAGGGATACTACGATTAAACACTTGCCTGGTTATAATGCTTATTGGCTTACTAACATTCCAGGCTCAGGCACAGATAACCACTGAGAGCGTGGATGTGGTTGTAAAAGAAGACGACGGAACAGAGAGAATTGAATCTATAGATCTTCCGGTAAGTATGACTTATCCGATGGATAGTTTGCTCAGCGACTGGAAGATAAGAAACTTTGTTGTACTTTCCGAACAAGATTGTTTCAGTTCCAAAGATAATCCAGTATACAGCGATTCTGTTTATATCGACCGCCTATCCCGTATGCCTACTGTAATGGAAATGCCTTACAACGAAGTCGTCAGGCGTTTAATCGATATGTACACCGGCCGCTTGCGTAATCAGGTATCCTTTATGCTTAGTGCATCCAACTTTTACACACCTATATTCGAAGAGGCCCTCGATGCTTATGGTTTGCCCCTTGAACTTAAATACCTTCCTATTATCGAATCGGCGCTTAACCCGTCTGCTGTATCACGGGCTGGTGCTTCGGGCCTCTGGCAGTTTATGATAGGAACCGGGAAAATATACGGACTGGAATCCAATAGTCTGGTCGACGAACGGCGCGACCCTGTGAAATCTACCTGGGCGGCAGCACAATATCTCAAAGAACTATACAATATTTACAAAGACTGGAACCTGGTAATTGCCGCTTATAACTGTGGTCCCGGCAATGTAAACAAGGCAATACGCCGTGCGGGTGGTAAAACCGATTATTGGGCTATTTACAACAATCTGCCCAGAGAAACCCGTGGCTATGTACCTGCTTTTATAGCAGCCAATTATGTGATGACATATTACTGCGACCATAACATTTGTCCGCTCGAAACCAATATACCTGCAGATACCGATACTATAAGAGTAAACCGTAATTTGCACCTGCAACAGGTAGCCGATCTTTGCGGAGTAAGTATGGAACAGTTGCGGAGTTTGAATCCGCAATTCAAAAAAGATGTGGTTCCCGGTGAAACAAAAGCGTATACCTTGCGGTTACCGCATAATGAACTATGTGCCTTTATTGATCAACAAGATACTATTTATGCCCACCGGGCAGATGAGCTTTTTAGTAACCGCAGGCGTGTTGAAGTACAAACAGCCACAGCATCAAGTAGAGGTGGAAGCACGAAAGCCGTGGCAGGTTCGGGTACACTTACATATCATAAAATAAGAAGCGGGGAATCGTTATCGACCATTGCCGGCCGCTACCGCGTTAGTGTCAATGATATAAAGAAGTGGAATGGACTTCGCAATAATAAAATTGTAGCCGGTAAGCAACTTAAAATCTACAAATAACGTTATTATTACGCCGGCTTTCGCGGAACAATCTATAATCACAGGAATGATAAAGGAAGTTAATCATAAGGAAATGTCTGATGAAGAAATGATTGAACAATCATTTCAGGAACTTATTACGGATTATCTGGGCACCAAGCATCGTAAGAAGGTGGAGATAATCACCAAAGCGTTTAACTTTGCTAATCAGGCACATAAAGGAATCAAGAGGCAATCGGGTGAACCATATATTATGCATCCCTTGGCTGTCGCCAAGATTGTCTGCAATGAAATCGGCTTGGGTTCTACTTCTATATGTTCCGCGCTGCTGCACGATGTAGTGGAAGATACCGATTATACGGTAGAAGATATTGAAAATCTTTTTGGCCCTAAGATTGCCCAGATTGTAGATGGACTCACTAAAATATCGGGCGGCGTATTCGGGGATAAAGTATCGGCTCAGGCAGAGAACTTCAAGAAGTTACTCCTTACGATGTCCAGCGACATCCGCGTAATTCTGATTAAGATAGCCGACCGGCTTCACAATATGCGTACGCTTGGTTCGCTGGCGCCGAATAAGCAATATAAAATAGCCGGGGAAACCCTGTACATTTATGCTCCGCTGGCAAACAGACTGGGGTTGCACCGCATCAAGACCGAACTGGAAAACCTTAGTTTCAAATACGAGCATCCGGAAGAATATAAAGAGATTGAAGAAAAGCTTCAGGAAACGGCAGCCGAACGTGATGAACTGTTCCGTAACTTCACCGCGCCCATCAGTGTTCAACTCGACCGCATGGGGCTTAAATATCATATTGTTGCCCGGGTAAAGTCTATTTATTCCATCTGGAACAAAATGCAGACCAAGCATGTTCCGTTCGAAGAAATCTTCGATATCCTGGCGGTACGTATAATCTTCGAACCTCGCAAGGAAGATGAAGAACTGAACGATGCTTTTGATATCTATGTATCCATATCCAAGATATATCGTCCGCACCCCGACCGCCTTCGCGATTGGGTGAGTCATCCCAAAGCCAACGGTTACCAGGCGCTACATGTTACCCTGATGGCTAATAACGGCCAATGGATCGAAGTACAGATACGTAGTGAACGCATGAACGATGTAGCCGAGCAAGGATTTGCTGCACACTGGAAGTATAAAGACGGTGGTGGTGGCGAAGATGAAGGCGAGTTGGATAAATGGCTCCGTACCATCAAAGAAATTCTGGACGATCCGCAACCCGATGCGATTGATTTCCTTGATACTATTAAACTGAACCTGTTTGCATCTGAGATATTTGTTTTTACTCCGAAAGGAGATATACGTACCATGCCGCAGAATTCTACCGTGCTCGACTTTGCATTTTCCCTGCATACGGACATCGGTAAACACTGTATTGGCGCTAAAGTAAATCATAAACTGGTACCGATGAGCCACAAACTCGAAAGTGGCGACCAGGTAGAGGTTATTACATCTAAATCCCAGAAAGTTAAACCTCAGTGGCTTTCATTTGTTAGCACAGCAAAAGCCCGTGCCAAGATAAATGCCATACTGAAAAAGGAACAAAAGAAATCGCAGAAGAAAGGTGAAACCCTGCTTAATGAATTTTTGTTGGCAGAGGATATACGCCCGGAAACAGTTAATACCGACAAGTTGCTTCAGACTCATGGCATGGTAAATAAGGAAGAACTATTGGCAGCCATTGGTAGTGGTAAAGTAGTTCTGGGTGAGATAGACAGAAATACATTAAAACCCAAACAGAGCGCAAACTGGAAGAAATTCCTTTCTTTCTCATTCGGAAAAGATGGAAAATCATCCCGGGAGGAAGCACCTGTCGACATCAATCAACCGCCGGTAGATAGAATTAACCCTAAAAAGGTACTTAAACTGACGGAAGACAATCTGGAAAAGAACTACATTATAGCAACCTGCTGTTGTCCTATTCCCGGAGATGATGTATTGGGCTATGTGGACGATAACGAGAAAGTTATTATTCACAAGCGTCAGTGTCCTGTTGCCGTTAAACTGAAGAGTAGTTACGGAAACCGTATTATAGCCACACAATGGGAAGTGCAGAAGAATCTCTCGTTCCTTGTATATATATATCTGAAAGGCATTGATCGTGTTGGATTACTGAATGAAATAACCCAGGTTATTTCCCGGCAATTGAACGTTAATATCCGCAAGATTAACTTTGAAACGCTCGATGGCATTTTCGAGGGTAAAATACAACTGTATGTTCACAATGTGGATGATGTAAAAGCGCTTACTTCGAAGTTAATGAAGATACCGAATATGAAATCGGTAACAAGAGTCGAGGAATAACAGGTCTATTCTTCTTCCGGGTTGTCGAACTTTGAAGTCTGGAAACCGTCCAGCTCTCTTTTGATTGCCAGTAATTCTGCCTTTACATCTTTGAGTCTTTCAAGGACTTCGAAATTCTTTACCGTAGCATCTTTATTCTTGTTAAGTTGCTGGCGTGCGCCCGGCAATGTCATTCCTTTCTCTTTCACCAAATGGTGAATAAGTTTGATTGCTTCGATATCCTCTTTTCGATATTGACGCGTACCACCGGCAGTTTTCCGGGGAGCAATCTGCTGCGGAAACTCTTTTTCCCAAAAGCGGAGCAGGGATTCGTTCACATTAAACATCCGGGCTACTTCGCCAATGGAATAAAAAAGTTTAAGGTCTTTATTACTATTCAGCGCCATATTCTTTACAGATTAATCAAATACTACACCGTGGTTGGAAGCAATCTGAATCATTTCCTCATAATCTTCAGGACTTAAGTCCATAAAGTAATAGTTAACAGGATTAACCGGTTGTCCTTTTACATGCACCTCGTAATGTAAGTGCGGACCGGTACTCTTACCCGTATTACCTACACCACCGATGACTTCTCCACGTACAACTTTCTTACCAACTTTCGTGTGGAAATCCTGTAAGTGAGCATACCGTGTGCGGTAGCCGAATCCATGGTCAATCTCAATCGTATTTCCGTAGCCCGACTCCCAACCTACTTTGACCACAACTCCGTTTCCGGTAGCATAAACATCTGTACCCGGAGGAGCAGAAAAGTCCATGCCTTCATGGAATTTCCGTGTTTTGTAAATAGGGTCGATACGCCAACCGTATCCGGAAGCTGTTTTGCGTAGATTCTTGTTGGATACCGGCTGAATTGCAGGCATACTGAGAAGCATTTCTTCGTGGTTCTTGAAAAGCTCAATCACGTCATCGAAGGAACGCGACTGTATATACAATTGCCTGTCGAGCAAATCCATTTTCTGGGTAGTATTTACTACCAGTTCTGCATTATTAAGGCTCATCAGGCGTTCATATCGGTTAGTTCCTCCGAAGCCACCGGCACGTACGGCAGGCGAAACTGGATCTGCCTGGAACATAACGCGATAAAGATTGTCATCGCGCTGTTGTATATCTTGTAATACTGCTGCTGCTTCATCAAAGCGGCGTGAGAGTACGTTGAATTGTGCCTGTAACTGACTGTTCTCAATCCGGAGCTCTTTCTCCGATGGAGAACCGAAAATGAAAAAGAAGACCAGAAAGCATCCTGCTCCTAATCCCATGCCTATAAAAAGACGACGTAAAAGACTCGCGGCCCGTTGCCGGAGCGTCGGATAAATTCTGTCGTATGTCTGTGTCTTAGGGTTATATATATAGTATACTTTCCTCATTCTGAATGAAATATTGGGTCGTTGATGTGGCAAAAGTAATAAAAACGCGCTATCTTTGCGAATCTTTTTTAAGCTTTTAAGTATTTAAGCTTTTAAGTATGTGAGATTTTACAATTCCAGTATTAATCTTATACATTAAATGCTCAAAAACTTAAGAGCTCAAAAACTTAAATACTCAAATATGACAGCGAAAGAAACCAGAGAATCCTTTAAAAGCTTTTTCGAATCGAAAGGACACAAAATAGTTCCTTCAGCACCTATGGTGATTAAGGACGACCCAACACTGATGTTCACCAATGCCGGGATGAACCAGTTCAAAGATATTATCCTCGGCAACCAGCCGGCGAAATATAAGCGGGTAGCCGACTCGCAGAAATGCCTCCGCGTAAGCGGAAAGCACAATGACCTGGAAGAAGTAGGACACGATACCTATCACCATACCATGTTCGAAATGCTTGGCAACTGGTCGTTCGGCGATTACTTCAAGAAAGAAGCCATTGAATGGGCCTGGGAATATCTGGTAGATGTATTGAAACTCGACCCCAACCGTTTATATGCTACAGTATTCGAAGGCAGTCCTGCCGAAGGACTCGAACGTGATAACGAAGCTTCCGGAATCTGGGAACGTTTCCTGCCAGCCGACCGTATTATCAACGGAAACCGCAAAGACAACTTCTGGGAAATGGGAGATACGGGTCCATGTGGTCCCTGCTCGGAAATACACATTGATCTGCGCCCGGAAAACGAACGCGCCGAGATAGATGGGCTTACCCTCGTTAACCAAAGCCATCCCCAGGTAATTGAAATATGGAACCTGGTATTCATGCAATACAACCGCAAGGCCGACGGAAGTCTCGAAGGGCTCCCTGCCAAGGTTATTGATACCGGAATGGGCTTCGAACGTCTTTGCATGGCTTTACAAGGAAAAATATCTAATTACGATACAGATGTTTTCCAACCCATCATTAAAGAAATAGGCCGCATTACCGGCAGTAAATATGGAGATGACCCGCAAAAAGATATCGCCATGCGTGTTATCGCCGACCATCTTCGTACCATAGCTTTCTCTATAACCGACGGACAGTTGCCCTCAAATGCAAAAGCAGGATATGTTATCCGCCGTATTCTGCGCCGTGCCGTCCGTTACGGATACACATTTCTCGGCCAGAAGCAAGCCTTTATATACAAGCTGTTGCCCGTACTGATTGAAAGCATGGGCGATGCTTATCCGGAACTGGTTGCTCAGAAGACATTGATTGAGAAGGTAATGAAAGAAGAGGAAGACACATTCCTCCATACCCTCGAAACCGGTATCCGCCTGCTTGATAAAACAATGGCCGATACCCGTACCGCAGGTAAAGATATCATCAGTGGAAAAGATGCCTTTACGCTATACGATACTTTCGGTTTCCCCCTGGATTTAACGGAACTTATCCTCCGCGAGAACAATATGGGAGTTGACCTGGCCGAATTCAACGCCGAAATGCAGAAGCAGAAAGAGCGTGCCCGTAATGCCGCTGCTATTGAAACGGGCGATTGGGTAGTTATTCGTGAAGGAAACCCACAGTTTGTGGGCTATGACTTTGCCGAATACGATGCCCAGATACTGCGCTATCGCCAGATTAAGCAAAAGAACAAAACCATGTACCAGATAGTACTCGACTATACCCCGTTCTATGCCGAAAGCGGTGGACAGGTAGGAGACGTCGGTACACTGACCAATGAATACGAAACCATCCGGATACTGGATACGAAAAAGGAAAACAATCTTTCGGTTCATATTGCCGATAAGTTACCGCAACATCCCGAGGCACCCGTTCGTGCACAGGTCGATGTGAAAAAACGCACAGCCAGCGCTGCTAACCACACTGCTACTCACTTGCTCGATGAAGTTTTGCGCGAAGTGCTGGGTACCCATGTAGAGCAGAAAGGCTCGCTTGTAAGCCCCGATGGATTGCGTTTCGACTTCTCGCACTTCCAGAAAATGACTCCGGAAGAAATACGTAAGGTAGAAATGTTGGTAAACGAACGCGTTCGTGCCAATATTCCTATGACTGAACACCGTAGTGTCCCAATTTCACAAGCGAAAGAAATGGGAGCCATTGCACTGTTCGGCGAAAAGTATGGCGATGAAGTTCGTGTGGTACAATTTGGTACGTCCGTCGAATTCTGTGGTGGTATTCATGCAACCTATACCGGAAATATCGGTATGTTCAAAATAATGTCCGAAAGTTCCATCGCTGCCGGAGTACGCCGTATCGAAGCTATAACTGGCGCACGTGTGGAAGAAATGCTGAACACTATTGAAGATACTATAACCGAACTGCGTTCTCTCTTCAACAATGCTCCCGATTTATCGGCAACTATCAAAAAGTATCTCGAAGAAAACACCGGACTCAAAAAGCAGGTAGAAGACTTTATGAAAGAGAAACAGGCTTTACTGAAAGATAAGCTGTTAAAGAATATACAAGAAATCAACGGAATTAAAGTGGTACGCTATGTAGGTCCGATGACCGCAGATGCCATGAAGAATATCGCTTTCCAGTTGCGTGGAGAAATTACCGAAAATCTATTCTTCGTTGCCGGTAGCAGCGACGGACATAAACCATTGCTCACTGTGATGCTGAGCGATAACCTGGTTGCTTCCGGAATGAATGCCGGACAATTGGTTCGCGAAGCTGCCAAACTAATTCAAGGTGGCGGCGGTGGACAAGCCCATTTCGCAACCGCCGGTGGTAAGAATATCGATGGGCTAACTGCGGCAGTGAATAAGGTGGTGGAGCTGGCGAATCTGTAAATATAAGGTTCGGATAAAGCGAGCGCTGCATCCGAATGTAACATATGTTACATCCGAATGTAACACATGTTTCATCCGAATGCAGCGGTTGCTACATCCGAATAGATGATAAAGACTTTTCTAGTACCAGAAAAATAATTCTCTGGTACTAGAAAAAAAGTTTTCTGGTACTAGAAAAATATTTCTCTGGTACTACAAAATCCGCATGGCACCCGGACAAAAAGAGGGTGTGTCAAAACGAAGAAATTGACACATCCTCTTTATTTTTGAAGGTTTATCTTCTTTCTTCTTTTAAGC
>DAMCMT010000107.1:0-1555 GCA_032108265.1 Bacteroides sp.
ACGTACAGCCAAAGCCGGATAGAAATTTGCAAAAATATCAAACTTGCAAACCTGCTAAAAATACAGGTTTGCAAACGTTTGTTGTCAATGCTGAATGATTAATTATGAGTAACGTGCTGTTTTTCAATAAATATTCTTTATTTTTGCAGCAAATAAAAAGAGTTCCGTAACATCATTATGATTAACGAATTAATGACCCCCGATTATATATTCGAAGCTAGCTGGGAAGTATGTAATAAAGTAGGAGGTATATATACAGTTTTGTCTACCAGGGCAAACACACTGCAACACACATTCAGAGACAGACTTTTTTTCATTGGCCCCGATATATGGGAAGGGAAAGAAAATCCTTTATTTATAGAGTCCAGGCATTTATATGCCGATTGGAGGAAATATGCCAGCGAGAAGTCTCGGTTGAAGGTGCGCATCGGACATTGGGATATTCCCGGAAAACCAATCGTAATCCTTGTTGATTTCAGGCCGTTTTACGAAATAAAGAATAAGATTTATACCCAAACATGGGAGTTCTTTGAAGTCGACTCTTTGCACGCTTACGGAGATTACGACGAAGCATCGATGTTTGCTTATGCAGCAGGGAAAGTTGTAAAAAGCTTTTATCTATATAATCTATCGAGAACAGATAAAGTTATTTTCCACGCCCACGAGTGGATGACCGGAATAGCCGCCCTTTACATAAAGATGCGGGTGCCCGAAATAGCCACCATATTTACTACCCATGCCACATCCATAGGCCGCTCCATCGCCGGAAACAATAAACCCTTATACGATTATTTGTTTTCCTATAACGGCGACCAGATGGCCAACGAGCTGAACATGCAATCCAAGCATTCCATTGAAAAACAAACCGCACACCATGTAGATTGTTTTACAACAGTAAGCGAAATAACCAACACCGAATGTAAAGAGTTATTGGATAAACCGGCCGACGTTGTGTTGATGAACGGCTTCGAAAATGATTTCGTACCCAAAGGAATAACCTTTACAGGAAAGCGCAAGCGGGCACGCTCGGCCATGCTGAATGTTGCCAACAAATTGCTGGGAACAGATTGGGGAGATGATACGTTAATAATAGGAACCAGTGGAAGATATGAATTCAAGAACAAAGGAATTGATGTATTTCTTGACTCATTAAACCTGTTAAGGAAGGATAAAACATTAAATAAAAATGTCCTTGCATTCATCAATGTTCCGGCCTGGGTAGGCGAAGCCCGTGAAGATTTAAAAGCGCGGTTGAAAAGCAAACAGAAATATACTACCCCGCTCGAATATCCGTTTATTACACATTGGCTCCACAATATGAACGAAGACAATGTGTTGAAAAGTTTGCGGTACCTCGATATGCAGAACCGGGCGGAAGACAAAGTAAAAGTAATATTCGTACCCTGTTACCTGGACGGCCGGGATGGAATATTCAACAAAGAATATTACGATTTGCTCTTAGGGCAAGACCTGAGCGCCTATCCCTCGTACTACGAGCCGTGGGGATATACCCCGCTGGAAAGCGTAGCATTCAAGGTTCCGACCATCACAACCG
>DAMCMT010000107.1:1565-7824 GCA_032108265.1 Bacteroides sp.
ACCGACCTGGCAGGTTTCGGCCTCTGGGTAAAAGGTTTCAGGAACCAGCACGGGATAGACGATGGAGTCGAAGTGGTTCATCGTTCGGATACCAACTATTTTGAGGTATCCAACGCCATAGCCCAGACGATTTTGTATTTTTCTTCCAAAGAAGAAGATGAGATAAAAGTAATGCGTAAAAATGCAACCGCAGTAGCCGAAAAAGCGTTATGGAAGCATTTTATTCAATATTATTATGAAGCGTATGACATTGCTTTGCGCAATGCCGAGAAACGCCAGTTAAATTAGGTATTAATATTAAAGTCAATTTGAGAGATTATGAACATTAAAGTGAGCAATGCGAATACTCCGAACTGGAAAGATATCACAGTAAAATCTTCTATCCCTGAAGAATTGCAGAAACTGTCTGAGATATCCCGCAATATCTGGTGGTCATGGAATTACGAAGCCACTGAACTATTCAAGGATTTAGACCCTGAAATGTGGAAACAATCGGGTCATAATCCGGTCCTGCTGCTCGAAAGCCTAAGCTATGAGAAGCTGGAAGCGCTCGCAAAGGATAAGGTTATTCTTAGGAGAATGAACGACGTTTATTCTAAATTCCGCGATTATATGGATGTAGAACCGGATTCTACACGCCCTTCTGTAGCCTATTTCAGTATGGAATATGGTTTGACCAGCGTATTGAAAATATACTCGGGAGGTCTGGGTGTACTTGCCGGCGACTACCTTAAAGAAGCATCAGATAGCAATGTAAAGATGAGTGCCGTTGGTTTCCTGTACCGTTACGGATACTTTACACAATCCTTATCCATCGACGGACAGCAGATTGCTAACTACGAAGCGCAGAACTTCGGCCAGTTGCCTATCGAAAAGGTACTCGATGCAGATGGGCACCACGTTACAGTGAGCGTTCCTTACATGGATTATTTCGTACATGCATACGTGTGGAAAGTAAACGTAGGCCGCATCATCCTGTATCTGCTGGATACGGACAATGACATGAACAGCGAGTTCGACCGCTCCATCACCCACCAGCTTTATGGTGGCGACTGGGAGAACCGTCTCAAACAAGAAATACTATTGGGTATCGGTGGTATCTTAACACTGAAAACCCTCGGCATTACCAAAGACGTGTACCATTGCAACGAAGGTCATGCAGCCCTTATCAACGTTCAGCGCATCTGCGATTATGTTGCCTCCGGGCTTACATACGACCAGGCTATCGAGCTTGTTCGCGCTTCTTCACTGTACACAGTACATACTCCCGTACCCGCCGGACACGACTATTTCGATGAGTCTTTATTCGGAAAATACATGAGCGGATACCCTGCAAAGATGGGCATAACCTGGGACGACCTTATGGACCTGGGACGTAACAATCCGGGCGATAAGGGCGAGCGTTTCTGTATGTCTACATTCGCTTGCAACACTGCTCAGGAAGTAAATGGCGTAAGCTGGTTGCACGGAAAAGTTTCGCAGGAAATGTTCTCGGCCATATGGAAAGGCTATTTCCCCGAAGAAAGCCACGTAGGATACGTAACCAATGGAGTACACTTCCCAACCTGGAGTGCAACCGAATGGAAACAGTTGTATGACAAATACTTCAACGAGAATTTCTTGTACGACCAGTCGAACCCGAAAATATGGGAAAGCATCTACAACGTACCCGATGAAGTAATCTGGGAAACCCGCCTGACGATGAAGAATAAGCTGGTTGATTATATCCGCAGGCAGTTCCGCGAGTCATGGTTGAAAAACCAGGGCGACCCTTCGCGCATTGTATCGCTGATGGATAAAATCAATCCGAACGCCCTGCTTATCGGTTTCGGCCGCCGCTTTGCTACATACAAACGTGCGCACCTGCTGTTTACCGACCTCGACCGTCTGTCCAAGATTGTAAACAATCCCAACTACCCGGTACAGTTCCTCTTCACCGGAAAGGCACACCCGCACGATGGAGCAGGGCAGGGGCTTATCAAACGTATCATCGAAATCTCACGCCGTCCCGAGTTCCTCGGCAAGATAATCTTCCTCGAAAACTACGACATGCAACTTGCACGCCGTCTGGTTAGTGGGGTAGACATCTGGTTGAATACTCCGACGCGTCCGCTCGAAGCCTCAGGTACATCTGGCGAGAAAGCGCTGATGAACGGTGTACTTAACTTCTCCGTACTCGATGGCTGGTGGCTCGAAGGGTATCGCGAAGGCGCCGGTTGGGCACTTACCGATAAACGTACTTATGAGAACCAGGAGCATCAGGATCAGTTAGATGCAGCAACCATCTATAGCATCCTCGAGACTGAAATATTGCCCCAATACTATGCACGGAATAGTAAAGGATACTCGGAAGGCTGGATTAAAATTATCAAAAACTCCATCGCGCAGATTGCACCTCATTATACAATGAAACGTCAGTTGGACGATTACTACACCAAGTTCTACACAAAACTGGCAGAACGGTTTAAGCTTTTGTCGGCAAACAACAATGCCAAAGCAAAAGAAATAGCCGCCTGGAAAGAAGAGGTCGTTTCAAAATGGGATTCCATAGAAATCGTTTCTGCTGAAAAGACGGAAGAATTAATAAACGGCTCTATCGAGAGTGGCAAAGAATATACAGTAACATACGTCATCGACGAAAAAGGTTTGAATGATGCCATTGGTCTTGAGCTGGTAACCACCTTTACCAACGCGGAAGGAAAGCAACATGTGTACTCTATCGAACCATTTGATGTAGTGAAAAAAGAAGGCAATCTGTACACTTTCAAAGTAAAGCACAGTTTATCAAATGCCGGAAGTTTCAAGGTTGCATACCGTATGTTCCCCAAGAACGCAGACTTGCCGCACCGTCAGGATTTCTGCTATGTCCGTTGGTTTAATTAATTCCATATTGAAAGAAAGATAGAGGAAAATTATAATTATTGAAAGCTGTTTTGTAAGTTTGTACTTCAAGACAGCTTTTTTTGTTGTACAACACCTAATGCAAATGAATATGAAATACGCATTGCTTTTATTGGCATTCTTATTATTTCCCTTATCAGGAATCTATTCTCAATTAGCCGACAAGGAACTCTACTTCTTCGACGAATTCATGGATGCTACCGTAAACTTCAAGAATGAAACAGAAATGGATTACGAACTGAACTTCAGCTTCCTGTACAACGAATTATGCTTTGTAGATACTCATACCAGTATGGTTATGCTGGTTAAGAATATGCATGCCATCGAAGACTTTGAAATAGACGACCGTGTTTTCTTTGTAGAAGGTAAAGCCCTTTTCGAAGTACTTTCCGACGAGCCCCTTGTCCATGTGCAATACAAAAAAAGCGTCCGGCCAGCTTCTGCCGGAGGCTATGGAACAACAACAGAAACAGCTTCTGTCGATACATACATTCCCCGGGTCGACTCATGGAGCCTGGAAAGAAGAATGGCAGGACATTATAAGATAGGAGAAATGGAATATATCTATTCTATTGAGAAAGACGGTGTAATGCAATCCTTCCGCAACCGGAAGCAATTGCAAAAGATATATCCCGCACAGGAAGGTTTGATAAAGAAATTAATCAAAGAATATTCCATAAAATTCGAGAATACCAGGCAGATACTGGAACTCGTCAAACTTCTGGAAGGCCTCACAACAAGAACATCAGAACAACCTGCGCAATAATCACCCGCAGGAACATACTCAACGGATAAACAGTCGCATAAGCTACTGAGGGATTATCTCCCGGTATCGTATCGTTGGCGAAGTTTAGAGCCATTGGATTAGCCATACTCCCGCAAATCATTCCGCTGACGGAACCAAAGTCTATTTTAAGCACCTTGAAAGCTACAATTCCTATTATCAGTGTGGGAATAATCGTCAACCCGAAGCCAAGCCCTATCCAGAGCAGCCCTTCCGGGCGGAAAACCGTTTCAAAGAAACCACCCCCGGTTCTAAGCCCCAGACATCCCAGGAAAAGAGATAACCCCAAGGCCCTGAGCATCAGGTTGGCACTTTGGGTAGTATAAGTTATCATGTGCATACGCGGGCCGAATGTACCTATCAATATACCAACAATAATAGGCCCACCCGCCAGACCTAACTTCACCGGCGTACTCATCCCCGGCAGAAACACCGGAACAGCACCCAGCGCCAGACCTAAAATCAGCCCGATGAATACGGCAAGAAGATTAGGCTCTTCCAGGTTCTTCACCGTATTACCCAGTACCTTTTCCACATTCGCTATGGCAGCCTTCTCGCCGATAACCGTCAGCCGGTCGCCAAATTGAAGCGTTAGTTGCGGAGTAGCCAGTAGCTCCACACCCGAACGGAATACCCGGCTTACATTAATCCCGTAAATGTTGCGGAGTTTCAGCGCACCCAGTTTCTTACCGTTTATCTTGGGTTGCGTAATTACAATGCGGCGGGAAACAAGCTGACTGTCAATCGCGTTCCAGTCAATTTCTTCGTTGTTCCAGTCGATATTCTCCTGCTCGCCGAACAGTACTTTAAGCGAGGGAACGTTCTTCTCCGAAGTTATCACCAGTATCTCGTCTTCCGGCAGAATTATCTTGTCCGAGGTGGGGATAGACACCAAACCATTTCTCCAAAGGCGGGAGATAACGAACTTGCTTCGGCTCATGGCAGCGATTTCCTGTATGCTCTTGTCGTAAATCCCCGGATTGGTTATCTTGAACGCCACAATATACGGGCGGTTTACTTCGTCTTTCTTCTTCGCCTCCAAATCCTCCGGCCTCACGAATAACTTGCGCACGCATATCACAGCCAGTATAACGCCCACAACCCCCAACGGATAAGCCACCGCACAAGCCAGCGCCGGCGTATTCGTATCCATGCCCATCTGCTTGAGCGTTTGCTGTGCCGCCCCCAGCGCAGGCGTATTGGTAGTGGCCCCGCACAAAAGTCCTATCATATTGGGCAGGGATACATCGGTAAACAAACTACACCCCACCGCAAGCAGCGTACCGATGAACACCACCGAAACGGCCAGTATATTTAATGTAATCCCATCTTTACGGAACGAACTGAAGAACCCCGGCCCCACCTGTAACCCCAGGGCATAGACGAAGATGACAAGGCCGAAATTCTCGGCGAAGTTCAACATATCGGGATTGATTGAAAGTCCGAAATGGCCGGCCACTATTCCCGCAAAGAAAACAAAACTGACTCCGAGAGATACTCCCCAAAAGTGCAACTTACCCAAGCCAAGGCCGATGGTACAAATAAGAGCCAGCACAATAATGGCCTGCAAGGCCGAATGCTCTACGAATAAACTGTTTAGCCATTCCATAAAATAGGTTTCAAACAAATGCGGTGCAAATGTACATTATTGTAACCATTCATACACAATCTTCCCCGGATTTTCCGTTAATTCGCGGATATTTGGCTGAAAGAAATGAAGAAACTACATAAAATAACAGGCATCATCCTGGCATTCGTACTTATCTGGATGTGCTTCTCGGGCGTGGTACTCAACCACCGCAAAGCATTTGCCGGCAGTGAAATCCCGCGCAACTACCTACCCGAATCTTACCGCTATGCCGACTGGAATTACGGATTCTTCAAAGGCTCGCTTGCCCTGAATGCCGATACCGTTTTCCTGTTTGGCAACGAGGGCGTGTGGCTTACGGATACCGATGGAACCCGGCCGCAAGAGTTCAATAACGGATTGCGCCCGGGCGCGGATAACCTCAAAGTATGCCGCATGGTAACCACCCCCGGACGGGATATTTACTGTGCCACCCTTTACCATCTGTACCGTTTGGATGCCCCATCGCATCGCTGGACAGAGGTGCAACTCCCCCGCGGTATCGACCGCATAGCCGATATGGAGGTGAAAGGCGATACCCTGCTCGTGCTTACCCGTTCCGAAGTCCTTGTAAAAACCACCGCAACGGATGCCTTTTCTATCCCTTTCGAACGCATAGAATTACAACCCTCGCCCGACAGAACCGCCAAACGTTCCCTTTTCCGCCTGATATGGAAACTGCATAGCGGCGAACTCTTCGGCACGGCCGGAAAGATTGTGGTAGATTTCCTTGCCCTCGCCATCGCCTTTTTCTGCATCACGGGACTGCTTATCTGGCTGCTTCCCAAGTCGATAAAAGCCCGAAAGCGCAAGCAGAAACCCGCAAAGAAACAAGTCAGCACCCTGAAATACTCCTGGAAATGGCATGGGAAACTCGGCCTCTGGTTTACCCTGCCTCTGCTGGTATTGGTGATTACCGGAGCATTCCTGCGCCCACCGCTGCTCAT
>DAMCMT010000107.1:7933-14137 GCA_032108265.1 Bacteroides sp.
ACCGCGCCAACGGCGAATGGCTGCTGTATACCTCCGACGGCTTTTTTACCCTGCCCGAATTGAATATGCCGCCCCGCAAAACCGCCTCGCAACCTCCCGTGAGCGTGATGGGCGTAAACGTGCTCCGGCAAATAGACGATGAGTGCTGGGTGACGGGCTCTTTCAGCGGACTGATTATCTGGAACCGCACCACCGGAACCTGCATCGATGGCTTTACCGGAGAGCCTGCGCGGGCATTGACCGGCATGCCGTTCGGCCAGCGCAAAATATCCGGTTTCAGTACCGATTTCGCCCGCCGCACCATCGTATTCGATTACGATAGGGGAGCGCATATCTTCGAACCGGGGCAGACTTTCCCGGCCATGCCTGCACACTACGCCGTGCGCCCGATGTCCTTGTGGAATCTCGCCCTCGAAATGCATACCGGACGGGTATTGACTTTCCTCGGCATGGGCAATGTATTGTTTGTTTTTGTAGTGGGCATAACTTCGGCGCTGATGATTTTCAGCGGTTGGAGGGTTTATGTGCGGAGGAGGAAAAGGGTTATATCGTAAATCGTATAGCCCTATAAGATAAATCGTATAGCCCTATAAGGTAAATCGTATAGCCCTATAAGATAAATCGTATAGCGCTATAAGGTAAATCGTATAGCCCTATAAGGTAAATCGTATAGCGCTATAAGTCCATCATTGATTGTACGTATGCACGCTTACCCCCTGCGCCGACGGCAGGTAATTGATACCGTACCAGCACATTTGCAGAAGAATAAACGACACCAGCAATATCCACAGCGCCGTTTTGTACTCGCGCGGTTTGCCGAGGCGGAAATGGATATACGCCAGATAACCCATCCACGTGGCCGCCGCCCAGGTTTCCTTTGGGTCCCATGCCCAGTAGTGCCCCCACGCCTCCTTGGCCCAGAGGGCGCCGAAAAGCATACCGAAAGTCATAAACGAAAGACCTACGTACACCAGGTTATCGGTTAAGTCCATCTCGTGCGGGGTTATTTCCTTTTTCCTGAACCACAACAGGTAGATGGCCATGATAGCCGCCGCACCCAGCATGGCGTAGGCAAACATGTAGACGATAACATGCGGCGCGAACCACGGACTTTGCAGGGCGGGCATCAGGGTTTTGTTGTGTATCTCGGGCTTGAACAGGTTGATGCAGATAAATACGACGGAGAGGATGGTACTGAAACTCAGTATCCACTTGTATTTCCAGCGGCCGTACGTTATCAGTCCGGCCAGCGGCAGGAAGAATGAGTACCAGAGGCGCGTTTCGCCCATCGTGCGCATAGGCGGCCGTTCGAGTGAAACCCACATACCGAGGATGAACGCGAAGAAAACCAGTAACCCCGCCCCGGTGAAGAGGTAAACGGCAGCCGGCTTGGTGCTTTTCCATGCGGCGACGGCTCCCGCTGCCCAAAGCATCGCGGAAAGGATGGCAAAGAGGGTGAAGTTATCCCAACTCATAGCTTGTCCTCCTTTCTCCGGCTCTTTCCGGCGGTGACGAACATGCACAGCGCTCCGGCAATGAGCATCCAGATGCCCGTGTACACGGCGGGCAACCACGGGTCGCGCACCAGTTCGAATATGCTGACGGTGCTCCACTTGCCTTTACTATGGTCGTAGTCGAGTTGGTATATCTTCCATCCGGCGATTTTCAGGGGCTTGTTCACTTCGATGGTTGCATCTATTACCTCGCCCTGCTGGGTGTAGATGGTCACTTCGGATGCGTAACGGCGCGGTTCGCGCTCGGGCATGATAAGGCTCATTGTATCGGTCAGCCTCAGGGCTTTGTAGGGAAACATGAAACTTCCGCCACTTATCCAACCCTCCTTTTTCTCGCCTGTACGGGTGTTGCCGGCTTTGACGTAAACGGCGTACGCGGCTCCCATGGAATGGAATTCGACAAAACGCAGGGTGTCTTCGGTAGCCATGCTTGCGGCCTCGGGTATGTGTTGGGTGATGGTGATGTGCCAGTCGAGCAACTCTCCTTGGGTGAAATCTTCTTCGAGTAAGAGGTTCACGGGTTTGCCGTCGGGCAGCGCCTTGCCTGTCTCATTGTCGATAAACATGAGTTTGGGCGGGTACTCTTCGATGGTGAAGCTGTGGAGTTTGACGGCGAGGGGCAGTTCTTTCATTTCTTTTTGCCGGGTGTAGGCGCGCCACTCGGGGTTCTCGGAGCCGATGGAGGTGGTCATTTCGAGCCTTTGCATATCAGCGCTTCCCAAAACAGCACCAGTCAAAGCGATGAAAAGTCCGGCATGATTCAGTAGAAAAGGAATGTTATTTAACCGTAAAGGTAAAAGTCTGCGCAAAGTGACCATGCCCACAAGTGTAGTAAACCATACGTAGAGTAGGATGAATGGCCATGCAGATAACATTTGAGAAAATCCAAGCCATGATTCGAAGCCTGTAACTTCGACTTCAAATGGCTTTTGACGGATTAATCCCATGATTACGGTAACGGTTACCACGCCAATCATTGCAGTTATAGCAGCATGGTAACGGCTCATCCATTTGAAAAGATACACTTTACCGGAAGTAAAGTGCATTCCGATAAGGGCACCCAGATAAAGGGCAAGAATAATTAGGTTTACGGGAAATGAAAGCAGGTCCCAATCAACTTTGCCAACAGTTACCTGAAGAATAATACCGGTAAGGAATAATCCGCAGCATATGGCAAAGCCCTCTTTCAATCTCCAGGGTTGTTTCCACATAAGTTATAATTCATAATTATTTAGGACTTGGCTATGATACGGTTGTTTGCTTTAGCCTTTTCAATCCATTGCGGTACAATGGTGTTATTAAATTGTTCCTTGTCCTTGCGTTCCTGTTCTATATCTAAACCAATGTACCGTTGCGCCTTATCTTTTGTAGAAATATCGGGCATCGGCACATCCCCGGTAACCCCCTGGGCGACAAGCACTTTGGCAACAGACATACGGGCCTGCAACGCTTTATCCAGTCCGTTAGCCAGAATGCGCTGTATCTCCTGCGGGGCGTGGAAAGAAGCACCGTGCGATGCCACTCCGAAGTCCCACCTCCATTGCGCCTGGCGGATGAGTTGCAGTGCATCTTTCATTTGCGCTTCGCTCGCACCCTTTTCCCAGGCGTATTGAGCTTCGATATGCGCGCGGGCCAGTTCCTGTTCGAGGCGGTTGCGGGTTTCGTTGGTTTTGCGTTGGCGTTCGTAGACGTTATTGCGAAGTGTTTCCTCGCTTTCGCGGTGGCACACCTGGCAGGTACGGTCAATCATGGCCAGCGGACTCTGGATATGGTGGTCGCTATACTTCACACCGCCCTCGCTTTTGTACGGCATGTGGCAATCGGCACACGAAACACCCCGCTGGCCGTGGATACCCATCTGGGCAATCTCCCAGTCGGGGTGCTGCGCTTTCAAAATCGGTGCCTTACTTAGTGTGTGAATATAGTCGTAGTACTCAGCTTCGTCGTAGTAAGCCTCCATGTCCTCAACGGTCAGGCCGTTCTCCCAGGGGAAAGTGAGGTATTTGCCGTCGCCCTTGAAGTAATACTCCACATGGCACTGCGCGCAAACGAGCGAACGCATTTCCTGCGGGGTGGCCTGGGTGATGTCCTTGCCCATGGCGGCGAATGCTTCGACCAGGGCGGGGCGGCTGATGTGCAGGTTCATGTTTTCGGGCTCGTGGCAATCGGCACATCCGATCGGGTTAACAATCTCGTCGCCGAAAGCAGCCCATTTATTATTGTAAAAAGCATCCACGCCGATGGCTTCCATCATGCGCGGTACGTCGGGACTCTTACACGTCCAGCAGGTAGAGGGTTGAGGGCCTCCCGTGGCATCCATCGGCGCACCGGTGCGCAGGGTGTGGGTGATGTCTTCGATGGCGTGCATGTGTCCGCGGGGCGAAGAATAATCCTTTGCAAAGGCGTATCCCGCCCAGAGGATAACCATTTCGGGGCGCTCGGCGAGTACATCGACGGCTATATTCCCGTTGAATTCGCTTTGGAAGTCGGTGTTGGCAGTCTCCGTCCAGGTTTGATATTCGCGCGGGTAGTTATCTTTGAATACGTCGTTGCGGGCTTCGATTCCTTTGATTTCGACCCGCTTGTTGTTGAATACGCTGGCTACTTCGGCCCGTCTTTCCATCAGGGAAGAGGCCACGATGCCCAGCACAAAAACAACAGCCATTGTTCCACCGAACAGTAGCCATCCTTGCCATGATTTGAGTTTCTTTTCCATAATATTTTATCGTACTTTTCTTGTTTATTTTCTGTTAATTTTTTGAATCCATTCGGGCACCGGCGATTCGGGGTACGGTACCAGCGCCGCCGGAGTGGTAGACAGGCTTGTGCCCCGGCCGTGCGGCACGTCGCGGTGACAATCCCAGCAGGCTTTTCCGGCTCCGGTTTGGGCGGTCATGAACTCGGTGTTGAGTTGGGTATGGCAGCGGATGCAGTTGTCCATAATTACCTGCGAACTGCGGTCGTGTGCGCGTATCACATCGCGTTCGCCATGCGTGAGGAACGCGGCTACGTGCCCCATCCCGTCCAGTCCTTTAAAGGCATATTTCTTTACGGGGTTATCGTGCGGCACGTGGCAGTCGTTACACGTGGCATCACGGCCGTGCGAACTATGAAACCAGGTGGCGTAATAAGGAGCCATGATGTGGCAGTTGACGCAGGCGGCAGGGTCGTCGCCCAGATAGGTGTGTGCGCGAAGCATGTAAAGAAACAAGCCGCCGCCTCCTACTATAAAGCCTGCCGCAACAAGGGCGAAGATTTTCCACTTGCGGGTGGGTAGGATAGTGTTAATAAGCTTGCGTATCTTCATAGATATTCGTGTTTTATGCAAAGGTAAGGAAGGGGTACAAAAAAAAGTGTAATCAAAATTACACTTTCTCTTATTGGTTGGCTAATTGTATCAGATTAGTTCGTGAATTTCACCGATATGGAGATTTACATGCCATAAATACCCCTCAATCATCTCCCGGAGGGTCACTTTATTGCCTTCAAAGTCTGTCCAGTAATTATCCAGCTTAGAGTGGTCTACCGTGCTGATAACCTGTATTATATGCAGGTTATAGAACTTCCATAACTGTACAATGTTATTCCAGTCGGCATGCTGGTAATCCTGCAAAGCTATCCAGCGGTCGTTGTCCTGCGTATAATCGGGAAACACCAGTGCGCTATTATATTGAAGGCGCACCATACGTTGATGGTTGTTGGAAGCGGAGTCGATAAGATGCCCCAGCAATTGCTTAATGGAACGCTTTTGAGAATTAAAACGGGTTGATATAACTTCATTGTTAAGCGATAGGAGAATAGGCTCTTCGGTTTCGATAACCTGGCGTATCCCCTCTGTAATGTTAGAAAAATCATAAGTTGCCATGAGTTCAGAGTATTAAAGTGAATACTATTAACGAAAAAAAATTATAAGGGGGCAAATATAATGATAATATTATATAGTTACATACCCTGTGCGCTCTTATCAATAGCCCGGTGAGTACAAATCCTTGCATTTGTTCGTTATTAATGATATAGTTATGTAAATTTGCAGACAAATACTAACATCTAAATCATGAAAAAACGAACTACTAACCTCAGCCCGGCAGGCTACTTATTGCTGGTGCTTACTATGTTGATAATCTTCGGAAATCCTGCTGCACAAGCATCCGGTACCGTATCGAACAACCAACAGGCAACGTCCCCCAGCCGTGAAATTACCGGTTACAACCATTTCAATGCCACCGCTGTAGATGTAATCTTAACAAACAACCAGCGGATGACATTCGATTTCTATGGCGATAATATCTTCCGGGTATTTCAGGATAACTCCGGTGGAATTATCCGCGACCCTGAAGCTACCCCCGAGGCGCAAATACTCGTCGACAACCCGCGCAGGGAAGTAACTCAACTTGAAGTAGTAGACCGCAACGGTTATATCAGCATGACTACCGGGAAAATCATTGTACAACTTAACAAGAAAACTACCCTGATGACGGTAGCCAACCGCATTACAGAAACCGTAGTGATTGAAGAAACTGAACCGGTAACTTTCGGGAAAAACACAGTAACCATAACCCTCCGCGAAAACCCCGACGAGTATTTCTACGGCGGCGGCGTGCAGAACGGGCGTTTCTCGCACAAAGGCAAGGTTATCGCCATCGAAAACCAGAATAGCTGGACGGATGGCGGAGTAGCCTCGCCCAACCCT
>DAMCMT010000108.1:0-13723 GCA_032108265.1 Bacteroides sp.
TGTGAATCAAACTCTGCTATTTTTTAAGATTTAGCGAATTTATGGAATATCCCTACCTAAGCCATCTTTACTAGGGTATGTACAGATGTCAGGAGTACCTACTTTAATATGCAACACCCGGGTGATGCAACTTGCAACATCCGGGTGTTGCAACTTGCAAGACCCGGGTGTTGCACTCCCTTACCTAGGTACCTTGACAGGGCTAGGTATATAACTTGTCAGTATAAGGTATATAACTTGATAATGTTCAGGTATACAGGTAGGCATCCGAACAGATACTTAACGTCTTACCTCAGCAAGTATATTCACACCATACCGTCCATCCGCTGTTATCATCCACGGCACATCACCATTGGCGCATCTGATGGCGTACTTAGGATTGTACATCAGATTTTCCGAGCCGTCGGGTATCCAAAGTCCAATGCGGTAATCGCCATTTGGCAACGAATCGGGTATGGCTATTTCTGCATTAATGGTGTGTACCAAAGGCAGATAATTTTCGTCGCCGGGTGTATGTGGTTGCCATTTGTTCACATCTGTATTAGTAAGTTGCTGGTGAACTACTTCGTTCTTTTGGTTTAAGAGAACAATATATACCGGATGCTCATTGTATAATGTCGAGAATCCACGATTGACCAGGGTAAGATGGAAATTATTACCCGTTTTCTTCAGCTTCTGGGGCACGGAGAACTGTTGTAGTTCGATGCGGTATCCCAGATGGTCGCGTATATAGTCGAATACGTTGCGTTCAACGGTTTCGCCGGCGTTGTTCCGGAAGTATCCGTCGGAAACGGGCATTTTGTTTTCGTTCAGGAAATCAGAAGTAACGGGTGTTTCTTTCCAATACATCATCGAGAATTTTTCGGTGGTATTTCTTTCCTTATAGTTATGGATAGCGCTAAGTGAGGTGTAATGTTGAAGGAATAACCTGCGTGCAGTGGGCAAACCATCAATAATCCATCCTCCTACCGGGTCGTCGGGGTCTTTGTTTACGCTCCACGACCCCCAGGGCAGTTCGCCGTCGATTAAAAGGTATGGGCTTTCGCTTTTCATCTGCTCGTATCCGGGTTTACCTTCGGACATACCGGCATCCCAGATGTGTGGTTTGATAATGATAAAATCGTCGTGGAAAGACAGGCGTTTATAGCACTCGGTATCCGCGAGCAGGTTTTTATAACGGGCCATACGGGTTTGAATCATTCTGTCCGGTGGAGTCATATCGCAAATCAGGGCGAGTATTTCGCGCTTGGTATCATCAGACTTCTCAAGGCCGTGGAAAGAGTGGTGCCACTCGCCCCAGGCACCAATAAATCCGGCCTGTAGTACCTGGATTACATCTTTGTTCGATTCCAGGAAAGGTTTCAGTTGAGCAGTATGTACCCGTATATCTTCGAGGGTAGGACCCGATTTGGCTCTTCCCAGGAAATCGCGTTCATAGGCAAAACGCAATACAGCTTTCATACCCAGCCCGCGCAATTTGTCGAAGTAGGTTTGCATGGCCGTAAAGTTTCTTTCGGACAGAGGACGGCCGATGGTTTCGGTCAGATAGAAATAAGTTTGCACCAGGGTAATACTGTCCGACTGATAATTCCGGGCTTCGTTTTCGAGCCGTTGAGTAATTCCCTGGGTAGATTCGGGGTCGAATTCGTTCGCCCAGGTTTCAACGTTAATTGCTATTTCGAGCCTCAGCCCTCTTTCGGGATTGCGTAATCCGCTTGTGCCATCTTTATCATCGGCGTATATACCGCGATATTGTTTTTCAACGACATTGTTACAACCAACAAAGATTGTGGAACATAGTAATACAAGAATCAGGTTTTCAATTCGTTTCTTCATATTAAATAGATTTTGGATTAGATATTCAAAGGTATATAATAATCAGAAGAATAGTATGCCCAATACGGAGAAATTTACCATAAGTTAGTATAATACAACAAAAGGCAGGTACATCCATTTAGGAGTTACCTGCCTTTTATTATAAGCGTTTTGATTTATCAGAACATATAAGCTACAGAAACCTGCCAGCCTTTGGTTTTGTAAGTTCCTTTATTGGTGTAAGTGGCATCGCCACCGACGAGTTCCTCATATTCATATTTCGATTCCGATAATGGAATATTATAATTCACACCAAGTTGTAGATGATTAAAAAGTTTAAGTCCACCTCCCACATTTATGGCCACCTGGGCTTTTTTACGGTTGAGCTTCCAACTGTCCGAATTATCCCATTTGTCGGACATATTGAAGAAGAAACTTGGTCCAGCTGCCAGAAAAATGCCTAAAGTATTTCCTAAACCGAAAGTATATTTCAGGTTTACAGGTACTTCAATACCGTTTTCTTTCGATGTTTCACCATCAAGTTTCACCCCACGCTGCGAATACATAAAAGCACCATCTACTCCCAGACCGATAATAGGTATAGCAATATCCACCATCGGACCTATGTGGAAACCGGTAAAGTTATCTGTTTTAAGGGATTTTGTACTTACACTTGCATCCAAAAGATTTGCTCCAGCCTTAATACCAAACTTTATCTGCGCCTGTGCTGGTAAAATAATACCAAAAGATAAAGCTATGATTAAAATACTAATAATTTTTTTCATAATTAAATAGTTTTAGTTTACGGGGCAAATATATGTATTTTTTATTTAATAGTATCTTTCGGGAGGTCAGTTCCATATAAATTTTGTTCGAAAAGGCGGAGTTGTTCTTCAATATGTCTTCGAGCATCAATTAAAGCACTGTCCGAATGATAGTATTGAGCGAGGGATCTATTGAGCATATTACTCGTTTTATAGATATCGCCCTGGTAGAGCCGGGAAGTAAAAAAGTCATCAAGACTTGTTGCGGCAACATCATTCAGGTTGCTTACAGGTACGAATGTATGGTGAAGATGGGGCGAAAGCTCGGCATAATTAATCCAGAACATAGGCATTTTCAATTCAGCTAATCCTGTATCGTCGCTTCGGTAAAGTACCGGGCATATAGCTGAAATACGCGAACCGAAAGTTGAAGTGCGCTGATCGAAATACCAGACCTCCTTTATAAAATAGCTCAATACTTCTGTTGATGGAATGTCATCATTATTCACCAGAAACAAAGTATCGCGGCCAGCACTCTGTTGCTGATAAGGAATACGGAAACGATCGAGAATATCACGAAGATGCATCTGGTATTGCGAAGTTATCCTTTCGGTACCATCCAAAAGATATTCGTAAGCAGTAATCCTGTTATCTTTTAACAATTTGAATATAATGGTGATAAGGTTTTGCCGGTCATTGGTAGATTCGGCAGGATAGTTCAGGGCTGCGTTACCGGCATCTTCCAGACTGAGTTCACGGTATATTCCGCGTGTCCATATTACGTCATCCGGCAAACCAGAAGAGTGAGTTTGAGCATGGATAGTAATGGTGGAAACCGCCCAATACAGCAACAGGTATATTTTATATTTGTACATCATAATTAGATTATTATTACCTCCAACGTATTACGTAAAACCCGTTCAATACCATCCGGGCCAACAGCCCTGACACGCGAGATATAAAACCTTTGCCCACGGGTAAGCCTGCGGAACATATCCTTTTGCCGGGACGAGAAAGCCGAACCGGCCGATATTTCGGGAACTGCATTACCCATATTATCAAAGAAAATAGTTTCGAAGTCTAATACCCGGAAGGCTATATTTAACAGTCCGTCGTCGATGGCAGCAGTAATGCCCACAGCATTTTGCAGGGATGTTTTATTTAATCCGGTTCCGCCGCTGTATCGCCGAGCCTCTCCTTTAGAGTCGGTATAGTCGATAAATGGAGAAGGGTCGGGAAGTTTCCTTACCTGGAAAGTATAATTTCCCATCGTACGGACTTGCCCGTCGACAGTCGCAGATACACGGATAACGGCCTCATCTCCTACCCGGGCAGGGTTGATGGTGTAGCCTGAATTGGTTCTTCGCAGCGTTCCGTTATTATTCGCCAGAGAAGCATTCACCCGGCCGCCGGGTACTCCTGGAACGGATATACTTAACGGATTGTCGTATCCGGCATAAAGTACGTTCATCATGGTGGCCGACACGGTGGCAGAAGGTTCGACGATAGTATACTTCTGAGAAAAGTCGAATTGTAATGGTCCGTCCGCATCATCGAACCGGAGGTACCCTTCCAGAAGGAAGTCGCCGGTGCGGTTGGCAACTGTTTCGTAATAGCCCATATTCCCGGCAGGCAGTTGCTGCCCGTTGATAAAAACATCGGGAGGGTTAGTCGAATCTATTGCAGCCAATAAAACCCGGGCAGTGATTTTATTGCCTCGCATTACATATTCCGAGCCGGGTATTACGAATGCTTGCAACTGTTTCGTGCGAAGACCATCATTTATTACAGAATCAGTATAGTTCGTTATTGCACCGCTCGTCGCGCCGTCATCGGCCAAGGATAAACCTTCCGGTACATCCGATGGGGTATTCAGCGCCAGCATCGCCATCAGAACGATATACATGAGGTTTATCATTTTCTGACGGGGTGAATCGGGAAGGTTGTTTATAGCCATAACTTCTATTTTCCTTTGGTGTTCATTGCATCGAGCAGGCGCGCATAGATCGCATTGAGTTTGGAGAGGCTTTCGGTTGTTTCTTTCAGTTGATTCAGGTAATTGGTGGTGGCGTCTTCAAGGTCGGGGTTGGATTTCCCGGCATCACTATTGATACAGGGCGGAGAAGGAGGATTCTCTCTTCCTTCTCCTGACCATACAGGAAGGTCGAAAGCCGAGATAAAGAACACCACCACTTCCGTGCCCATACCAATCCACAACATCAGGTTTGCCCCGGGTACGTGGGTTAACTTGAATAAAGCACCCAATATCACAATAGCCGCACCCCAGCTATATGCATAGTTCAGAATCACTTTACCCCGGTAACTGCCCATAAAGTGTTGTATCCTGCCAATCAATCCTTTTGCATGGTGTGATTTCATTTTACTGTTTGTTTTAATTTACCATCCTTTTTTATCTATCCCGATATACGTTCGTACACACCTGAAACCGATATATGAACGCTGCTCGTTCTGATATTCATAAATACGGTTGTCCGAACGAATAAATGCATTTACATCTTTCCACGAACCGCCACGTATAACTTTCCGTTTCATCAGATACGGATCGGTGGGTGCAGCATTATAACGCAGTTCGGGGTTTATATCACTCATTGCTAATACTCCCGACGCATTATAGGCAGTCGATGTCCATTCGGCCACATTACCTGCCATATCATACAGTCCGTTCGAGTTAGGGTCATAGGTTTTGATACGCGTAGATATGAGGTTACCGTCTCCGGTATAATTTCCTTTGCCGGGTTTATAATTTGCCTGGTAGCAATCTTTATCATCGCGCGTGCCCTCGTTTTTCCAAGGGAAATGGTTGTTTTCACGCCCTCTGGCAGCAAACTCCCATTCGGCCTCGGTGGGTAGCCGGTAGCGTTGAATGTATCTGTTTTGTCCTTTTAATCCTGCCAGCAGGTAACTGGTACGCCAGGCACAAAAAGCATTGGCTTGTTCCCAGCTTACACCTACTACCGGATGTTCGTTGTACGCGGGGTGGCTGAAATACAACCGCATATAAGACTCGTTCAGCGAGTTTTCGAAATCGTTTACCCAACAAGTGGTGTCGGGATAGATGTTGACAATGTAACTATGCAGAAAATCCCATTCCCCGGTGAGGGGCCGGGTAATGGTGGTATTAATAATCTGCCCGTCATCATCTATGTACGCGGTATCTTTGGAAATTGTGACTGTTTCATCGGGATCCATTGTTATATCAGTGTTTTTTATCCGCTCTCCAGGGTTCAACCGGTGATGCCGCCGGGCAGCCCCGGCATAATCGTAATATTCGTAATAATAATTGAGCTGAGAAGCATCGAGCATATATGTGCCATCAACAGGATGTATTTTATACAAGCTTTGAATAGCCATCTGCTCGTCTTCGTTGGCTCTTTTCCACGGAATGGGGCGCGACCAATTAAGGTACGGCTTCACTGGATTTCCCTCGCGGTCTTCTTCTATTTTGTAAAGTTCATCGCCTCCATAAGCCGGATCGGCCAGTCGTTCGCGGATAATAGAATCGCGTACCCAATGTACAAATTGCTTGTATTCGGATACGGTAATTTCGCTTTCGTCCATCCAAAATGCTTCAACTGAAATTTCGCGGGTAGGAATTGTAGTTCCCCATAAACTATCCTGTTGTTCGGGCCCCATTTTAACAGAACCTCTTTTTACCAGAACCATTCCGTATGGAGTAGGCTCATTCCAGGCACGAGCCGGGATACCGGTAACTTCGCCTCCTTTTGAAAGTTTGCCGGATGGCCCGAAGCACGACGAGGCCATCCAGCACAAAAAAAAGACGACAATCAATATTTTGTTTCTAATTTTCATTACAGTACCCTTATACTCTGATGTTTGTATTTATTTTTTTTCTGACGGTTTAAAACCGTTGAATACCTGACGAGTAGCTCGTGACGGCCTTTCACTTTATCTACCGAAGGGGTAAACAATTCGTAAGCATAACCTACCGCAAAGCCACTGAAACCTGCACCAATAAATAACGATACGGAAGTATCCGGGCTCCAGGTTACTCCGCCATTAAAACTCTTTTCGTTTCGGGTATACGAAAAGCGTCCCGTCAGGTTCAATTTAATTGATTCGAAATCTGTTTGCATATGAAATGACGGTTGTATTGAAAATAACGGATTCCGGCTCTGAATATTGTATCCGCCGATGAAATAAAGGGTCGGCAATACTCTGAGAGAGTCTATATCTCCCAGAGTTATTTCAGGCGATGTCAGGTGGTGTCCGGAAATACCGAGAAAGAATTGCGACTGTGAATATAAAATCCCTGCCGCCACATCAAACTTACTGCTTTTATATGTTGCAGAGATAGAATCAATGGACATACGCAATATTCCGCCCTGAATTCCAAAGCTCCACATACCCTTATCGGTTTTTAACTTAAGAACATATTGCCCCCATGCACGCCGATTGCTATGTATACCTGTTTTTTCGGTAACCATTCCCGCTCCTACACCATGTTCCATACCCCAAAATGTTACCGGCAAATCTGCGTTTATTAAAAATGTTTTTGGAGCACGGCTCCACTTCATGGAGTGGATATTTAATGCAAGCGAAGCATTTAGTTTGTTATCCTGTCCGGCACTGGCAGGATTGTAATAAGAGTGCATCAGCCAGTATTGATTAAAGGTTTTATCGAACTGACCCATGACAACGGTACCAGGAAGAAGCAAGATACCGAACAGAAGAAGAATATTCTTTTTTGATGAAATCATTATAGTAAATAACTGATGAAAACGGATAAAATTGCCTATATATCCTATAATAATATAAACCTGGGACACTCTACCTATCAACCTGGAATTGTTTAAGCTTAAATGTACATACTAACCTGGCTTATTTGGTATGTACGACCAGACAAGATTGATATTTTGAGTGTTCTTATATTCTTTAAAAGATGGAAATATTACATAACTTATTCATTGTATCATTATTTTGCGTATTTTTGAAAACGAAAGCATATTTGAATCAATGGAAATTCATATTCATTACAAAAGGGTGTTTTTTTCTGCGACGCTGAGACTATGGATATTTATCGTGTCATTGTTTTATGGCACATCTGCTATGGCAACGGATGACGTAAGAGATGAGAGATATATACTCATGATAAGCTCTGCTGATTTCAGAGATCAGTGGAGTAATAAATTATATAGCGCACTTATCGAAGAATATGCACATACCAATAATGTAGGTATAGCCTTCGAATCGCTCAATATTCCGCAATTCACCAGCGAAATAGAAGTTAATGCCCGGATAAAAATCTTACCTGATAAATATCCGAATAAACCAGATGTAATTCTTTTTATCAGTAACGGCGCTTTTTTCCTTTCCAAGCCACTTCTGGATAATGAATGGAAGGATATTCCCTGTGTAATTTTCAACTCTCACGAGCATTTCCCTGTCCGTCCGGAGTATTTTTATCAAACCCGGGAATGTCCGGATACTTTGCTGACAGCCATGCCCAGGGAATTCGAGGGGTATAATCTCACCCGTATTGAAATGCCTATATATCCTGTCGAAACGGTAAAATTAATGAGGACTCTTAATCCGGAAATCGAAAAGATCGCTTTTATATCGGATCGCAAATTTAATTGTTCGCTAAAGCGAAAAGAATTCATTGAAAAAGTACAGGAATATGATCCCGAACTAAAACTGGATATACTTACTTTTCCATTACCTTACTCATCTTTATTGGATTCAATAAAGACATACGATTCGAAAACCGGCATTATCTATTACTCATGGGCCAATACACCAAGTAATAAGGGGAGTAAGCATTTTTCGCCGAATGATAAGGTTGTCAACACATTGCATACCATAACCAAATCTCCTGTTTTTACATTAAGAGATTTGAAAACAACTACCGGAGAATTTGCCGGAGGATACTATATCTCTTTCCCCGAAGGCCAAAAGACGGTTTTAAAAACCATTCAGAGAATACTGGATGGTGAAAAAGCAAGTGATATCCCAACCCAGGCAGGTGGTACACCTGAAGCATTCCTCAATTACACCCATCTTTTCAACCATGGCATAGCGAAAAAAAATCTCATTAAAGAGGCAACATATTTTGAATATCCATCCACATTCCTTGAAAAGAATATACTTTATATCATTGCTATACTTTCCATCCTTGCTGTTATTGCTGCATTAACTTTTATGCGCCACCGTATAAAAAGCGTCACCCTTAAACAGAAAGAAATAGAAAGTGAGCTGGCATCCAGGCACGAATCCCTGATTAATAACATGCCCATTATTTACTTTCAGAAACAATTGATTTTTGATAAAGGTGAAATAGTCGACTTTACATTCCGCGATGTAAACCAGGCATTCGAAAACTATTTCGGAATAAAGAAAAGATTTATCCTAAACAAAAGATTCGATGTTATACTTCGAAAATATCCGCAACTAAGCTTTATAAACAGAAAAAATGTCAATACAAATATTTCTGTCATTATACCAGATAAAAACGGCGAGGACAGATATTTTAATAAACTGGTATTTGAAGCTTCGGGTAAAAACCTTATTGACGTATTCTGTATTGATAAAACCGATTCGCACAAAATATTCCTAAATGCCGAAGAGCACCGTAAATCATTGGAATCTATCCTGGATAACCTCCCGATTGCTGCCAAAGTGAAAGATGTAAACGATGATATGCGTTACATCTTCTGGAATAAAAAATCGGCCGAATTATTCGAATATGCTGCTGAAAACGCTGTAGGAAAAACAGACTATGATACCACACCCGAATTCGGAGATCAGATACGGGCGGAAGATCTGGAATTGGTAAGGACAGGAATACCTCAGATTGGAACCAGGCACTTTTTCACCAAGAAAGGAGAAGAGAAATTTACCTTCCAGAATAATAATTTCGTAAGCTTATCAGGAGGACGGCGCTGGATTGTTTATACTGCCTGGGATATTACCGACATGAAGATTATGGAACGTGAGCTTCGCAAAGCAAAAGAGATTGCCGAAGAATCAAACCGGTTGAAATCGGCCTTCCTTGCTAATATGAGCCACGAGATACGTACACCACTCAATGCCATTGTAGGCTTCTCCAGCATATTAGCCAACGAAGAAAGTGAAGATGATAAAGAAGAATACCTCAGTATTATTGAACACAATAATGCATTGCTATTACAACTTATCGGGGATATTCTGGATCTGGCTAAAATCGAAGCTGGTACACTGGAATATGTTTACGCTGATGTGGATATAAATAAGATGCTTCAGGAGATTGAGCAAACATCCAGGTTGAAATTGAAAACAGACAAGGTAGAGCTTATTGTTGATACCCCTTTACCCTATTTAACCATGCATACCGACCAGATACGTATTACCCAGGTAATAACAAATTTCATCAATAATGCCATTAAATTTACCGATGAAGGTAGTATTTGTTTCGGATATAATAAGATAGACAAAGATATGGTATACTTCTATGTGAAAGATACCGGAACGGGGATTCCTAAAGACAAACGGGATTTGATTTTCAACCGTTTTACTAAGCTGGATACATTTGAACAAGGAACCGGACTGGGATTATCTATTTCGAAAAGCATTGTCGAGGCACTGGGAGGCGAAATTGGGGTAAAATCGGAGGAAGGTGTTGGTTCTACATTCTGGTTTACGCTTCCGTATCCGTGATGAAATGACATAAAAAAAGGATGCAAGATTAAATCTGCATCCCTCTATGGTGATTTTTGTGAAAGTCGTTTTTCTGCCTTTAATATTCCTCTTCGTTAAAGAAGAAATCTTCCTTACTTGGATAATCGGGCCAAATATCTTCAATACTCTCGTATATTTCACCCTCATCTTCCATTTCCTGGAGATTCTCAATTACCTCCAATGGAGCACCCGAGCGCATAGCATAGTCGATAAGTTCGTCCTTAGTTGCAGGCCAGGGTGCATCTTCTAATCTTGATGCTAATTCCAACGTCCAATACATAATGTCTAGGTATTAAAGTGTGAATAATAATTCCTGATTCTATTTTTCCGCAAAAGTATAATAAAATAAATCACAAACAAGTATTATCCCAAAATATTTCATCTATTTCACCGGATATGTTCATCTTACGCGACAATACGAACAAATAATCCGAAATTCGGTTAATATATGCTATAACATCAGTAGAAACCGTATTGTTTTCGGCCAATGCCAGTATACGCCTTTCAGCACGTCGACAAACAGTACGGCAAACATGACAAACAGCGGCTCCACGACTTCCACCAGGTATAACGAAGGCCCTGAGTGACGGTAATTCACCGTCAACACGGTCAATTTCTCTCTCAACTTCTTCAACATGCTTGTTTGTTATTATACTTGCCTGTTTTAATTCCATCTTTTCCTGGTCGGTTGCCAGATGTGAGCCGATTGAAAAAAGCAGGTTCTGTACTCTAAACAAAAACCGACGGTCATCCTCGTCGGTAAGATATGTCATGAGTAAGCCAAGGTTAGAATTCAGCTCATCAATCGTTCCGTAAGATTCGAGCCGTACATGGGTTTTAGATACCCGGGTACCTCCTACCAGGGAAGTGGTTCCGGTATCTCCGGTTTTTGTGTATACAAGGCTTTTTTTCATATATAGTGCTTTATGGCTGATTATACTAACAGATATTTTTATTAAAAGTTGACGATATAATGTTGCTTTGTACGGGTTTTATCAAAAAAAATAATTCCCGCGTCGTACAGATCGAAGGTAATGCCGGTACTATTACATTCTTTCAACTCTTTCCAAAGTTCATTCATTTCCTGGCTATAGCCAATTCCGCCAACAACACATACTGAACGGTAGTTTGCTTTCGGTATATATTTTTGAAGCATTTGACGAATCATCTCCGGATTATCCGAATATGGTATATAAAGTAATGCAGGATTAAATACATCCTGAATATTTAAATCAAGTGTTTCGGCCCGGGGAGTGAATTTACTTCGTTTACATCCCTTTTGCAGATATAGGGATGTTATTGTGGTATCTCCCATTTGCAGGATTTGCGTTGGTTGTAAACGATTAGCCAGTCGGAACAGCAAACGGTTCAGTTTCTTAGAAGTAGTATACCGTTCATGTTTTCTTCTGTTTTTATACAATTCGGATGATTCAATTTCCTTATAACTATAATAGTTGGCTTTCTCGTAAATTACGGTAGTAATCAAATCGAATGCGAATGGAGAGTGTACTCCATACCCACGTCGATATCTGAAGCGTTTCAACCATATATAAGGTCGTTTAATAGCCAACATTCCCATAATAACATTCATGTTTGCAATCGCAAAGATAACGAAATGATAAGCAGAACAAAGAGGAAATATGTATCTTTGAAAAAAATACTTTAGCAAATATGGATACTCAAGACCGTAAATGGAAAGTGCTGGAAAGCGAATATCTTTTTAAACGTCCGTGGCTTACCGTAAAGCGCGAAAAGGTTGAATTACCTAACGGAAATATAAATCCGGAATATTATATCCTGGAATATCCCGACTGGATAAATGTACTGGCCATCACTAAGGAACAGGAATTTGTAATGATTCGCCAATACCGGCATGGTATAGCCGAGACGCATTACGAACTTTGTGCGGGAGTGTGTGAGAAAGAAGACGATTCTCCACTGATATCTGCAAAACGCGAACTTTATGAAGAAACAGGCTATGGTAACGGAAATTGGGAAGAGTTCATGGTAATTGCCGCCAACCCCAGTGCACAGAATAATCTCACCCATTGCTTCCTGGCTACAGATGTCGAAAAGATTTCTACCCAACACCTTGAAGATACCGAGGACCTTACGGTGCATCTCATGTCATTGGATGAAGTAAAGGAATTGTTGATGAATGATGAGATAAAGCAGGCATTGCATGCGGCACCGCTTTGGAAATATATGGCATTGAAAAGTTGTAAGTTATAAGTTCTGAGTTTTAAGTTCTCCATGCGGCATCGTACCTAGGACTTAAAACTTATAACTTATAACCATTATAAAAAGGAGAATCCGGCCTGCATACCGGAGTGAGATTACAGTATGCAGCCGGATGTGTTCCCCAATAATCAAAAATTATTTATTTATTTTTTACGTCTCACTGTAACTTGAATGTTACCGGAACCGTATATCTCACACGCACCTTAGTACCGCGCTGATAGCCCGGACTCCATTTGGGCATGGATGAAATTACTCTCAGTGCTTCCCTGTCTAAATGAGGGTCTACACTTCGTAATACCTCAGGATCGGTAATACTACCGTCCCTGTCGACAACAAATCTTACAATCACTCTTCCCTGAATGTTCATTTCCTGGGCAATTGAGGGATACCTCATGTTCTTGCTCAGATATGACAGCAGTGCTGCCTGTCCACCCGGGAACTCGGGCATAACCTCTGCAAAATCTACCGGAGTGGTTTCAATAACCTCTGGGTCGGCTTCAATCGGAGGCCTGTAAGTACCAATATCAATCGGGATTCCCACGTCTTCAGGATCATGTAATATTATATCCGGAACTTCTACGGGTTCATCCAAGACTATCAATTGTTCTATCGCAACCGGAGCCGGTGGTGGAGGGGGCTTTACCACATCGGGCATCGTGATTGGAACGAGTGTCATTTCAACAACGGGATTCAGTGCCTGGCCTGTCAGGTCGATCTGTTTATCATACTCAGTCCATTCGAATGTGATAAACATGAAAGAAAGCACGATGATAATCCCCAAAGCGAACCAAGTACCTTTCCTGGACTCGAGTTCAGCGTTTTTAGATTTCTTAATTTCCATGATAACTAGTTTTAGAAATGAATTATAAGGGGAAACATATATCATTCAAACTATTTCCATGAACATTATTTCGAAAGACAATATAGGTAATAATACGGCAAGTTGTATATGTTAAAATGATATTTTAAGGATTTTGGTTCCGGTTTTTCTTTCTTTTAATAACTCTGGGGTGTTTGGATGATTTATTGAATCTAAATTAACAATTAAACTATTTGCATGGGATTATTTTAAATTATTCGGTGTAATATTTCATGTATAGTTGAAAGAAATGATGGAATTTAAACACAGAGGCACAGAGCCTTTAATTGCCCGGAGGGCATCTATATCAATAGAAAATAATAAATGCTAATAAACACAACTCCCTTGG
>DAMCMT010000109.1:0-8267 GCA_032108265.1 Bacteroides sp.
TTGAGTGCAAGGCTTCGTATTCTCCGGTTCTGTCGAAAGGGAATTATTCGGCTTTTGAGGATGTGAAACCAGAGCATGCTTTTATTGTTACGCCATCGCCGGATAGTTGGGGGATGAAGGAGGGGATTGATGTGGTTTCGTTGAATGGATTAAAAGAGGAAGTGAATGGGAGACTGTAATACTCCCTATTCCATCGGTATATTCTTCAACTTACAATACTCCTCAATCTTCGAATCACTCCCCAGAGCCACATCACAAAACTCATCCAATTCTTTCTCAGTAGATGTATAATATCGTTCCTGAGCGGTCAGCAGCTTCTCTGTCTGTTCTATAAACCTGTCAAACTCCTTATTGATTCGGCAAAGCTTGTCTATCGTCTTGAAATCAAGATCTTTATATCGGGCAGGAAAAAGCACCTTACTTTGAAAAGGATTCGCATCCAGTTCGATAATACCGATTCCAAATGATTGGTTTAGCCGCGACATTTCTTCGCGTAGGCTATCGCTGAATTCAAAGGCTACCAGATAGCCGTAATTGGCCCAACTCGAGTTGGAGAAGGCTTGAAAGAATGCTTTTTTTAGTTCGTTATCAGTGTTTACTTCCCGTTTCAGCTCGTAAGAACTCATTTTAAAGGAATCCACACGGTTTACACTTCGCAGAAAGTTTTGAGTGGTTTTGGTGTGCAGTTTCAGGAATTGTATACCTACCATATCGGGATGTGTCCATGTTTGGTTGCTATCTTTTCCATAGGTGGACTGTTCGTGATAAATGGTTTTACAGTATACATCCGTGCTTTTCAGGTAAGTGGCCAATATGGGATGAAGATCTCTTTCCTCATAAGTCTTCTTTATTTTGGTGATGGCTGGTTCGGCACAGATGGTAGTACCTGCATCATTATTGTCTTCCAGCGCAAGAAGGGTGGTTTCAATATCTTGTTCGTATTTGGCTAAATAATATAAATAAATGCCGTTAGGTTGATTTATTCGTTTTATACGCGTATCACCGTTGCGGATGAATTCACCCATTATGGAAGAAACAGTTGAGGTAGGTGTTTTACCTGTGAAATCGGCATAGTTATTAGCAATAATATGGTTGCAGACTTCGGTTGAATTGCAGAGACTGCTTTTGTCTTCGAGTGTTTTGAGGATAGCTTCTTTTATGGTCATTTTTAATTGTTTTTATTTTATGAATAAGCAAAGATAATATTTTATAATCTCAGTTAATGAAACGTTGCCTGAAAGATGATTCGCGAACACGGTTTATCCACTCATAAATATCTCCGGGAATATTAGTATTCGTTGTATGCTTTTCCATAGCGAGTGCGATTAATGAAAACTCGCGCTCTATATTGGTATGAAATACTCCTAAATCGTCTGTATTTATTGATACAGGGATTTGCGAAGGTGAATGAGTCGTATTTATTCCAAAGTTAAAGAATCTGGTTACAGGATGATTGGAGTAAGTGCCGAGGGAACCAATGCGATAGTTAGAAGTTGGATTCGTTTCTATACATATATGTTTTTTTTCAATCTCCAGACACATTCTGCTCTGAATATCGCGAATGGTGAGTTGGAATAGGGCATCTATTTTCCATTGCTCGCTTTTTGCTCCTCTGGCTTTGGCATCTTCATCGAAGTGATATAAATAAAATAGCTTGCAGGCATCTTCATTTTCTCTGGCTGAGATTATCTCTTCCGAATATTTATTAAAACCGTATTTATTGTAGCCGTACATAAAAGTATTGTTACGTTTACCACCTGTTGAATAAAAAAAAGGACTATCTCCTCTTAATAGCCAGGATTGATAATAGGTGTACATGGAGGGCAAGCTGTTGGATAGTATTCCTTTTTTTGTTCCATAAATCTCTCTGAAACATGTTTCATACCATTGTTGAAGTTTATATAGCAATGGATAGCTTTCGGTAAGGCTGTAACTTCTTATTTTTTCCCAAAGCCATACAACGTTATCTAAAAAATCATGAAGAGGCATCACAATGGTACGGTTTTTCCGGGTATAGTATTCTTCTGTGTCCAGGCCAAGTGCAAGGGCGTGCCCTAAACGGTCTCCATCTGAAAAGTTGAGGAATTTTATGGTTTCGTCGATGGCGCGAAGCCCATCTACTAAGTCCATATAATCTTCGCCGGCATGGTAGGTGAATCCCAGTTGCCGCTGGTTGGTGGGGAATATATATTGAAGCCATTTTTGAGGTGAATGCCCTCTTAAATATCGGAATGCTTGAGCAAAGATTTCGGGCCTGCATCCTATTTCTGTGTTGGCGGCGTCAATACCTGCTATGCGACCGGAAGTGCTGTTGATGTAGTCGCGCAACCGCGCAATGGCGAGGGTTTGTCTGGCTACTTTTTCACGTAAATCTTTGCTTCGGGGTGCAGGGGTGTTACTTTTACGGGGTGTTTCTTTTACTTTTATGAAATGAAGCACATAATGGTAATTTACCTTCTTGGTGGCATAGTTGGTGAGTGCAGGCGAAAGGAAAGTGTGATGAAAGATATTTCTATCTGTGGTTCGTATGGATTGACTTAGTTCCAATGCATTATCTTTGGGGGTAATCCGTGCTTCCACATAGTTATTCGGATTCTCTTTCAGGGTGTTATGTATAGCCTGATGGGGTATCAGCATTTCATAAATGCTTCCTTTGGGAATGAATTGTTCTTTCCTGCCTTCATAGGTTGCGAAATTGGCGAACCCGTTTTTCTCGTTCAATTGTACCAACTCCTGACGTAAGCGGTTTTTCTCTGTCAGGTAAGCATAAAAGAGGGTTGCATATTTATCGAAACTTTTATCGCCGAAATAGATTTCCCTGAATACGTGGTACATCAGCCATCTTTCGCCGGAAAGGATGCTGTTGCGGTATTT
This sequence comes from Bacteroides sp., assembly GCA_032108265.1. Lineage (GTDB taxonomy): Bacteria > Bacteroidota > Bacteroidia > Bacteroidales > Bacteroidaceae > Bacteroides. The sequence goes on from DAMCMT010000109.1 coordinate 2,875, forward strand.
ATTCTGGTCGGTAAATTCATCGTAGGTTAAATTGGATGGAATGGCATAATCTACTTTATGGGTTCCGTAAAGCTTTCCATAGCAATATCGGGTACTCTTCAATTTGGGTTCCAGCCACGAAGTAATGGTAAGCCATCCGGCGCCGGATGCCAGCAAGTAATCTATATATTTTTCTTCTCCACTCCGAAAAAAGTTACCTGCGATTTTTCCAAACAATAGATAGCGGATGAGGCATGCTTTGGCTACTCCTGTATAAAGATCGTCACTCAGCCTGTTATTATCCGAAAATATCATTGCCGGGTTTTGGAGCTTTTCCAGTTTCCTGAATTCGTTTCTCCGCTTGTCTATGGAGTTCATCAGGCTTAACCAGTTTAAATCGAAATTAAAGGATGAGCCTTTGAGGTGAAAATGTATATCTGCTACGGATTGCCCCAGAATATGATTTAGTGCTGCATTATCATGGCTTATGCAATGGTTCCAACTGAATACATTGCGGTTTTGGTGCAATGCAATGTCTCTGGCTGCCAGAAAGGGGATTGTAAAGAGGTCTTCACCAAGCTGGCTTACCAACAGATGCCAACGGAATAGTTGGTGATAACGGCATACGGGGAATTGTTCTTTTTCTAACAGAATTTCTTCGCAATAGTGCAACAGTATATTGAAAATGCTATCGGCGGCAAAAGAATGGGTGGTGGGATTGGTAGGGGTATTATACGCTTTCATCCAGTTGGTTGAAAGTATATTGTATATTTCAATTATCTGGTCATAAGAGTATATATTGTGTTTTTCCCTGAAACAACGGCAAAACCAATCCTGATCGATAAACTTATCTGCTCTTTTATCGGGGTGACGGTAGTTTACCGAGTCTATAATTTCCCGACCGTTCCGGTGGTTAAAGAGTATGTGTATGGTGGCTCTTAGGTTGTCCATAGGTAATGAACGAGATTAAAGGGTTTCAATGGTAGATTTATACTGATGTAATAAGGCATTTACGTCAGCGGTTGCATATCTATAGCCTGTTTCTTGTGTAAACAACTCCTCAAAAATAACACGATATTCTCCATTATCATTTAGAGGAGGATTCTTATGTACCAAGCGTCTCCATATTTCACTTTTAGTATAGTCGCGACCTCGCAAATTTAGTCGTGTATTCAGACGCAATCTTAGCCGTGAAGGAGGTAGGGAACCGGGAATGGAGGAAGATATACCTGCAAACAGCTGTTCGAACAATTCTGGATTTACTTGTTGTAATATTACTGCGAATTCTTCCAGAAAAGGGAAGCTGATTGTATAATGATCATTATCGTCTTCTTTATCGTATGTATAAATCTTAAATTCACTTGCTGATAAAAAGAAATTTCTTATTACTTCTATATTGTAATCTGCTCCTTTAGGCTTATTATATTCAAGATGTAATACAAAATCCTGCAGGACTTCAGCGTTGCGAATACAAACCCAAGACATAAAACTATATCTGGGAGCTGTATGATATCTGTCTGTTGTTCTCTCTATAATTCTATTTAATAAAGAGTACTGATTTCTTCTGCAAGTAATATATAGTCTTTTATGGAATCTGTTGTAGGCTTTTTTGATAAATGGCAGATTATATGTAAAGGAGGTAATGTCAAAATATAAATTTCTGAGACTAGTGTTTTCAAGGCTAGCGTTATAACTAATTTCCTGATTTGCTCTGTAATGGGCTCTCTGATCTTCTAATCTTGTTATTGTTAATGCAAAAAACTCTACCAGATTCATTGCTACTTTATACTCTATCTCACCTATTTCAGGTATATTGATATTAGAGGTTCCGGAAAGAACGGAATTAAGCAATGAATAAAACAATCTGCCATTTATTATGCGTTGAGTTCTTCTTCCTGTTCCGGTACTTGCCGGTAACAAAGAATCTGAGTTTGAATTGATAAAATTACCTCCGGCCAATTTCATATAATTACGAAGGTCTTTAAGGTAATCATTTTTCCTCACTTCTTTTTCCTGATAGGTTTTATTGGGTTGGTCTTCTGTTATCTGGTCATAATATTCATACATTCTGATTGAATAAATAGACTTAATCATGAAAAGCAGTTTCTGGTCTTCTGTTTTTTCAGTTACGTTTTCAAGATAATAGATTACTGCCATTACATCACCCACAGATATATTATAAGTAACGTTTTTTTCTTGAAGAATCTTTGATAATTCCTCCTGAGTATCTTTTAATGTAGCATTTAATATGGTCTTAAAGTATTCTTTTAATAAACTAACTACTGACTTGTTTATCAAAACCGCGTCTGTGATATCCAGAAGTGTTTTTATTAATTCTCTCCCTTTAATATCGAGATTATTCGATACCCACGTTTCATAAAAGTATTTCCTGAACAGGGTTTTATTATAATCGGAACCATTTTGTTTTCCGTATGTATCCATGTTCCACAACAGATTGATGATGTGCCTTAATTCTCTTAAATTACGCGGAACAATGTAACTGGTTGTACCCAGGGAGTTATAAAATAAATATCTTGTTTTTCTGAATATCAATGTGGGCACTGCTTCCCGGATAGTTGAGAATTCATCGGGTTTATCTTTATTTCTATCTTTTATAATCAACCGACTTTCCAGAAACGTTTCCAAATCCGGCAAAAATAAGCGTTGAGCGTGTGGAATGAGCTTGCCCAGATAGCGATCTACCATTTCCTCGATGGAGTCAAATGCCATTCTGTCGCGGTTGAGTAGTACCTCAAATTCTTTGGCGTATTGCCGCTTCATTACATTGGCAAGCTGGTCTAACTTCACAGCCAATAAAACAATAACATTGGGGTGGATGAAATATTTCCGTATTTGCTCTACCATTGCATGGGCATGTACAGTATTCAGGTCGATATCATCTACCATGATAACCATTATATCATCCGCATTGTGCATGTATTTGAGATAAGCATCGATGAGTTTTTTGATTTCGGCACGCAAGTCGATACTGGCTGAGAAAGTAATGAGTTGTTCCAAATCGTCGTCGGAGCTTTTTTTACCATCAATCATACAATTGAGACTGATTTGTACTTTCTGAAAGACTTCTACTAATTCCCGTTTCTTTTCGAAATCATTACCATTCTTATTGCATAATTGTTCCTCTTTTTCTTTGAACTCTCTAAAAAGTTTTGCTATGATTATGTTAAGGATATTATTGGTATCATCAAAGAATGAAGGGTCGATAAGGCCGATTGAATGGAAATAGCGTTTTTTTATCTGCTTGTATTTGTCGAATGCATTACGGTCTTTTTCTTCCAGAGATTTGGCAACTGACATCATGCAGGAGGTTTTGCCGGAACCTCTTTCGCCGATAAAAGCCATGATGTTATTAATGTTTTCATTGTGATCTTCGCGCTTGCCGGATTGCAGACAAAGGAATCTGTCTATTTCTTCAAACACTTTTTTATATTGTTCGGTAAACAGGCTTTCGCTATTCTCTAAAGGGAAAGTAATGTCTTCAATAACAGGACGGGTTTCTTCTCCCGAATTTACATTAAATGTTATGCAAGTGTTTTCCATCATAATTAAATTAATATCTATTTGTATAGAATGTTCCTATGTGCAAATATATAAAAATTTAATTACGGATAATATAATTAGAATACTTTTATTATACAAAGAAGCGGCTATTTACACCCCCCTTATCAATATCCTTTTGATCGTATCCTGCATGGCTATTCTGAACGAGTCATCTTGCAACAGCCTGTAGAGATCCAGCTCCTTGCGGCGGTTTCTGGAGATTACTTCCTCAAATATCTTATCAAAAGCAAGATCCTGCTTTTGCGGATCGGTGTTTCCCAGAAACTTGGTTTCGTAATCGGGATGTGCCTGTATGCTGCGGGCGAGATTGATAAATTTCACCCGTTGATCTTCGGGAGTGGCATCCCAGCCCTGAAACCATCGTTCGTTGAAGCTGTTCACAATCAGGTCGAGCGGGTCTTCTTCCTCTTATTCTCCGTGGGCGCCGCGAGGATTGGGGTTTTGGGGTTGCAGCACCGATTCCTGTTCGTCCAGACGGATGGACTCGTTGAGCCTGACGCGCTGAATGCCGTAGGTGGAAAGGTCGACAGAGTTGAGCAGTTCGTCCAGTTGATCTATAGAGGAGTCAATGCGCAGTTTGGGTATCAGGAATTTGAGGAACCAGAATAGCTTTTCCCACTCGATGATTTCGAACGGCAGGAGGGCAGCCATCTGACCGTATATCTTCACAAATTGTTTGGCTTTGATTTTGAAATCAGCCTTTTGTTGCTCGTTCCATTCGAGGTCGTGATTGAAACGGTCGGCACACGTATCAATGATGGGGCTTAGCTGCTGTGCGTCGGCATCGGCAAAGAAGCGTTGATTGAAAAGTTCTACTTCGTCCCACTCGTAAACGCCTGCATCGCCGAGGGTGTCTTTGAGGTCGTGCAATACGTTGACATCGGTTGCGGAGGAGAGGGTGGTGGCGGTATAGAACTTGTCGAAAGAGGTTTTAATGTCTTCCGAGGAGTTGAAAAAGTCGAGTACGAAGAGGTCTTCGGTGCGCTTGCCGAGTTTGGTGGCAGAACGGTTGAGGCGCGAAAGGGTTTGCACGGCCATCACGTCTTCGAGCTTTTTGTCGACATACATGGCTGTGAGTTTGGGTTGGTCGAAACCTGTGAGGTATTTGTTGGCTACTACCAACATACGGTATTCGTCGCTGTCGAAGTTGTCGCGGGTGTCTTTTTCGGGGAATTCGTTCATGATGTCCTCGGTGTATTCTATGCCGTCGACTTTCTTTTTTCCCGAGAAGGCGATGAGTATTTTAAAGGGGTTTCCTTTTTCATTGAGTTGACGGCAGAGGGCTTTGTAGTAGCGTATGGCGGATTCGATGTTTTGGGTGACGACCATTGCTTTGGCTTTTCCTTTCAGCTTTTTGGCTTTGAGAATGCTGTTGAGGAAGTGGTCGAACATGATTTCGGCTTTGATATCAATGGTTTGTTGGTGGCGTTCTACATAGGCACGCAGCTTCTTTTGTGCTTTGGCGGTGTTGAAGAGCGGGTTGTCTTCTATCGACTTTTGTATTTCGTAGTAGCTGCGGTAGGTGGTGTAATTGGCGAGTACATCGAGTATGAATTCTTCTTCGATGGCTTGTTTCATCGAGTAGAGGTGGTAGGGTGCGAAACTACCGTCGGGCTGTGGTTCGCCAAATCGCTGGAAGGTACCTTCTTTGGGGGTGGCGGTGAAAGCAAAGTAGGAGGCGTTTCCGCGCATTTTGCGGGTTTTCATCACAGCAAGTATTTTGTCTTGCGGATCGGGATCTTCTTCTTCGGTGTTGTTGATGCCGATGGCGCGGTTGAGGTCGTCGGCGGCAGTGCGTTGCCCGCTGTGGGCGTCGTCGATGATAACGGCGA
>DAMCMT010000109.1:8406-11868 GCA_032108265.1 Bacteroides sp.
CGAGCAACCGTCGGTCGGTAACAACAATCACGGAATCGAACAGGGGTTGTTCCATGCTTTTGCCGCCTGCTGCTTCGGGATTGGCAGGATAGGCTTCGATCAGCTGATAGGCGGCCCAGGTGATGGAGTTGGACTTGCCCGAACCTGCGGAATGCTGGATAAGGTATGTTTTGCCCGTGCCGTTTTGGGCTACGTCGTTCATAAGTTTGCGCACTACTTCGAGCTGATGGTAGCGGGGGAAGTAGAGGGTGCGGGTGGACAGGGGATCGGTGTCTTTTCCGTCGAAGCGCACGAAGTGTTGAATGATATCGGCCAGGCTGTGACGGGTCAATATCTGATTCCACAGGTAGGCGGTTTTATGTCCGTCGGCACAGGGTGGGTTTCCTTTGCCGTGGTTGTGTCCCAGATTGAAGGGCAGGAAATAGGTAGCGTCACCGTTGAGACGGGTGAACATATAGACTTCGTCCGTGTCGGCGGCAAAGTGTACGATGCAACGACCAAAGTTGAGGAGGGGTTGCGTGATATCACGGTCGTACTTATATTGGTGTTGGGCATGAACTTTGGCATTCTGGCCTGTCCATGCGTTTTTGAGTTCCATGGTGACGATGGGTATTCCGTTGAGGAAGAGTACCATGTCTATTTCCTGCAGGGGATTGGTTTGGGAATATCTGAGTTGACGAGTTTCGCTGAACTCGTTTTTCTCGAAGTTTTCTTTTACGGTGCTGCTGCTCGATTCGAGTGGCAGTTGGTAAAAGAGGGTGAAGTGTGCGTCGTCTATATCAAGCCCTTTTTTGAGTAGGCGGAGCACTCCGTATTTTTTTACCAGTTTGTCGTATCGCTCCATAATGCGGAGCTTCCAGTCGGACTGGCGTTGCAGCTTGGCAAGTTCTTCGCACTGGGTAGTTTCGAGGAAGTGCCAGAAGCGTACTTCGTCGAGTGCGTATTTTTTGTTGAAGTCTTCGGGGTAACCCAGATAAAAGCCTTTCCCGCTACGGTAGACTTCCTGAGAACCATGCAATATATTGTTAGAGTCGGTATGGTTTAACTCTTCGATGGTGGTTCCTGTCAATGCTTTTTCTATGGTTGCCTCAAGGGCTTGTTCGTTTGTTTGACTTACCATATTTTTTTGCTTAGTTATCGGTTAAACATATTTTGCCTGTCACGGCACTGTCGATGAGGGTTGCTTTGTATTCTTTGAGCTTCTCGATTTCGAGGTGTTTTTGGGTGATGGCGGTGGTGATTTTGGTGCATTTCTCTTCGAGATAGCCTGAGATTTGTTTTTGTTCGGAGAGAGGGGGAAGTATAATCCAAGAATCCAATATCGCATTGTGTGATAAACCGCATCTTGTAACCCCATTTGCTTTAACGCTGAACTGAGTTTTAACGTTAATGCTCTGTAAAAGTCTGAATAGATAACCAGAGAATAATTTATGTTGTGGTCTTAGTATTGCTAAATGGTATCCACATATTAAGTCATCAGCTTCATATTTAACCCAGGCAGGTATACCAATATCACGCCAATCTTCGGAATCTTTAGTTATGATTACATCATTAATTGATATCTTATATCTTTTTATTTCATCTTCTGTAGCAGATGCTACCATAAAAGGTATTTCCTCAACAATAACATCATTTTTGTATACATCTACATAATTACATAACCTAATCTGTTCTTCTGTTTTCTTTATATGCTTATCAACATTACTAACGATCATTTTTACAGTATTTTTCAATCTTCTTGCTTCCCAATGCTCTGGTATTTTCCCTATCCAATCAATACCCGAATCTTTTAATGGAGCATGAGGATTAAGACCGCGTGTTACTGCTTTATTGATAAGGATTTGCTTGCGTTCTTTTAATAACTCAATAATTTGTTCTTTTTGAGCAATGGCTTTATCTATCTGTGCTGTTTTTTGGTCAAGGTAATCGGCGATTTGTTTTTGTTCTGATAAAGGAGGAAGTAGGAACGGAAATCGTTTTAAATCCAAAAAACTAAGATTTTGCCTTAATCCACTTCCTAATCCATATATAATTTTAGTAATATCCAATGTATGCAGAAAAAGATAAATATAATAAGGATAATAATCTTTTTCGACTCTTAAATTTATATAGGCACTGGTAATAATTCCCCTATGATTGGAGAATCCTGTCCTTAAACTCACTTTATCATTTTGTAGATCAGTGGGACGAATAATTATATCATTTGGATATACAATTTGATATGTTTCAAAAGATTCTGGAACAAGTCCAGTAAGTTTATCTTCTGTTTTGATAATTATTCTTCCATAGCTTAGTGATAATACCTGCTTTTCTTTTAAACCAATATTTTTTTCTAATCTTTCCTTAATAACAGTAAAACCTGGTTTTACCTCCCACCCCTTCGGAATCTCCCCCAGCCATTCCACGCCCGAGTCCTTATATTCCTTATATCTTTTCAATTTCATCCCCATTTCTTACTCCATCTCTAAAATTTCACGAATCAATCCTTCGCTCTCTCCATCCAGTTTCAAAATATCTGCCGCAACCTCTTCCATGCTTCGCAGAGGTTTATGGCGGTAGAAATATTTATTGAAACTAATTTCATAACCAATCTTTGTGGCATCGAGATTTATCCATGCCTCGCTTATATAAGGTTTCACTTCCCGCAAGAAATATTCATATATATCGTGTTTTAGCGGCACATTTTCATAATCGCGCAAGTCGCTTTCGGTTTCGTACTGAATGTATTCGGAATGCTTGCCTGAAGGGAAATAGCCATAGTTGGGCAATTGCGCCTCGGTGCAACCCAGATGGTTAAGCAATTCCACCAGCTTGTCGCCTGGGAGTTTCACTTTACTTTTGATTACTCTCTCGGCATCGGCATCATACCAACTTACGGCGGATAGAATGGCACCCTTTTCAGTAGCGGACAGTTTTATGTTTTCGGCTTTCAATACGGTGTTTACTTTTTCGGCAAACAGGTTGAAATCGTTGTATTCATCGGTTCCAATCAGCTTCATGAGCTTGGCTGCGGTATTGTAGAGGTTGAGTAGGCGTTGCCATGTATCGGAGCTAAGGAGTTGATTGGTTTGCTTGGTGTTAAGGTTCAGGTCATTACTGTCTGCCCAATCCTGTATCGCTTTGCGGTGTGTTTCGAGGTGGGTGTACACCTCGTTGCCGAAGGTGTTGTAGGCCCATTCCATCGGCAGGCGTAGCGTGCGGTCGAAACGCAGTTCGGCAATACGCTCTTCGCTGAATTGCGCTTTGAGGCGTTTGGGGCGTTCTATGGTTACTTTTTTGTAGCCGAAGTCGCTGTTTTCGAAGCACAGGGAGGCGATGCTATCATCCGAAGTGCGTTCTACGGCAGCCATACTTCGGTAGGTTTGCAGTATCTCGTTGATGTGTTCGGGAGTTAGCTCACAGTTTTTGTTGCCGAGGTTTTTACGCAACTTCCTGTAAAGTTGTCCCGCGTCGATAAGTTGC
>DAMCMT010000109.1:11878-13525 GCA_032108265.1 Bacteroides sp.
TGCACACGTCCCTGCCTGTTGTCGGGCTTCTGGTTGTTGAGTATCCAGATGTAGGTGGTGATACCCGTGTTGTAGAATATGTTGTTGGGCAATTGAATGATGCATTCCAGCAAATCGTTTTCGATGATGTAGCGGCGTATGTTGCTTTCTCCGCTTCCCGCGTCTCCTGTAAACAGGCTGGAGCCATTGTGTACGGAGGCTATGCGTGAGCCGTGGGAGTTCATTTTGCTTACCATTTCCATGAGGAAGAGCAATTGCCCGTCGGAAGTACGCGGAGTGGCGTCGGCATGGTACGTTGTACCCCAAAGGTCGGTTAATTGCACCTCGAAACGTGTGTCGATAATGGCTTTGCCGTCTTTGATATTTTTCACCTCGCTTGCCCACGACTTGCCGTAGGGCGGATTGGAGAGCATAAAGTCGAATGTTTGCCCTGCAAACTCGTCGGTAGAGAGTGTGGAGCCGTTGCGGATGTGTTCGGGGTCGTTGCCCTTAATCATCATGTCGGACTTACAGATGGCATAGGTTTCGTCGTTTATTTCCTTTCCATAGAGGTAGATATCGCTTTGGGTGGCGCGTATGCTGCCTTCTTCGTCTTTGATAAAGTTTTGGGATTCAGTAAGCATCCCTCCCGATCCGCACGCGGGATCGTATATCTTGATAACGGTAGACAGGCGGTCTTTGACGGGTTCGAAGATGATGTGTGTCATCAGGTCGATCACTTCACGAGGTGTAAAATGCTCTCCAGCTTCTTCGTTGTTTTCTTCGTTGAATTTGCGGATAAGTTCTTCAAACACATATCCCATGCCCAGATTGGTGAGGGCAGGCAGGCGACGACCATCGGGGTCGAGCTTTTCGAAAGGAGTAAGGTTGATGCTGGGGGATGTAAACTTTTCGAGTACTTCGAGCAGTACATCTTTACCAGCCATATGTTTTATCTGGGCACGGAGATTAAATTTTTCAATGATTTCTTTTACATTTTCGCTGAAACCGTTCAGGTAATCAATGAAGTTTGCAGCAAGTATTTGCTGGCTGTTGGTGGCAGTGTCTTTCAACTGTTGCAGGGTCCATTTGCTGGTGTTGTAGAAGATATAGCCTGATGCCTGACAGAGTCCGCCAGGATCGAGCGTGTCGAGTTTTGCTTCGTTTTGCTGGAAGGCTACTTCGGCAAGGACATCTTTCTTTGTGGGTTCCAACAGCGCATCAAGACGGCGGAGCACTACCATAGGAAGGATTACATCGCGGTATTTTCCACGCACATAGATATCACGGAGACAATCGTCGGCTATGGACCAGATAAAGGAGACTAATTTATTGTGTACTGCTGTGTTCATCTTTTTTGTTTATTTGCACAAATGTACAAAAAAGATGTAAGGAAAGGGGGCCGTTGGGGAAGGATTGTTGGGAAAGACAAAGAATTTAGATACCAGAATTGATAGAGGTGTAAAGGAAATCAGCATAAATGCGAAAATATTGACAAGCATTTTAGTACAGAGATTAAGAAAACGTAAACTAAAAGTAGGAAAAGACAGAAAAAACAGCAGGAGAGAAATTAAGTTAACTTAAACACCCAACTAAGTTAATCTAAATCATCAATGGTAGTGTAAATTAAACTGTGTCAGCGTTCTGCTTTCACTTTAAAATATCAGG
>DAMCMT010000110.1:0-12871 GCA_032108265.1 Bacteroides sp.
AGATTAACTAAAATTTATGCATAAACAACCCCACAAGAATACGGGATGATCCCATATTTCCGGTCAGTTCACACTGAAATATACCCTCTTCGGCAATAACCTCATAACACGTGCGGTGTACTACTGATACACGACCATGAGGAAAACTATTAAATTGTGATGATTGTTTTTGGTTGGACAGAGTTTCGTTCCATCCGTATAATGATAGATTATTCACTTCTATAAAAATTAATGATTGAAATAATAAGTTTGCTCATTCCATATACGACGGTTCATACCCTAACTGCCCACGTAACCATACCATTTATATAATAAATAGTGAACGTTATAGTAAAAAAGAACCGCCGGAATTAAGCAATTATTCCCGTCGTTAAATAATTATATGTGAATACTGTTGTTGTCATCCGGTGCAAAGATAAACAAAAATAATTGTCTCTACCGCCTATCTCCTGATAAATCCTTCATTATTAATTATTATTGTGGAATTATTATCATCTGTAATAATAGTATTAAACTGTTGGGCCGAGGCATCCATCTGTAGCTTATTATTTATATCGTTTATTATCACCGATTCTTTTAACCCAAGCTCTTTTAATGATTTTGCGAATCGTTTGTTGTTTCTCCGATACTCCGCTTGTTTATAATATATAAGCCATAAATATTGCCGTTGATACTCTTCGTAAGGTACTTCAAATTGTGGTAAAGCCGAACCAGGCTCTGCCGACGAAAACAATATATATCCCCATCTCTGAGGCGCGTGCATATCAATTATTCCTTGTGGCGACCACACCCAATTATTCTCAGGCAGGGGTTTACCATCTTGTGTACGTTTTACATATTTCCCGTCGATAATTTCCGTTTCCCATTGCACCCTTGAGAAATTAATTCTCCACACACTTCCGTCTTTAGGTACACGGGTATTATTACCCACGGTTATATCTTTAAATGGAATAGCCATTTCAACCGACCATCCTTCGTCTTCATCATCCGGATTATTTAGTGAACCATAAATATGAACAGCATGTTTAAGCCCTTTACTGTCCCAGGCAATCAAGGCACTCCCACCGGCACGGTAAGTTTTAGGAAGAAACAAATCGAATATATTATTCCGTGCATTTATCTCAATTTCAAAATACTGTTGGGCTGTATTTGTGGGATCTATGAACACTTCAAAATCATTGTCGAAGAAAACCACTTCATCGTGCTCAGTCAGGTTACCCCAAACATGCTTATCATGCAGCATGGCTGCAATATATAAATAGTTATCGTCCCACAGCATTTTAACTCGCGTTGGATAATAAGGCTTTGGTTTGATATTACCTTCTATATCCTGGAATTCATCTGTCCATTCGGTCAGTTGCCAAACCTTATCATGAATATTACCATCAATCACCGGCGGAGTATCGGTTCGTGCTATCACGTACGTCTGAGGGGTGGTAAACAGATGCTCCAGTCCTTTAAAATCATTATTTTGAGCATTGACAGCAGATATAGCTACAAAGGGAAGTAATAAAGCTGATTTTCTAAACATAATATTGGGGGGTTCTAAATTCGACGCAATTTAGAAAGATAATGGTTGATATACAAGAAAGAAAAAGAAAATATACCGAAACGGGATTAATTCCCGAATTGTTTCAATGAAATAAACAAACAAAGAAATGTACTGTTTATTATTAATTATGATGGAAATACTACATACCTTTCTTCTTCCGGCAGCCTGGATAGCGCTGGCCACATTAGTTCTCCTGGAAATAGTTTTAGGAATTGATAATATTGTATTCTTATCAATCATGACCTCGCGCTTACCCGAGAAAGAACAGCCTAAGGCGCGGTATATCGGCCTGGCATTAGCCATGCTGGCCCGTATTGTTTTACTTTTCGGTATTTCGCTACTAATGCAACTTACCCAACCTCTTTTCAGCTTTAGTAATGATTGGATAAGCGGAAGTATTACCGGACAGGCAATAATCATCCTGGTGGGAGGATTGTTTCTTCTTTATAAAAGCGTGAGCGAAATTCATAATAAAATAGAAGGTCAGGAAGATGCACATAGCGCCAGTGTACGCCGGAATAGTTTCTGGGGAATTATAGCACAGGTAGTGGCTTTGGATGTGATATTTTCTTTTGATAGTGTACTTACAGCAGTAGGGATGGTAAGTTTCAGGGATTTCGGACATGCAGGGGCAATGACTATTATGGTTACTGCAATTGTGGTGTCCATTGCCATAATGATGTTTTTCTCCGGGCCCATTAGCCGGCTTATAAACAAACATCCAACAATACAGATGCTGGGACTTTCTTTTTTAATTCTTATTAGTGTGATGTTGCTGGTCGAAGCAGCACATTTATCTCACCTGGTTGTTTGGGGAAGGGAAATTCACGAGATACCCAAAGGATATATTTATTTTGCTATTGCGTTCTCTTTACTGGTTGAAGCATTGAATTTACGTTCGGGTAGAAAACGGAAAAAAATAAAGCAATCCAGTTCAAAAGGCATATAAACCGGATTGCTTCATCTTTCAGTTTTTTGTAGACTTTATGAAGGGATGTTTACAATTCCCTTATCTTTATATTTTTGAACCAGCAGTCGTATCCATGGTCTTGTAAACCTATGTAACCCTCTTTGGCAGGTCCTTCTTTGAATCCCGGCCAGTCTTTGAATTTGCTTTTGGCAACCAGATCGTACCATTCGGGTGTCCAAAGGGTGTATTCTACTACTTTAACCCCGTTCTGGGTATGGGTTACCTGACCATCTTTTACGCGGATAACAATAGTATTCCATTCTCCCGCAGGTTTCGCATTTTGGGGCAGGGCTGGTATCATGTCGTATAGCGAACCGGCCAAGTGGTTGGTTAGCTTATTATCGGATGCATTCCAGTTGTCGAGCACTTGTACCTCGGGTGCAGCATAATAAATAGGTTTATCGGGATATTCTACTACATAATAGAAAATACCAGAGTTTCCTTCATTTTCAATTTTCCAGTCGATGGATAGTTCAAAGTCTTTATACTTTTTACTTCCAAAGAGGATATCTCCGCCTTGTCCACGTCCGGCCCTTTCACTACGGGCCACTTTCATGGCATTCTCGTTAATAGACCAGTTGGCAGCCATTTCGGTCGAATTACATTTGCGCCAGCCATTGAAACTTTTACCATCAAATAACAGTGTCCAGCCTTCTTTCTTTTCCTTTCCTGTAAGGGTGTTATCCTTTTGTGCCATTACAGAAGTTGCGCAGCATACGGCTGCGAGTACAATTGTGATTAGTAGTCTTTTTCTCATGATAAAATTACATTTAGTTGATACATAAAAAATCCCATGAAAGTACTATTATTTTTCCAATCTTTGTTACCGAAAGTATAAAATATTGAAGCTATCTAAACTTTTGAAAGATAGAGGTATAATCAAAACTGTAAAGAAGTAAGGTAAAGAGTGAGGTATAGGAGTTAAAGGCGATGTCGCATGGCAACGCCGCAGGCGTGTAATTATGCATAACCGTATGCAAGCGAAGCGAAGCTTACGGGTGGCAAGGTGCCATTGCCAGAACCCCGCAGGGGTGAGATTATCATTATGTCGCCCTATGCAGGGCTAACCCAGAGATGATACTTGCTAGCCGTAAGCTGCGCTTCGCTTGCATACGGTTATTCATAATCACACGCCTGCGGCGTTTTCTGTTTCAATCAAAACAGAAAAAAAGACAGAGGTTAACCCCTGGCTTAATTATAACTATAAATAAAGATATTATTTCAATTCTTTAATTCTGATATTACGGAACTTAACCGGAGAACCATGTCCTAAGAAAGCAATATGACCTTTCTTATTAAATAATCCCGGATGTTCTTTTCCATCGGCAGTACCGTTCTTGGTTGCTTCTTTCAGGTTTCCATCAACGATAACCTGACCGTTCAGTGTAATCTTGATATTATCGCCGTTGGCAACAACCTCCTGGTAGTTCCATTCGCCTACTGGTTTCAAAGCACCGCGTTTTGCCGGTATGATACCATATACCGAACCGTGGTACTGATACACTTCCAAATCTTTATAAACCGGATGATCATCATCCAGAATCTGAAGTTCCATTCCTACATAAGCAGCATCACCTTCCTTTGGAGTACGGATACCCAAACCGTTATTAGCGGCAGGAGTTAACTGGAATTCGAAACGGAAAATAAAGTTTCCGTATTCATCTTTGGTATACAGGTTACCACCCGAACCACGGCTGGGAACCAATGAGATTGTACCATTATCCGTTGTGTAATCTACCGTGTTACCTGTCCATGCATGCATATTAGTACCATCGAAGAGTATCTTATAACCCTCTTTCTTTTCTTGTGCAGAAAGTTGAAAAGGTTCGGCCATCGGAAGTTCCTTCACATAAATGTCGCGGTAATAAACCTTGCTGCCATGTGCCTGAAGTTCCAGTTGTTCGAGAGCCGGGATGGGTTGCTTACGATCCCAGTAGTTTTCAAGAATTACATCATCAACTACCCTCTCGCCGTTCAGTACTACAGTTACACGGTCGCCAACTATTTTGATGTAGAACGTATTCCATTCGCCCATCTTGTTATCAGCTACCTTAGTAGGTTTGCTGGGGTGTACCTGGTTGTTGTACAATCCACCTGAACCTACCTGGGCGCCCACGTTTACTCGTGCAGTATCCCACATTTGTACCTGGGGTGTGCCACGCAGATAAATACCTGCATCTGCTTCTTTGCCCGATGGGTCGAGCATCCAGTCGACATACATTTCAATGTCGCCGTATTTCTTGATGGTACAAATATTATCATATCCGGTTCCATCAAACAACAATAATCCGTTTTCAACTTTCCAGTCGTTACGCATTTGCTCATCAGCTTTCACCTGGGCTTTTGCTTCTTGTGCAGCAGTCATCTTCGCACGAGAGATAGGATTACCTACCAGGCCTTTCCATCCGGTAAGGTCTTTTCCGTTGAATAAAGAAACATATCCTTCGTCCTGCGGCATTTCGCCAAGGTGTTTGCGGATTGCCTGACGCTGGTAATCGGCATCGGGGTTATTTAGTACGGAAGCTACTTTTTCTAGTAACTGGCGTACTACGTTTCCGGTGAAATCCGGGTTGTTCAAAGCAATATTCATAACAGCCTGTGCAGCAGCTTCCTGAACAGATTTATCGTCGAGGAACTGACCGGCATAAATCATAGCAGTAAAGGTATTTGCCTGCCGGATTTGACGCAGGATATTATTCTTTTGCTGAGGAGTTTTGGCTATTTCCATTGCTTTACGTAGGCCAATCAGACGGTTTTCGCCAGTCAGAGCCGGATTAGCTGCAAGACGTACATATGCAGTCAGCGCACGGTCGAAGTATGCTGAAGAAGCCGGATTCTTAGCTATGTTGTATAAAGCATCTTTAGTTTCCGAACCTTTCCAACGAAGGATAGCATCGAATGCCTGGTCTTTTGCTTCGCCTTTATCTTTGTTAAAACCTTCAAGAATTATTGCTAACGCCTTCGGATCTCCGGTAGCAGCAAGCACCTGATAGTACAGGTGTTTCTTGGCAGCACCAGCCTGAATCATACGGCCGTTTACTGTTTTAAGTTGGTCGGCTGGCGATTGCGATGCGATAGATGCGATTAAAGCTTCCTGCAATGGAGCAACGGCATCAGCATTTGATGTTTCGAGCATACCACTGAGGCGTACAAAATCGGAAGGTATTACTACATCTTTCAAAGCAGTATAAGCAGCTTTCTTCACGTCGGCAGAACCCGACTCGGCCTGCGTATATACTGTTGAACTGTTGGTATCTGATTTGCGAAGAGCCAAAAGTTGCATACCGGCAATTTTACCTGCATCAGTAGCCTGCGGAATAACTTTTGCTACACTTGTATTGATATCACCCGGATACGAAGCCAGTGCCGACTGTGCCAAGCCAACTAACTGAGTGTCGGTTGATGCCAATAAATTAGCAATTACAGGTATATTAACCGGGTCGGCAATCTTGGTCAATGCCCATACAGCAGCTTCTTTTACTTCGTATGATGGGTCGCTTATGTACTTAACAAACTCAGCGCGTGCAGGTTGGTCTACCTTCATTTCCAGATTTTTCAAAGTTGCTTTCTTTGCAGAAGATGAAGCCGCTTCGCGACCCAGCCAACTCAGTGCATCTACTTTTACATCCGGTTTTGCTTTTCTGATAGCTTTCAAAACATCTACATACATTTTGCCGTCGGCATCCTGCGAAGCGAGGTTCAGTATGCGGTTGCGTTCAATTCTGTCAGCTTTCTTCAAAGCATTCAAAACCTCTTTCGTGGGGTTGCCCGATGCGAGCCTGGCATCTACTGCCGGAGCTGCAATGGCTTCTCCTTCGATAACTTCATTGCCACCCATGATGTCAATCTGGCGTCTCAGGAAGATTTGTTTCTGTTTGTCCTGAGTCATTCCCAGGGCTTTGTTGTAAGCCAGCCTTATAGTTGAGCTGAGTGTTTCATCTTTCTTACCCGAAACATATGCGGCAAGACCGCCCAGTGCATATTCAGCCAATACCTGGCTGGCGGCATCCGAACCGTTGAGCAATTGCACAAGCATGGTTACGCCTTCTTCGCCTGTCGAAGCAAGGTCGGCAAACTGTGCGTTATATATTTCCTGGTTCTCTGCCGGCAACTGTGCCAGTACATCGGCCACGATGGTCTTATTCGTACGGTTTATTTGACCCTGAGCCATTACCCCGCCTGCAAAAACAAGGAGGGCAACAAATATACTAAGTATCTTTTTCATTGTTAGTCAGATTATCTTGATTAAATTGTCCAAGGACCACGCATTGGTTGGTCAATCAGGCTGTTAGCCGCATCGTCGTTGATAAAGCGCAGTTTCTTTGGGTCGAACTGCAAAGTACGGTTCAGGCGTAATGCCACGGCGCCCATATTTACGATGGTAGCCGAGCGGAAACCATTTTCGGCGTTAAGCGCGAACGGCTGACGGGTTTTAACACTCTGCAAGAACGTATCAATCTGTGGTTCCGGTTCGGGGAAGGCAGCAAGCTTTTTCTGCCAGTCCGGAATATCGCAATAGAAATTCTGATAAACATTTCCGTTAGGACCCGAGATGTAGGGTGCATTCGGGTCGCCATAATCGCCACCCCAAAGTACAATCTGGCAACCATCTTCGTACGTGTAGGTGATTGAACGCCATGTACCTACTGCATCGTGGTGCTGTTGTGGCGCATCTACTTCTACCTTTACGGGGCTGGTATTGTCTTTACCCAGGAAATACTGAACCGGGTCGATGTAGTGCTGGCCCATATCGCCCAGACCGCCACCGTCGTAATCCCAGTAACCACGGAAAGTACCATGTGTACGGTGTACATTGTAAGGTTTGTAAGGGGCCGGGCCTAACCACATATCGTAGTCCAATTCGGCCGGTACAGGTTGAGGTTCGAGGTGATCCTTACCTACCCAGTAGAACTTCCAGTCGAAACCGGTGTGTTTACTGATAATTACTTTAAGCGGCCAGCCAAGTAGCCCGCTTTGTACAAGTTTCTTCAGGGGTTTAACCGGTGTTCCCAGTCCGTAGAATGTGTCTTTAAAGCGGAACCAGGTGTTAAGGCGGAACATTCGTCCGGTTGCTTTGGCGCATTCCATCACGCGTTTACCTTCGCCGATGGTACGTGTCATCGGTTTTTCGCACCACACATCTTTTCCGGCTTTCATGGCGTCTACCGACATGATACCGTGCCAATGTGGAGGGGTTGCAATGTGTACGATGTCTACGTTTGCATCTTTAATCAGGTCGCGGTAGTCGTG
The DNA here is from genome assembly GCA_032108265.1 of Bacteroides sp. Lineage (GTDB taxonomy): Bacteria > Bacteroidota > Bacteroidia > Bacteroidales > Bacteroidaceae > Bacteroides. The sequence continues at coordinate 7,773 of DAMCMT010000110.1, forward strand.
GTATGCTGCAATCTTGTCTATAGTAAGTTTTTTACCCAATTCAAGATGAGTTTTATCGACATCGCATACTGCTACAAGGCGCGTGCCTTCATAATCTACATGGCCACGACCCATAGAGCCGGTACCGATAATACCTTTAGTTAGTTGGTCACTAGGAGCCACATAGCCGCGGCCCAATACATGACGGGGGACTACTGTAAAGGCTGTGAGCATCCCTGCTGCTTTGAGGAAGTCTCTTCTGTTTGTTCCCATGGTTAATAATAAATGAGGTTAAGTTAACATTGTGCGTTTCGTTTTGCGAAAGGCAAATATACAAGTATTTTTTCGAATTGCTATACTTCCTGCCACAAAATGCTGTACTTTTACGAATAAAAGAACAGACTTTTGGTGGAGGGAGATGCGCATCTCCATCTACTCGAGATGTGCATCTCCCCTATGCCGAGACGTGCATCTCCCCCTACCCGAGATGTACATCTCCCATACACCTAGATGTGCATCTCCCTCCACCAAAAGTATAGAGGTTTATTTATAAAAGACTGGATTTTTACCTATAAAAGTATGATAAACAATAAGTTGTAGTAAACAACATACCCCGAGCGTAGTTGAGGGGCCTACTAACCATCCAGGCTATGGATAATTTGTAGGCCCCTCGGCTACGCTCGGGGTGACGGAAGGGAATTATAGCCGTACAGCCTTACCAGTACGGGCACTTTCGATGGCAGCCCGCAGGATTTCGACAACTACCAGATTATTTTCGAGTGCTGATAAATCATTGGGTGCTACCTGTATTTCTCCTCTGACGGCAGCTTTGAGATAATAAAAAGAGTCATCGTATGGATAAGGAAGTTCGGGTGCAAGTTCCGTTGTACGTTTTGAGGCGGTATTTATACGCATTTCGGTGGCAGTGTCCTGATAAATATATCCTTTGCTACCATAGATATGCATATCTTTTCGGTTCATGGGCCAGTTCCAGGAAGCCATTATCTCGACTGTAGCCAGCGGATATTCGAGAATAATGGTTGCATCATCGTCTACACGGGGATATATATCGGGCTTCTGGGTTTTGAGTACGGCTGAAACGCTGATCGGCTTTTGTCCGTCGAACAGCCATGTGGCGAGATTTGCCCCGTAGCAGCCGAAGTCGATAACTGCACCTCCACCGTTAAGTACAGGGTCGGTAAGCCATTGCAGGAATTCGGGGCCACATCCTATTTCAACGGGGCCCTGGTGGCCGTCGAATATGTTTATACGGGTGATATCTCCGATGGCGTTTTCTTGTTTTATCAACCTGTATGCTTCGTGGTTGGTGTTATACCAGGTTGTTTCGTAGTTAGTTAGCAGCAGTATATTGTGCTTACGAGCCAATTCGGCCATGCGGGTGGCGTGTTCGTTGTTTACGGCTAATGGTTTTTCGACCATTACATGGATACCACGCGGCGCACAGGCTTCGACTACGGAAAGGTGGTCGTAAATCGAGCCATAAGCGATAACGGCCTCGGGCTTAGTTTCGTCGAGCATTTTGCCGAGGTCGGAGTAAAACTTATCGGCAGATAGTTTTTTTACCAGTCCGTTGGATTTGAGTAACGCGGGGTCGTTTTCAAATACTCCGGTAACAACGAAGTCGCCACGGTCGACACGGCTGATAACTTCCCAAAGATGTCCGTGGGATACTCCTGCTACACCTAGACGGAGGGGCTCGGTTTGCTGGCTTTGCAGCGGATAGCAGATAAACATTAAGCAAATGATTAGTGATGTACGGATAATGGTTTTCATGATGTTATATATAATTTTGCATTTTGCTGAATCATCGCCCATCGTTTTGCAAATATACAATAAAATATTGGCAAAGCCACTCCCGATAAAGGACACTGATAATATAATGCACTCTAAATATCAGTGCATCCATCAGGGTGGCTCTACATTGTAAAACATTATTTTGTAGATAATAAATCATTTATTGTTGTTTTTGCTGCATATGGTCGCAAATGGCTCCCTTTATCTTTTATGATTCCATTTTGGTCTATTAAAATGTAGAATGGAATACCTTGAATCTCAAATAATTTCTTGATTTCATTGCTTTGTTCATTGGATAAGAAGTATTGTTGTCCGCCTAGTTGAAGCTCGACCAATGTTGCCAGGTATTTATCTTTGTCCGAATTAATACAAATGTACACAAAAACAACATCTTCGTCTTTAAGCTCGATCTCTATAAGTTTCGAATTGGGCATTTCGCTCAGGCAAGGGCCGCACCAGGTTGCCCAGAAATCGATATATATAACTTTGCCTTTATTAGAAGTAAGAATTTCATTAAAGATTTCGCCGGCAGAGGACGAACCTACATCTTTTAATATAGTTTCCGAAAATAATTCCGGATTGTCTAATCTTTCTTTAGTTTTTGTATAAAGCTCAAAAAGCGGCTCCTTTAGGTAGGGTTCCGTGATGTATTGGTCGGCTATATCCTTATATTTCTCATATGCGGATATATCTTGTTTTTCGAAATTCCCCGAGAAGTAATCCGTTAGCATTAATTGCAGAAGTAATTCATCTTTAACATATTCTATCTTCGAAAAGATAGATAAGGAATCGGAAATATCACTTGATACAAGGCGAACACCTCCGGGAAGTATAGCCCAGGAATTAATTTCGCCTCTTTCCTTTGTTCTCAATTTATCATTTACATATGAACTAAATCTATTTGAAAAAGAATTCAGGGAGTATGCATTCATTAAATTTTCACGCTTTATGGGCAATCTTTCTTCCATTTTATCGTAAAAGCCAATGGGTACATCCCATCCATTCTCCCAACCCATGTTATTTTCACTTCTGTGATCGCGTGCATAAAAAGAGATGTTATTGTAGTAATCATCTTCCATAATAAACGATGCCCATTTCCTGCTTTGTTTGTTCGGGGAATAGTTCTCTACAAAACGGTCATAGATATCTTTGCCTCTTTTCCTGACTGAATCATTGTATTGCGCATACTGTTCTGGCTCATATTCCCTGACCGCTTTGTTTTTTTTATCCCAGTCGTAATATATCTCATCTGAAAAATACATTTGCTGGTATCTGGCAATATCCTGATTTGTTTGGGCATTATCGCCACCAAACCTGATTGTTGATAGCAATTCGGGTCGGTCATTGGGTTTCCCATCGAAAGCCACATTCAAACTATCATTCGGATTGAGTTGTATAAGAAAATTAGTCTTATAGGTTACCCAGGCATCCAAAGGAATATAAGTTTCGAAAGAAGCATGAAAATTACCTTTCTCATCAATTGTTACATCAACCGATTCACTATAGAATCCAAACCTGTTTGGAGATATTGTGAGCGGAATGGCAGGATCGTAATTGTCGACTTTCCCCGCTACAATAACTTTTTGAGGGTTAGTGTAGATGTTGTTTTCACATGATATACTGCAGAATAAAGCTGCGCATATTAAGATTACACATGATTTGTTTTTCATATTTTGTAAATTAGTAAAGTATATTTGATTTCTGTTGAACTCTTTTTAAAAATAATTTGGTTAATTCTGTTTTACCTCTCTCCGGGAAGAATACCTTTTCTGGTTCTCCATTTCCGGAAATCAATGCAAAGTATCTTTTGGAGATTCCATCTGAATCGACAGGTATTATAACTGAATCAGTTAAATCGTCCTTATCAGAAAATGCCTTAATATGGAATATTATAAGAGCCAATGAAAATACCATAGCTATAAATAGGATGGATATACTTAGTATTTTTATTTTCATGTGTTTGTTAATCTTTAAATTCAAAATAAAAAATAACGGGATTTGTATCTTCATCCAACTTTGCTATTTCTTCTTTCTTATCTAGCCTGTCCGAACATCCTCCTTCTTTTATAGAAAAAATCAATTCTTCAATTCCGTATGCGTCATAAAAAGTATACAAACCTTCTGGAGCCACATAACCAAAACTGGGAATTCTATAATAATCTCTAGCCTTATAAAGCAGGTTATTCGTAATGCGTTTATATTGATGAACCGTTCCGGTTGTTGAATTAAACACGATATTTTTGCGATACAATCCTTGCTCGTATTGAAAAAATATAAAATCTTTATATTCAATAAATTTGCTTAGATTTCTGATATTATCCATCTCTTGTCGACTGTTAAAATCGCTATTTGTAAAACTTCCCATATCATTTTGAGTTGGCAATTTATTACTTCTAATAATAAAGAAAGGATATATTTGGGGAGTTAATGATACCACAGTATCCATAAAGTGCTGGTTAAATAAATACTGTTTCCCTGTATTATAGAATGCCGCGGAATTGATTTTGTTGATATTATGCCACCCATTGTTTGTATACTCTGCCGTAAAATACACTTTTTTTTGTACACCGGAAGAGGGGTTTAACGCTTGCATCAGATAATTATCAGGAGATGGATAGGGGAAAGCTGCATCTGTATATAATAAATCATTCGCATAACATATTCTTCCGATAGTGCAGCCATCATTTCTATGTGTATTTATTGTGAGCAAATGTTTTCCGGAAGTTATATCATATTTAAGAATTTTTTGAGAACTAAAATCCAATATATAAATCTCTCCATTTCTTGAGTCAATGGTAAAATCAAATGGGGCTATAAATTCACCTGGACCAGCACCTACTGCACCGATTTTTCTAATGAATTTTCCTTCTTTATTAAATACGAAAACACTTTTTGCCATACGTGGATCCAAGATAATAATATAATCCTCATATATTTCCATCTTAGCAATCATGCTAATTAAACATTCATCAGAAGTTTCAAGAATAATAGTTTTCATTTTACTGAAAACTGTGGAATATAATAACTCGTTTTCAACCGAGGCTTTATCAATGTCAATGATATAAGTTTGAGTATTCCTGGTTTCATCTTGTTTGGTAGAACAGGAAACGAAAACAATGCAAATTATTAATATGAAACGCATAATTTTATTTTATTAGGAAAATGAATGAATCATCAATTATGAACTCTGACAAAATAATCCCGGATTTTATTCACTATATCTGTCACTTTTTCGAACCTAAAAATTGAATATAGTTTCACTACTGTCCAAAGAAATTTTCTCAGACATTATTTAAATTAGTTTA
>DAMCMT010000111.1:0-12641 GCA_032108265.1 Bacteroides sp.
ATCTATGTATATACATGTGCTTACAAATTGATTATCCATGCAAATATAACAATTAAGTTTTGAATTTGCATGGATGATTTCAATTTTATGTTGCTGGAAATATAATTATATAGACGTTTTTAACAAGCTCACATTAGTAGTGCGCTGCTATTAAACCGGAGATTAATCTATTTCTATCGGCTTTAGAATGAGTTTTAAAGGAAGTTTACCATTATCAATACGGATAAAAACCAGATAATAGGTGACATGGGAATACTTTCACCAATCAAGAGGGAATGCAGGCGGAAATCGGTTGTACCCTATCCAAAAACTACCAAAACCAAGGATATGCCACAGAAGCATTAGGAGCCATGATTGAATATCTTTTCCTTACACTAAACAAACATCGGATTATTGCATCCGTCGACCCAAGAAATACGGCTTCCATCCGGTTGATTGAACGGTTGGGGTTCAGGAAGGAAGCGCATTTCAAAGAGAGTTATTATCTACGCGGGGAATGGGTGGATGATATTATTTATGCGATGCTTAGAACAGAGCACTCGCCTACTTCTTTCCGATCTTAATCCACGTTGCCTGTTTCCACAACCATTCCAATGGTCCTTGACGATGGGTACGAAGCCACCAGCGACAGAAAAAGTATTGCAAAAAGAACACCCCTATACCCATCAGAAAACAGACGGTAATCCCTGTGTACTGATAAAGTCCCAGCCCCCAGTTGTAAAACAGGAATGCGCCGATCAGAGACTGCGAAAGATAATTCGTCAAACTCATGCGGCCGTAAAATGACAATTTGTGAAGTACACTCTTAACCTTCGTTAAATAATAAACAAGTATCACCCCGGCAAACAATATCCCCGTAAAGGCAATATTGGAAAGAGATTTGAGGATAAGGGTTGAGGGAACAAGGAATTCCTGTCTACTCATAAAGTCCGGAATTATAGCCATCAAACCATAAATCGGGAAGAAAGAAAGAGTAGAGATAATGAATACATTCGTCCAAAGTTTGATGTTTTTTTCTGAATAAGGAAGCAGTGTGCCACGCCCTATCAACATACCTACCATAAACAGTCCTGCGGTTTGAGTAACCCTTCCATGCAATATCATCCAGCCCATATTGGCAACATTACCCGTCCAGATAGCCGTTTTGCACATTTCGAGGAAAGAACCCTCTTTCTGGGCTGTGTTAACCAGTTCCCAGTATGGACCATCAAATTCAGCATTCATAAAATAGTCGGGGTTGAAGTGTGCATAAATGATTTGTCCCCATTCCAAAGGTTGTAGTAAAAGAATAACAGCTATAATCGCGATGGTACGGGTAGAAAAACGGCAAACAGCGATCATCACATAACCTACCAACGCATAAAGTACCAATATCTCACCGGGAAATAAAGTCGAATTGATGCAAGCAATAAATAAAAGTAATACTAACCGCCAGGCAAATCGCCCACGAAAATCTTTTCCTTTTACCTTTTGCGAATTGTCCTGAATAAAAAAACTAAATCCGAAAAGCAAGGCGAAAATGCAGTAGGCTTTACCGGAAAAAGCAAAAAAGACACTGTCCCAGATTACCCTATCCGTAAATATCAAAAAGCTGTTGGTCTCTTCCGGAAAGCTGTTAAGGCTGAACCGTTCGATAAAATGAACGAGGGTAATCCCCAATACAGCAAAACCACGTAAAACATCGGCTATTTCAATACGATTGGTATAAGGAAAGGAATTTGTCGAGTGCATGTTTTTCAAAGTTTTAAATATTAATATATCCTTTATGTTAGGGTGCAAATTTATTATAAGCCCTCCATACTTTCTAAGAAAAACTATTCAATAAATAGTAAAATATGGTCTTGATTATATAAAGGATATTATCAGTTCTTTTTCTACTGTATTTTACTGTTTACGAGGAATTAAATTTATCCCCGACAGCCGTAAAAAAACCATATATGAGTGCTTGGATGGTTTCAGGTGCAAGTGGTTGCGCAACTCTATATCATCTATACTCGCCCGGTAATACACATTATATGGGTTATAATTGCTTATACCTGCTCCTAACGATATACGCTTAATACGCGACTTCGCCCGCTTTTCGTAAAACAGACTCATTTGCATACTGTATGCAGGGTTAAAATGCGTATATACTACCTGCATATTATATGAACTATTATATTTACCCTCTTCTTCAAGGTAAGTTCGTTTATCAATCGAAACCAGATTGAAAGGAACCGGAGCAACCAGTAAGTTAAAATCACATTCCACTCCGAGTCCTTTAAAAGTAAGAGTAGCAAATTTCATACCGATGACACTACTGAAATTAAGGACAAAATCGTCCAGTTCATACCGTACTTTACTGTCTACAGGAGAATCAAAAGCACTATCCATTTTCGAAAAATTAAATAATCCCCCAACAGACACACCCACACAACGATTGATCCAATAATCGTACTTGAAAGCAAGATCAAAAAAAAGTTCCGTATCCAGGTCAGTATCATGCATAGCAACCTCAATACCAAAACCTTTACCGTATTGGGCATGAACCAAAACTGTCTGACAACTTAGTAATACAAAACAGATACCGGCAACCAACTTATATCTTATTTGCTTCATACGATCGATTCCTATAATATCAAGCCATTTTGATATTGAATCTAAAAATACGAAATATATTAAACGAAATATCTCCTTAATTTCTTATTTAACAAAGTATGCTCAAAAACATATTTATATAACTATAATGGGTAAATCACTATATGCCTACAAATATATTTTTTCATAAGCAGATATAAAAATAAATATTCTTTTTTGAAAACTAGTTTAACAGAAATAATATTTTTACCGCTGATTATCAATTCATTAATTTCTAAAATGGGAAACTTTTCTAATTAAATAATAAATAATGTTTCCTAAAATGACAACATAAAACAAACTATTCCGTTATATTTGTATCCAATATGGCTTTGAACATATCCGGATAGATAGATTTAGTTAACACGTAATATTATGGAACTTTACATTGTAAAACGAGATGGGAAAAGAGAATCGTTTTCCCTTGATAAGATCAGGAATGCAGTGGCTAAAGCATTTCTATCAGTAGGTAGCTTTGCCAGCCAGGATGTTATAACCAATATTCTGAGCCGGGTAAGCATTACCAACAACACAACGGTCGAGGATATTCAAAACCAGGTGGAAGTAGCACTCATGGCCGAGAGATATTATATGGTTGCCAAAGCCTATATGCTTTATCGTCAAAAACATCTGGAAGACCGGGAGACTCGCGATAAGCTCCAGTTTCTTATGGATTATTGTGATGCCCAGAATGCTGCTACAGGAAGCAAATTCGATGCTAACGCCAATGTCGAAAACAAAAACATGGCAACACTTATCGGCGAATTACCCAAATCGAATTTCATCCGGCTGAATCGCCGTATGCTTACCGACAAAATTAAAGAGATGTACGGAAAGGAAACGGCCGATAAATACATTGATCTATTAAATAACCATTATATCTATAAAAACGACGAAACCAGCCTGGCTAATTACTGCGCCAGTATTACAATGTATCCCTGGCTCATTGCCGGAACAAACTCTATCGGTGGCAATTCCAAAGCACCTACCAATCTAAAATCATTCTGCGGTGGATTTATAAACATGGTTTTTATGGTTTCCAGTATGCTGAGTGGTGCCTGTGCTACGCCCGAGTTTTTGATGTACATGAATTATTTCATCGGACTCGAATACGGAGACGACTATTACTTAAATGCCGATAAGGTAGTCGACCTATCCAAAAAGCAACGTACCCTGGATAAAGTGATCACCGATTACTTCGAGCAGATTGTTTACTCCATTAATCAGCCTACAGGTGCCCGAAATTTCCAGGCTGTATTCTGGAACATCTCTTATTACGATAAATACTATTTCGAAAGCCTCTTCGGCGATTTTATTTTCCCCGACGGGAATAAACCTCATTGGGAATCCCTCAGTTGGCTGCAAAAACGCTTTATGAAATGGTTTAACCGCGAACGTACCCGTACCGTACTGACTTTCCCTGTTGAAACAATGGCTCTACTTACTGAGAACGGAGATGCAAAAGATGAAGAATACGGAGAACTCACCGCCGAGATGTATGCCCAGGGGCACTCTTTCTTCACTTACATCAGCGACAACGCCGACTCTTTAAGTAGTTGTTGCCGTCTGCGGAACGAAATACAAAACAACGGATTCAGCTATACCCTCGGTGCCGGAGGAGTTTCCACCGGTTCAAAAAGTGTACTTACCATAAACCTCAACCGTTGTGTCCAGAGTGCCATACGCAAAGGAATCCACTATCAGTTTTTCCTTGAAGAAGTAGTTGATCTTGTTCACAAAGTACAGATTGCCTACAACGAGAACCTGAAATATATGCAACAGAAAGGTATGTTGCCTTTGTTCGATGCCGGATATATTAATATGAGCCGCCAATATCTCACCATCGGTGTCAACGGACTGGTCGAAGCAGCCGAGGCTCTTGGCATTCAAATAAACGACAACCCGCGTTACGAAGAATTTGTCGGCCAGGTTCTCGGTATTGTCGAAGAGTACAACAAACGGTATCGTTCGAAAGAACATATGTTCAATTGCGAAATGATTCCGGCAGAAAACGTAGGTGTAAAACATGCCAAATGGGATAAACGTGACGGCTATACCGTAAAACGCGATTGCTATAACAGTTATTTCTACATCGTGGAAGACGAGTCACTTAATATTGTAGATAAATTCCGGATGCATGGCAGGAGATATATCGAACACCTAACCGGCGGTTCGGCCCTTCATATGAATCTGGATGAGCACCTAAGCAAAGACCAATACCGTCACCTACTGCGTGTAGCTGCTGCCGAAGGTTGCAACTATTTTACCTTCAACATTCCAAATACCGTATGCAACAAATGTGGACACATTGATAAGCGTAACCTGAAGTCCTGCCCGGCTTGCCAAAGCACTGACCTGGATTATCTAACCCGCATCATCGGTTACATGAAGCGTGTAAGCAATTTCTCACAAGCCCGGCAAAAGGAGGCTGAACAACGTCATTATGCTACGGTACATCAGCTTTGATATAGTTTTCCAGGAAGTACCCGATGAAGTTACATTAGCAATTAATATATCCGGTTGTCCCAACCGGTGTAAGGGATGCCATAGTCCTTACCTGATGGAAGACATAGGTGATATACTAAACGAGAATGTACTCATTGGGTTGCTCGGAAAATACGGTCAATCCATTACTTGCATCTGCTTCATGGGTGGTGATGCATCACCCAAAGAAGTCGATGCCCTGGCTGCCTTTATAAAAATATATACCCGGCGAACCATCAAGACAGCCTGGTATTCGGGGAAACCCCGTATATCAGAAGCCTGTTCGCTAATAAATTTTGATTATATAAAGATAGGCCCTTATATCGAACGTTTCGGAGGGTTAAACAGTATTATGACCAATCAGCGGTTTTACCGAATTGATGACGGAATAATGACGGACATCACCGCAGTATTTCAAAAAAGCAAAGCAGTAATGGCTTTTCTTTAACTTCTTCCATATTAAAAACGGCAAGGTACTTAAATAAACTATATATGCAACTTAGATTGTTATACTCTTTTGTTTACCGGTATTAGCTGTATGGGTATTTAAAAAAAAGAATTATCTTTGCCGCACAAGCACTATATATGAAGACAAAACAACAGATACAGAGGCTATTCGCGCTTGTTATAGTAACGCTTTTTTTATCTGAGATTGCATTTTCACAAAGATTTGAAAATCCTAAACCTCAAAATCTGCCGGATACTTTTTCGGTCTCTAACCGCTATGTTCATCGGATCGGAATAGAAGCCCGTCCCGGATATATTTTCCCGACTAATGATTTTCTTCGTGGCGATAACAATGACGGGGAACCTATACGTAATGCCTTTTCTGCTCATTTAAAATACTCTTTCCAGTTCACGCACCATAGTTTCCTCGACCGTATTTATGGAGGTGCTTATCAGGGTATCGGAGCAGCCTGGTATAATTTTGGAGATAAGAAACAAATCGGTAATCCATTGGCTATTTACCTCTTTCAAGGTGGACGTATGACCCGGTTCAATCCCCGGCTGACTCTTAATTATGAGTGGAATTTCGGGGTATCATTCGGGTGGGAACCATACGATTATTACGAAAACTTCTACAATAAGATGATAGGTTCGGAAGTTAATGCTTACCTGAATACCAATTTCTATTTTTCGTGGATGCTTAATAAATGGCTGGATATAAATGCCGGAGTAACATTAAGTCATTTTTCGAATGGTAATACCAAATTTCCTAATGCCGGGTTAAATGCAGTCGATTTAAATGTAGGTCTGGTATGGAATATTAACCGTGAAAATAATTGCTTTTCACTGCCTGCTGATTACCGCCCCATTCCAAGTTTTAGAAAGCATGTTAGTTATGATTTGGTATTATTCGGTTCCTGGCGGCGAAAAGGTGTACTATCCGGTGAAGATTATGTAGCCGCCCCCGATGCCTATCCGGTATTCGGTTTTAACTTCTCGCCGATGTACAATTTCGGATATAAATTCCGTGCCGGAGTATCGGTAGATGGTGTATATGATGGTAGCGCAAATATTTATGTACCTGATTATATTATGTATTCCGGCGGAGAGGAATTTGTAAAACCTGCATTCAATAAACAATTGGCTGTTGGTCTTTCCGGAAGGGCAGAATATGTGATGCCCTATTTTACTGTTTCTCTAGGCCTTGGTGCCAATGTATGGCATAACGGAGAAGATTTGAAAGGGCTATATCAAATTCTGGCGCTAAAAATGGAACTTACCCGTAGCTGTTTCCTGCATATCGGATATTGTTTACAAGATTTCCACAACCCCAATTACCTGATGTTGGGCATTGGTTACCGTTTCAACAATAAATACCCGTTTCTACATCGTTAACCCTATTATTATTCTTTCTTTCACTGTTTTTTATTTATATTCCCCTTGGATTGCTTACACTTTTTCCCGTGTTCGTTTGGTTACTCATAGATATGAGTAAGCTTACTCATATCTGTGAGTAAGCTTACGCATAACCGTGAGTAAGCTTACTCATAACTGTGAGTAAGCAAAAGAATAAGGGAAAATACAAAAAGAAGCCTATCCATTTACGAATAGGCTTCGGGTATTTTATACAAGCTATCCCGCTAGTTTGCGGATAGTAACACGATCAATTCAATTTAGCGAGTGCTTCACCGATACGGCGCATAGCCTCCACAATACTCTCGTCCGAGGTTGCATAACTCATACGGATGCATTCGGGTGCGCCAAATGCTGCACCGCCTACGCAGGCTACGTGGCCTACTTCGAGTAAGTACATTGCCAGGTCGGCAGCATCATTAATAGTATATCCTTCGGCCGATTTTCCAAAATAAGAACTGCACTTAGGGAAAAGATAAAAAGCACCCTGGGGAACATTTACCTCCATGCCCGGAATTTCTTTTGCCAGCTTAACGATGAGGTCGCGGCGGCGTTCGAATGCCTGGCGCATTTCTTCTACCGGTTCCTGCGAACCTGTATATGCAGCCTCAGCAGCTTTCTGAGATATCGAGCAAGGGCCCGATGTGTACTGGCCTTGCAGCTTGTTTACTGCTGACACGATCCATTGTGGGCCGGCTATAAAACCAATTCTCCAACCTGTCATGGCATAGGCTTTGGATACGCCATTTACAATGACTACACGTTCGCGTATTTCGGGGAATTGGGCAATGCTCTGGTGTTTACCGATGTAGTTGATATGCTCGTATATCTCGTCGGCAATGATGATTATATTGGGGTATTTAGCTAAAACCTGTGCCAATCCGGCCAGTTCTTCCTGCGTATATACCGATCCGGTCGGGTTCGAAGGAGAGCAAAGGATAAGCGCTTTTGTTTTCGGTGTGATAGCTGCTTCCAACTGTTCGGGAGTGATTTTAAAATCCTGTTCGATTCCGGCAGTTACAATTACACTCTTACCTTCGGCCAACTTTACCATTTCGGGATAACTTACCCAGTAGGGCGCAGGAATAATCACTTCATCGCCCGGGCCTACAATGGCTAAGAGCACATTGCAAACAGATTGTTTGGCACCGTTAGCGCATGATATTTGTGTAGCTGCGAAGTCCAGCCCGTTTTCGTTCTTCAGCTTTTTTACAATTGCTTCACGTAAACCGGGGTATCCGGGAACCGGAGAGTAGCGAGAGTAATTGTCGTCTACCGCCTTCTTAGCCGCTTCCTTAATGAAATCAGGAGTGTTAAAGTCGGGTTCGCCCACACTCATGTTGATAACATCAATTCCCTGCGCTTTCAATTCGGCGCTTTTTTGCGACATCGCAAGTGTCTCGGAAGGAGACAAACTGTTCAAACGGTCTGATAGCTGATTCATTTTGTTTCTTATATTTTGGTTGTTGGTTGAATTATGATGCAAAATAAATGAATTTATCTGAAATAAGAAAGGAAATAGGAGAAAAAGGAGTAAAGGAGTTAGAGCAGACAAGAGTGAGTTACTTTAACTCCTCTAACTCCTTTACCTCCTTCCCTACTTATTAAAATGCAGCGTATGCCCCATTCTTTCTTTCTTTGTTCTTAAATAACGTTCATTATATTGATTAGGAAGGATTTCGATGGGTACATTCTCGACTATTTCGAGTCCGTAGCTTTCCAGTCCTACCCGCTTTACGGGGTTGTTCGACATAAGTTTCATTTTTGTCACTCCCAGATCGCGCAGAATATGGGCACCAACGCCATAATCGCGCTCGTCGGCATCGAAACCGAGATGAAGATTGGCATCTACCGTATCGAAGCCTTCTTCCTGAAGTTTGTAAGCGGCCATTTTATTCATCAGCCCTATACCGCGTCCTTCCTGGTTCATGTAAACAATGACTCCCTTACCTGCCTCCTCGACCATCTGCATGGCTTTGTGTAGCTGGTCGCCACAATCGCAACGGTAAGAGCCCAGAATATCTCCCGTCATACATGACGAGTGTACCCGTACCAGGATTGGTTCGTCTTTATCCCATTTACCTTTAATAAGAGCCATGTGTTCCATGCCGTTGGATTTCTGACGGAAGGGTATCAGCCTGAAATGTCCGTACTCAGTCGGCATATCTACTTCTACACCTTTATCTACAAGGGATTCTTGTTCGAGGCGGTATGCAATCAAATCTTTGATAGAGATGATTTTGATTCCGAACTTCTTCGATACTTCCATTAACTGCGGCAATCGGGCCATTGTACCATCGTCATTGATTATCTCAATCAGCGCGCCGGCTGGATACAATCCGGCTAAACGAGCCAGGTCGACAGTTGCTTCTGTATGTCCGGCACGGCGAAGCACTCCACGCGAACGGGCGCGTAGCGGGTTCAGGTGTCCGGGACGTCCAAGGTCGGTAGGCTTTGTATGCGGATCGGCCAGTGCGCGTATCGTTGCGGCGCGGTCGGCCATTGAAACTCCTGTAGTACAGCCGGGTAATAAATCGACGGTAACAGTAAACGGTGTTTCGTATATAGAAGTATTGGCCGACACCTGCATTTCGAGTTCCAGTTCGGCACAACGCTCTTCGGTTATGGGTGCGCAAAGTACTCCACGACCATTGGCAAGCATGAAGTTTACTTTCTCAGGGGTTATCTTTTCGGCAGCAATGATGAAGTCGCCCTCGTTTTCGCGGTCTTCATCGTCAACTACAATGAGAAATTTTCCTTCTTTAAAGTCGGCGATGGCTTCCTCAATTGTATTCAACTTATATTCTTTCATAATTTTATAGCTTATTGTTTTGTATCAGGTTTACTATATTCTGGTTGGTTGTGATTACCTGGCTCAGGTCCTTTTGCAAACGCAGTCTGAAAATCCAGATGCGGATATAAAAGAAAAGTCCTACCGGGAAAACCAGTCCGGTGATGTAGTTAAGCCATTGTATCTTAAATGGCTTGGTATGTGCTCCATTCGGGATTATGGGATAATTATTCAGTAGGTTCAAAATGGTGTATGAATGTGCATTAGCCATTTCTTCTATCATAGCTTCCAGTTGCTCATTGATTTGATTGATCTTTTTATCCTGTTTCTCCGTTACCCAGAGTTTGAAATAATTGGGAGCTTTTGTCAGGCGGTTAGCTTCAATATATGATTGGCATTCGGCGGTCAGCAAGTTCAATTCGCCAACCAGGCGGTTGTAATCCGGATCATGAATAATTACTTCTTTATGTACTATGTGCCTTACGCTTCGTATTCCTATAAATTGTTTCAGCCAACTTATATATGCATCGATATTAAATACAACAGAGTCGTTATTTGATTTATAGGTAAGGAATGCACCGATAGGAGCAAGCACAACGGTACTTAACCACATACCGGCAACCATTATCCAATGTCCATCGCGGGCCATTTTATATCCCATATTATCTATAATATAGTAGAATATAAAAATAAGTACCGACATTACTACAGGCATACCCAGCCCGCCTTTCCTTATAATAGAGCCTAACGGTGCACCGATAAAAAAGAATATCAGACAGGAGAGCGAATAGGTAAATTTCCGGTGCCATTCCGTCCAGTGACGGCGAATCTGAGCGTCATTGGCTTTAATGGTAAAGCTCTTGTAATTCCAATCGCTGGCCTGATTTTCGACCCGGCTTGTTGCTGTAGAGAGTATTTTTTGCTTCTGCGCCAGAGTCGAACGATTGAAAAGACTATCTACGTTATAATCTTCAATTGCAGCACTTTGTATCTTCAGTGTATCGTCCTTGCTCAGATTGGCTGCTGTTTGATATACACCTGTCATTGCTTCCTGGAAATATTTACGGCTGACACTGTCGTTCAGAACATTCATAGAATCGATAGAAGCCTCAATCATACTCATATTCTTACTGTTTGCACGATTGCTCATTATATCTTCATCCATCATCTGGAAGCCCGACTCATATTCAACGAGCATATGTTTCTCCCTGAAGATTTCCCGTCGATAGGGCATATATTCCGATTTACTATTCTGGGATTTCTGATTCTGGAAAGATTCTCCATCATACATATGAAGATAGATAAATCCCTGGTCGGCAGTCGGTTCCATGCTTGCCGAGTCGGCATATAGGGTCATAGTATTTTCAAAGCCTTCGGATATATTATATATCATCACATCGTACATCATCCCTGTTTCCCGGTTTTTCTTTTGTATGTATATATTATAACCTGGAAGCTGGTCGAAGAATACTTTTTCGGGGATGTTCAATTCGGGGGATTTCTGTTGTACGGAGTACATCAGTGTATAAAGCTTCAATTGGGCATTAGGGGCAATAACATTCTGGAACAGGAAAGATACAAAGCAAAGAGCAGTTGCCAAAACGATTAGCGGCCGCATAATTTCTATCAATGAAATACCGGCGGCTTTCATGGCAAGCAACTCATATCGTTCGCCGAAATTACCGAATGTTATAAGCGAAGCCAGCAATATGGCAAGTGGCAATGCATTTGGAACCAAAGCCAGAGAGGCATAATAGAAAAATTGCCCCATCACATCCATTGAAAGACCCTTTCCTACCATTTCATCGACGAAACGCCATAGGAACTGCATCATGAATATGAAAAGACATATAAAAAAAGTCCCCACAAAAAGCAGGGAGAAGCTTTTCAGGATAAATATATCTAACTTTTTTATGCGCAGCATTATAGGTACATGGTAGAATTCAGGATGCAAAATTAGCACAAAAAAGGGATTGGTGAAAGGTTTTTACCGAAAGTTCATTCATATGTATCTTCCATTACAAACCTTTAACCTTTTTGTTATCTTTTCTTAGTCATTTAAAAGCCGTAAGTTCTTCTCAGTGTATCTATCTGCGAGTCCCACAA
The DNA here is from genome assembly GCA_032108265.1 of Bacteroides sp. Taxonomy (GTDB): domain Bacteria; phylum Bacteroidota; class Bacteroidia; order Bacteroidales; family Bacteroidaceae; genus Bacteroides. The sequence continues at coordinate 11,858 of DAMCMT010000111.1, forward strand.
TTCTTTCTGGTCATCCACTTCGTCGGGATATGCAAAATCAACAACTTCTATAACGTAATCATTGGTCAATTCATTATATCCCATCTTGATTTCAAAATAGTCTCTTTCCCCATTATCTTCATCTGTCCACCTGAATCTAATAAATGAATAGGCACGTATGGCAATAATCTCGGCTTGTCTTTGTTCGGTTTTCCCCCAGAAAAAAGTAACTTTCTTGTCATCGGAAAGAACCTTATCGGCAAACCATTCTTCCAATCCGCTTGGGGTGCTTATGGCAGACCATATTACATTTTTGGAAGAGGGATTCAGAAGATACTCCAAATGGATTTTTTCTTTTTTCATAGTTGATATTTATAATAATATGTGTGCCAAGATAGATACTTTTTTTCTAATTACATATCATAAATCGATTATTTTATAAAAATCTATTTGATTCTGGCACGTTCTACATCAGAGATACAGATAAAATGAATTCTTAGAAAGAAAAACATAAAATCCACTTAAATGTTTTGGATAATTATGAAAAAGCAATATCTTTGCACCCGCAAACAGAGAAAGATGGCGCGATAGCTCAGCCGGTTAGAGCGCATGATTCATAATCATGAGGTCCCCAGTTCAATCCTGGGTCGCGCTACAGAAAGATAATTAAGCACTTAAGAAGAAATTCTTGGGTGCTTTTTTTGTTTGATATGTTTTTGACCCATGTTAGAGTTGAGAATAGGGTATTTTGGGATCATCCCGTATTCTTGTGGGTTTTCTCAAAAAGTTTTATTTTTGCTTTATG
>DAMCMT010000112.1:0-12597 GCA_032108265.1 Bacteroides sp.
TAAAGCAAAAATAAAACTTTTTGAGAAAACCCACAAGAATACGGGATGATCCTTTTATATATAAATTCGATATCAGTAACCAGTCATCAGTAAACCGACGGACTAAATATCTAATTGAAAAAAAGTAAAAAGTAAATGCTGAAATTTCCCATATCCGACAACGTACTGAACACTGATAGGCAAGAGTTTGTCTATTCAGTACCATAGGCATCTTAAAAGCTGTAGATGCGAACTCGCAATATGGTATTTACACGGATGCAGAACACATAAAAGGTGAACTTTGTAGTTTATAGGCTGCAAATATAGGTATAATTTATAAATATCACACATAACTCCTTCCTTCTTTATCATACAATTAATACTCACTTTCCTTATTTGATTTAATATTTTCATTATCCAGTTGGTTTTCTGTATATTTGCATTTAATCAACTTTAAAACTTAACACCATGAATAACCCCTTTATTGTTGATGCTCACCTCGATCTGAGCATGAATGCTTTGGAATGGAACCGGGATTTGCGTCAACCTATCGAAGAAATTAACCGCCGCGAAACCGGGATGACCGACAAACCTGACCGTGGAAAAGCTACAATATCTTTTCCCGAACTACGCAAAGGTAACATCGGCCTGGTAGTAGCCACTCAAATTGGTCGTTATGTGGCACCCGACAATCCTCTGCCAGGTTGGCATTCTCCCGAGCAGGCCTGGGCACAGACTCAAGGCCAACTGGCCTGGTACAAAGTAATGGAAGAAGAAGGTCAGATGAAAATGATTAGTAATGCGGCCGAACTCGAAGCTCACTTTCAACTGTGGTGTGACGGGCAACCGAATGATAATAAACCTATTGGTTATATACTCAGTATTGAAGGTGCCGATTCTTTTGTAACTCCCGAATTTGTAGATAGAGCATACAATGATGGTCTGCGTGCCGTAGGTCCGGCGCATTACGGCCCCGGACGATATGCAAATGGTACGGATTCTTCCGGGCGGTTAAATGAAATGGGACAGGAATTACTAAAACGGATGGATAATCTGGGTATGATCCTGGATGTTACTCATCTTTGTGACGATGCTTTCTGGCATGCATTAGATATATATAAAGGAAACGTTTGGGCCAGCCACAACAACTGTCGGGCTATAGTAGACCATAACCGTCAGTTCAGTGACGATATGATCCGCGCACTGGCCGAACGGGATGCTGTTATCGGAGTGGCACTTGATGCCTGGATGATGGTGCCCGGATGGGTGAGGGGAGTATCGACTCCCGAAAGCATGAATTGTACTCTGGAAATAATGGCCGATAATATAGATCATATATGCCAGATTACGGGCAATACAAACCATGTAGCTATCGGCAGTGATCTCGACGGTGCTTTCGGACGCGAACAGTGTCCGTATGATTTGATTACAATTGCCGATCTTCAGAAATTGCCTATAATATTGAAGAAAAGAGGTTATACGGATGCAGATATTGAGCAAATAGCCAATGGAAATTGGCTGCGCTTCATGCGAAGAGCCTTGTAGAACGTCTTTAAACTTCTGGTTGCACAGGTTTATATAATTTATTATTTGGTTTAATAAAGAATAAGTATAATAAATTAGTGTGTGTGTATCAGGTTGAGATTCTAATAATAAATTAACAAAATCTGTGAACCAGAAGTATAAAGTATAAAAAACGGGAGCTCCTCACGGAGACCCCGTTCTTTCTTCACTTTAGCATTTTAGGCTGTCTGGAAACTTTTTTCCAGAAGTTGTATCTTAATATTTCCGGCGAGAGAGAGGTACCGGATTTTAAATATCAACTTAATAACCCATATTACATCACGGATGTAAGGGTGAACAACGACTAATTGAGCGACTGAGACAGCGAACTGCATTCTTTGGAGTGTTACACCCGTAAGTAATCAATATGCCAAAGATGAATACATTAGACTTTTGTCATAATTTTGTTGAGCTAGGTCAATCATTCATTACTAAGGTTAACAGTACAAATGTATGGATTTAGGTTCCACTAGCCAAAGAAATTTTTATCTAAAATTGTTCTAAACTTCCGGAAATGAGTACTGTATTTCCTTTCTGAGAGAAAATGTTCGATTTTACCAGACTTTTAAAACAATTTTTACAGTTTGGGAGTTACAATAGTGTTACAAACGAGTTACAGCGGAATTTCAGATAGCAAAAAGTTGTCTGCGAATCAAAAATAGTGGCAAAAGTGTATTTTCTAAAATAGTCGTTGGACAAAAAATCTTGATTAGTGTTACTTTTGACTGAAATATCTGCCAATTGAGGTTTCTGAAGAATAGTAGTGGTATCTTTTTTTGTAACTTTGTAACCACTATTTTTAAGAGAATGAAATTTCAATAATCGACCTACCCCGGCGATTACTTAAATAAATAATAGAATATGGAAAATTTTGCTGAATTAATAAAAGCCCGTCGCAGTGCCCGTAAGTTTACACAGGACGAATTGACTCAGGAAGAAGTGGTTGCACTGTTGAAAGCAGCTCTTATGTCGCCTACATCCAAACGAAGTAATGGCTGGCAATTTGTAGCGGTAGATGATAAGGAAGTTCTTCGCCGTCTTTCTTTGTGCAAAGAACATGGTGCAACATTTATTGCCGATGCTGCCCTGGCTATTATCGTTATGGCCGACCCAATGGCAAGCGATGTGTGGATTGAAGATGCTTCCATAGCTTCCATTATGATTCAGTTGCAAGCCGAAGACCTTGGCTTGGGAAGTTGTTGGGTTCAGGTACGCGAACGTTTTACGGCGGAAGGTGTACCGGCAAATGATTATATACACGAAGTGCTTGATTTACCTCTCCAGCTTCAGGTACTATCTGTCATTGCCATCGGACATAAAGCCGTCGAACGGAAACCTTTTAATGAAGATAATCTTCAATGGGAAAAAGTACATATAAATAAGTATGGAGCACAATAGAAAATGAGAAAAAGAAGTATCCAGGATACTCCGATAGCTATTATCGGGGCTGGGAATTTAGCCTATAACCTTGCGAAAACTCTTTATAAACGCGGATTTCGTATTGTTCAGGTATATAGCCGAACCGAGAAAGCAGCCAGTGAACTGGCTGGGAAAATCGAATCTATCTGGACTACGGATATTGAACAAATAACAAAGGATGCTTCATTATATATAGTTGCTTTGAAAGATGAAGTGCTTCCTGAACTTATTCCGCAGTTGGTACAAGGCAGGGAAAAAAAGCTTTGGGTACATACAGCCGGGAGCGTTCCCATGGATATATGGAAAGGATATGTCGACCGGTATGGCGTACTTTACCCCATGCAAACTTTCAGTAAGCAGCGTGAAGTCGATTTTAATGAGCTTTCTATTTTTATTGAAGGTTCGGCTCCGGAAGAAACAGAAATGCTTCAGGCTGTAGCCCGTTCGCTAACCAAAAAAGTGTATGAGGCCGACTCTGAACGAAGGAAGAAACTTCATCTGGCGGCGGTGTTTGCCTGTAACTTTACAAATCACATGTATACACTTTCGTCGGATATTCTCGAAGAAGCCGGTATACCATTTGATGCGATGCTGCCGTTGATTGATGAAACAGCAAGGAAAGTTCATACACTCCCTCCACTGGAGGCTCAAACCGGACCTGCTGTACGTTACGATAAAAGTATTATTAGCAAACATCTGGCTATGCTTACCGGTAAACCTTATTTGCAGGAACTATACCGGTTAATATCTATGAGTATAAGGAACAGAATTTTAAAGTAAGAATATAAAATGTCTACTATTAATTATGATCTTACCCAAATTAAAGCGCTCATTTTCGATGTCGATGGAGTGCTTAGTTGTGAGGTAATGCCCCTGCATCCCTCAGGCGATCCTATGCGTACTGCGAATGTAAAAGATGGATATGCCATGCAACTTGCCGTAAAACAGGGTTTGATTTTGTGCATTATAACAGGTGGTAGAACGGAAGCTGTCCGTCAGCGTTTTGAAACTCTGGGTATTAAAGATATTTATATGGGTGCTTCGGTGAAAATTAATTCATACCGCGAATTCCGTGAGAAGTATAATCTTAGAAATGAAGAAATTCTTTATATGGGAGATGATGTACCCGACATTGAGGTTCTTCGCGAATGTGGACTTCCTTGTTGTCCTAAAGACGCTATTCCGGATGTAAAGAGCGTATCCCGTTATATATCTCATTGCAATGGCGGGTATGGTTGTGGCCGCGATGTTATCGAGCAGATTCTGCGTGTTCAGGATAAATGGATGGTAGATGATGCTTTTGGTTGGTAAACTATTTAAAACATACAAATCTATACTATGACAACTCAAAATTATAAAATAATCCTCGCTTCGGGCTCTCCACGCAGAAAAGAATTACTTGCCGGATTGGATATAGACTTTACAATAAAGGTATTGCCTGATTTAGATGAATCTTATCCTGAAAATCTTTCGGGCGAAAAAATACCATTGTACATTGCCCGTTCCAAGGCAGAGGCTTACAAAACCCTCATACAGCCTGGAGAATTAGTAATTACGGCTGATACGATTGTTTGGTTGAAAGAAGAAGTACTGGGTAAGCCGGTAGATGAGGCGGATGCCATTCAAATTCTTCGCAGATTATCGGGAAATACACACCAGGTTATTACCGGAGTTTGCCTGACAACTATCGAATGGCAGAAATCTTTTACAGCAATTACTGAGGTTACATTTGATACTCTGACGGATGATGAGATAAATTATTATGTACATAAATATCGTCCGATGGATAAAGCGGGCGCGTATGGTGTGCAGGAATGGATTGGATTTGTGGCGGTTACGGGTATTAAAGGTAGCTTTTATAATGTCATGGGACTTCCGGTACAGCGGTTGTATCAGGAATTGGCTGGCTTAGGGATTGTTTAAAAAGAATATTAGAAACTGGATTGCTTCGCTTCGCTCGCAATGACGGATGGGGATTATTCCAAACGCATTTCTTCTTTTATATTAAAGTTCTTTGACGCTGAACATGGTAGGACTTTCACAATTATATTCTATCATAATACTTCCGTCATTTCCAGCCTTAATAGTTTTGGTTTCTGTATTCATAGAACATTTATAATTCTTTCCCGGTTTTAATCCAGTCAGTTTGAACTTATAGTTATCCTGAGAAGCAATCTTCCAGGAATATGCTTTGGATTTCCAGTCTGCAATCTCCATATCAACAAGGGAATTATTCTTTCCATTTATAATCAAGGTTTTTGTTTCCTCGTTATTAGGATAAAATATAAGATCCGAATTCACTTTGTTTACGCCAAAACTGTTTTTACTTTTAATTCTGAAATCATCCGTAGTCATGGTATAATCGCCTGCATTTAGTTTTAAACGATAATCTGTACCACGTAACCGGTAAGTAAATTCAGTACCATTAAGTTCGGGAAGCATATTCGGTTCAAGGCCCATTCTGTTCCATTTAGGACGAATACCATATATATCGCGGTAAAGTGCAGTTACACTGTTACAAATACCTGCCAATATATCCGAACCTAATCCTGTTTGAGTTACCCGTGAATATCTTTGAGATGATAAACCGTCCTTATTATACTGTTCCAATATATTGCGGATATACTTTAATGCTATTTCTTTTTTATAACCCACATAACATCTTACTCCCAGATAACCCCAGGTTGGGAATATATCTCCGTTTTCGTAAGTTGGGAATTGTTTCTGACTGGCAGCTACCTCTTCGGGGCGGTAAGAATCGAAACATAAAGGCCAGTGGAAGAGGTTTTCGGCAGTGGTTCTTTTTTCAATTTCGTCCAGGATAATTTTTATCCTCTTTTCATCATCACATAATCCGAATGCTATCACGGCAAAATTTACCGGAGTAACAAAATTATCCCCGTGTATTGAACCGTCTTTATCTCTCCAGTATATATATTGTTTCTTTTCGGGATACCAGAATCCACCTTGTTTTACAGGTTTATTAAAATTCTTCTTTAACCTTTGAGCAACCGCACTGTAATATTCCGACTTTTCCTTATCTCCTAAAATAGATTCGCAATTTGCCCATAAGTTCAGCGCTTCATACATTTGCGCATTCACAAAGGCATTTTCAAAACTAGCCCAAACAATGTCCAGCCAATCGCTGGCAATCCCTTGCGAAGTATTATCGTTCATCATTTCGAAAACTCCATTGTCGTTGCTATCACGCTTTATTAACCAGTTCAGTGCTTTTTCGCAACTTTCTTTATGAGAACGCAGCCAGTTAACATCACCACATAAATCGAATTGTTCGGCAGTATTAATGATATATCCGGTTTGTGAGTCGACTGTGTATCCCCAGCGGGCCTCATAATATCCTGTTTTATAGTTAAAAGTACCCGGCATCTGGTCTTCATCTTCATTATGCCAGCGAGATAATACACGCCCCTCGGCTGTTACCGCATAATCCCGTTCCTGATCGAGGGTTGCCGACATATTTCTTGTGTAGTTTTCGTCGTTCAAAGCCATACCAATCTGGGAAAAGAAAGGCTCATGTAAACATTTCCAATTGGTAATCCATCCGTTAGCACCTATAATATTATTATCTACAACACCATATCTTCCAGTAGTATTAAGTAATTCGCGCACTGCATCGGCATCAATACCGGTTAAGGTTCCACGCGAATATTCTTTTAAATAGTCAACATACTGTATTTCGAGGCTAATGGTTGTTTTACCTTTCTTGACGTCGAAAGGTGTAAATACATCCGATCTTTTATGATTAAACCTGTTCAGGTTATATCGCGGTTCTAATTCCGTGTCGGTTACAAACTGGGTACAGGTAAATTCGTTCTTATCGCTGTGTGAGTATTTTGCTGCTATATATTTCCCTTTATCCGGACTGGCATTAATCCGGAGGCCGTCGCCCGAATCCGGATTCCAGAAGGTAACGCCTCCGGTATGTACTCCGTATGTATCGTTTACGCTAGCTAAATATTTACACCACACCATGCCGCCATTATCCAATATACCACCTTTCCATGTGGTAAGGTCGGCAAAGTTCCATTGTGGGAATGATGTTTCTTCCAACTTTGCCAGTGTACTATATTCGCGTTCAATATCCCATCGGATTTTGTCGGCATCTAAATGGAATATCCATGTTTCGTTAACCTTAATCGAGTTATCCCCGTAAATTATATTGGTTAGCTTAATTTTATCATTTGTTTGTACTACTTCTATTTGCCTGGCATCAACTGATGAGAAACTTCCTCCTCTGGTTCTGAATCCTGTATAGACACCCGATGAAGATAATGTGTTTTTCTTGTTCACATTAAGTTCTCGTATGCTACAACCATTTGAATAATCAATCACAATAGAAAGTTTTTTGTCGGGAACGGTGAGTGTTATTGTTTTGGAGGCAGAAGAATGCTCCATAAAATGAGTTGAGTTATTTGCACTCGTAACGTATGGAAATAATACCCAAACAAAAACTAAAATGGATTTGAATACCTTTGGTAAATTCGTTTTCACAAGCATTGTAATAAGGAGATTAATGGTTTATTAATATAATTATGGTATAGAAAATAAAATATTACTCACTATTGTGCAAAGTTATCCGTATAATTCGCAATACAGATAATCAAAGTGACTTTTAAATTATTGAAAATGATTTTTATTGCAGTGTCTCTTATGAAGATACAAGAGTTTTATTTATACCTTTTACACTTATGCCAATTTGTCCGTATGCCGGATGGATTATGTAATTTATCACCGGTCATATTGGCATACTACGGTAGCGCCACTGTAATTCTATAGTGGTGCTGGTATAGATCTATAGTGGTGCTACTATAGAATTACAGTAGCACTAGTATAGAACGATGATAGCACCAGTATAGAACGATGGTAGTACTGATATAAAATATCAGGGGTAAAATAGCGAATTTTAATTATTAAATTTACTTTTGTATTGTAAAATGTTTATTTATACATTTATACAGGAAATTAATTAAGCAAATGAAGCAATGAAAAAAAATTATTATTACTTACCGCTATTATTAGCTGTGTTATTTACATCGTGCGAAACCAAACAACAGGAAGCAATGGAAGTGAATAAAAAAGATGTGGTGATAGAAAATATCATGAACCGTCGAAGTGTCCGTTCCTATAAACCGGAACAGATTAATGATGCGGATCTGCAACAAATCATCGAATGTGGAATTAATGCACCCAGTGCCTTAAACAAACAATCGTGGGAAGTACGTGTAATTCAGGATGCCGGTTTAATCAATGAAATGAATAGCGGCTTTGTAAAATATGCCGCCGGACTTGAAATGCAGGGAAGTGCATCTCGTTCTCAGCAACCCGGATTTAGTGTATTCCACGGTGCGCCTACAGTAATTATCGTAGCGGGTAACGCTGGTTCTTACAGTCCTATCGACTGCGGAATGCTAGGACAAAACATTCTACTGTCTGCCGAAGCAATGAATATCGGTACATGTGTGGTGGGTGGTATAACCGCCTATCTCAATACTCCTGAGGGAAAAGAGAATATTGTTCCGAAACTCAATTTATCAGAGGGATTTGTACCACTTTATAGTATTGTGATGGGATACAAAAATGAAACTCCGGCTGCTAAACCCAGGGATAAATCGAAAGTACAGTATATTAAATAACTGATTAAGTATTCAGCTAATTTGTATGGCTATCTCCTGCATGGTAACTTCGATATGGGAGTTGCCATGCGGTAGTTGATAAATAATAGTCAATTGTCGCCAAATAATTTTAGTTGTTCCGGATTACCGTTCGATTCCAGTTCCAGAAGGTCTTTCTTTGTTTTTATTCCTCCGGCATAGCCAATTAACTTTCCATCGCTACCAATTATCCGGTGACAGGGAATGAGTATTGAAATAGCATTTGCACCATTCGCTGCAGCAACCGCCCGGACTGCCGGGATATTATTTATTTTTTTTGATAAGCCGGCATAAGTTTCAACACTTCCGTATGGTATTTCCAACAGAGCATTCCATACTGTCTTTTGAAAATCTGTACCAGCTAATAATAATGGAATGGTAAATTCTTTTCTGGTACCATCGAAATACTCCTTTAATTGGGTGATAGTTAAGTTAATAACTTCTGTTTCTTCTTCAATATATTCTGTATTTAATAGTTTTTGCAAACGATTATCAATTGCAGTGCGCATTTTTCTGTAACGCCAGTCGCAGAGGCATAATTGGTCTTTATATGCGCCTAAAATCAATTCGCCATATTGAGTTTGGAAATACTGGATTCTAATTGGTTCCATTATCTGAATTATTATTGGATAGTTATGATTTACATTTCAATTTTTACAATCTTCGGCATGGAATAAAGTCTCGATTTATAAACCTGTTTGAAACCATATTCCTCTTTAAATAGTCTTTTAAGCATACTCTCGGTATTCTTTCCTACGTTGGGGTCTAATGTAATGGTGTCAATCAATTGTGGAGGCTGAATATCATACGGTAACTTTATTCCCGTTTCTTTTGTTTTTTGTTTTTTTACTGCAAGAATCCGTATTTCATCTTCATACCTGAAAGCTATTCGTTTTAGTAATAGTAGCTGTATTTGCAGTTGGCGGTTAGTTATTTTAAATGGCGTTATCGACCTTATTGATTCAATATCAGAAAGTTTTTTCTTTGTCAGATCATTTGTTATTAAATAATCTACCCGGCCAATGTATATATCATAGTCGGCGGTATGTTTTTCCAAAACTTTCAGCAACGCCTCGCGCTTAAACCTGAAAGAAATTCCTGTTTGCCCGTTCGAGTAATTAAGCCAGTGTGCTTCACTGGTTGTTGTCTGCGTCATGCAAATACAAAATACCTGACCTTTAATCGGGAAGTCGCTTTCGGTATTGCCTATCATGTATTTTGCTTCTAAAAATCTCTTTTCGAAAGGATCTTTCCATATAGCAGGATTGCACAGCCACAAGTACTTTTCGACAATAGTACTTAAAGCAAATTCCAAAGGCATATATTTGTAAAGAAGTTTTTTACTTAAAAATTCCTCTTCGGTGATATTTATAAATTGGATGCTCATTCTACTGCCGGAAGATTGTTTTTCTTTGATTTGTTTTTCGCACTTTGTCAAAGTTAAGCAATATTTCCGTTTCGGAAGAATGAGTATCCTAAAAACTGTATTTTATTTTAGCCTTTTCCATATAAAGTCTGTCGATGCATACAAAGCCCAGGCTATAAGTATGGGTTGAAAGAATAAGCGTATAAACCTTTTCTTATCTGTATCCAGTCCGAAAGCATTCCTGTGGTGTGTATATTGGGAAATATTCCCTGGAAATACTGCGGTAAAAAACATTGCGGCAACCGTACCTGTTAATTTTTTTTGCCGGGCCCATAATATTAATGCCAGACCTAATGAAATCTCTACTCTACCAGATAATAAAACGGTTAAATCTTTAAAGTAAAGCTTCTATCCTTCTTATCATCCTTTCTAAACTATCGGTGTTCTGTCTGGCACGTGAAATATCCCAATAATCTTGGATAAAAGGTAACATTCCAGAATTATATTCCGGTCCTTTAGTTGCGCCGGGTTTAGGTGATAATTTTCGGACTATTTCTTTATTTTGACATCTTTTCAATAACTCATGTGTCAAAAACATACTGGATTTATAGGTGAAATCCATTTCCATTACCGTATTCCGACCTCCCTGTTTTTTACCAACAGGAATAGGCAAATATTTAATATCAATAGAGAAATATTTAGAAAATCCCTCCCTATCTGCCATTAACCATGCTTCTGCTTCATCTATAGCTATATTAAAAATGAAATTATCATTTTTACCCTCGGGAAGTAATTTTCGGATTAACTCGGGTGGACAGTTGTAATTGTCCAGGTCTGTCAATAAAATGACAGGAGAAGATAGAGATAATTTATTAAATTCATTTATTTTGTTCTTTATCTCTCCTCCCCGTGCAGGTAGTTCTAATATGATTTCGATTTTAGGAGAACAATAAAACAAAACTTTTTTGATGATTGCATAAGTGACAGGATCTTCTCCTACAATATAAACTTTCATGAATCAAAAATCAAGTGTTAGTTGAGAGATCTGATCTATATTTTTAGGTCGTGTGTATGGGATAACTGCATCTGCGATAGTCAATCCAGCTTCGATAGCAGGACGGATGTCTGAAATATCAGCAACTTTTTTAGCTAAAGTACCTTCTGGTGTATTTTGTAAAAGAATAACTTCGTATGGTGATATTCCTGGATTAGACAAAATGTCGTAGCTATGAGTAGTTATTATTACTTGTCTGATTTCTCTTTTGGAATGTTGTATTTTCGAAATGAATTCTGGTAATTGAGATACAATACCTGAATGGAGATTTAATTCAGGTTCTTCTAAAAGGACAACTCCATTGTTTTCAATCAATGCAAATAAGAAACCTATAAGTCGTAAAGTACCATCCGAGAATTGAGTTTCTTGTTGTTTGCTTCCTCTGGCTCTCCAATGTACATATCGTGCTTCTAAATGGGGAACTCCCATTTCGTCTTTAATAAACTTTAATTCTTCTAATTGTGGTACTGCCAATTTAAGGAATTCATTTATTTTACGAAAATAAGAATCTCTAGTTCTTTGATTTATTTTAGCTAATTTTTCAAGAAAATTTCTTCCATAATAATCTTCTTTAGAACTGGAATATATAGTTGAAGATGATTCTCTCACCATTTGTGGGATAACATTCAAATATTCAATATCTTGAAAAAAAGTTTGTAACTCTCGGAAGTTCCTGTTGGCTGTGGCTTGTTCTAGATGAGTATACTTTAATGTTTCTTCATCCTCTTCTAAATCACCTGCTTTTCTTTTTATAATATATTTCTTTTGTTCATACGAATAAACTGATTCATTATTTATCTTGGCTTGACTTTTTCTAATGCCTCCTCCCACATGAGAAAAATCTATAGAATATCTCCATAATAGTTCTTCATTAGTAGCGTCAGCTATTTCTACAGAAATTGAAATATTAGTTGATGCTCTTGCAGACAAAGACCTCAATTTTGTAATTCCTCCTCTTTCCTCTACTGCACTCTGTAAACCACCTGCTTGTTTGGATATATCCCTTAAGAATCGTAAAGCATCCAATAGATTAGATTTCCCGGAAGCATTTGATCCGATTATAAAGACCCTTTCTGAAAGTTCTATTTCACAATTCTGAAAATTCTTCCAGTTATGTAGTTTTAGTTTTTTTATTATCATAAATTGATTATTAAAACAATTCTTTAACTGCGAATATAAGAATTAGTTTGTTCTATAAAAAAAGTTAGCTGTTTTTTAAAGTTTTTTTTTTGATATTATGAGTATATAATTTAATTTACCCGTTTGAATATGTATTAGAGAAAATACAAGCGAGAAACATATCGGTCATAAATCGTAAATATGAGATCACAGTTTTGAATGATGAAAGGAAATCATTAATAACATAGTCTCGGAACAATCAGCAACGTTTTTGTTATTATAATGAGTTAGTTAAAATAGTAACCCCACAGAAGCGGTTACGGTTTATTGATAATTGGGAAAAGGGGTTTGTTTCGTAATGGAACAAACTCTTTTTGTTTGACTAGCATGTATATTATCTAACGGGTGTAAGTCCCCAACGAGCC
>DAMCMT010000113.1:0-9922 GCA_032108265.1 Bacteroides sp.
AGGGATTTGCTTCGTTTTGCTACTCTTCTTAAGTGGTGCCACCAGGAATCGAACCCCTCAGGCAACCACCTATATAACAATATCTTATAAACTTTTAAATTTCAAAGCCACCGAATTTGCAATGATTGATTTTCAGCATTTTTCCAGCAATTTCCTTGCTTATTCGATGTGAAACAAAGATAAGGAAAATTCCATTAATAACCAACAACAGAAAAGGCATTTTCCATCCTATCCTGTTCGGAAGAAGATATCTGATAATTCTTAGCCTCCTGTCTCCAGTTTGAAACGACTTTCTTTATCTGTTCAATTATTGTTTGCGCCTCTTCTTTTTCAAGCCTGAAGAAATCAGAAACGCTTAGCACTAAATCTAAATCCAGAGAATTATCATCAAGACTTATATTCAGTTTGAGACCCGTTCCGTCCGGATTCGGATTAATATCATAAGCCGGAGAAAGTGTCCAACCTTTATCATTTAATAAGAAACCATGGTTGCGCAAATGGTCATCTGTATTGCTGATACAAACCGAAAACGCAATACGCCTGAAGAGTTCTTTCAGATCTTCATTTACATTAGAACCATGTTTAATGATGAATTCGGCAAGTTCCAAATAGCTGACTCCCTCATCTGCCCCTGTTCCGTCAGTATATCCAAGCAAAGTCATGGCAGAAGCAAAGTGGATACGTTTCCTTTCATTATCCCTGTCAAACCGTTTTGTCAGGTAAGTATGATATCTGTTATTGAATTTCCCAATTTTCCCTATAGCACAATTTATTCCTGCTTTTTTAGCAAGAGAATTAGCTACCATTTCCCATGCTCCGATATTAACATCATCATTTTTACTGGGAAACTTTGCAATCCATAAAGAGCCATCAGTGTCTTGAATATTTGCTTTGGGACGTGCACCGCCTAATGAAGAACCTGGTGCGTATAACATATTCAACCATTTCAAAAGCTCAGGATCGTCCTGCTCTAATCCTTTTTCGTACTCAAGACTGGCACTTTCAATTTCTCTTATTGAAGTCCATGGAGGAGTAGCATAATTTGTATTATTATCTAAAAAGTCTCCCTCTTTATCCGTTTTGAAACGTAAACCTCCCATGCGGAGAGGATCATAAACTCCAAGTAAAAAATCCGATTCAAATAAGGAGCTTGCCTTTCTTTCTTCTAGTTTAGCCAAAGTAATTTCACGGCGTTTCATTAGGACGCGCCCCCATCTGTCAGGAGAGGAATCAAGAAACATACCGAAATTCAACTTCTCATCACGTAGATGTTGGAATCCCGAGAAAAGCGATAAATCAGGATCAAGAATTTTTGCTTTGCCTGATTTTAGCCACTCATCATCATACTGGAAAGAAAATATTTCTTTTCCCCTTATCTGATTTGCAGTCAGGGTTCCCATAAAATGCGGATGGTTTAAACCTGCCCAATCAGCATATACATATATATTTTTTGTCGAATCTCCCATAACTTATTTCTTTGAGGAACTCCGGCCCAAAAGCAATTCGGCATCCTGTAATTTCCTTCCCAGGATATCATCCCCGGCAAGTTTAAGTATATCCTTCTCCAAACCAAGTACAAATAGTACCTGAGCATAAACACCAAAAGAAACAGAAGGAAGTCCTTTTTCTACCTGCCATAAGGTAGAACGGGAGATTCCTGCGCGTTCTGAAACTTGCTCCATGGTAAGATTTCTCCTGAGACGGGCTAATTTTATGTTTTCACCTGTCTCTTCAAGGATTTTACCTAAGCGAGGTAATAATGTCATTCCTTTACTCTTCATGCAGACTTATATTTTGTACAAAAATAACATTTATGTTTTATATATCAAACATTTTGTGTGATTCTTTATAGAAATTAGTAGGTTTATCAACATGGCCATTCAATATTAAGCAATTGACTTTTTACTCATCCTCTATTTTACTGATATACAGAAGTTAGGATTTTCTTCTTCCATAATACTCAAGTATTTAGCTGGATCAAAAGTCAAATGTTCATTATGAGAAACATACCCCAATTGATTACATATACACCAAGTATTTCCGATCAATCGATCTATATTCCGATGAGAATGTCCATATATCCAATATGAGATCGGACTTGTTGCTATATAATCTTCTAACTCAACTGTAAATGCACCATTAATTTTACTGCCGGCAAAATCAGGTGAGGACAATTGAAATGACGGCACATGATGGGTTACTACTATTATTTGCTTTGCAGTACTGTCTATAACACTCTGTTTGATGAATGCTAAACATTTCTCATGCTCCTCGTTAAACTTATCCCATGTCAGAGATTCCTCGTTATATAAAATCCGATGAAAGTCGGTAACCCCACGCTCCGTAATGTAAGCCTCTTCCAATGGTATCTTTGCCCATAATGTAGAAAGAATAATGTCAACATCATTCAAGTGAATAACATCATTGTAGTAGACACTGACATTGTTTCTAATGGAGTGAATCAACCCTTTGGGGATCTTCGCCAAATCAGTATATTTATACAACTCATGATTACCTATAATAATATACACTTGCTCATAATTATCCGAAACCCAATCCCAGAAAGGATGCGTTGAGTAATTCTCGTCATTTAAATAACCTATATCTCCTGCAAGAATTAGTATGTCTCCAACCGGAACAAGCGGATGTTCTTTAAGAAATCGCGAATTATCACGAAATTCAAGGTGTATATCTGAAGCGTATTGTATTTTCATAATCAAAATGTATTCTTTAAGTTATTGATATAAACTATCGCTTAAAATATGGAAGTTTTCGTTTTTAAAGCATCATTTAATAAACGATTTTACATCCACGACTTTCACGTGAACTAATCATTGTTGTTTATATTGGATTGCGCTCTCTACTTTCTGCTATATAACGGGCAAAATTATTAGTTTTCGCAATAGACAAGAAGTGTTTGTATAAGTTTTCTAAGGAGATAAATCCCTCACATTGTTGGGCAAGCATTCCATCTATACCAACATCCACGCGCAAATCACCTGTTCTGTCATTATATTCATCAATCCTTCCATGACAATGTCCATGAACCATACATGCTCCATAGTTCTTACGACTCCATGATACAAGTGGATAATGACAGAGGGCAATATTGAAATCTTTCTCCAGGAAGGAATATACAGAGGCTTTAAAGTTTAAGTCCTTTATTTGTTGCATGCTCTCAAAATAGTTCGTCAGTTTACTGCTACTTGCATCATGATTACCTATTATCAGATGTTTTTGTCCATACAATCTTCCTAATAACTTTATCACCTTTTCCTTATTGCCAAAGGCAAAATCTCCTACAATATAAACAATATCCTTCTTTTGGATTGTTTTATTCCACAAATCAACCAACCATTCATCATGAAGCACACCTTCATCAGTTCCAAAATAGGGACGTTCAGGACAATGCTTCAAAATATTAGCATGGAAGAAATGTGTATCTGCGGTAAAATATATCTTATTCATTGCTAATTGCTATTTTTATAAATTGCCTATGTAATAAATCCATAGGACAATTCGGGTTATACATTCATATAAACTTTTTTAATAAAGAAGTGCCTAATACCCTTTCAGGTATCATTTTTCTTATTTTTACGGATGCGATACCCGAAGAGGTATACTAATTGATATAATGTCATTATGAAAAAGAATCAGCCATTCTTTTTGCCTTACTTCTTAGCAAAGTTCTCTTTTACTCCTTGCATATCCCGTAGAATGCTCTGATCTAATACTTTCGCATAACGTTGTGTCATTTTTATATTGGCGTGACCGAGCATCTTAGCTACATTTTCCAACGAAACATTGTTAGCTAAGGTTACTGTTGTCGAAAATGTGTGTCGCGCCACGTGCGTGCTAAGACTCTTCTTGATTCCGCAGCAAATAGCGATTTCCTTCAAGTATTTATTCATTTTTTGATTAGTCATTACCGGAAGCAATACGTCTTTCTTCTGGCATACCGGATGCTCCTTGTACTTATCCAATAATTGCAATGGTATATCCAGTAAAGGAATATTACACATGACTTTCGTTTTCCGCCTTGCTTTCCTTATCCATAAATTACCCTCGTTATCAGGGACAATATGCTCCTCAGTCAGTTCTGATACATCTACGAATGACAAACCTGTGAAGCACTGGAAGAGAAAAATATCACAAACCAAATCAAAATGAGGAATATCAAACTTTTTGGTTCGGAGCATTTCCAATTCTCCTTTAGTCAGGAACTCTGGATTTACTTCCTGTTCGTGGAACTTGATATTAGCAAATGGATTTCTGCTCATCCATTCATTAGCCAAAGACATATTCGTGATTTTCTTAATCACTTTCAGATAGCGAATCAGGGTATTTTCAGACAGATTTTTTTCGACTTTCAGAAAGTGAATGTAATCCTGAATAAAGGCATGGTTCAATTTTTTGAGTGGAATATCCTCTATATGATATTGCTTTAAAGTCATTTCTTTCATATACTTCAAACAAGTATCAAAGCGCGAAATTGTTACTTTAGCATAGTCTTTTCCAATCAACTCTCTGCATTTATCGTTATGTTCCTGAAATACTTGAAAAAACATCATATGCTCTTCATCCAATCCGAGAAATTTCCGTTTTATCTTTATCGAACTAATATATTTTTCTTCTTCTTCCATCTTCCGATGGATTCCCAAGACTCGAAGTTTTACCGATTCAAGATAACGATTAATCTCCAAAGATATGGAATCTTTGCCTGTACATCGTTCCTTGTTCTGATTCCAAAGGTCAGGATTTACGTCTCGCTTAAGTTGTGTTTCTACCAACTTTCCTTCAATAGTGATGCGTAACATAATTGGCGTATCACCTGATTTTTTCAACCTTGTTTTTCTAATGAAGAAAAGTATATTAAAAGTCTGTTTCATACTCTGTAAATTAATGGTTTGAAGATACTTGAACCATGCTTATTCTCTTTTCGGCTTGTAAAATGCGATTTAATAATCAGTATTACATTTGAGGTTTTAAAGAATTGCCTATGGAGTAACCCATAGGACAATTCGATTACACAGTCATATAAACTTTTTAATAAGCTCTGTTGCCAGTTTACTTATATATCTGTTTAGTATTTTCTGCTCACTTTTTTCCAAAGTTGCATAAGTACCGGAATATTCCTTTAGAAAATCTTCCAGAACATCCTTAGCCAAAAGCCCAATCAGCCGTCCTGTATCTTTTGGAAATGAAACTTCTCCAATCTTACTAATAGTATTATTCAACCTGTTTTCAGTCACAAATACTTCTACAGTAGCCTGTATTTCGATCAATTCTTTACTGTATGTTGGTTCAACAAACAGAGCTGGGTTCCTCTTCTTTATCGACTTTTTTTCGGCAAATTTGTCATTCTTATTCTTCAATAATAAGCGAGAGCCATTCTTAAAGAAAAGAGGATCAATAGGACGAACAATTACTCCTTCGCAAACATTTTCTTCAATCGGAGGCAGTCCTAACCATTCAGCAATATGACTCTGAAAAACATTAGGATATAACAAACAATCCTCTAAACATCCTTCGAACAATGTTTTTGCATAAAAGAAACCACATCTTTCGAATAAATTATTGACTTTATCTACAGGCAG
Source organism: Bacteroides sp. (assembly GCA_032108265.1). GTDB lineage: Bacteria > Bacteroidota > Bacteroidia > Bacteroidales > Bacteroidaceae > Bacteroides. Next base: position 5,598 of record DAMCMT010000113.1, read on the forward strand.
GTATATACTAATATTTTTTCCACCTACATATATGTCAAAACCATAAAACTCGTGGCATGGGCTATAGAAAACACCTTTCTGGATACATACCACCTGTGGATCATTTTTCACCTCTGAATGTGGATACTTTCCACCGAACATTTCCCCATATATCAATACTCTTTCTGTATTTGGGTGTATATCTTTAATTTGAACAAACAGGAGAATCACCTTTTCTTTGTATTTTGCAAGTAATTCCTCATGATTATAAAACTTCTCTTCGGCTTCAACAATACCGGTCCTTTTTGCAAAATGCACCTCTTTCCCGTCTGTAACAAAACAACAGTTTGCTCCGTGTACTTTTTCCTGTACCACATAGGGAAGGGAATCATATCCTTCTAACTTGATTTTCTCCATAAACTCCTTATTGTAGGTATTCTCTATGGAATTATACTTCTTAAACTCTAACATAATCACTTATGCATTAAAATGTTTATACTAAAAATATGACTTGCGGGAGACACAACATTATATCCTGCGAAGAAAGGCTTTCGCAAGTAATAGGATTATAATCACCTTGCATCACAGGTGATGATCCGTTATTCTCCTAAGTCTGTTTGAATGGGATGTAATAAAGAAAAGAATGGTGGTAAGTCAGTTCGATTCGTCAGCCACGGTTACAAGTTTTCAAACTTTTTCAGGTGCAAATATACATATCATTTGTTAATTTAAAATAGATTGATAACAAATTGATATAAATAGAACGTGATTTCTTATCGAATCTTTTATTTTTTTGGTTTGTTCCACCATGATTTAGACCCCAATAATACATAGTAACAAAACATATTATTAAGGTCGTTTTGATGACCCGAAACTCATTACATTCTAGGAAGAGTGCTAATTAATACAGGAAAAGACAGCATCATTTTCCTATCCCTCCACCTGTCGGTCGAACGACTGCTGAATCAGCTCCATCACATCGTCCAGTTCGTCCATGCTGGATATCCCTACCTCTACATCGCCATTGCCCCAGCGGCCGAGGTTGGATATATCGTGGGCAATGCCCTTCGGATCCAGAATCTCATCGAATGCAATGTTGAGCGAAAGGCGTAGGCGCGATTTCTGTGGAACGATATCTACAAAGTTCGTGAATACCTTGAATGCAATATACAATTTCTTAAACTCCTCCCTAACCGTAGGGTCGATATTCAGAATACGTTTGCGAAGCGCTTTATACAATTCCAACATATCCTCTTTCAGATACTCATAATGGTCGATATCATATTCCGAACGTTCGGTAGTAGCCGGCCGGTACAGATTAAGCACTTCGGGAGACAGAGCAGGAGCAAACCATATATCAACAGCCTTTTCGGCCAATTGAACGGTGCGATCCAGTATCATCTGTTCGTTCCATATATCGGTGAGACGCATAAACTTATTCAGGCGGATGGGCGAATCGTCGAATCCCCCTTCGATGGATTTCTTCTCCCGGTAAGGGCGGTCGCTCAACTCCGAATTATACCCCGTCAGCGTGATATTACCCAGTACATGCAGGTACTTATTCTGCATCTCCTTCCAGCCCTCGCCCAACATTTCCTGCCATTCAGACGATAGTTCCGGATTTTGAGGCAGAATATGTTCAATCGTATATTCGGTAATATTTACCAGCTCCTTCCGGTTGTGGTTTTCCAGACGGTTGAGCAGGTAATTGCGGTTGCGGAAATTGTACACGTCACGCACAAAAAAAGAATCGGCAAACTCCGTGTCGGAAGGGAAACGCTTGTAACCATCCAGCAGCAGGAACGCTGCCTTCAGCCCATCCATATAATTGGTTTTGTCGAACGACTTGTAAAGCGTAGCAAACGTTTTGTTCAAACTATTGGTAGGAATGCCGCACACAGCCCGGCGGAACACATAGTTCTCAACCAGACAGATCACCTCCTGAAACTCTTCTTTCGTCAACAGGCCGCGCACATAATCGTTGTACACCGGCAGCAGAAAAGGATAACTTACATCCACCCGCAGCAGCGTGATCCGTTTGAAAGCCTCGCAAAGCAGGTGGTCGGGTTCTTTGTGCAACACCATATTCACATAGTAGCCCGAATAGGCATAAATATCCCGCACAATATCGCTGATAGACTGCTCCTGTACATATTTCTTAAAAGCGTCGTAAACCTCGTCGATACGTGGAATATACCCCGTTTTTACCGACAGGTAGTCGCGCATAAAACTATTGAAACGGCTCGTATATTCGTTACCATAGCTCTGTTCCATCGGAAACCAATAGCGCTCGTAAAGTTCCGTTTGCAGGACCGGTGATTGCCCCATCAACACATAATTGCGAATCAGGTCGGCCTGCGACAAATCCAGTCCCGTGCTGTTCATACTTTCGAATATCAGTTGCGGGTTGTCTTTATCCTTCTCCAAAGCCACATCCACCACAAATAACCGCAGGATGCCGTTGTAAATATCTAGCACGTTTTCCGGTTTGATATATTCCTGAAAGAACCGGTAGTTCTCCACAATGCGTTGCGAAACCTCTTCGCCTTGCGGGATACCCCGAAGCAGGTTGATAAATGTCACCTTATCTTTACGGGTGAGCAGCAACTTATACCTCAGCTCGTTCTCCTCTTCGGCATTGAAGAGGTAATAATTCTGTAACTTGGTGTAATTCGTATCAATCTCCACCTCCGGATGATCGTGCAGGAAACCGGCCAAGGCAGCAATTAATAGCGAAACAGTGGTAAGCCTCTGCTGACCGTCGATCACCAACAGTTGCGGCACATCGGACACGGTGTGAATGCTTTCCTGAAAATACACAATGGAACCGATAAAATGCCCGTTAAGGCTCGAATGATTGCTGATGCGCAAAATATCTTCCAGTAACTGCCTGCACTGGGAAATTTGCCAACTATACGTACGCTGGTAAATAGGTATGATAAACTGGCGTGGGCCTTTCAGAATATTCAGTAGTTTGTTGGACGATGCTATCATGGTATGTTTCTTAAAAAGAAGGTAACAAAGCTATTCTTTTCCCAACAATAATAAAAATAATTACCGGATAAATCATTGAATTTTCCTACTTTTGCCAGTCAGTCAATAAACTAAGATATTAAAAAAGAAGAATATAATATGAATCAGCCTACCGATCGTCTACCCTTGTCAACACCCGATATCAGTGTGGAAAATATGGAACAGTTTACCCATATCGTACAGCAATTTCTACCCAATTGCATCACCGAAGGAAAGATAGACTTCGACCTGTTGCGTCAGGAACTATCTTCAGAAATAGTAGACGGCCCCAAAGAACGCTACCGGCTGGAATGGGCAGGCAAACGTGAAGCGATAGTAACGGCAAACACACCCATCGACAAAACCCTGCGCCCTGTACGTGAGGATAGCGTCGATTTCGATCATTCGCAAAACCTCTACATCGAAGGCGACAACCTGGAAGTATTGAAACTGTTGCAGGAAAGCTACCTCGGCAAAGTAAAGATGATCTATATCGACCCGCCTTATAACACCGGGAACGAGTTTGTGTACGACGATGATTTCTCCAAAGAGGAACGCGAATCGCTTATCGAACAGGGCATTATCGACGAAGAGGGAAATATTCTTGCTTCGGATAAGAACAGCAAAGAGAAAGCACGCTATCACTCGGACTGGTTGACGTTTATGTATCCGCGTCTGAAACTGGCAAGGAATCTATTGAGTGAGGATGGGGTGATCTTTATTTCGATTGATGATAATGAGGTGCATAATCTCAGGAAGATGTGTGATGAGGTGTTTGGGGAGGGGAATTGTTTGGGTTGTATTGTGCGTTCTACAGGACAAACAACAGGGCAAGATAGTGGAGGATTAGGAAGTTCTTTCGACTATATATTAGTATATACTAAAAATGATTTTACAAATCTTTATGGTCTTGAGTTAACTCAAAAAGATTTAAAACGTTTTGAGAATGAAGATGAAAGAGGTAAATATGCTTATGATCAATTAAGAAAAACAGGAAGTAGTGATAAGCGTGAGGATAGACCAAATATGTATTATCCGATTATAGACCCTGATGGAGAAGAATTGTACCCTACGGGTCCCGGTGGATATGATAGTAGATGGAGAGTTGAATTAAAGAAATATAAAGAGCTCGAACAGGATGATTATATTTTGTGGAAAAAAACAACAAGAAATGATGAAGAAGTATGGTGGCCTTATGTTAAATATTATTCTGAGGGTAGAACCAAAAGACCTTCACCTTTATGGACAGATCTTGAAGGAAACAAGAAAGCCGCAAGAGATTTAAGAAGCTTGTTTGATGGTATAAAATTGTTTGATTTTCCAAAGCCTCTTGA
>DAMCMT010000113.1:9932-11933 GCA_032108265.1 Bacteroides sp.
AAATCGCTAACACCACCAAAGACTCCCTCATCCTCGACTTCTTCGCCGGCTCCTCCACCACCGCCCACGCCGTAATGCAGCTCAACGCCGAAGACGGTGGTAACCGCAAATACATCATGGTGCAATGGCCCGAAGCCACCGACGAAAAAAGCGAAGCCTTCAAAGCCAAATACAAAAACATCTGTGAAATCGGCAAAGAACGCATTCGTCGCGCCGCCGCCAAAATAAAAAAAGAAAAACAGGAAAAGCGCGAAAAAGAAGGTATGTTCTCCAATGCCGAAGATACACAAGACTACGGTTTCCGTGTGTTCCGTGTAGACAGCAGCAATATGCAGGAAGTGCAGTTCACCCCATCCGAAACGCAACAGCACCGGCTCGATCTTTACAAAGACAACGTAAAAACCGACCGCACCCCGCAAGACCTCCTCTTCCAGGTAATGCTTGCCTGGGGATTGAAACTATCCCTGCCCATTACCGAAGAAACCATCGCCGGCCGCCGTGTCTACCGGGTAGACGGTAATGCACTGGCCTGCTGTTTCGAAGAAGGCATCGACGAAACCTTTGCACAGGAAATAGCCCGGCTCAAACCCCTGCGCGTTGTGTTTAAAGACGCATCCTTTGCCGACGACACCGCCAAGGAAAACGTCAAGCAGTTGCTGCACCAGCTAAGCCCCGACACCGAAATGAAAGTGATTTAAAAAAGAAAAAGAACGGAAAACAGCAACCGCATGAAATTACAATTCAAAGAACAATCCTTTCAGTTGTCAGCCGTACAAGCAGTGGTCGATGTGTTCGACGGACAACCCGTCCGCGATACCCACTTCACCCTCGAACGAATCCTGAACAACCGGAACGACGATACCCGTCTCTTCGACGACAACATACAAGAACTCATAGGTTACCGCAACCAACCCCTGCAACTGGCAGGCGATCAGGTGCTCGCAAACATCCGCCGCGTGCAGATTAAAAACTACCTGTCCGAAAGCGAAGAACTCGTACAGGTAAAAGGTCAGAAACACGGTATCAACCTCACCATCGAAATGGAAACAGGTACCGGAAAAACCTATACCTACATACGCACCATGTACGAACTGCACCGCCACTACGGTTGGAGTAAGTTTATCATCGTAGTGCCCAGCATAGCCATTCGCGAAGGTGTATACAAATCGTTCAGCCTCACCGAAGACCATTTTATGCAGCTCTACGGACACAAGATACGCCCCTTTATCTACAACTCAGGCCGTCCGCAGGATATCGAAAGTTTTGCCACCGACAACCGCATCAGTGTAATGATTATCAACACACAAGCCTTTGCAGCCCGCGGAAAAGACTTTTTGCGCATCTATCAGGAACTCGACCAGTTCGGCACCCGCCGCCCTATCGACATACTGGCGCAAACCAACCCCATCCTCATTATCGACGAGCCGCAAAGCACCGACGGCGAAAAGACCCTGCAAAGTATGCGCGACTTCGGCGCCCTGTTCACCCTGCGCTACAGCGCCACCCATAAAATAGAATACAATAAAATATACCGCCTCGACGCCCTCGACGCCTACAACCGCCGCCTCGTAAAAAAGATAGAAGTAAAAGGAATCACCCTCAAAGGCAATACCGGAACCACCGGCTATCTCTACCTCGAACGCATCGACGTACAGACCGGTAAAGGACCCGAAGCCGTGATCGAATTCGACAAGCGCACCACCGGCGGCATCAAACGTGTACGCGAAAAATTTTCCGACGGCGACTGCCTCTATGCCCGTTCGGGCGAACTGAGCGTGTACGAACATTGCACCGTAAGCCATATCGACGCCGCGCAAAGCAAAATAGAAGTGCGTGGAGAAGTGATTTACACCGGCGAAGGCATTGCCGACAATACCGAAGAGCGTGATTTCCGCCGCATACAAATACGCGAAACCATCCTGAGCCACCTACGCAAGGAACAAATGCTCTACGCCCGCGGTATCAAAGTACTCAGTCTCTTTTTTATCGACCAGGTGGAAA
>DAMCMT010000114.1:0-10564 GCA_032108265.1 Bacteroides sp.
TAGTAAAGTTAATAATTTATTCTTTACTGACACAGTTTAAATTACAGTCTCGAAAAAAGCGAAAAAAATTACTCTGTAATTAAAATTCCTCTACGCTAATAACTCTCAGATTCAGTGGAAAAATTTATTTCCCGTTACATCTTTAATATAACTCCGTGTTGTATTTGCAAATAAATGCGGATGGAGAATTGATGGAACTCATTACATCTTTAATATAACTCCGTGTTGTATCCGTCATTATAAAATTTAAATCGGCATAGCGACACACGAACTTAGGAAAAAATATTAGTTTATCCCATTATATGATGAATAACAAGTACTTGTCCATAGACTTTGCCACCAGTTCCAATTCCAATAGGATGGATTTGTATAATAACTGGACTCTTACTGTTAATTAATAGGTGTATTTCTTTTTTTAGAGATATAAGGACATAGAGTATATAGAAAAACATATTCTCTTACAATGAAATAAATATTTAGTTTACGGGACGTTTTGCTATTACTGTGATAGAATAAATGCTCTAGTATTTTCTAGTCGTATATTTATTTATTTTTCAATTAAATACCCAATCCCGATATTATTCCTTTCATAATTATCGTACCTTTGATAAATTAACATCATAAACTTACAAAACTATGAAAGAGAATCTTTTATCTGAAAGCCAGATGTTTCTTGAAAACGAAAGTAAATATTCATTCGAAGAGACAATTCAACTCCTACCGAACCATATCGCACTTGCAGGTTGGAAAATTACGTCCATACATGATATGCAGGCAACACTCAAAAAGAACGGAAAAGAAGTTCTTCCCATTCAGGTGTTTGAACTTTGTAACCCCGTATATGCAGGAGAGTTGCTTCAGGAAGATGATTTACGAATCTTTTCCCCGATGATGCCCTGCCGGTTGTCTGTTTACCGTAAACAAGATGGTAAAACATACCTCGCCCGTATGAATTCCGCCCTTATGGCTGCCGCAATAGGAGGAAAAGTAGAAGAAGTCATGGCAAAAGCCTTTTCCGATATCGAAACCGTACTCAATAATTTTATCGTAGACTGATTTCATTACGGATTCAAAGACAATAATCGCCGGTTCACCCCCCAATCCGGCCACTTCACCCACATAACAGTTCGGTTAAGCTTTATCTGCCCATACCTTTGCATGCAAATTATTAACAACAATTTGTATGTTCGATAAAATCATTCGGTTTTCGGTAAAGAGTAAACTCTTTGTCGGCTTTATGACATTAATACTCCTTGTAGCAGGTATTTACGCCATGCTTACACTGCCCGTAGATGCCGTTCCCGATATAACAAACAACCAGGTACAAATCGTAACCGTTTCGCCCACGCTGGCACCGCAGGAAGTAGAACAGCTCATTACCTTCCCTATAGAAGTGGCAATGAGCAACATTATGAATGTAGTAGAAATACGTTCCGTATCCCGATTCGGACTTTCATTGGTGACAGTGGTTTTCAAGGAGAACGTGCCGACCCTCGACGCACGCCAGCTGATTAACGAACAGATACAAACCGTATCCGGTGAGATACCCTCCGAACTCGGTGTGCCCGAACTCATGCCTATCACCACCGGACTGGGCGAAATCTACCAGTACGTGCTCGAAGTTACCCCCGGTTATGAAGACAGATACGATGCCATGGAACTGCGCACCATTCAGGATTGGATTGTCAAACGCCAGCTTTCCGGCATTCCCGGCATAGTCGAAATCAACAGTTTCGGCGGATACCTCAAACAATACGAAGTAGCCGTAGACCCCGACGCTCTTTATTCCCTCAACATTACCATCGGCGAAGTATTCGAAGCCCTCCACAAAAACAACCAGAATACCGGAGGAAGCTACATAGAAAAAGACAGCAAAGCCTACTACATCCGTTCCGAGGGAATGATAAAAGCCCTTACCGATATAGAACAAGTCGTGATAACCAACCGTGGCGGCATCCCGATACATATCGACGACATCGGCACCGTGCGCTACGGCTCGCCCAAACGCTTCGGTGCTATGACGAAAGACGGACAGGGCGAATGCGTAGGAGGCATTGCCATGATGCTCAAAGGAGCCAACGCCAATGTTGTGACCGCCGAACTCGAAAAAAGAGTGGAACTGGTGCAGAAGATGCTTCCCGAAGGAGTAAATATTGAACCTTACCTCAACCGCTCCGAACTTGTCAACCGCAATATATCAACCGTTATCCGCAACCTTGTAGAGGGAGCATTAATCGTTTTTATCGTATTGATAATCTTCCTCGGAAATGTACGGGCAGGAATTATTGTTGCCTCCGTTATCCCCCTTTCGATGCTCTTTGGCTTTATAATGATGCGCCTCTTCGGCGTATCAGCCAATTTAATGAGCCTAGGGGCAATAGACTTCGGCATCGTGGTCGACGGCTCCATTGTTATAGTCGAGGGAATACTTGCCCACCTCTATACCAAACAGTTTTACGGGCGCAAGCTGTCTCCAAAAGACATGGATAACGAAATCGCTAACGGTACACACGGCGTAGTACATTCCGCCACCTTTGCCGTATTGATTATACTTCTGGTATTCTTTCCCATATTGATGCTGCAAGGCATTGAAGGCAAATATTTCACCCCCATGGCGCAAACGCTTGTGTTCTGTATCATCGGAGCGTTGATTTTATCCCTTACCTACGTGCCCATGATGGCATCCCTCTTTCTCAAGAAGACCATAAAACAAACCCGCACCTTTGCCGACCGCTTTTTCGACTGGCTAAACAAATGGTACCGCAAGCTGTTGCAAAAATGCCTGCGGTTCAGCCTTACCACCATAGCCGTTGCCTTCCTTGCATTGGGCGGCAGCATCCTGTTATTTACCAAACTCGGAGCCGAATTTATCCCCACGCTGGACGAAGGCGACTTTGCCATGCAGATGACCCTGCCTGCCGGAAGCTCACTCACCCGAAGCATCGAAGCATCGGATGAAGCTGAAAAGATACTCATGAATCACTTCCCGGAGATAAAGCACGTAGTTGCCAAGATAGGTACAGCCGAAGTGCCTACCGACCCCATGGCAATAGAAGATGCCGACATTATGATTGTAATGAAACCCTTTAAGGAGTGGACAAACGCTACCTCACGTGCCGAAATGGTGGAAAAAATGAAAACCGCCCTCGATACTATTGCCGATGTAGAATTCAATTTCAGCCAGCCTATTCAATTACGTTTCAACGAACTCATGACCGGAGCCAAAGCCGATATTGCCATTAAGCTGTATGGTGAAGATATGGAAGAGCTTTACTCCAAAGCACGGGAAGCCTCCAAATACATTGAACAAGTACCCGGTGCCGACGATGTAATCGTAGAACAAGCCATGGGATTGCCACAATTGGTAGTGAATTACGACCGCAGCAAACTCGCCCGTTACGGTGTAGATGTGGAAGAACTCAACAACATCATCCGCACCGCCTACGCCGGAGAAATAGCCGGAACGGTATTTGAAAACGAACGCCGTTTCGACCTCGTTGTACGTCTCGACCAGCAGAAAGTAGAAGATTTCAACCTCGATAAATTCTTTATCCGCACCTCCGACGGCATCCAGATTCCCGTCACCGAACTGGCGCAGGTGGAACTTATCAGCGGTCCGCTGCAAATAAACCGTGACGCCACGAAAAGACGTATCGTGATTGGCGTAAACGTGCGCGATGCCGATATACAACAAGTGGTACAAAGGATACAAACCATGCTGGATGAAAATATAAAACTACAGCCCGGATATTATTTCGAGTACGGGGGACAGTTCGAGAATCTGCAAAATGCAATTGACACGCTGCTCGTAGTCATCCCCATAGCCTTGCTGCTTATCCTTTTGCTTCTGTTCTTCGCCTTCCGCAGCCTCACCTACACCCTTGTCGTATTCAGCACCGTGCCTCTCTCCATGATTGGCGGTGTACTTGCCCTGTGGATAAGAGGATTGCCGTTCAGCATCTCGGCAGGAGTTGGCTTTATAGCTTTGTTCGGTGTATCGGTATTGAACGGTATACTGATGCTGAACCATTTCAAAGCATTATCAAAAAGTACAACTTATAAAATGGCAACAGATAGAATCATTAAAAAAGGAACTCCGCACCTGTTGCGCCCAGTATTCCTCACCGGACTGGTTGCATCCCTCGGCTTTGTGCCGATGGCTATAGCCACCTCCGCAGGGGCAGAAGTTCAGCGTCCGTTAGCAACCGTAGTTATCGGCGGATTATTGGTATCGACATTCCTTACGCTCATTATCATCCCCGTATTCTATCGCCTGATAGGAGTATTCTCGGTATGTATGCGTAAATGGAAGAAAAGAAAACCTTTAGCCCTTGCCGGACTGATAGCCTTATTGCTGATTATCCCCGGTGCCATGCAGGCGCAACAAACCGTGACGCTGGATGAAGTAATAAGTATGGCAAAGCAAAACAACCCCCGTCTGAAATCCGCAAGTACCGCCATCGACCGCAGCAAAGCCGCCCGGGGCGAATCGTGGGATTTGGGAGCAACCTCTTTCGATTATTCATGGGGGCAACTTAACGGAACAAATCGTGACGACCGCCAATTCGCTATATCGCAATCGTTAGGTTCGGCTGTTACCCCTTTCTATAAAAACTCGCTCGTAAAGCATCAGGTAAACACCAGTACATACTATCGGGATATGGTAGAAAAAGAAGTGGTTGCCGAAGCCAAACGGGCATGGGCATATTACCAGTACGCTTACCACAAAAAGCAAATGCTTGGCGAACAGAATGAACTCGCCGCTCTGTTGCTGCGTACAGGCGACCTTCGCTACCAGCAAGGCGAAATCACCTTGCTGGAAAAGAATATGAGTTCGGCACAGGCTGCCTCCATGAAAAACAAAGTTTTTCAGGCGGAGGAAGAATTCAAAGTTGCCACCGCACGCCTGCAATGGGTTTGCTTTTCCGAAATTCCGGTAATTCCTGCCGATACGGTATTAAGTAAATACAATGCCGATATTATAGGTACGGAATTATCTTATGCCCACCTCTCGTACTTCAACAGTAAGATTTACGAATCCGAGGCACAGGTGAAAGTGGAGAAAAGCCGCTTCTTCCCCGAATTTTCAGTAGGTTATCAGCGGCAGAATATCCTGCCTGATAGAGGATTGCACTCATGGACTGTCGGTATTTCCATTCCCCTTGTATTCAATGCGCAGTCCAGCCGTGTGAAACAGGCAAAATACGATGCCTACATGGCAAAGTACGAAGTTGAAGACAACATTCGCCAACTTAATAACAAAGTCTACGAATTAAAAGCCGATTTGCGGAAATATGATGAAAGTATCCGATTCTTTGAAAAGTCTGCATTGCCCGAAGCCGATGCCATGATACGGGCAGCCCAATTGCAGTTAAAACATAGCGAAACCGATATCAGCGACTTTATACAAAGCATGAACAGTGCGCTCGACATCAAGCAATCGTATATAGAAATGATATACCAATATAATATATCCGCTTTGGAATATGAATTATATAACAATTAATAAGTAAACGATGAAAGCAATTTATATATCAGTTGCCACCCTGTTATTAACTATGGGATGCAGCAGCCCCAAGAACGAAAAGACCGAAGAGATAACCTCCCCGAAAGCAGTTACCGAGCAGGTAGAGCCAGAAACGAAAGATTCGGTAAAAGTTGACGCCGTTACCTCTGCCACATCATTGGCAAAGGATGCGGTCTTTAACGGTACTTTTGTTCTTTCTCCCCAGCGCCATGCTTCCGTTACGTTATCAATCGACGGTATCGTAAAGAATACATCCTTATTGCCGGGCAAATATGTACGCAAAGGTGAACTGTTGGCAACACTCGAAAATCCGGAGTTCATCAACCTGCAACAGAATTACCTCGATGCCGCCGCCCAATGTGAATATCTGGAAACGGAATACAAGCGTCAGGAAACACTTGCCAAAGAAGAAGCAGCCTCGCAAAAGAAATTCCAGCAAAGCAAAGCCGATTACCTGTCGATGAAAAGCCGGAAAGATGGTGCCGCAGCACAGTTAACCATGCTGGGAGTATCGCCGCAAACCCTCCATACAAATGGTATTGTACCCCTGCTCGAAGTACGGGCACCGATAAGCGGTTACATCTCCAACTTGCAAATGAACCTCGGCAAGCATATCTCAGCCGGAGAGCCACTCTGTGAGATAATAGATAAGAATAATACCCTTATCAAACTCACCGCATACGAAAAAGACCTCGGCAAAATCAAAGCAGGCAACCGCATTGAATTCAGGGTAAACGGTATGGCCGATGAAAAATTCACCGGCGAAATCATATCCGTCGGGCAATCGGTCGATAACGTCAACCGTTCGCTTGAAGTATATGCCAAAGTAATGGAAGATAACGAATTATTTCGCCCCGGCATGTACATTAACGCAAGGATTGTGCAAAAATAACTACTTTTGTTTCTTATGAAGGATGCCGGAAAGAAATACAGGAACAAATACAGAATGTCGCTGGTGGTTATATCCGTAGCCGTCAGCTTTCTGATTCACATTCCTGAGTTGATAGACCTGCTGGGCAACTTTGAAAATCACAATGTATTCCCCGGCATCCAAACACTGGAAGTTATCAACGAAATCATCTTTTCGTGCCTCTCCATACTCTTCCTGTTTTGGTTGAATACAGTAGTTTTCCGTTTCAACAAAACATCTGCAAAGATAGGCTGGAAAAAGTTCGTGCTCTCCTTCCTACTATGCTGGCTGGCAAGTACTGTGATAAGTAATGCATTCTATCATTTGCATAAAACATTCGACATACTGGCCGTGCAGTCCACGGCGCATCATTACCTGCACCCCATCCGGGATTTTATCATTTCCTGCGTAGTTACAGGTAGCTGTTATATCATTTATATAACCCGCAGGCAACAAAAGATATTGCTCGAAAACCAACAGTTAAAACTCGAAAACATCCTTAGCCAATACGAATCCCTCAAAAGCCAGTTAAATCCGCACATGCTGTTCAACTCGCTCAATACCCTGCGGTCGCTCATCCGCGAAGAACCTGTCAAGGCGCAGAACTATACACAGGAACTATCTAATGTACTGCGTTATATGCTTCAGGAGAACGATTCGCAACGTACTACTCTTGCCGAAGAACTGGAATTTATCGAAGGTTTTATCTTCCTGCTCCAAATGCGCTATGAAGATAACCTTATCTTCGAGATTAAGACAGATAAGAAGTACAATAGCTATCTGCTTCCACCCATGTCGTTACAGGTATTGATAGAAAATGCAGTGAAGCACAATGAAATCAGCAACCGCCACCCCCTGAAAGTCACCATAGAAACCACAGCCGACAGTATGTTGCAAGTATGCAACCCCATACAACCCAAACTAACAGCCACTACCGGCACCGGAATCGGCCTGGATAATCTCGTGAAACGCTATCGCCTGCTTTTCGACAAAGAAATATCCATAGACGATGCAAATAATACATTCTGTATCAGCATCCCTTTAATACACCCCAACCGCCATGAGAACCCTGATAATTGAAGACGAAAAAGCCGCCATAAACAATCTCAAAGCTCTATTAGCTGATGTGGCTCCGCAATGTAGTATCGTGGGCAAAACGGACTCCATCATCGAAAGCATCAAATGGCTACGTGATAATCCCATGCCGGAACTCATCTTCATGGATATCCATCTGGCAGACGGCTCTGCTTTCGAGATATTCGAGCACACGCGGATAACCTGCCCAATAATCTTCACCACCGCTTATGATGAATATGCGCTGCGTGCTTTCAAGGTGAACAGCATCGACTACCTGCTCAAACCCATAGGCGAGAAAGACATCAAACGGGCGATGGAAAAGCTGGAGTTACTCCGGGAGGATAAAAAAGCGGAAAGCCACTCGTTGTCGGAGTTGATAAAGTCGATGAACCAGACAAAGCAATACAAAAACTATTTCCTCATACCAAACAGAGGGAGCAAACTCTTGCCGTTACCTACGGAATCTATTGCCTGCTTCTATATTGATAACGGCGTGGTGAAGGTAATCACCAAAAAGAATGAATCCCTCATCATTCCGCATACGCTGGAAGAACTGATTGAATGTCTGAACCCGAAACTTTTCTTCCGTGCCAACCGCCAGTATATCATTGCCAAGGATGCAGTGGTGGATATTGATTACTGGTTCAACGGACGACTATCGGTTAATCTTATGGTGCCTGCAAAGGATAAAATACTGATTACCAAGTCGCGGGTTGGGGAGTTTAAGGAGTGGTTCGGGGAGTAATCATTTTATGGCCTTTTTCCGGTAACCGTAATAGAATAAATACCCACATTCCCTGCTTTGTACTTTTCGATTGTTGTTTCATCTAAATGTTCTTCCAAAACCTCATCGGGAATTAAGACTGTTTTTGTACGTTCAACTTTTATATCCTTAAAATCGGCTTTTTCTATTTCTGACAAATAATCTTCTTTCTGAATAGCACTTGCAATACAACCTGCATACATCGAAGCATTATCGGTAAATTCTTTAGGAAAAATGCCGTTCAATACCACATCAGATATACAGAAATGCCCTCCATGCTTTAATACACGGTATATCTCTTTGAAAATTTTATCTTTTTCTGGAAGCAGGTTAAATACACAATTACTGACAACCACATCAGCCGTATTATCTGATACAGGCATTTCCTCAATATCGCCTTCGATAAATTCTACGTTTGTATAACCCCGTTTTGTGGCATTTTTACGAGCTTTCTCTACCATTTGCGGTGAAAAGTCGATTCCGATAACTTTTCCTAATTCTCCTACTTCGGCTCTTGCGATAAAACAATCGTTTCCTGCACCCGAACCCAAATCTATAACTGTATCATCTTCTTTTATTCCGGCATATTCGGTAGGAAGTCCGCAGCCTACACCTAAATCGGCATCGGCTTCATAGCCTTTCAGTTTGGAGTAATCTTCACTCATAATGGTAAACACTTTTTTTGATGGTGATATTGGTTTTGTACCACAGCAGCATTTACCTTTCAGTTCATCTGCGTTTAATGCCAGTTCGCTGTATTGTTTTTTTACAAGGGCTTTCTTTTCTTCATTTGATTTCATACAGATATATTATTGTTTATTCGTATAAACACGAACATGGTTGATAAATTTTTTATTTTGTGTTGCAAATATCTTCATTGCCGATAGTAAAGAAGAAAGAAGAAAACAAGCTTTTTGCCTTTTCCCAATTCTCCTGATTGATACAGTATTTTACAGTAGGCAGTGTTATTGTTCCCTGTATTAAGCCAGCATCTTTTAACTCATTCAAATGTTGTGAGAGGGTGCTTTTGGCAATGGGCAATATTTCCGACATATCCCCATGATAACAACATGACTGATTGGCAAGCATTTCCAGAATAGCTATACGGATGGGATGCCCTAATGCTTTTGCGAAGCGTGCAAGCTGTTCCTGTTCGGCTGTTAATTCTTTATTTGACATATCATTTATATTTATTGTTCGCAAATATACGAATACATTTTTTTATTCGTACATTTACGAACAGTTTTTCAGACAGCAAACTGATTAGTATAATTTGAGTTGTAAAGTTCATTATTCTTTATTACGGCAAACATACGGGCTACAAGTTTAGCTCTGATAGCATTTAGTACTGACATTTTATTTTTACCTTCAGCAACTTTTCTATCGTAATATACTCTTAATGCACTATTCTTATTTTGAATAGCAGATAAGGCTGCCAAATGAAGTAGAGATTTTATACTTTTGTTTGCTCTATGGGAAACCCGATTTTTAGAGTGTTGACTACTTCCTGATGAATAACTGAATGGAGCAACACCCGCATGGCAACAGAATTTACGACTATCTGTAAATCGTGTAAAGCCTTGTGTTTCCAGTATCATTTTTAAAGAAGTTTTTTTACCTATTCCTTCAATGCTCAATAATAATTTCATCTGATGAGATAATAAAGCATCCTTTGCTACAATATCCTCAATCTCCGCTTCAATATTAGCTATTGCTTTATCTAATTCTTTAATAAGCAGAGATAATCTCTTTGACTTCAATTTATAGACTCTATCAGGCATATATTCTTTTTGATCTGATAATTGAGCTTGGTATTTAGCTCTATCAACACATAGCATATTTAATTCTGTTGTTAATAGCTTTATTGATTCAACACTTATAGTTGGATGATTATATATTTTAAGTTTATCTATATAACGATAGGCGTATAAAGCAATACGTTTTGCATCTACCGGATCATTTTTTCCTCGTTGCAATCCTGAACTGTATTTTATTTGAGTAGGATCTTCTAACCAAAGTTTATAATTTCCGGCTTGACAAGAGATTGTTAAAGGATAAATATATAACCCTGTAAATTCAGCACATACTACTATTTGTTCAACATCTATATTTTGTTCTACACGAATTATAGATAAGTAGTTCTCAATACTCTTTTGATGATTTGAAATAACATCTTGTTTCACTACAACGCCATTACTCAGTAGGCAGCAATCCAAGTTCTTTTTACTCACATCAATTCCAATAAAATAATAATCTTTCATAATAAAGTGATTTAATGATTTATAAT
>DAMCMT010000115.1:0-10544 GCA_032108265.1 Bacteroides sp.
TGGATGAAAAGCAACTTATTTTGTTCTAAATTTTATATCGAACTCACGTTAAATTATTTGTTTGCAGCTGGTTAATATTAATCAACTTACATGATGCTGCTTCATCGAAGTTTATTCTTATTGTTTAGAAGAGTGTATCAAGCACTCTAATTTTGATACACTCTTATTCTTAAATCCTAATTATATCCCGGATTCTGTTCAATCAAGTTATTGCTATTCATCGCTTGTTCCGGAATGGGGAAACGGTTGTGATGAGGTTTATTATCCGCAGGATGATCCCACCATGATTCGGTTGTATATTTATCCCAACGTACGAGATCTGTACGACGGCGTCCTTCGCCCAGGAACTCAACCATCCATTCGTCCAGCATACGCCATTCATCCAAATTAGCAGCAGTTACAGGATTCGGATCACTTTCAACGAAATAACGTTTACGTACTTCATTGATAAGGGAGGCAGCTTCATCTTTGTTGCCAGCACGCATTTTACATTCTGCCAACATGTAATAAACTTCTGCCAGACGGAAAACAGGAATATCCGGATTACCTCTCAGATTTTTTTCAGAAAGCCATGGTATGGGCGAGAATTTACCCAGGCGAACTCCCGAATTTTCTTCTCCCCAGCGGGCACCTTCTTTACCGTGGTCGGCTTCTGCTCCTTCCTGTGGTATAATACGGGCAATTTGGTCAACAAGTACCATTACATCAGTGGGTTTCACCTGACGGTTCCCGCCGTGACATACTTTTCCTGTTACCGGATTCACTAATTCACCGAAATAGAACATACCACGCCAATTGCCATTGCCTTCATACGCATTTAGTTGTTTGCGTACATCTTTTTCGTGGAATTTTGCGAAAGGACTTCCTAACCGATAAGTACCTTTCGGGCTCGGGTCACTACTTCCATGCAGATAAGATTTGCCATTAACATCCAATGAAGGCACCAGGCAGTAACCATTATTACGATCACCTATTTCCCCATTATCCCAATATTCTCCCATCCCGTAGTGCATGGAGTGAACCTTTACACTACGCTCGCTCTTTGCATTTTCGCTGGGTACAGTCCAGATAATTTCGGTTGAGCGATCATTGTTGAACCCAAATATGTTCCTCCAATCATCTTCCAGTTTATAAGTACCATAAGTGCCATTGAGTATTTCCTGGCAAAGTGTGGCGCATTCGGCAAACTTATCCTTACGAACGTATGGACCAGCATTAAAGTAAAGACGTGCAAGCATCAGGGCTGCGGCCGCTTGATTTATGCTACCGGTTTCCATGGCTCCTAGTTCAGTCTTTTTGGGTAATTTTGGTAATGCTTCTTTTAACAAACTTTCAATAAATTCGAATGTTTCCACATCGGTAGAACGGGGTTTCAAATCGTCTTTATTGGAAACATAGAGTGGGAGACCTCCAAAAAGATCCAAACCACTCATGTAAAAGAAAGCGGCCAGAGATTGAAGCTGCATCAAAACAGCATCACGGCTACCTTCAGGAAAATTTAAGGCATCGAAATCCACATACATATCAATGTCATCCTTTGCACTCCAGGTTTGTGCTATTCCCATGGAAAAAGCTCTCCATGCGTCATTCAGACCTGGGGTGGTAGGCGTAAAGTCGTGATGATACATGCGTAGGTAATTTCCCCCATCGTACCAGTCGTTATAACGAGATGGCACCAGCATTTCATCTGTTGTAAACTCTTGAAGAATCATAAGATTAGAGTGTGCCTGATGGTCGGCCATACACCATGCCCAGTGAGTGAAAGCGCGACCCATACGTTGATACACTTTTGATTGTGAGTCGAAGAATAATCCTGGTGTTGTGTGCGAATAATACTCAGGCTCTACACTACATGCCTGGAATAAACCCAAAACCACCACTGTTATTACGGTTGCTATATATAATTTATACCTTTTCATATTTTATGCTTTTAAAAATTCAATTGAACTCCGAAAGTAAATGTACGGGTTTGAGGATAAATACTGCCTTTTTTCTCAATACCTGCATCCCAACCGGTAATATTGACCTCGGGGTTTAATCCATCATATTTTGTCAACGTAAGTAGATTATGGCCTGTAAAATATAACTTGATGTTATCCATTAGATTAGTGTACTTCTTCATGGGAAGAGTATAACCCAAAGTAATGTTTTGAAGTTTTACGAAAGTACCATCCTGGATAAAATAATCACAAGGTGCGGGACGACCTGTAATTTTAGCGTTTTTATTGATTGCATCATAAGTCATGTTACCTTGTGCAACATTCCGTAATCCGTACTCTAATTCAACTCCATTATAGATATCATAATCTATCCAGCTTGTTATAGTCGCACTTAAATCCCAGTTTTTATAACCTACATTGTGTGTCCATCCAAGCATGAGTTTCGGTACGTAGTTTTTCTGATATACACGGTCATCTATCTTTCCTGCGTCTGAGTCAATGATATTATCGTCTTTGTCGTATATCTGTATTTTACCCTCATCACTTATACCGGCATACCGGTAAAGGAAGAAACTACCTACTTCTACTCCTGCTTCCAGACGGTGGGCATGTTGTACCCAGTTGTTTACACCTTCTCCATTGATATAGCTTTGATCGCCCCAAAGTGTAAGAATTTTAGTTTTGTTACTACTCAGATTTAAAGTAGTGCTGTATTGCCAGTTTTTTGAACGTACAATATCGGCACCGAGTTCCAGTTCCCATCCTTGATTTCTCATTGTTCCGATATTCTTGAACATACTTGATTCGGTATTAGGTGGTTGAGGAACCTGAATTTCGTAAATCAAACCTTCAATCTGACGGCGATACCAGTCGAACTTACCATAGATACGATTATTGAATAATGAAAAGTCAATCCCAATATTCCATTCGTGTTTTTCTTCCCATGCGAGTTCTTCGTTTACCACTCTTTTAAGCCCATAAGAATAGGCCCATGTACCATCAGGCAACAACCAAATGGTATCGGAGCCATACATCGTAGATGCATAATCAGCATCGAAACCTTCATTACCTGTTACCCCGTATGCTACACGAAGTTTCAGGTCGTTTATCCAGGAAACGGGTTGCATGAAACTTTCTCTACTCAATCGCCATCCACCCGATAACGACCAGAAGGTTCCCCAGCGATTGTTTACAGCAAACTTGCTTGATCCTTCACGGCGTATGGAAGCTGTAACCATATATTTGTCATCGTAAGCATAGGTTGCGCGTCCGAAATAAGCAGCCAGACGTTGTGTAATATCTTTTTCAGACTTCATTTCACCATTACCTTCTTTCAGGTAAGATCCCTCACGCATATCCCAGAAATTTACCTTGTCGTTAGTAAAGTTCGCATTTTTCATTTCAAACATCTCCCTGTTACGCTCGAAATAGCTATAACCGGCTACAGCATTAATCATGTGTTTGCCAAAGTTATTTATATAAGAAATGTAACCATCACTATTAATCAAGTCGGTTTTTTCGAACAGTAACTCTGCCCATCCTTTTCTACCTGCACGTTGTTCTTCACGGCTAAACATGGAGCGATAATAATGTTTTTCCCATTGGCGGTTTTCATAGCCTAAGGTTTGAGAAACAGATAGACCTGGTATGGGCAGGACATTCAATTTTAAAGATACATCCGGACGAAACCATTTATCAAGTCCTTCATCGATCTTGAGGGCAGCTTCACCAATTTCATTCATTTCAGTATTATCACCTGTTGTCCATATATTCCATCCTGTCTGACTATTCGGATCGCGCACGGCCTGTGTGGGATTAGCGCGCATAATACCTTCAACGGAAGGTTTATTTTGGTTTCGTTTGGCCTGCCTGTAGCTTACGTGTGTGGAAATATCCAGCCAACCATCGAGTAATTTAAAGTCTCCATTAATACGTCCTGAATAATCTTTACGGTCGTCGCCTCTCAGTACACCTTTATTTTCGTCGTACATAAATGATGCGAAGATGCGGGCTGTTTCCGAACCCCCTTGCAATGTTACCGTATGGCGGTGAGAGGTCGGGTCGTTTCTTAATGCTTCATCCCACCAGTCAGTTTCATGTCCTTCATTGTTTTTTCCACCCTGATAAGTCTTAATATAATCAGCTGCATTAAGCAGGTCGGGTTTTCCAAACGCTTGTTTGAAAAGAACTTCGCCGGTATAACTCAGTTTTAATTTACCTGCTTTCGGTTGTTTGGTAGTAATAAGAATTACACCTCCGGTGGCTCTTGTACCATAAATCGCACCTGCGGAAGCATCTTTCAGTACATCTATCGACTGTATTTCTTCAGGCGCAAGCGTACGGATGTCACCACCCGGCATGCCATCGATTACAACTAATGGACCTTTAGATGCTTTGTAAGATGCCATACCGCGTAACTGGAAATCGTTGCTTGAGTTCGGACTTGATGTTCCTGACATTACTAAACCGCCGATTTTTCCTTGCAAAGCCGTTGCTATGGACGAACCACCTACACCAATAGGCAAATCGCTTCCTGATACTGAAGTAATGGCACTCGTTACCTGTTTTCTTTGCATAGTACCATATCCCACAACCACTACTTCGTCCAGTATTTTAGAATCTTCAGCTAAAGTTACATTGATGGTTCGTTGGTCGGTTATGCGGATTTCCTGCGTAATATAACCGATGTAAGAAAATACTAATATATTTCCCTGATTTGTTGTAATGAGGTAATTCCCGTTAATATCGGTAATGGCTCCTGTACTACTTCCTTTTACCTGAATACTTACACCGATGAGCGGCTCACCATTTGTATCAACCACCTGCCCTTTTACTTCAACTCTGTTTTGTTGAACTGATTGAACATCGGTTGGATTAGCATGAACAGAAAATGCACATGTCCCCAATAAAAAGGTCAGGGCACACACTTTCATTCTTTTGAGAAGTTTCCACTCAATAATAGAATGCTTCATAATAAATAGTTTAAAGTTTAAAATAGAGAGTAATTAAATTGTTTTGTAATGGTAAAATGTTTGATATCCGATCAACCATTTTAATGTTCTGATGAGTAGCTTTTTCTACATAGGCTTTCTGTTTTTCATTAGTTTTTGATTTACTTGTGCGTTTTCCTGAAAAGAATCTTTATACCTGTTGATTGATGTTTAGACAATAGAACTTACAGTCAAGTTCCAGCAGAACTTAGTTGCAGTGTCTAAAAATTGATAATTTAATAAATCTAATCAGTTTATACTGACTTTCATAAAAGTTAAGCCTGAAAAATCTATTTTACCTAATACTTGATTCTGGTCAATTGTTATTATTTGCAAATATGCGTAAATAAACAAATATAGAGGATACGCATTTATGACATTAAAGTACGATAATAGGAGAATGCAAGATATCATACTTTTTTGGCACGATATCATACTTAATGGAAATAGTGATAATTGCACCTGCACCACCATACGAATCTCTGTTATTCATTATATAAAAAGCCGCCTTTAGAGCTCCCAAATGGCATCTCTGCTATTCTTTATTTACTCATAGCCAAGTTCTGCTGGAACTAACAATGCGATTTTTTTACTCCAAAAACTTATCCAATACTATACTTTTCTGCAATGATTCCCAAAAAGTTTAAATGTCTCATATAGTATAAATTGTGTTTTATTTATACTTTTGCATATGTAGGCTGGTGATTGAACAAGTTGCCTCAAACTTTTTTATCCCGGTAGTACAACGGTCTTATCCCGTTAGAATAACCCCTGTTATCCCGGTAGGATAACATACATTATCGCGGTAGGAGAAAACCGCCTAGATCTGCATAATTGATACGGAATATTATAAATTAAGTTTATCAATACATATATTTTAGCGACAATGAAAACATCCTTTTCCAAATATATAAATGTAAACGGCCGGTTGGTTGACCTATCACAGCCTCAGGTGATGGGGATACTGAATGTTACCCCCGATTCTTTTTATTCGGGTAGCCGGATGCAAACCGAAGAAGAAATAGCCGCCCGTGCCCGGCAGATACTGAACGAAGGAGGTAGTATTATCGACATTGGTGCCTATTCATCTCGTCCAGATGCAGAACATATAAGTGCTGCCGAAGAGATAAGGCGTTTGCGTACAGGGCTCGAAATTATCCGCCGAAACCATCCCGATGCTGTTTTATCAGTTGATACCTTCCGGGCAGAAGTTGTAGAATTCTGCGTTACCAAATACCAGGTCGATATTATCAACGACATTGCTGCCGGCGAAATGGACGATAAAATGTTCGACACAGTTGCCCGGTTGAATGTTCCGTATATCATGATGCATATGCAGGGAACACCCCAGAATATGCAAACCTCCCCGCATTACGACAATCTTATTAAGGAGGTATTCCTGTATTTTGCCCGCAAGGTAGAACAACTACATAGTATGGGAGTAAAAGATATTATCATCGATCCCGGCTTTGGATTTGGTAAAACAGTAGAACATAATTACGAATTGATGGCACATCTCGAAGATTTTCGTATATTTGAACTTCCGTTGCTTGTAGGTGTTTCAAGAAAGTCGATGATTACCCGCCTGTTGGGAATCAAAGCACACGAAGCATTGAACGGCACAACCGTTTTGGATACTATATCGTTAATGAAAGGGGCTGATATCCTTCGCGTTCACGATGTCCGTGAAGCAGTTGAGGCTGTTAAGATAGTAACCAAGTTGCAGGAATGCACAAATCGTAAATCATAAATCGTTAAATCGTACATATATTGTGTTTTTTGAATTTGGAATAAAGGATTTTATAGATATATTGCTGGTAGCCCTGCTGCTATTCTATGTATATAAGCTGATGAAAGAGTCGGGCTCTATCAATATATTCTCGGGTATATTGATTTTTATCCTGATATGGCTTATTGTAACACAGATGCTCGAAATGAAACTCCTTGGTTCCATTCTCGACAAACTGGTAAGTGTGGGAGTGCTGGCGCTAATAATCCTGTTCCAGGACGAAATACGTCGTTTCTTGCTCACACTTGGTACTCATAGGCAAATAAGCGCTATCATAGATTTTTTTACCCGGGGAAAAGATGAAAAGAAAGGCAATGAAGATATTATGCCTATTGTAATGGCATGTATCAGTATGGGTAAACAAAAAACCGGTGCACTGATTGTGATAGAGCATAACTATCCGCTGGACGAAGTGATACGCACTGGCGAAGTGATAGATGCTGATGTTAACCAACGGCTCATTGAAAATATTTTTTTTAAGAACAGTCCATTACACGATGGCGCTATGATTATCCGTAAAAACCGTATCAGGGCTGCCGGATGTATTCTGCCGGTGTCTCACGACCTGAATATTCCTAAAGAACTGGGACTCAGGCATAGGGCAGCAATGGGTATTTCGCAGGAGTCGGATGCGCATGCCATCATTGTATCCGAAGAAACAGGCTCTATATCTGTTGCTTATCGTGGGCAGTTCTATTTGCGCCTTACAGCAGAAGAATTAGAAAGTTTGCTTACGAAAGAAAATTAGATAAGAAGTTAGTAGTTAAATAAATATTATTAAAAACACCAATATGGATAGACGAAACTTCCTTAGAGCAGGTAGCCTGGCCTTTCTGGGCTCACTGGCAACACCTTCCATTGCCGGATCATTATCCGGTTCTGCTGCGGGCAGCAATCAAAAAGCTGCTATTTCACTGGCATTCGCTCATTTCGGCGTAACTGAAGAAGAACTCAGGAAAGTATTAACAACCGCCCTTGAAAAAGGAGGGGACTATGCCGATTTATTTTTCGAACATACTTTTTATAATTATGTGGGTTTACAGGATGGCGAGGTAAATAGCTGCAATTCAAACATCGACTTCGGTGTGGGTGTGCGTGTATTGGCTGGCGACCAAAGCGGATATGCATATGTTGAGAATGTGTCACTTGATGAAATGCTTAAAGCAGCTCGTACCGCAGCCCGTATAGCAATGGATGGCAAGGCTAAAAAGCCTGTTAACCTTACAGAAAAACCCATTACCAAGAACTACTATTCCATAGCTACCCCGTGGGAAACAGTTATTATTAAAGATAAAATACCCTACCTGCAAAAGCTCAACAGCAAAGTGTTCAGTCTCGACAAACGGGTACAAAAGGTGAGGGCAGGTTTGAACGACCAGACTTCTCACATTCTTTTCTGCAACTCAGAAGGTGTAACTTATTATGATTACCGCCCGATGGTATCTCTTAGTGCTTCTTGTGTGATGGAAGAAAACGGCAAATTTGAAAACGCTTATTCGGCCCGTTCATACCGAAAAGGATTTGAATTCCTTACCGACGATTTAATTGATGTAATCGCCCGCGAAGCTGTCGACCAAACTTCGATACTTTTCAAAGCAGTAAAGCCTAAGGGTGGCGAAATGCCCGTAGTGCTGGGAGCCGGTGGCTCGGGAATATTCTTGCACGAGGCTATTGGCCATGCATTCGAGGCAGATTTCAACAGGAAAAACGTTTCAATATTCTCCGACCAACTAAATAAAAAGATTTGCAACGAACACATTAATGTGGTCGATGATGGTACTATTCCTTTCAACCGCGGTTCTCTCAATATTGATGATGATGGCGTGGAAGGACAGAAAACATACATAGTGAAAGATGGTATATTGACCAGTTATCTGCACGATCGTATCAGTGCTCAATATTATGGAATACCATCGACCGGGAACGGTCGGCGCGAATCATTCCGTCATGTATCTATACCACGTATGCGCTCTACTTATATGGAAGCCGGTAATATGAAAGAAGAGGATATTATTTCTTCTGTTAAACAAGGTATCTTTGTGGATTCATTCACCAACGGACAGGTTCAGATTGGTGCGGGTGATTTTACTTTCTTCGTAAAATCGGGTTATTTGATTGAGAACGGTAAGCTTACCCAACCCATAAAGGACGTCAATATAATAGGTAACGGGCCTAAAGCTCTGGCCGATATAACCATGGTAGCAGATAACGAGAAGATTGATAACGGTACATGGACTTGCGGAAAAGGTGGACAGTCGTGTCCTGTAACCGATGGAATGCCTTCGGCATTGGTAAGTAAACTTACTGTAGGAGGGATTTAAGCTAAGCTTTTAAGGATTTATGCTTTTAAGCTTTTAAGATGGCATGCGGATTATGGCTCAAAAGCTTAAATACTCAAAAGCTTAAATACTCAAAAACTTAAATACTTATAAACTTAAAAGCTAAAACTAAAATGATATCAGACAGCAATAAAAAACTGGCACAATGGGCCATGGATTATGCCATAAAGAACGGATGCCAGGCCGCACGGGTAAGCATCTCGACTGGTTCAAACACAACTTTCCAGCTTCGCGATGCAAAGATGGACAAATTGCAGCAAGCTACTGAAAGCGGATTAAGCCTTATATTATATGTAGACGGACGGTATGGAAGTTACTCTACTAACCGGTTGGATAAAAAAGAACTCGAAACCTTTATTAAGAATGGTATAGATGCAACCCGCTACCTTGCTAAAGATGAAGCGCGGGTGCTTCCTGATGCTTCACTATATTATAAAGGTGGTAAACCGGATTTGCAATTATACGACGCGAAACTCAACAGCATCAGTCCCGACGATAAGGTTGCACTTGCCATGAAATCAACAGAAGAAATCATGGGCAAAGACGAACGCATCATATCTGTCGATTCATCTTATAACGATGGCGAAAACTTTAGCTATCGCCTGGCAAGCAATGGCTTCGAAGGCGAAACGAAGAGCTCATACTTCTCTCTCTCTACCGGTGTTAGTGCGCGCGGGGAAGGTGAAGCCCGTCCTTCGGATGGTTGGTGGGAATCGTCCATATACTTTGATAAACTGATTACTGAAGACCTGGGCCGGAAGGCATTACAACGTGTACTTAATAAGATTGGTCAGAAGAAAGTAAAATCGGGCAAGTACACTATGGTTATCGACCCGCTTAACTCAGGTCAGGTTATATCTCCAATGTTAAATGCCTTGTACGGTTCGGGTTTGCAACAGAAGAATTCTTTCATGCTCGATAAACTTGGTCAGAAAGTAGCCAGCGACAAATTTACACTTATCGATGATCCACATATTCCTCAAGCAAGGGGTGCGCGTTACTTTGATGGCGAAGGGATTGCTACCGAAAAGCGTACTATATTTGATAAAGGTGTACTGAATACATACTTTATTGATACCTATATCGCTAAAAAGATGAATATTCCGCAAACCATAAGCGGACCTTCCTTGTTGATCCTCCAGCCGGGTACCCGTAGTATGGAGCAAATGATTAAGGATGTCGATAATGGTATTCTGGTAACAGGATTTAATGGTGGTAACAGTAATAGTTCAACCGGTGATTTCTCTTATGGAATTGAAGGCTTCCTTATAGAGAAAGGTGTACTAACGACTCCTGTATCCGAAATGAATGTAACCGGAAATATGATTACTCTGTGGGAATCACTTGTCGAAGCAGGAAATGATGCTCGACTCACATCGTCATGGAGAATTCCGTCGCTGGTGTTTGAGAATGTTGATTTCAGCGGAATCTAAATTCATTCGTCACCCCGAGCAAAGCCTAGGGGCCAACACACTTTCTACATTTT
>DAMCMT010000116.1:0-7162 GCA_032108265.1 Bacteroides sp.
ATACCTCACAAAAAAGAAGTAAAGGATTAAACGACAAAAACTGGACACCCTACCTTGCAGGGCTCAGAGTGTAGTGAGTTGCTATCCGTAAGCTGCGCTTCGCTTGCATACGGTTATGCATAATGATACCCCTGCGGGGTTACTATGCGGATAGATATATTATGATTACTTCTTCATTTCCAACCCTACCAGCATCCCTTCGTGTTCGGAAGCCAGTTCGGTGAGTTTCTTTAACGTGGCATCATCATTTTGCTGGCTGAAGAAAGTCAATAACAGTATTAACTTATCAGCATCAAACATAAAGGATGTTTTATTGGGCGAATAATTTACTTTCGAGTCCAGCGCAAAGAAGCCGCCGAAGATGAAATTGGCAGTCGAGGTTGCTTTATCGTAGGTATAGGCTCCTTTTACTCCTTTTTTATTCATGGTTGCGGTGAGGGTGCCGTCTTCATTAAAGGTGAAGGCAACGGTACCG
Source organism: Bacteroides sp. (assembly GCA_032108265.1). Lineage (GTDB taxonomy): Bacteria > Bacteroidota > Bacteroidia > Bacteroidales > Bacteroidaceae > Bacteroides. The sequence goes on from DAMCMT010000116.1 coordinate 476, forward strand.
GGTTTTACGCCGATTTTGTTCAGTTGTTCGTCCAGTTTCTTTTTGGTTTTATTGGCGGCGGAGTTTCCTCCGGCTTTCTTTTTCAGTTCTTCGGTTTTGAAATCTACTACGGTACTGGCGTATGTCCATGTACCTGCCAGTTCGGCACTGCCTTTGCCGCCGCTGGTATTATTCATTAAGTTTTCGAGGTTCTCTTTTTTGAGTAAGTCTTTCAAAGACTGGGCGTTGGCGGTGGTGGATGCTGCAAAGAATAAGGCAGCAAACAGCATAATCAGGTTAAATCTTCTCATAATCAGGTATTGAGTTCTTTATTAATTTGTTCGATATAATTTAAAATCTCGTCCCTTCCGAGTCTTGTCTCGGCCGAGGATGCAAAGTAAGGGGGAAGTTCTTCCCACTGTTCTTTGAGTTTGCTAATATACAAATTAATATTAGAACGCAATTTGCCGCCTTTGAGTTTATCGGCTTTGGTGAAAACGATGGAAAAGGGAATACCGTTTTCTCCTAACCATTCCATGAACTCCATATCTATGGCCTGGGGTTCGTGCCGGGCATCAATAAGGAGGAAAAGGTTGCTCATTTGTTCCCGTTCGAGTATGTAGTTTTCAATGATTTTCTTTAACTGCTCTTGACCTTTTTTACCTCTGCGGGCATAGCCGTAGCCGGGCAGGTCGACGAGATACCAGTTGTCGTTGATAAGGAAATGGTTAATCAGCATGGTTTTACCCGGGGTGGACGAAGTCATTGCCAGCCCTTTGCGGTTGGTGAGCATATTGATAAGGCTGGATTTCCCCACGTTGGAGCGGCCGATAAAGGCATATTCGGGCAGGTTCCCGGTAGGACATTTCTTTAAATCGGTATTACTGATAACGAATTTTGCACTATTGATTTCCATGGATATTAATTAGAATTATGAATTATGAATTTTGAATTATTTCTTTTGGTGCTTAGCAGCCATAAGCCGAGGAAGGTGAATGCGCCGTTAAGCATCAGCATTTCGTAGCCGAAGCGGTAGGAGGTGTAATATCCTACCGTCCAATCGATTATATAGCATAGGATGGGGGAGGCGACGGCGATGTAGGGCACCCATTTATCGCGCGTCCGGCGGCGGGTAAACAGGCCGAAGGCAAACATGCCCAACAGCGGGCCGTAGGTATAGGAGGCGATAACGTAAATGGCGTCGATAACGCTGGTGCTATTGAGGATTCTGAATAAACAGATAAAGATAATCAGCACTACGGACATGGCGATGTGGACTTTCCGGCGTTTGCGGCGGGCGATTTCCTCGGGGTCTTGTTCCGTATTTAATATGTCGACGCAGAAACTGGTTGTCATGGAGGTTAGTGCTGAATCTGAGTTACTGAATGCAGCGGCGATAATACCGATGGTGAAAAAGATTAGTACAGGTTGCCCCAGATAACCCTCGGTTGCCAGCATGGGCAGTATATCGTCGTTGGATGCGGGTAGTTCTACGGGAATGCGGCTGGCCAATACCAATAACAGGATACCCAGGCAAAGGAACAGGAAGTTGAGCGGGATAAAGGAAAATCCGTACGTGTACATATTCTTCTGTGCATCGCGCAGGTTGCGGCAGGTGAGGTTCTTCTGCATCATATCCTGGTCGAGCCCGGTCATTACGATAACAATGAAGATGCCGCTGATGAACTGTTTGAAGAAGTTCTGGCGGGATACCCAATCGTCGAATACGAAGATGCGGGAATGTTCATTATCGCGTATCACCTGTACCATTTCCCCGAAGTTGAGATTAAGGTTTTTAGATATGGCAATAATGATGAATAGTAAGGCAATAAATACGCATAGCGTTTGCAGGGTATCCGTCCATACAATGGTTTTGATGCCGCTTTTCTGTGTGTATATCCATACTAATATTACAGCGCCCGAAGCAATTACCCAGAAGGGTATTCCGAATGGGGCGAATACAAAATTATATAGTATCAGGCACACAAGGTATAACTTAGCTGCCGTGCCCAGCATTCGCGAAAGCAAGAAGAAAAGTGAGCCTGTACGGTAGGAACGTATCCCCAACCGGGTACCCAGATACGTATAAATACTAGTAAGATTAAGCTTATAATACAGTGGCAGCAGTACGTGCGCCACAATCATATATCCAAAGAAGAACCCGATAACCGTTTGCATGTACGTCATATCCATGCCGCGCACCATACCCGGAACGGATACAAAAGTAACCCCCGAAATGGAAGCGCCAATCATACCGAAGGCCACCACAAACCAGGGCGATTTGTTCTCCGCTTTAAAGAATACGGCGTTCGAACCGCTTTTACGACCTGTGATACGGGCTATCAACAAGAGAATGCTGAAATAAACGATTATGGTGATAAGTATCAACATGGTTGCAAAGGTACAATTTTATTTTTACCTTCCCCCAAGCCCTCTACGGTAATCTACAGGCGACATTCCCATATGCTTCTTGAAGAATTTGCTGAAAGCGGCCTGGTCGGAAAAGTTGAGCTCCTCGGAAATTGCCTGAATCTGTACATTGGCCTGATGCAGAAGTGCTTTTGCCTCTTCCAGAACAGCAAAACTAATCCATGTCATTACCGTTCGTCCGGTTATTTGCTTTACAATGCGGGTCAGGTTAACAGGAGTGACACAAAGTTCGGTGGCGTAAAAAGTTACATCACGCTTCTCTTTGTAATTCTGGTGAAGCAGTTTGACGAAGTCCAGGGTCAGTTCTTCGTGCAAACTCATTGGCTCAATCTCTTGCGAGCTGTCAAAAGAATCGCCGGAAGTAATGTTCCATAGTTCCAGCATGATATTGCTTGTTGCATTTTGTATCAATCCCCGTTGATACAGATGCTCGTTCATGCCGATACAAATAATGAGTTGCTCGAAGAAGAACTTTAACCTCTCGAAATCATCATCGCGGGCAATAACAAAAGGAAAAAGAGTTTCCTTTTCGAACATTTCTTTCAAAGGAGGGGTGTTAGTGCCTAGTGAAGTACGGAGGAAGTCTATTTTTGCAATCAGGTTGTATCCGGTAAAATCATCCGACATTAAAATTTTAGATATAATGTGGTTTCCCCTCATTACTATAAGCATATTCTTTTTCAGGCGGTAAGGTACATAATTAATGTACAGGCTACACTCACCACTATTTACTATTAACATGGAAAAACCTCCAATGCGGGCAGGAGTTTCGTTGTAGTAAAAGCTCTTATCCTTTCTTTTGCTAAAATCAATGATAAGTAATTCATCTTTATATATTTTCGTCGACTTAGGGTCGATTTGAAGTATAAGTTCGGGTACCGAAAGAACAGGTACTTCTTTTATTTCATTGCTCATAGTTATGTACATGGTTTATTGCGCGCAAAATTATATAAAATACAATATGAAAGTCATTTGTGGACAAATAAATGTGAAAAGCAGACAAATATTAACATTTTATAAGCCGGCACAGTCGATTTTGGACAAATCAAAGTCAATGCAGACCAAATGAGTTTCCCGGTTTTTCGCAGTACTTTGCAAAAGAAATTAAAGCCGCACTCCCATAATAAAACTACTGATAGATTGTGGGAACCAGTGAAAACAAATAAACAGGTATTAGATTATGAATGAAAAAATTGCAACAAAAGCACTAAGCATGTTCACCCGATACGGAATTAAATGGGTAAGCATGAACCACGTCGCCCGCGAACTGGGAATATCCAAACGGACACTATATGAAGTATTTTCAAGTAAAGACGAATTGCTGGGCGTAGCGATAGATTTATCGCTGACCCAGTTGTGGGAACAGATAGCCAGAATAGAAAGCCAGGCTTCTTCCCCCGTGAAAACACTTTTACAAATAAGTGTGGCCGTATATAAATACATAACCTCTTTCTGCGCCGCCTTTTACGCCGACTTGCCTTACTACAATGCAGCACAGGCCAAAATGAAACAGTCGCAGGAACAGCTTCAGGAAACGTGCAACCGTCATTTCAATACGGGAGTCGCCGAAGGACTATTCCTCGAAGGCGAAAACTACAACCTGATAACTTTTGTGTACTCCGAATTCTTCGGCAATAACAATGCCGACTTTCAGGCAACCATGATGCGCACCATGCTTCGCGGAGTATGCACCGAAAAAGGCTGCAACGAACTACGAACTTATAAGAACTTAGTTAATGGTATTTCAAACCAAATTCAATACGCGTTTTAATAATGGATAAAAAGATTTCTTTCAGAAAACAGGCTATCGCAGTGACTTTTACCTGCTTTTTAGCCCTACAGTGTGCCAACGCAATGGCGCAGGAACAAGAACAGACACCTAAACCTTCGATGAGCGTGGAAACCCTTAACATTACCCTCAAAGAAGCACTCGACATCGCTATGAGCGAAAACCTTACCGTACAGGTAGCCGACCAGGAAGTTACCCGCCAGAAATACGCCAGGAAGGGTACCTACGCCGACTTATTCCCGCAAATAAACGGCTCGGGAACTTTCCAGCGTACCCTCGAGAAGCAAACCATGTACATGGACGGCATGGGCGGCATGGAAGGCATGGACGGCGGAATTAAAGTAGGACGTGACAACAACTGGTCTTTAGGATTTTCAGCCACTATGCCGCTTGTAGATGTGGCCTTGTGGAAAAGCCTCGAGATATCAGGCCAGGACGTAGAACTCGCCATCGAAAAAGCCCGTTCCTCACGCATTGAAATGGCCGACCAGGTGCGCCAGGCATTCTACACCGTACTCCTTGCCCAAGAGTCTGTTGCCGTGTACCAGGAAGCCTACGACAACGCCGTGCAGAACTACACCGACATCGAATGGAAATACAAAGAAGGCATCCTTGCCGAATACGACCTCATCCGTGCCAACGTAAACGTAAAGAACGCCGAACCCAACGTTTACAACGCCGAGAACTCCCTTATCCTTGCCAACTGGCAGTTGAAAGCCTTACTCGGCCTCGACCTGAACATGGACATAAAGTGTATCGGCTCGCTGGAGGATTACGAAGATAAAATGTCGCCCTCCCTCCCCGGAAACACCTTCAACCTGAGTGATAACAGCGACCTGCGCCAACTCGATATCCAGTACGACCAACTGGAGAAAACCCGTCAGAAGCAACAGGCCGCCTATTACCCCACATTGAGCGCATCCTTCAATTACCAGTGGAATGCAATGAACAACGACTTCAAATTCAAGAACTATAAGTGGGACCCGTACTCTGTGTTCGGACTTACATTGAACGTTCCCATCTTCTCGGGCGGCAAGCGGCTTAACTCCGTGAAGCAAACCCGCACCAGCATGACCCAGCTTGATTTGCAACGGCTTAACACCGAACGCAACCTTACGGTAGCCGCCCGCCAATCGTCCGACCAGATGAACACCAGCCTGAAGCAATACATTGCCGCCCGGGCCGGAGTGGAGGAAGCGGAAAAAGGCTATACCATCACCATGGAACGCTACAACACCGGCGAAGGCACGCTGCTCGAGATAAACGACTCGCAACTCTCGCTTACCCAGGCGCGGCTTAACCTGAACCAGTCTATATATAACTACCTTGTTGCCCTCTCCTCACTGGACAAAACAATGGGTAAAATCTATTAATACAATAATAATAAAACAACAATAATATGAACAAGCAAAGACTTTTAGAGGTACTCCCTCTTGCAACCCTTCTTCTGCTGGCATCTTGCAGCACCAACACACAAACTTCCGTTCAAACGGAAAGCGAACAGGTAAACGTACAAACCGCAATTGTTACCATGAGTGATGTCGAGCAATCCATCACCTTCACCGGAACGGTAGAAGCGGAGACACTCAATAATATCGCTCCTCAAACCTCTGTCCGTATCAAGAAGATTAACGTAGAAGTGGGCGACCACGTACGCGCCGGACAGGTACTCGCCGAAATGGACGCAGTAAACCTGCAACAAACCCGCCTGCAACTCGAAAACGATAAAATAGAATTCGAACGTGTCGACCGCCTCTACCAGGTAGGAGGAATTTCCAAATCCGAGTGGGATGCTAAAAAGCTGGCCCTCGAACTCTCCGAAACATCGCACCGCAACCTGCAAGAGAACACCGCACTGGTAAGCCCCATCAGCGGTATCGTATCCAAACGCAACTACGATAGCGGCGATATGTTTTCGATGGGCGCACCTATATTCGTAGTCGAAAGCATCCGCCCCGTGAAGATGATGGTTAACGTATCCGAAGCACTCTTCACCAAAATCCATAAAGATATGACTGTAGACATCACCCTCGATGTATACGGCAGCGAAGTATTTACGGGCAAAGTGAAACTCGTACACCCGATGATTGATCCTGACACCCGCACCTTCCCCGTGGAAATTCAAATTCCGAATGCCGACGAACGCATCCGCTCGGGAATGTTCGCCCGTATCACTTTCAACTACGGAACAGAAAAGCGCATACTCGTTCCCGACCTTGCCATCCAGAAACAATCGGGAGCGGCCGACCGCTATGTGTACGTTATTAAGAATGGTGTAGCCGAATACCGCAAAGTAATCATCGGCAACCGCATCGGCAATAACTACGAAATCATCGACGGACTTGAAAACGGCGACGAAGTAGCACTCACCGGGCAGGCACGCCTGGCCACCGGAGTATCTGTAAATGTAGAGAGACAACAAGTTGCAGAACTTATCAGCAAATAAACAAATCTTCGCCCCGGCATACCGCCGCATGGTGTAGGGGCGG
>DAMCMT010000116.1:7176-8426 GCA_032108265.1 Bacteroides sp.
CATACCGCAGGCAATAATACATTGCGAGCCATTTTCAGGGCAGACACAAGGCCTGCCCCTACACCATGCGGCAAAAAACCTCACAAACTTAAAAACTAAATAACATGAGTATAGTATCAACCGCTGTCAAGAAACCCGTAACCACCGCACTTATATTTGTGGCTATAATCATATTCGGAGTTTTCTCTTACAGCCAGCTATCAGTAGACCTTCTCCCCGACATGGGCGAGAACTCCATCATGGTCATGGCATCCTATCCCGGAGCCAGCGCAGCCGACGTGGAAATGAACGTCACCAAACCCATCGAAAACGCGATGAACAGCGTTAGCGACCTCAAACATCTTACCTCGCAATCCCGCGAAAACATTGCGGTTATTACCCTGGAGTTTGAATACGGTGTCGATATAGATGTGGCCACGAACGATGTACGCGATAAACTCGACCTTGTGCAGTCTGCACTACCCGACGATGTGGATAAACCTACGCTGTTTAAATTCAGTGCGTCGGATATACCCATACTATTGCTTGGAGTTACAGCCAACGAAAGTACAAACGGACTGTATAAACTTCTCGACGACCAGGTGGCAAGCCCCCTGGGACGTGTGAAAGGCGTCGGAACCGTATCCATAAGCGGTATCGCCCAGCGCGAAGTAAACATCTATTGCGACCCCTACAAACTGGATGCTTACGGCCTGACCATTGAAAACGTATCACAGATCATTGCATCCGAAAACCGTAACACACCCGGCGGTAACGTTGACTTCGGTAATAATACATATTCCGTGCGTGTGCAGGGCGAATTTGTTGATGCAAACGAAATGCTCGACCTGGTAATAGGCAGCAAAAACAATAGCGCTGTTTATCTGCGCGATGTAGCACGCATAGAAGACAGCACGGAAGAACGCGCACAGGAAAATTATACCAACGGCCGACGTGGCGGTATGCTTATCATACAGAAACAAACCGGAGCTAACTCTGTAGAAATTGCCAACAAAGTACACGAAATGATGCCCCGCCTGCAAAGCAACCTCCCTGCCGATGTCGAGTTCAGTGTTATTATGGACAGCTCAACCAACATCCTTAATACAATGAACTCTCTTTCCGAAACAATCATTATAACACTTATTATAGTAATGATTGTAGTGTTCGTATTCCTCGGCCGCTGGCGGGCTACGGTAATTATCTGTGTCACCATCCCGGTGTCGCTGGTAGGAGCGTTTATCTACCTGCTTGCAACAGGAAACAGCTTG
>DAMCMT010000116.1:8436-10511 GCA_032108265.1 Bacteroides sp.
CCATGTCGGCCCTCTCCTTGGCCATTGGTATGGTGGTAGACGATGCTATTGTGGTACTCGAAAACATTACCACACATATTGAGCGAGGTAGTAAACCCAAACAAGCTGCCATCTATGCCACCAACGAGGTAATGATCTCAGTAATTGCATCCACACTTACTATGTTGGCTGTATTCCTGCCGTTGACTATGGTTTCGGGTATGACAGGCGTGCTTTTCCGCCAGCTCGGATGGATTGTAAGTATCATTATGATTATCTCCACATCCTCGGCAATCACCCTTATACCGATGATGGCCTCGAAGATGATGAAGATCGACAATAAGAAAGGAAAGCTTTACACACTCTTTTTCACACCAATAGAAAAAGCGCTCAATGCACTGGACGTAGGTTATTCTAAATTGCTCAACTGGGCAGTTCACCACCGTGTAGCAATTATCTGTATCGCCGTAGCTATTTTTGGAAGCAGCTTACTGTTGCTGCCCACTATCAAGACCGAGTTTTTCCCTACACAGGACAATGCGCGGATTTCCATCAGCATGGAGTTGCCCATTAGTACTGTACAATCTATTTCTACCGGAGTAGCCCTGCGCATTACCGATGAGTTTATGGAAAAATATCCCGAGATGAAAGCCTGTAATTTCACCGTAGGCCAGGCCGCCTCGGACAATACATTCGGAAACCTGAGCGATAACGGTACACATATTATATCTTTCAACATCTCGCTCGTTAGTGTGGACGATCGCCAGCGTAGCCTCGAAGAAATATCGTCTCTTATGCGCCAGGACCTTGCGAAATACAGCGAACTCAAGAAATTCGAAGTAACCGCAGGCGGCTCCCGTGGAATGGGAGGGCAGACGGGGGTTGAAATAGAAATCTCAGGCTATGACTTTGCTACTTCCGACAGAGTTGCTTCCGAATTGTCCCAGCGTCTTAGCAGTAAACCCGGGGTAGGCGATGTAAACATAAGCCGTGGCGAATATATCCCCGAAATACAGATCGACTTCGACCGCCAGAAACTTGCACTGAACGGGTTGAACGTAACCACCGTTTCGACTTACCTGCGTAACCGGATCAACGGCTCCGTAGCATCTTACTTCCGCGAAGACGGCGAAGAGTACGACATCCGCGTGCGTTACGCCCCGGAGTTCCGTACTTCGGTTGAAGATATTGAAAACATCCTTGTTTATAATGCCAGCGGAAAAGGTATTTATATCCGTGACGTAGGTACCGTGGTTGAACGTATGACGCCTCCTACCATCGAGCGTAAAGACCGCGAGCGCCTGGTAACGGTAACAGCTAATGCCGCCCCGGGTGTAGCCTTGAGTGATATCACGAAGATAGCCGAGACTGAAATCTCCCAGATGGAAATTCCTGCGAGCATTGCCTGGAGTATCGGTGGCGATTACGAAGACCAGCAGGATACATTCTCCGCTCTTTACGTACTGCTTGTACTGATAGTTATACTGGTATTTATCGTGATGGCTTCGCAGTTCGAGTCGCTCACCGACCCCTTCATCATTATGTTCTCCATACCATTCGCATTTACGGGGGTATTACTTGGATTATCCGTCACCGGCACGCCTCTGGGTGTTATGGCCTTGATTGGCGTACTAATCCTGATGGGTGTTGTAGTGAAAAACGGTATTGTGCTGGTAGACTATATTATACTGTGCCGCGAACGCGGAATGGGTATTATTAATGCAGTGGTTACTGCCGGAAAATCCCGTCTGCGCCCCGTATTAATGACTACGCTTACCACCGTACTGGGTATGCTTCCGCTAGCCCTGGGTACAGGCGAAGGTTCGGAAATGTGGCGTTCAATGGGGATGACGGTAGCCTGGGGATTGTCAGTATCTACCCTTATCACGCTGGTGCTGGTTCCGGTTCTGTATTGTGTATTTGCAGGCAATGGGGTGAAGCGCCGCCGCCGTCAGAATGCAGAATTAGATATTATAGAAGTAAAAGCAGAGGATTAACGGATTATTTTACGACGGAATTCGAAGCAATTAATAAAATACAACACTACCGTCCACTAAAAAGTGGGCGATTAAAAATTAAATAAATTTGGTTCACTC
>DAMCMT010000117.1:0-10363 GCA_032108265.1 Bacteroides sp.
AAAAAGAAGGCTTCAAAAAATCCCGCCGCGAAACCAAAGACCTCAAAGGCAGCATGGCCACCACCGTACGCTACGACCTGATTGGCGAGATAGAAAAACGCACCAACCTGACGCGCCGTACCATCACCGTGATACTGCAAAGCATCAGCGAAGCCCGTTTCCGCCTGTTCAGCATCAACCCCGAAGAATTTATCTACAAAGTATCGCAGCTTATCAACGAAGTAAAAAGCTCATTGATAATCAACAATATCACCTATCACCGCACTAACGAAGAATACGATGCCGCCACCGTATTCAGCAGCTACACCGTACAACCATCAGGTACGGCCCTGCTGAAACATATATTCGACTATGTGCAAACCGATTCACAGATAGAAAAAGACATCCTGCGCGATCTCGAAACAGCCGCCGAAGTGGTAGTATATGCCAAATTCCCGAAAAGTTTCCACATCACCACGCCCATAGCCAACTACAGTCCCGACTGGGGAATTGTGTTCGATGCCGGCAAAGTGAAACACATCTACTTCATTGCCGAAAGCAAGGGAAGCGAAAAAGAAGAAGACCTTCGCGGCATTGAAAGCACCAAAATACACTGCTGGAAAAAACACCTCGAAGAAATCAGCGGGAAGGATGTGAAGTTCAGCATTATAAAAACGTATGATAAACTGCTGGAAATGGTGAATGAATGAAAAAGACCTGTTCATCACGTACTTAATCAAAATCTCTTTATCTTTGTTCCTAATAAAAGTATCATTAAAAAAGAATTATAAAAAACAGATGTCAACAATTAGCTCAAATACTCCACTGTACGATGCCAATGATGTAAATTTCCGTTTGCAGCATCTAAGGGTTTTTGAGTTGGTGGATATGATAGAAGGCGAAAAGCTTGATATCCTCCAAAAAGATAGAAACTTATATAAATATCTGAATCCATGGGATGCTCGGCAAAAAAGTTTATTTATCGAATCCTTAATGTTGGATTTCCCCATTCCTGCATTTTATTTGGATGGAAGTTTGAGTCGATGGAAAATCATTGATGGCATAAAACGACTCCATGCAATTTATGAATTTATGTCGGGAAATTTCAAACTTACTGAATTAGAATATTTCCCTCACGAAAACGGAAAAAATTATCTTGACAAAGATTTTTCCCCGAGCCTTCGCACCCGAATTAGAAATGCAGAAATCATTGCCTATATTATCAATCCGGGTACTCCATTGGAAGTGCGATATAATATATTTCAGCGAATAAATACAGCAGGATTCGAGAGTAGTTCCAAAACTCTATTGCCTCAATCCGGTATTAAAACAAGAAATATATTCTTCCAGGGTAAAGTGAAGAACTTAATTATAAAGCTGAATAAAAATGAAGAATTTAAGGGAGTAGTAAAAAACATAAAACTCTCCTCTCTAAAAAATAACAAAACAATTCTTCGAAGAGAATATATAAGCCACTTTATAGCTTTCCAGATGTTAGATGTGGATTTGTATTCGGGAAATATGGAAAAATTCCTTTCCAGTGCTCTTTTAATGCTCCACGAGAATTTTGATGAAAACAGAGAAAAAATAGAAACGGTTTTTAACAAAACAATGGGAAGAATGTTCGACCTGTTTGCAGATAATCATTATACGGATTTTCCAACCCAGCAAGGCGATATACTTGTTTTTGATGGACTTACATGGAATCTGGCAAATCTGACATTTTCTGAATTCAAAAAGCTGGAACAAAACGATGAACGCTTCCTAAATGATTTCCAGGAGTGGCTTCATAAGAAAAACATCACTTCCCGGTACGAGAAAAACCTAATTGAGCTATTTGACGAAATAAATATTATCATAAATAAATACATCAGATGATAAACGAAATAAAACTCAAGAATTTTAAAACATTTAAAGAGGAAGAAATCCAACTTGCCCCCCTCACCCTGATAACAGGTATAAACGGAATGGGGAAATCGAGCATCCTGCAATCATTACTACTGCTTAAACAAAGTCATGAAATAGGATATCTCGAAGGAAAAAAACAGGTAGACCTTACGAATGATTTTGTCAACCTCGAATCAGCAGAAAGCCTCTGCTATATCGGCGCAGCCGATGATAAACAAATAGAAATAACAATTAGTCTGGAAAACGACGCTTCGCATACCTGGCGGATTGATGCAAAAAATCCCAAAGATGTCATTTTAAAATGTACATATCAAGGAGATGGGAATTTAGATAGCATACCCTTATTCAACGAAAACTTTATTTTTCTGGAAGCAGAAAGATGGGGACCGCGGGTAATTTACAATAAAAAAGAACAACGGGCATATAATACAAAACTCGGTATTCAAGGCGAACTCACACCGGCCTATATTCTCAATTCCATAGCCAATAATGAAGAAATTGGTATTGATAATTTGAAACACCCTGATTTGAACAGCGAAGAAGAAGAAGGAAAACAATTATATGAGAATATAAATGCCTGGATGGAGTATATTTTCAGTGTTCCGATAAGAACCCGTGTAGACGAAGAAAGTGCTACCACTGTGAAATTATCCTATAATATGGATGGTGGTAAGTTCTCGGCCTTGCAGGTAGGATTTGGGTTAACCTATACCTTACCAATCATTACAGCTTTACTTCGCGCTCAGGAAGGTGATTTAATATTACTTGAGAATCCCGAAGCACACCTTCATCCATCCGCTCAAGCCAAAATGATGGAACTTTTCTGTCAGGCATCCAAAAACGGTGTACAGGTTTTAATGGAAACACATAGTGACCACATTATAAATGGAGCGTTGATTGCAGTTAAAGAGAAAGAACTTTCGGTGGAAGATATTGCAATCTATTTTGTCGACAGAGACCGGGAAACCCAAACAGGACAGGCTACTAAACTGGATGTACAGGAGTCTGGAAAGATACGTCGTCCACCTCTTGACTTTTTCGACCAGTTTGATAAAGATTTACGCAGACTAACAGGCTTTTAATATGGCAGAAACTCAACTATTTGTCTTGTTCCCGGAGTATGTGGAAGGCGAGCAACAACCAACTGCCCCTTATATTAATAGTATTGGTCTACTCTCTGCAGAAGAAATTGAAGATTATATTAATAAAATAAAAGATATTATTTTCTTCATTACTCATGAAAATTATCGGGGATTTTATGATATGGATAATGTCAGGGCATTTGGTAAACCACTGGAAGAATTAGAAGATTGTTATCCCGGTAAAAACAGAACGTTAATGATGGCTATCAACGCATGGGATAATTGGCGGGATAAACCCGTCAATGATGGCTCCACCCAATACTTTTATCATACTACACCATTAACTCCGGAAACTTTATCAGAAATTGCCTCCAGAAAAAAAACCAATGCCGACAATACATACCTTGTTATAAATAATAATGCGATTGAATGCCAGGATGAAATTCTTCCGGTATATGATGCAGATAAAAAAAGTCAGGGAATTGAGCACAGGGAATGTGCCTGTAGTATTTTGCACAAATGGTTTATTACACAGCGAAAACCACCCCGTATATTCAATTTCAATCCTAAGCATGGGGAAAATGGTGTTGGACATAAGTCTGATGCATCCCCTTTACTGTGTCTGAGAGGCGAAGCAGAAAAAATGCTTCATGAAGCCGTGGGAGAATTACCTGGCAAACCTCTTTTTTATTATGATAAAATCCGGAAACAATATATTGAATTCAAGAATGAAAAAACGATGGCTAATACATACCATGCATTTCATGTTGAAGACAATATAGTATGCCATCGCATTCGAAAAGAAGTGATAAAAAAGATTGAGCAAATAATCGATTAAGTGCGCTAATGCGTTGGAAATAAACTGGAAGGGTTTAGTATGAAACAAATCGACAACGTAAACACCCGCCTGGCCGACGACCTGCGGAAAGAAATAAAAACAGGCAGCCAGCTCAGCATTGCCGCCGCCACCTTCTCCATTTACGCCTTCAACGCCCTGCGCAAAGAGTTGAACAACATCAGCGAACTCCGTTTCCTGTTTACATCACCCACGTTTGTTTCCGAAAAGTTGACCAAAGAAAGCCGTGAGTTCTACATACCCAATATCTACAAAGAAAACGAACTATGCGGTGGCGAATTCGAACTACGCCTTAAAAGCGAACTTAACCAGCGCGCCATTGCCCGCGAATGTGCCGAATGGATACGCCGCAAAGGAACTTTCAAAACCAGCAAAAGCGCTGAATATCCCATTACCGGCACACTGATATGCGACGACAAAGCCTATCTGCCCGTCAACGCCTTCACCACCGCCGACCTCGGCATAACCATGCGCAAAGGCTTTCAGCAACCCATTATCAGGCTCGAAGCCGAAAACAGCCGTGCTTGGCTCGAAGCCTTCGACAGTAACTGGAAAGACAAGGAAAAGCTGGAAGACGTAACCGAACACGTTTGCGCCTACTTCGAACAGGCCTATCGCGAAAATTCACCCGAATACATCTACTACATCACCCTATACAACATATTCCGGGGATTCCTCAAAGACATTGCCGACGGTGCTATGCCCGACGAAAAAACAGGCTTTAAGCAAACCCTTATCTGGAATAAACTATACAACTTCCAGCGCGACGCCGTGATGGGCGCCATCAACAAACTGGAACAATACAAAGGCTGCATACTGGCCGATAGTGTAGGACTCGGGAAAACATTCTCCGCACTGGCCGTTATCAAATACTACAATATGCGCAACCGCGATGTGCTGGTACTCTGTCCTCGCAAACTCGAAGCCAACTGGAACACCTATTGCAACAACGATATCAACAACCCACTGGCCAAAGACCGCATACGCTACGACGTGCTTTTTCATACCGACCTCTCGCGCGATAAAGGATACAGCAACGGCCGCAACCTAGCGAATGTAAACTGGGGCAACTACGGACTGGTAGTGATCGATGAAAGCCACAATTTCAGAAATGCAAGTTCCGCAGGCGAACGCGAAAGCCGTTACCACAAACTACTACGTAAAGTAATCGCCGAAGGAATCGAAACCAAAGTGCTGATGCTCAGTGCAACACCCGTAAACAACCGCTTCAACGACTTAAAAAACCAACTGGCACTGGCGTATGAAGGCATACCCGGGACATTAGATGAAAAACTGAATACCACGCGCGGCATAGACGAAATTTTCAGGCGCGCACAAGGCGCATTCAACGCATGGAGCCGCCTGGATAGTAAAGACCGTACAGTAGACGCCTTGCAGGAAATGCTCGACTTCGATTTCTTCGAACTGCTTGATAGCCTTACCATTGCCCGCAGTCGCAAACACATCGTCAAATACTACGACACAACAGCCATCGGCCGCTTCTCGCAAAGAAATCCGCCCGTTAGCAGGCGCCCCCCGCTTACCCCCGGCAAAGAAGTGGGTTACAAAAGCATAGCCGATAAACTATCGTTGATGAAGCTCGCCGTCTATTCCCCGCTGGCTTATGTATTGGCAAGCAAACAACAGGAGTACACCGACCGCTATGGAAAGAAAAAGAATTCCGTATCCAACCTTACCCAGATAGGCCGTGAGATGGGAATCCAGAAACTAATGAGCATCAATCTGTTGAAACGAATCGAAAGTTCGGTCAATTCCTTTAAACTAACAGTCAATGCCGTACTGGCTCAGGTAGACGATGCCCTGTCCAAACTCGAAAACCATGCCAAAACCCTTATCGAATACAACTTCGAAGAAGATATAGATATAGACTTCGAAAACGAAAGCGAAGAAAGCATGATCGGGCATAAAGCACCCGTACACCTCAACGATATCGACCGCGTACGCTGGAAAGAAGACCTGCAATATGACCGGGAGATCTTGCTATCACTCCTTGACGATGTAAAAGACGTAGAATCGGCAGGCGATTGCAAACTGGATATGCTCAGGGAACTGATAGACGAAAAGATGCGCAATCCGCGTAACCCCGGAAATAAAAAAATAATCATATTCACAGCCTTTGCCGATACGGCCGACTACCTCTACAAAGCCCTGAGCCCCTGGACATCGCAACAATTTGGCATTAATACAGCCCTGGTTACCGGACGCAACAATGCAACCACTGCAAAGAATATCCACGCCGACCTCAACTCCATACTCACCTGCTTCTCGCCCCGTTCAAAAGAAAAAGAACTATTGATGCCCGGCGTAAACGAAAACATCGACCTGCTTATCGCCACCGATTGCATCAGCGAAGGACAGAACTTGCAGGACTGCGACTACCTCATCAACTACGATATTCACTGGAACCCCGTGCGCATTGTGCAGCGCTTCGGCCGTATCGACCGTATCGGTTCCATCAACGACAACATTACGATGGTCAACTTCTGGCCCGATGTAGAGCTCGATATGTATATCAACCTCAAACAGCGGGTAGAAGATAAAATGACCATCAGTGTAATGACTGGTGCCGGAGGAGATAACCTGCTCAACACCGAACAGAAAGAACTGGAATACCGCAAAGCCCAGCTCAAAGGCCTGCAAAACGAAATAATCGACCTCGAAGACGTGCGCGAAGGAATCAACATCACCGACCTCGGGCTGAACGACTTCCGGGTAGACCTTTCCAATTTTATCCAGCAATACGGAAAGATAGACCATGTCCCCAACGGCCTCTATACCGTAACAAGCGGAAACGAAGACACCGCCAAAGGAATCATATTCGTGCTCGAAAACATCCATAACGCCATAAACATCGACAAGCAAAACAGGCTGCACCCCTATTACCTTGTCTATATGAAACAAAACGGCGAAGTGATGATGAACCACCTGCAAGCCAAGAAAATACTGGACACCCTGCGACTACTTTGCAAGGGAAAAACCGTTCCCGAAGAAGAACTATGCGCCCTCTTCAACCGCGAGACAAACGAAGGGCGGCAGATGGATACCTATTCCCAACTGCTGGAAAAAAGTATTTCGGTAATTCTCAACAAGGAAGAAGAAAAAGGCATAGCCTCCCTGTTCAAAGCCGGCGGAACATCTTTCGGCTTTTTGGGTGAAACAAAAGGGCTGGAAGACTTCAAACTCATCTCTTTCCTCATCGTCAGATAACCCTCAAACAGCCGCTTGCCATGTTCAAACTACCGATACAAACCACCGTAAACAAAATAGTGCCCAAGAGCTTTTTCGACAAGCTCCTGTCCTCAGCCAAACGCCGGCAGCTCACCACCCACGTAGAGCGGTTGCGGATACTCAACAAACTATCCCAATCATCCACCCTGCTTATCGCCTGTGCCCTCACCGAAATTCAGATTATGGAAGTAGAGCTGAAAGACAAAACCCGCATCCTCTCTCTGATAGAAGAGATCGACAGGCATATCCCTTATTATATTATCTACGTGTTGAGGTACGAAGGAATGGTTCAGGTTGCCGCCTCCATCAAACACCTGCACTCCACTCAACCCGACAAAGCAGTTGTTGACTGCCTGCTGGCAAGCGATTGGTTCCCATTCCCAACCAATGTGCCACCCATTACTCTTGAATTAAAAGAAAACCTCGATGCCGTTTACCTTTCCCTCTGCAAACAGCTATCTCATTTTCCAGCACACACAGGTACACTGCCTCAACTGCTCGAAAAAGAATTAAAGTACAAAAGGTTATCTTCTGAGATAGAAAAACTGGAAAGCAAAATGAAGAATTGCCCCCAGTTTAATAAAAAAGTGGATTTAAACAGCGAACTCCGGGAAAAGAATCAAGAAAGAAATGAGTTATTAAACTTTTGATTTTCAGCATATTCACACTGTTTGCAATAATGAAAACATTAATATATTTCATTATTACAAAAACGCTACTACAGCATATACTTCATACAATCCAACCATTTAATGATGCCTTTCCCGTTTCTTCTACCATAATTATTTCACATTTCTAAGGAGCTGTCCTTGTTCGGTCTATTGTTCATCAGAGCAAAGGTATGATAGTGTTTCAGGCATTCATATTCGAGCCCTAAGGGATCTTTGCAAAAATCTACCACTATATGTTTTTCCCATCAACTCCTCCTTTCGTCCCCTAAACATCCCGTTTGGTCACCTTTCTAAAAAAGACTTTCATATAGAATTTACTTTTACCGTATTAATTAAAATCACAAGAGCGGACAGAGTAAACGGTTTCGTTTACTCTGCCAACCATGTCTTTCACCTGATATTAGCAATTAATCAGGCGAATTCATAGCCCATTTATCAACCTAAGATAAACAACCAATAAAATGGACATCGAAATACCCCGTGATGAAAAGCTAAAACAAAAGAAAAAGATGGTTTTCAAATTGCTTTAGCAGCAGTGACCATTATTGCAATCTGCTTCATTATCATCTTGTTTACACGCAGCAGTATCCCCTATAACGGTCTGGCTACCTCTACAGTCGATGCAGGCACCTTAGAGGTAACTATCAGTGCTTCCGGACGGGTTGTCCCTTTGTATGAAGAAATAATCGTTTCACCTATCAACTCCCGCATACTGGAAGTATATAAAAATGCCGGGGATACCTTAAAAGAGGGTGATCCCATCCTGAAACTGGAACTGGCATCCGTTGAAACAGACTACAACCAGAAACTTGATGAACTGGAAATACGAAAAAGTAAACTGGCCAAGGCTAAAGTCACTGTTGCCAATCGTATATCAGCATTAAAGACACAGGCGCGGATAAAAGAAATGCAGCTTAAACAACCATATACCGAGTTTAAGAACGAACATTATGTCGACAGTATCGGGGCAAGTACAAAGGACAAAGTCCGTCAGGCAGAGCTCAACCATGAAGTTGCCCGACTCGAACTGGAACAACTGAACGAACTGATTGACATTGAACGCAAAAACGGTGACACCGACATAGACGTCCAGGAGATTGAATTAAGAATATTTGAAAAGACCCTAAATGAGAGCAGGCGTCTTCTGAACGATGCGCGGATCTTGGCATCCCAAAGCGGTACATTATCATTTATCAATAACCAGATAGGTGCACAGGTAGAAGCCGGGACACAGCTGGCCATCTTATCCGACCTGTCAGCATTTAAAGTGGAAGGAGAAATAGCAGATACCTATGCCGAGCGGATGTCCATAGGCTCTAAAGCAACAGTAAAAGCCGGTGGCGTGGAACTTGAAGGCACAGTAGTCAATATAACCCCATCAGTTAAAAACGGTGTCATCAAATTTATTGTCATGCTGAAAGACCCGGGTAATAAGAGTCTGCGAAGCGGATTAAAGACCGATGTATATGTCATGCAGGACATCCGTGAGAATACCCTGCGCGTGAGAACTTCGAGTTATTACATCGGGCCTGGTATGTATGACCTGTGGGTGATAAGCGGCAATCAGGCCGAAAAACGTCAGGTTAAACTCGGACAAAGTAATTACCAGTATGCAGAGGTAATATCAGGCTTGCTTCAGGGTGATGAGGTTATTATCTCGGATATGAAGAAACATAAAGATAAATCAACGATAAAAATTAATCATTAAAACAGTTCAGATGAAAATCATTCAGCTACAAAATATTACGAAAGTATATTCTACCGAAGATATCAGGACAAAAGCACTGGAGGATGTATCCTTAGATGTGGACAAAGGTGAGTTCCTCTCTGTTATGGGACCTTCAGGGTGTGGAAAGAGCACCATGCTTAACATTATGGGATTACTCGACCTGCCCGATAAAGGGAAAGTCATTATCAACAATACCGATACCTCTTCGATGAATGACAAGGCCATGGCGAATTTCCGTAACCGGACACTGGGGTTTGTATTCCAGAGCTTTCACCTGGTCAATTCACTGAGTGTACTCGATAATGTAGAACTCCCGTTACTGTACCGGAAAATCTCAGCAAAAGAACGTACTAATCTGGCAAAAGAAGTATTGAATAAGGTCGGATTAGGGCACAGGGTGAACCATTATCCTTCCCAATTATCGGGCGGACAATGCCAGCGTGTTGCCATAGCCCGTGCCCTGATCGGTAAACCGGAAATGATACTGGCCGATGAACCGACCGGTAACCTTGACAGCAAAATGGGTACCGAGATTATGGAAGTACTCTTCCAGTTGAATAATGAAGGGACTACTATCGTTATGGTTACCCACGATGAAGGTATTGCCAAACAAACCAAAAGGATCGTCCGCTTTCTTGACGGGCATAGGGTACAGTAACAATCAAATACGACAAGATGTATAAAGTATATTTAAAACAGGCTCTTCATATCCTTAAAGAAGGTAAGCTGATCAGCATTATCAGTATCGCCGGTACGGCACTGGCCATCACCATGGTTATGGTAATGGTGATGATGCAGGAGATAAAGGTAGCCAATGTAGCACCCGAAATAAACCGGGACAGGACATTGTATGTCGATTGGCAGGATGTAAAGATCATACAGAACAATG
>DAMCMT010000118.1:0-10097 GCA_032108265.1 Bacteroides sp.
CCTACACCATGCGGATCAAAAAACATCAAAACCAATAAGTTGTGCATTTAGTGTAAACTTGTATATAATCTCTTAAAAAATACACAGATATGAAGAAGATATTATCCCTCATGTTACTGGTGTGGTTTGTTGCCGGATGTGCATCATTGACACCCGAAGAAAAGGCACAGGTTGCGGTGGAAGACCAATTCAGATACAACCTCGCCATGGAATCGTTGCAGAATCAGAACTTCGTGCTCGAAGCCGATAAAATAACCTTCAGGCGCGGCCGCGTTGCCTTCGTATCGGCAACCACCAACTTTATTATGATGGAGGGCAACCGCGCCACCGTCCAGGTAGCCTTCAATACCGCTTATGCAGGGCCAAACGGAATAGGTGGCATCACCCTCGAGGGCAATGTGAGCAACATTGAAAAGAAAACCAACCGTAAAGGCGATGTTACTTACAACTTTAACGTAATGGGCACGGGAATCTCGGCCCAGGTTAGTATATCGATGCCGGCCAATACCAATTATGCATCGGTAAGTATCAACCCGAATTTCAGTTCCAACCGCATCACACTCAGCGGGTATATCGTACCGCTGGAAGAGTCGAACGTGTACAAGGCAAGGGCGCTATAACCAGACGGAAAATCGTTTAGGCTTAAACGGAAAATCGTTTAGGCTTAAACGGGAGTATCGTTTAGGCCTATACGGGAGTATCGTTTAGGCTTAAATGGAAAATCATTTAGGCTTAAACGAAGTATCGTTTAGGCCTATTCCACTTTTTTTCGTGTGATACAACACAATAATCCCCAAGTATTTTGTATGTTTGTATGCCCAAAACTTAGCATTATGAATACCAGATATATATTACTGTTTCTTCTTTGTATTTTAATAGCTTCCTGTGGCGAAGACAGGCGGCTGGGATATGCCGACCGGCTTGCCCAGAGCAGGTGGATTAAAGATATGATGGACCAGGATTATTATTGGTACAAAGATATCGACTCGACTAGTCTTAACTACTATCAAAATGCCGAGCTGTTTTTTAAGAGTTTGTTGGTAACCAGTGTCGATAAATATTCCACCATAGAAGAAACAGCCACCACCCCCGCAGTCGGCACAAGAGCCGGTAATATAGCAACTTACGGGTTCGAATTTTACCAGGTTGCCCACCCCGTCAGGACGAATGCATATATGGCCCGTGTACTTTACACGCTTCCCGGTTCGTCGGCCGAGAGCGCCGGATTGCAACGGGGCGACTGGATTATTGGTCTGAGAGATACCACGCTGAACAGCAGCAACATAGACTCCTTGTACGAAGCAAAACAGGGGCTCGAACTTCGCATCGGATATTTAAGCGAAGATGGCAAAGAAGTCTTCGAAAAAGAAACCAAAACCATACCTCCCGGTAGTTTAGTGGAGGATAATCCGGTTTACTATTCATCCGTTATTGAACATGCCGGAAAAAGAATAGGCTATCTGGTTTATAACTCCTTCGTTTCGGGAAGAAGCGACACGGACGAAACCTACCTCAACGAACTGAGTGCCTTATCTACTAAGTTTAAAAGTGAAGGGGTTGATGAATTTATCCTTGATTTACGCTATAACCTGGGCGGCGAGCTAAACAGGCCAGTGCCTATGATGTGTTCTATGCTGGCTCCGGCAAACAAAATGGGAGAAGTGATGGGTTATATGGAATTCAATGACAAGAATGGTAATTCCGAGCCGTTTCTATTTTCGCCCACGTACCTTAAGGGTGGCTCGAACCTGAATATGAGCAGGGTTTTCGTTCTTACGAATAAGAGATATACGGCATCGGCCTCCGAGGCGGTTATCAACTTCCTTAAGAATCATATGGATGTCGTTATTGTCGGAACGGGTACAGTAGGGAAAAATGTAGGCTCACGGGAATACGACGAGGTAGAAGGATATTTATTGCATCCTATCGTTTGCAAAATACGCAATTCGGAGGGCTTTGCCGAGTACGAACTCGGATTTCCTCCTTCGCAAAGCTTAT
Organism: Bacteroides sp.; assembly: GCA_032108265.1. GTDB lineage: Bacteria > Bacteroidota > Bacteroidia > Bacteroidales > Bacteroidaceae > Bacteroides. The sequence goes on from DAMCMT010000118.1 coordinate 1,999, forward strand.
ATAATAAGGACGAATTGAAAAATGATGTTGTAATGTACCCGCTGGGCGATAAGAGAGAAATGTTATTATCTACCGCCCTCCGCATCATAGATGGTACTATTGTGCCCGAAGAACCGGAAGCGCGGTCTGCATCATCAAAATCCGTAGTCCTTCGAAGCTCGCTCGACCGCAAACAACTGCCCGGGGTACTTATTCGCTAATTGGCGTACCCACCCACTCGCCACCGTGCAACTCCATGACAGTGGTAAAGCCAGCCTTGCGAAGTGCCGCCAAAGCTTCAGGGCGGCCATCGTTAATCAACTCCGGGTAATGCGCATCACTGTTCACCTGCACCCGGATACCTGCTTCGAGCAAGAGTTTGAAGTACCTTTCGTTCGGGTAGAATGTTCCTAATTTATGGTATGCCTTGGTATTTATCTCTACCATATAGTTACGGGCGGCAATGGTGCGGAAGTAGTCTTCGATAATATCATTGTACCACGTTTCGTCCAGCAAGCCCGGGCGGTAAACAGACGCATTGTAATGCATCTTATCCGCATGGCCGACGATGTCAAAGCCGCCCAGTTCAATCATACGAAATAGGCGTTCGTAGTATAACTTGATTACATATTCCACATCCCCGCCGAAATATTTGTCGACGCGCTCGCAGTATATATCCGCCGGACAGTCGGTATCCACGACCTCGCCCCGCTTGTCGTAGAGCATGTGTACGGAACCGATGCGATAGTCGAGCGGCAAATCGCGGAAACGGGAGACAGACGGATTGCTTACCTCATTGAGGTAATCAATCTCCATGCCCACGTATAACTCAATGTCTTTGCCGTACTTCTCTTTCATCCGGCTGAATTCGTCCAGATAGGCGGGTACCTGCTCCCACTCCATCGTCCACTGGGTGGAGAAAGGCAATGGGGCATGGGATGATACTCCATACGAAGAAAATCCCCGGCGGATGGCTTCCTGAATAAACGCCTCCAACGGGGCGCGCCCGTCGCAAAAGGAGCAATGGCTATGATAGTTGGTCAGGTTCATGATTCTTCAATTTCGCTTAGTTCGAGCCAGCGCATGGTTTTCTCGTCAATCAGGTCGTTGAGTACGGGCAGGCGCTTGGACTTTTCGGTTAGTTCGTCTACACTCAGGTTGCCGCTGCAAAGGGCGTCTTCGAGTGTTTTCTTTTCTTCTTCCAGTTGGGCGATTTCGGTTTCGAGTTGTTCGAATTCGCGCTTCTCCTTGAAACTCATGCGCCGTTTGTTTTCCGTGCGCACGCGTTCTTTCTTTTCCTCTTTCGGCCGGGCGGCTTCTTTCTCTTTCTGCTCGTTCACTACTTTCCAGTCGCGGTAATCGCTGTAGTTTCCGGGGAAGTCGCGGATATCGCCCTGGCCTTTGAATACTAACAGGTGGTCGACTACCTTGTCCATGAAATAGCGGTCGTGAGACACGAGGATGGCGCAGCCTTTGAAGTTCTGTAGATACTCTTCGAGTATGTTCAGGGTGACGATGTCGAGGTCGTTGGTAGGCTCGTCCAGTATCAGGAAATTGGGGTTGCGCATTAATACGGTGCAGAGGTAGAGCCTGCGGCGTTCGCCCCCGCTGAGTTTATATACGTAGCTATGCTGCGTCTCGGGAGTGAAGAGGAAGTGTTGCAGGAATTGCGAAGCAGAAAGCTGCTTGCCGTTGCCCAGTTCGATAACTTCGGCAATGTCCTGCACTACATCGATTACTTTCATCTGCTCGTCGAACTGCAAACCTTCCTGCGAGTAATAACCGAAACGCACCGTTTCGCCTATATCAATCGTGCCCTTATCGGGTGGAACTTGCCCGAGAAGTATCTTTATAAAGGTAGACTTTCCTGTTCCGTTATTGCCCACAATGCCCATCTTTTCGTAGCGGGCGAAGATGTAGGAGAAGTCTTCGAGTATCTTCACATCGCCGAAGCTTTTATATACGTGCTCGGCTTCGAATATCTTGGAGCCGATGTACGAGGCTTTCACATCCAGCTTGACGGTACTGTTGTCTACACGCTGTTTGGCAACCTTTTCGAGGTCGTAGAATGCGTCTTCACGGTACTTGGCTTTGTGTCCGCGGGCCTGGGGCATTCGGCGCATCCATTCCAGTTCGGTGCGGTATAGGTTGTTGGCGCGGGCTATTTCGGTACTCATGGCCTCTACGCGCTCCTGCCGTTTTTCGAGGTAATAGCTGTAGTTGCCTTTGTACTGGTAAATCTGCCGGTTGTCTATCTCCATGATTTCCGAGCAAACGCGGTCGAGGAAATAACGGTCGTGCGTCACCATCAATAGACTGATATGGGCGCGTCCGAGGTATTCTTCCAGCCACTCAATCATATCGAGGTCGAGGTGGTTGGTAGGTTCATCCAGAATAAGCAAGTCAGGCTCAACAATCAGGGCGTTGGCCAGGGCGACACGTTTCAACTGACCGCCCGAGAGGTATTTTATCTGCTGGTTGAAGTCGCGTATTTTCAGTTGGGTGAGGATTTGTTTGGCTTTGCGCTCGTAATCCCACGCCTTTTCCTGCTCCATGCGGGCGAGGATATCGTCGATGCCGGGGTTGCCCTCGGTTGCCATGCTGGCTTCGTACTCTCTGATTAGCTCGGTTACGGGGTTTCCGTGGTGGAAGCAGGCTTCGAGTACGGTAAGTTCTTCCGGATAAACCGGGTTTTGTTCGAGGTAACCCACGGTAAGGTCGCGACGAAAAGTGATACGGCCGCTGTCGTACCCTTCCTTTCCGGATAAAATGTTGAGTAAAGTTGTCTTTCCCGCTCCGTTCTTGGCAATCAGTCCTACGCGCTGGCCTTCGGAAATGCCGAAGGATATGTTGTGGAACAGAACTAAATCGCCGAAAGACTTCGTAAGGTCTTCTACCTGTAAATAACTTACCATTTGCTACAGACTTTCTATGATAGATTGGTATTCGTCGACCACATTGCAGGGTTGGCCGGCTTTAACTTTGCTCCAAACCAGACGCAGGGGGTCTGTCACCGCTCCCGTTTGCGTGTATTGAAGAACGGGGGCTTCGCGGTTTCCGTCAATCAGCGTCATCCATTCCATGCCTTCCACTTCGTTGGCGAGTACCACGCAAATGGCGATGCCGAAGGCTAACCAGTAATCTTTTTGTTTGGGTTTGATGTGGCCGCCGTCTATTATCTTCTGGATATTCGGCAAATCGGCTTCAACGCCCTGGAAGTCTTTTTTGAGTATTTTCTTCACCAGGGAGGCGGTGAGTTCGTATCCTTCGTCGACCAGGCTGATTTCGGATACGCGGACGGGGATTATCTCGGCGGGATACTTCTTACCGTCTTCGCGGGTTTCGAGGGATGCGATAATATGCTCGGCATCAGCGGTGGAGCCGCCTTTGGGAACGGTGAAGCTGCATTCGAAAGCTACATTGCCTATGCCCGTTATCCAGAAATGGTTGACGTAAAAAGTTCCTTCTTCCTGAAACATTTCCTTGCTGTAGGCGCATTCCAGGTTGCCGACTTTCACCAGCGATGCCGTGCTGTTGGATTGGAGTTCGGCTTTGATGGCGTCTTTTCCGTAATGCCGGGCGTCGGGTAGTTTGATGTCTTTTTTGAATGCCGAAATGCGGAAATTCCCACTCCACAGGTTGGGGTTGTAAAAGAGGAAACTGCTTTCGGTGTCTTCAAACTCGTTCCAGTCCAGCGGATAATACATGGAGAACCATGCCTGGGGGGAAATAAACTTTTTAGCTGTCTTTTCGGTCATACTACAAATATAAATGGATGTTATTGTCGCAAACTCAATGTGATAAAATAATCCCGCATGGCTGTCCCCTTTTGGGGCAGTGCTGCTAAGTTCTCACAAAAAGCACCGCAGGTGCTGAATTATGCATAACCGTATGCAAGCGTAGCGTAGCTTACGGGCAGCAATGCGCCGCTGCCGGAACCCCGCAGGGGTGAGATTATAATCATTAACATCATAATGCCGCCCCTGCGGGGCTTTGGGTGCAGCGACGCATTGCTGCCCGTAAGCTGCGCTCGTTCCTCGCTTGCATACGGTTATGCATAATATTACCCCTGCGGGGTAATGCATGGAACTTAACAGCCTTGCCCTTTTGGAGGGGGTTAGGGGGAGGACTGTAAGACAGTAAGCCATTCCATCCTCCCCCTAACCCCCTCCAAAGGGGGACAGCCATGCGGCTATAAGGATTTACTTATAGCCCTGCGGCATATTTTATATATTAATATACTCTATACAGCAACCACGACTTCTGAAAATCTTCGCGCTGCGGATATTTCGCTTTAAACGCGTCACGGGCTCTGGCAGCCGAGTCGCGGTCGGAGAATGAATCTACAATAACACGGTACATAGACGAGTCCGGGTTGAATGCAATGGTAGCATTGTATCCTTCGTTACCCAGGAAGTCTTTGAGTGCTTCTGCATTGGCTTTCAGACCGAAACTACCGCAAACAACGCTGTATTCTTTCAGTTCGTTACCCGAAACGTACGTTACTTTTTCCTCACGAACGCCGGCCGGCTGAGTGGTTTTCACCTCCACAGGAGCAGTTACTACCGGGGTTACTTCTACCGGAGCGGTTACTGTAGGTTCGGCCAGTTCTTCGGCTTTTGCTTTCTCGTAAGCTTTTTTATATGCACTTTCACTGGATTTACATGAAGCAAGGCCCAGTACGATACAAACACCCATTGCTAAAACAACTAGTTTTTTCATTTTCTTATTCTTCTGATTAATTAATAAATTCCTGATATAAAGGTTTTTAATTGGTTTTACGGTATGATATGGTTCCGGTAGCCTGATTGGTGGGCATTACCAGTATCTCGGCAATCTGTATATGAGGTGCGGCGGAGGCGGCGAAATACACGCTCTCGGCCACATCGTCGCCGCTGAGGGCGTGGATGCCTTTGTAGAAGTTATCCGCCGTTTGCCTGTCACCTCTGAAACGAACGACAGAGAAATTTGTTTCCACCATACCGGGCTTGATGTTGGTCACCCGCAGGGGAGTATCCACCAGGTCGATGCGCAGGCCATCCGAGAGGGTTTTAACGGCGGCTTTGGTGGCGCAGTAAACGCTTCCGCCGGCGTAGGCTGCTTCTCCGGCGATGGAGCCGATGTTGATGATATGTCCGCGGTTCCGTTCAACCATGCCCGGAACTACGAGGCGGGTCATGGCCAGCAGGCCTTTGATATTGGTGTCGATTACGATATCCCACTCGTCGAGGTTTCCTTCGGACTCTTTATCCATGCCGATAACCAGTCCGGCGTTATTGATAAGGATGTCGATGGCCTGCCATTCGGCGGGTAAGGATTGGAGGGCTTCGGCGATTGCTTTCCTGTCGCGCACGTCGAAAGGAAGCAGGTAAACCTGTACGGGGTATTTATCTTGCAGCTCTTTCTGGATTGCCTGTAGTTTATCGAGGCTGCGTGCATTAAGAATTAACTTTGCACCTGATGCAGCAAATTTCCGGGCACAGGCTTCGCCTATACCGCTGCTGGCCCCTGTGATAAACACTATCTTATCTTTCATAGATTTTTTACATCTTTTATAAATTACGCAAATATATTACTTAATCCCGGACAGACGAAGTGTTAAGAACTTAAATAAGTTTAAAGGGGGAACAATCTACCGGGATTTATGTTAATTTTGTAGTATCACCATTTAATATAATAATTATGAAAGGAATTAATGTTTTACTGGCTTTCCTGGGAGGTGCGGTAGTAGGTGCTGCAGCGGGAATGTTGTTTGCTCCGGAAAAAGGAGAAGATACACGGAATAAAATTATGGAAATACTCCGCAAAAAGGGTATTAAACTGAACCGGAACGAGTTGGATGACCTTGTAGACGAGATTGCCGCCGAAATTCGTGGCGAAGGCGATTAATAATTAAACGATAGAATAGAACCATTATGATTACTGAACGAAGCACTAAGAGTTTTCAAGGACTGATTGATGAATGTAAGAAATATATCAACCTGCAGAAGGAGTATCTTACATTGGAATTAATCGAGAAATTATCTGCTGTTTTTTCAACATTGATATTAATTTTGGTAGTCGTTATACTAGGCATGGTGGTTCTGTTCTACCTGTCGTTCTCGTTGGCTTATTTGCTGGAACCGCACGTAGGAGGGTTAACGAACAGTTACCTGATAATATCGGGCATCATCTTGCTGATTGCCCTGCTGGTTTACTTTCTGCGTAAACAGCTTATTATCACTCCTATCCTTAATTTTATTGCCAAATTATTTTATAACGATTCAAACAAATAAGCCATGAATAAGCAACTTACCGTAAACAGACTGAAAAGAGTGGCGCCCGAGGATATCCGGCTGCGCAAGCTGGAACTTCTGGATGAGATAAATCTGCAAAAAGACGTAATCGTTTATTCTGCCAAAAAGATGCTGAACCCGTTTGCGGGTACCGAAACTGCTGTAGGCAGCAACCGGATGATGAAGAAATTCAGTACCGGGATGGTGCTGGTAGATGGTATTATGATGGGATATAAGGTATTTAAAGGCATCAAAAGATTGTTCCGTCGCTGATTACCTTATAAATGTAAAAACGTATAGCGCTATATGGTAAACCGTGTAGCGCTATACGTTTTTTCATATAGCGCTATATGATTTATCGTACAGCGCTACATGATTTATCGTACAGCGCTAGATGATTTATCGTACAGCGCTAGATGATTTATCGTATAGCGCTATACGATTTACGATATAACGCTATACGTATGTTTCGATTAATTTAACGCTGCCCGAGGGTATTATCGTCACTTCCTGCGTAACGGCGGGAAGGAGTACGGTTTCTCCTGCACGGACTTCAATTTCGTTCTTCTGGTCGTCCACCAGTTTGCAACTTCCTTGTACACACATCATGATAACAAAAGAGTCTAACTCGGAGTAATCGCAGGTTATTTCTTCGGTCATATCGTAGAGGGATGTGGTGAAATAGGGACAGGCGACGAGTTCGACCGGTTCATTTTCGACCGGCTCGTAGGCGGTGCGGTAATCGTCGAACACTTCGTAGTCGATGGCGTCTTTGGCCAGTTCGGTGTGAAGTTCGCGTTTATTGCCCTGCGCATCTGTACGGTTGAAGTCGTAAATACGGTAGGTAATATTGGATGTTTGCTGAATTTCTGCGATGAATGCACCCGCGCCGATGCTGTGGATACGTCCGGCAGGGAGGAAAAAGACATCGCCCGGATGTATCTCGTACTCCTGAAGCACGTCGGTAATGGTGTTGTTCAGTACTCTTTCCTTGTATTCTTTGGGTGTTATTTCTTCTGAGAAGCCGCTACGCAATTTGGCGCCTTTATCGGCATCAATGACGTACCACATTTCTGTTTTCCCGAAAGAGTTATGACGTTTCTTTGCCAGCACATCATCGGGGTGTACTTGTATGGAAAGGTCTTCACGGGCGTCGATAAACTTAATCAGCAGGGGGAATTTGTTACCGAAACGCCGGTAGTTTTCTTCTCCGACGAGTTCTTCGCGGTACCTGCGTACCATCTCGGTCAGCGTCATGCCGCGGTCTTTGCCGTTGGCTACTACGGATTCGTCACCCTCTACATCGGAAATTTCCCAGCTTTCGCCCACTCCCGTTAAGTTCTCATTCAAATGTTTAAAAGGAATAATTTTTTCTCCTCCCCAAAGCGTTTGCTTTAGTATGGGGTCAAATTTTAACGGATACATCTTTCTTTTTTGAAGTAAATTAGATGGTAAATAATTTATTATGTAAATTTCAAGACAAATATACAGGAATATTTTGCAAATGAAAGCAAGGTGGGGAAAAAAGAAGAAAAAAAGAGGAAAGGAGGAGGAAAAGGGAGGAGGTAAGGGAGGTATCGCTTCGCTAGGAGTTAAGGGGAGGTATGGCTTCGCCAGGAGGCAAATAAGCATCCCAAATCCCCGCAGGGGATATATTATGCATAACCGTATGCAAGCGCGGCGCAGCTTACGGATAGCGAAACTTTCCTCTTGCTGGAAGCCCTGGAAAGGGCGGCATAATGATAATCCCGCCCCATGCGGGGCTCGGGATACTGAGTGAGATGCTATCCGTAGAGACTGTAATTTAAACTGTGTCAGTAAAGAATAAATTATTAACTTTACTAA
>DAMCMT010000119.1:0-5732 GCA_032108265.1 Bacteroides sp.
GAGTGAACCAAATTTATTTAATTTTTAATCGCCCACTTTTTAGTGGACGGTAGTGATATTTTATATAAAAAAGTAAAGGATAAACAGATAGTCCTTTAACTCTTTCCGCAATACGTCTACTACCTGACTTTTATACCGCTTCGCTGTACGAACAGAAATATTTAGCGTTTCCGCAATTTCAGCATAATCTTTTCCCTCCATTCTATGCATTTCAAAAACCAAACGATAAGTATCCGGTAGCTTTTTTAAGGCTTCTTCCAAAAGAGTATATAACTCGGATAAAAGATATACATCCTGCTGTTCATCCGAGATTGAATATTCTTTGGAAATGAATTCCTGATACTGGCGGTTCAATCCCTCTTTTTTTAAATGATTCAGGCAGTTATTACGAACAGATTGGATAAGATAACTTTTCAAAGAAGTCGTTATCATTAATTTTTTCCTATTTTCCCATAGTGAAGCAAATACATCCTGTACAATATCTTCTCTTACCGTTTGTTCATCAATAAATTTTTGGGCATATACTGAAAGAGGGCCATAAAAAAGCAAAAATATCTTTTCGAATGCTTTCTCATCATCATTTACGATTGTTTTCCAAAGTAGAAGATCGGCCTCCATAGAAGTAGTAGCGTTAAGCTTATAAATGCAAATATAGTATAGAATAAAAATAAATAGAAATCTTTGGCACTATTTTTTTTGTTGGTTGTCTTATTAATATATGCACCAATATATACATAATGAAAGACGATATAAACATTGACAGAGAAATACTCTTCTTCCGATATACTTATGGAATTGCCACGTCGGAAGAAAAAGAACTGGTCGAAGAACTGATTAAACAATCTGTAGAGTTTGCTGCCGAATTACAATCTGTACAGCATGCCGTAGACATAAAAAAGAAAATCAAGGAAGTCGAATCTTACGACAGCTCAACCGGATATAAAGAAGTTCAGAGAGTTATTACCCGCAAAGCCCGGCGTAATAAATATATTAATATGCTGATGCGTACCGCTTCCATTCTGGCTATTCCTTTATTAATATCAACTTTTATTTTTGGATATATTGCTTTCAGTGCCCCCGATGATTACACGGTATATGCTGAAATCACCGGCACGCCCGGTACCATATCCGAATTCGAATTGCCCGATAAATCCAAAGTATGGCTCAATTCCAGTTCCACCCTTCGTTATCCCACTCGGTTCAAAAGAATGGTACGGGAAGTAACACTGGACGGAGAAGGTTACTTTGAAGTAAAAGCCGATGAGGTAAATTCTTTTTCAGTGGCAACTTCATCGGGAATGAAGATTGTAGCCCACGGTACAAAATTCAATGTTAATACCGGAGAAAACATTATTGAAACCATACTTGCCGAAGGAAAAGTAACGTTGTTTTTTAAAGACCGGATGCTCAGGGAAATGAACCCGAAAGAACTGGCTTCTTTTAATCCGGAAACCAATTCACTAAAAATAAAATCGGTAAGCCTCACTGAAAAGTTAGCCTGGAAAGACGGTAAAATAGTATTCCGCAATGCACCCCTGCAAGAAGTATTCGAGCAACTCAGCAGGCGTTATAATGTTGATATCGTTCTGCACGACGAACACAATCAGGCATCCCAGTATTTATCCCGTGTGACATTCAAGGACGAAACCATTCAGCAGATATTTTCGTATCTCGAACTAGCCGCACCTATCAAATGGAAAATTAGCCGCACCATACAAAACGAAGATTCAACATTAATAAAACAACGCATTGATGTGTGGCTGAAAAAGAAATAACCCGATTATTAACCTCTAATACATCCTGCCTATGATAAATGAATGATTAAACAAAAAAGACAAGAGCAAGTTGGCGCTCACTCTTGTCCGGAGAACTTAAACATCTTTGGCTGCTACCAAAGACATTACAAATTAAATTCAATACAAAAGTATGAAAAACCAGAAATTATTCGGGGGTACGACTCCCTATTATTTCTTAAAAACTTGTCGAATAATGAAACTAAGCCTTTTTCTAATGCTTATTGGTGCTTTTCAACTCTATGCAGCAAATACATATTCGCAATCAGTTTCCCTATCCTTTTCTTTTAAAGATACACCGATAGAAAGAATAATGGATAAGATAGAACATGAAACGGAATTTTCATTTCTGATACTCGATAAGCAGCTCGAAACAAACAAAGTAGTTTCGGTAAATGCAAATAAAAATTCAGTAGAACAGGTATTAGATAATATATTTAAGAACACAAATATTCGATACAGAATTGTCGACCGGCAAATTATATTAATGGAAAAAAACTCTTCTTTAGGTATTAATCAACATAACAACAGAAAAATAACCGGGACAATAACAGATGAAAGAGGTGAACCCATCATTGGAGCCAATGTAATGGAAAAAGGAACAACCAATGGTACGATTACAGATGTAGATGGCAATTTTTCATTGTCTGTTAATGAAAGAGCGACTATACAGTTTACGTATATTGGATACGTGGAACAGGAAGTCAGAATTAATAATCAGTCCACATTAAATGTTGTCCTGAAAGAGGATTCCAAAACATTGGATGAAGTTGTAGTTGTGGGTTATGGTACCGTGAAGAAAAGCGACCTTACCGGTGCGGTATCTTCGGTTAAAACAACCGAAATACAACAAACACCCATGGTATCTATTGACCAGGGGCTGGTTGGTAGAGCTTCCGGAGTTCAGGTTACACAGACATCCGGTATGCCGGGCGCTACAGCCTCTATACGAGTTCGTGGTAGTAGCTCTCTGCAAGGAGGAAACGAACCGTTGTATGTAATCGATGGTTTTCCGGTATATAGTGGCGGTGGATTTGGAAACACAGGAGGAAAAACATCGTTAAGCGGATTATCAACAGTGAATCCGTCGGATATCGAATCGATAGAAATATTGAAAGATGCCGCAGCTACAGCTATCTATGGAGCGCGTGCGGCTAATGGTGTCGTTCTCATAACCACTAAAAGCGGTAAAAAAGGATTCGATAATATATCATTTGAAGCGAATTTCGGATTCTCTAATGTCTCGAAGAGATTAGACCTGATGAATGCGCAGGAATATGCCGCTTTGGTCAACGAAGCCTATACCAACGACGGACTTAAACCCTATTACGGTGCCAATGAATTAGCCGAAATCGCAAAATTAGGAAACGGAACGGACTGGCAGGACGAAATATTCAGAACCGGAGTATCGCAGAATTACCAGTTGTCATTCTCGGGCGGCGATGAAAAAACAGAATATGCCATATCCGGGAACTACTTTAAACAGGACGGGATTATTATTTCTTCTGATTTTGAACGATACTCTTTACGCCTGAACTTCGACCGGCATATTACTAAAAACTTTACTGTGGGTACACACTTATCAGCAAGTTATACCATCAATAATTCTGTAGCTACGGAAACCGGAGGAGAAGACGGAGTAGTAAGCGGTGTACAAAGAATGAATCCTATCCAACCTGTCTACAGCGATGAATTAACAGGCGAATATACCCAGGTTAATACACCCGGGATATTAATTCCCAATCCGGTAGCAACGGCAAAAGAACGTAAATTTAACAATACGGCTGCTCGTTTACTCGGCGATGTTTATATGCAGTGGGAAGTAATAAAAGACCTAACATTAAAAGTATCCTTGGGTACCGATATAATGTATCATAAAACAAACCGATACACACCATCTACTATCTATCAGTCCAATGGTATTGCCCGGGGAGATATCGGAGTGAATAAAACAATTAACTGGCTCAATGAAAACACCGTTAACTGGAATACAAAGATAGGAGAAGACCATTCTTTCAATATATTAGGAGGATTTACGCTCCAGCAAAATAATACAGAGCATGTATTGGCATCTTCGTCGAAATATGTCAATGATGTAATGGAATATAATAATTTAGGCGCCGGTTCCGTATTCAACGCTCCCTCCTCCAACGCTCCCCAATGGAATCTGTTATCTTACCTTGCCCGGGTGAATTACAACTGGAAACACCGCTATTTATTATCCGCGAATGTCCGTGTTGACGGTTCTTCCCGCTTTGGAGCCAACAATAAATATGGCTTCTTCCCATCCGCCTCGGCAGGATGGCGTATTTCGGAAGAACCGTTTATGGAGTCAGTAAAAGATGTATTATCCAACCTGAAAATAAGAAGCAGTTACGGGATAACCGGTAATACGGAAATCGGGGCATATTCGTCTCTGGCTACATTAGGCTCGAATAATTGGGTAATCGGTAATCAGTTGGTTACAGGATTTTACCCAAACAAAATACCTAATCCTGATTTAAAGTGGGAGAAAACCGGACAGTTTGATATCGGTCTGGATGTTGGGTTATTTGATAACCGGTTGCGTTTGACGGCCGACTATTACTATAAAAAAACAACCGACCTGATTTATAGCGTCGCCATAACAGGTGTATCCGGATATCAAACCATGCTGAAAAATATAGGAAGCATGGAAAATAAAGGATACGAAATATCCATCGAAAGCGATAATCTGACAGGGCCGTTTATCTGGAATACTTCCTTTAATATATCCTTTAATAAAAATAAAGTCTTGGAGTTGGGAGGAGAAGATTACAACGATGTCGGAGAAGGCGACGGTCACCTTAAGACCGGTTCTTTCCGCCGTCTTATTGTAGGCAAACCGATTGGGATTTTCTATGGTTACCGGTTCGACGGAATATTCCAGAATGAAGAAGAAACAAAAAAGCAAACATCATCAGCTTCGCCTATCGGTGTAGGGTTAAGAAGATATAAAGACCTGAATGGCGATGGAAAGGTAGATGCCACCAACGACCGTGAAATATTAGGAGATGCCAATCCATTATTCTTTGGTGGAATGTCGAACACCTTTGCATATAAAGGATTTGAATTGAATGTATTTCTTCAGTATTCCTATGGCAATAAAATATATAACTACAATGCCATGGAACTGGAAACACCTACAGGAGGAACGAACGTTTACCGGGAATTGCTCGACAGATGGACCCCCACTAATCCGAGTAATATCTATCCGAAAGCAACAACAAACCGCAGCATACTGGTAAGCGACCGGTTTATGGAAGACGGTTCGTACTTAAAGCTGAAAACGCTTTCGCTTTCATACAGTTTCCCGAATGTAAACTTTAAGTATATCAAAGGAGTACGCTTGTATGCCACCGGGCAAAACCTGTTGACATGGACAAAATACCGTGGATACGACCCTGAAGTAAGTTTCTGGGGAGCATCTACATTACAGGCTGGTGAAGATTTCGGCGGATATCCCCAATCACGCACCTTTATGTTTGGTATAAAGTTAGATATTAAATAGTAATACGTTATGAAGCAGTTAACAATAATAATAGTAGCATCCATATTTTTATTACCGGGTTGTTCCTCATTTCTGGAAGAAAGACCTGTAGACAGGCTGGTTACTACCAATTTTTACAGCACTCAAAAAGATGCCGAAGCAGCTGTAAACGCAACATATCAACAATTGGGCTCGATTTATAACCGGGCCATGTATCTCATGGGCGAATTGCCTACCGATGTTATGAAAAACGGATTGGGCATGGCTAATTCTTTTTTGCAGGATTTGGAGTATATGCGTTACAATTCGGAAAATACCTTCATAAGAGATATGTGGAATAACAATTATTCAGGCATTATGAAAGCGAATGCTGCCATTAATAATATTCCGGGAATTACCATGAGCGAGAATATCAAAGAGCGATTAATAGC
>DAMCMT010000119.1:5777-9771 GCA_032108265.1 Bacteroides sp.
AACTTTTGCGCGCTCTTTATTACTTCAATTTAGTCCGTTTCTATGGAGATGTTCCTTTAGTCACCAAGCTCGAAAGTATTCAGGATGCTATGGGACCACGTATATCCTCAGAAGAAATATACAAGCAAATTATTCAGGATTTGACGGAAGCAGAATCGGCATTACCCTTGCGGTCAGAATATCAGGCATCCGATGAAGGAAGAATAACGAAAGGTGCTTGTAAGATTTTACTGGGAAAAGTCTATTTAACCAAAGGAGAATTTGCCGCGTCCAAAGATAAACTGGCCGAAGTTGTGGAGAACGAATCGCAATATGGATATGGATTGCATACCGAATATGCCGCAAACTGGAATCCCGAAACGGCAGCTGGTATTGAAGCCGTATTCTATATCGAATACAAAAAACCACCGATGCCCAGCAATGGCGCCATGAGTATGGCGGGGCCTAAATATTCAGTTCCGGGAGGAAGTATAGGAGTAAACGGGTCGAATGAAGCCGATATTCCTACTCAGGAATTATACGACTCTTTCAATGAAGCGGATAAAAGGCGATATGTAAATACGCGATATGATTTTTACAGTTTAATAGAAAAACAAATCGTGTTCTCTAGTATTCCCTTATTCGGTAAATATTGGATTGATGGCGAACCCTCATCAGGGCAATGCGATATAAATATGCACATTATCCGCTATGCCGATGCATTGCTGATGTACGCTGAGGCATTGAATGAAGTTGGCGAATCCGGCAAAGCACATCAGGTCTTGAACCGTATCAGGGAAAGAGCCTTTGGAGATACCTCCGGCAATTTTACTCAACTGAGTAAAGAACTATTCCGTGCGGAAATATTAAACGAACGTCGGCTCGAATTTCCATTTGAAGGACACCGGTGGTTTGATTTGGTTCGTACAGGTACATTTATACAACGGATGAAAGAACATAGTACGTATGAAGCTAACGTAGCCGAATCGAATAAAACCCAGATTGCAGATAACATCAAGGAACACATGATATTGATGCCTATACCGCAACGAGAAATAGATTTAAATCCCGAACTCACACAGAACCCGGGATGGTAATATTGAAAAAACACAATTGATTATGAAAAGTACAGTAATAAATCAGTTATTGATGGTGGCAGTTGGTATAAGCAGTTCAGGCTGCGTGAAAGCTGTAGCACCCAAAGAAAATAAAAACAATCAGGCTGAAAAGCCACGCAATGTCGTTTTCATCCTTTCCGACGACCACCGGTATGATTATATGGAATTTATGGGACGCATACCTTGGCTTGAGACACCCTCCATGAACCGTATGGCCCGTGAAGGTGCACATATTAAAAACGCTTTCGTCACCACATCCCTTTCTTCACCCAGCCGGGCATCCATACTGACGGGAATGTATTCGCATTCCCACCAGGTAGTGGATAATAGCGCGCCACTTCCGCAAGGACTTACTTTTTTTCCGGAATATCTGCAAAAGTCAGGCTACAAAACCGCCTTTTTCGGAAAATGGCACATGGGCAATGACTCGGGAGCACCACAACCAGGCTTCGACCACTGGGAAGGCTTCCGCGGGCAGGGAGAATACTGGAATCCACGGATTAATACAAACGGCGAATGGGTTGAATATCAAGACAGTACCTACGTAACCGATTTGTTGACCGAACATGCGATAGACTTCATGAAGCAACAGCAAGCCAACAACCAACAGTTCTTCGTTTATCTATCCCACAAGGGAGTACACGATAGCTTCTCGCCAGCCAAACGGCACAGAGGTCGTTATCAGGATAAAGAACTGGTATTGCCGGAATCGTATAATATTCCCAAATATGGTATAAAGGAATTACCCACTATTAATCCGGAAACCAATAAAGCCGCCACCGGTAAAGAATATTACGGCGAGCGGATGATGCCGGATTGGGTGAAAAACCAACGCGAAAGCTGGCATGGGGTAGACTACGCCTATCATGGGCGCCCCTGGGATATTCAGGTACGTAATTATTGCGAGACTCTTCTTTCTGTTGATGAAAGCATAGGAGCCGTATTAGATTATCTCGAAGAAGCCGGATTGGATGATAACACCTTAGTAATCTATATGGGTGATAATGGCTTTGCCTGGGGTGAACATGGCTTGATTGATAAAAGGCAATTCTATGAAGAATCGGTACGCGTACCCATGTTGGCGCGTTGCCCCGGATTATTTGAAGGAGGAGTTACCATCAATAACATGGTTCAGAATGTAGATATTGCGCCCACTATCATGGATTACCTCGGTTTGGAAAAAGCCGAACAAATGGTAGGCTATTCATTTATCCCACTATTGAAAGCCGAAGAAACCGAATGGCGTCAACGCATTTTCTATGAATACTATTGGGAATACGAATATCCGCAAACTCCCACAATGCACGGCGTACGTACAGACCGTTATAAATACATCCGTTACCATGGAATCTGGGATACCAATGAATTTTATGATTTGCAGGAAGACCCGGCAGAAACTGTCAACCTGATAGCTTCACCCGAACATAAAGAAATTATCAATCAACTAAACAGTGACCTTTATGATTGGCTGGAAGATACCGGTGGGATGAGCATTCCATTAAAACGAACCGTACGTCCACATACCGACCATCGGAATCGAGGGTATTATTAATGCTCACTATATACTATTTTAATTAATGCGGAATGGTCTAAAAAATCCTATTCTTTACGATACAATTACAGAGTGCTAAGTAAAGAATAATAGGATTTTTTAGACCTACGCTTTTTATTTAAAACAAACAATATAGCTTTCCAACTAAATCATTTTGTGCCAATAATATCTCATATTGTGCTATTCCGTATTTGCTCTTTTTATTAAATAGTAAGTCACAAAAACTAATTATACATTTGCATAACGCTGGTATCCCGGTAGAATACCGGTTTTATCCTACCGGGATACAAGGGTTATCCTACCGGGATAAATTCAGAGACTATTATTAACGATAAAAACTAACAAGAATGAAAAAAGTAATTTATGCATTTGTATGCCTTTTATTATCCCTTTCCATGGTTTCGTGTGGAGGAAAAAAACAGAGCGACAATCAAGCCACGGCCGAAGAAAACAAAATGCCTGAATACAGGATACTGGAAAACCCACAAGTCGATTTGTCTCAATTTGAAACAGATGATGATGGGTATATTATCTTATTTGATGGTAAAGAAATGAAAGGCTGGAGAGGATACGGCAAAGACAATATTCCTACCAGATGGATTGTAGACGACGGAGCAATTAAATTTAACGGAACAGGTGGGGGTGAAGCTCAGGAAAAAGACGGTGGCGATTTAATATTCGCCCATAAATTCAAAAACTTCGAATTAGAGTTTGAATGGAAAGTGGCTAAAGGTAGTAACTCGGGTGTATTCTATCTCGCAAGGGAAGTAGAGTCGAAAGACCCTACCACCGGAGAGTGGAGGTTGGAACCAATCTATATGTCTGCTCCTGAAGCTCAGATATTGGACAATGTAAACCATATAGATGCTAAAATGGGTAAAGATAATAACCGTAAATCCATGTCGCTATATGATATGATTCCGGCTAAACCGCAGAATTCAAAACCTTTTGGTGAGTGGAATACAAGTAGCATTATTGTTTATAAAGGTACTGTACTACATTCGCAGAATGGAGAGAACGTAGTAGAATACCATCTTTGGACCCCGCAATGGACAGATTTACTACAAGCCAATAAATTCAATGAAAAGGATTATCCGCTTGCTTTCAAATTGCAGAATGAGTTGGGTGGTGAAAAAAGAGAGGGATATATCGGTTTGCAAGACCACGGTGATGATGTGTGGTTCCGGAATATCCGGGTTAAAATACTGGATTAAAATTATAAAGTCAATGATTTATAATTAGAACATAGATACACAAAAGCACAGAGATTTATCGTTGGGTGAATGAAAAACGAGACTGTAATTTAAACTGTGTCAGTAAAGAATAAATTATTAACTTTACTAAC
>DAMCMT010000120.1:0-9711 GCA_032108265.1 Bacteroides sp.
ATCTCTTCGATGCTGCCGTTGCTGCCAATCTGATAATGAAGCGAACTGATTAGCATTCCGTTCAGATGTTGTTCGATATGGATGTCGGTGGGGGCTTTTACCTCTGCCTGCGTAATGATTTGCTGGTTATCCTTCCCGTCCACGCGGTCGACGGCGTACAAACGGGTCCTGTCGGCAAACTGGAAACCGGGTTTAAATGTGATAAGTTCTTCTACCGGATTATTCAGGCTGTCTGTATAGCTTACAATAATCAGCTTTGTGTTTTCGTATTCGGGTAATTTAGCGGCCCTGACATCTTTAAATTCCTGCGGTGTGAACGTTATTTCCGCGAAAACAGAGGATGCCAGCGGCTTCATCCCGGCTATTCTTCCTACAGACCGGCCATTTACAACAACCGGTAAACTAACCTCTTGCATATCGCCATAAGCTGCATCCAGGGTAGTATTTATACTATCGGCTATCGCAGACGGGGTTTGCGGCTCGTTGGCATGATTAGTCTTGCTTCTGTTCGTACAAGACAACATATAACCGATAAGCAGAATAAATAAAAAATAGATTTTTGTTTTCATATTTCCTTTTCCCTAATAAACACAAAGAACAGCAGGAAGTTTAACAAAATCATTAATAGCCTGTACGAATCTATTTTACCTTTCTATTTTACCGACTTTCAGCAAAAACTTATTAACTTTGCGAGTCATTTTGAAAAACAATAAAACAACATAAATAACTAACGTATGAATATCTCGTATAATTGGCTGAAAGAGTATGTCGATTTCGATTTGTCGCCCGAAGAAGTATCGGCTGCCCTGACGTCTATCGGACTCGAAACGGGTGGGGTAGAAGAAGTACAAACCATCAAAGGCGGCCTTGAAGGCATTGTTATCGGCGAAGTACTTACCTGCGAGGAACATCCCAATTCAGACCATTTACACATAACAACCGTTAATCTGGGCGATGGGGGAGAACCTGTTCAGATTGTTTGCGGCGCGCCCAACGTGGCCGCCGGACAAAAAGTAGTGGTTGCCACCAACGGCACAACCCTGTACAGCGGTGAAGAAAGCTTTAAAATAAAGAAATCCAAAATACGCGGAGTAGAGTCGAACGGCATGATTTGCGCCGAAGACGAAATCGGTATCGGAACATCGCACGACGGAATTATCGTCCTTCCCGCCGACGCCGTTCCCGGCACCCCCGCCAAAGATTACTACAACGTAAAGAACGACTATGTTCTCGAAGTCGATATCACACCCAACCGCGCCGATGGTGCTTCGCATTTTGGTGTAGCACGCGATTTATACGCATTCCTTATCCAAAACGGCCATAAAGCAACCCTGCAACGTCCGTCTGTCGATAACTTCCGGGTTGAAAATAACGACCTGAACATTGAAGTCATTGTCGAAAACAAAGAAGCCTGCCCGCGTTATGCAGGAGTTACCGTAAAAGACGTTACCGTAAAGGAAAGTCCGGAATGGTTACAGGATAAACTCCGTCTTATCGGCCAGCGTCCTATAAATAATGTAGTAGATATCACAAACTACATCGTCCACGCATTCGGCCAACCCCTGCACTGCTTCGATGCCGATAAGATTGACGGCAATGTAGTAGTCGTGGAAACGCTGCCCGAAGGTACCCCCTTCGTCACACTCGATGGTGTGGAACGCAAACTCTCCGACCGCGACCTGATGATATGCAATCGCCAAAACCCCATGTGTATAGCGGGAGTTTTCGGTGGACTTGTTTCCGGCGCAACAGAGGAAACGAAGAATGTATTTATCGAAAGCGCCTATTTCAATCCTACGTGGATTCGGAAATCAGCCCGCCGTCACGGACTGAATACGGATGCTTCTTTCCACTTCGAACGCGGGGTCGACCCTAACTCAACCATCTACTGCCTCAAACTCGCCGCCCTGATGGTAAAAGAGCTGGCAGGCGGTACCATTTCTTCGGATATTAAAGACGTATATGATAATCCTATTCCGGATTTCCAGGTAGAACTATCCTACCATAAAGTGAATACCCTGATAGGTAAAACCATTCCGGTTGATACCATTAAAAGCATCGTTACCAGCCTGGAAATGAAGATAACCAACGAAACTGCCGAAGGTCTTTCTTTGTCGGTTCCTCCATACCGTGTTGATGTTCAGCGCGATGTGGACGTTATCGAAGATATCCTGCGTATATACGGCTACAACAACGTAGAGATACCTAACTCCATCAAATCCAGCCTCACAACCAAAGGCGACGAAGATAAATCGTACAAACTTCAGAACCTTATTTCCGAGCAGTTGATTGGCGCAGGTTTCCACGAAATCATGAACAACTCGCTCACCCGCGCGGCTTATTACGACGGACTGGAGTCATACCCGGCCGAAAATACCGTCATGCTGCTCAACCCGCTGAGTACAGATTTGAATGGTATGCGCCAGACGATGCTGTTCGGCGGATTGGAAAGCATTGCACACAATACCAACCGCAAGAATACGGACCTCCGCTTCTTCGAATTCGGTAATTGTTATTATTTCAGCCGGGACAAAAAGAACGAAGAAAAACCGCTTGCAGCCTACCGCGAAGAGTATCGCCTCGGTATGTGGGTTACCGGCAAACGTGTATCGAACTCCTGGGCACATACCGACGAAAACAGTTCGGTATACGAACTCAAAGCCTACGTTGAAAATATATTCTCCCGCCTGGGATTAGATATGAACAACCTGGTTGTGGGCAATCTGAGTGACGATATATACTCTACCGCACTCTCTGTCAACACCCGCGGCGGGAAGAGGCTGGCAACCTTCGGCATCGTATCAAAAAGGATACGCAAAATCTTCGACCTCGACAACGAAGTGTACTTCGCCGAACTGTACTGGAAAGAACTTATGAAAGCGAACCGTTCCGTAAAAGTCGGCTACAAGGAACTATCCAAGTTCCCGGCAGTGAAACGCGACCTGGCTTTACTTCTCGACAAGAAGATACAGTTTGCCGAAATCGAAAAGATTGCCTACGAAACAGAAAAGAAACTGCTCCGCAGCGTTGAACTCTTCGACGTTTACGAAGGCAAAAACCTCGAAGCCGGAAAGAAATCGTACGCAGTAAGCTTCCTGTTACAGGACGAAACGCAGACGCTTACCGATAAGGTTATTGATAAGATAATGGCTAAGTTGACAAAGAATCTGGAAGATAAACTGGGGGCGAAACTTAGATAAAAACAAAAGCCTCTCCCCAGCCCTCTCCCGAGGAGAGGGGGCTAGCTGCGCAATCCGCAGACTCTTACCCCCTCTCCTCGGGAGAGGGTTGGGGAGAGGCCCAAACTTAAAATTATGGAAACAACATCAAAATCGAATATCGCCGCCATGACGGCTCAAGCCACACTGTTCCGCAATGTATATATATGGATGACGTTGGCGTTAGTCATTACTGCCCTTACAGCATTACTCGTTTTCGACTCGCCAAATTTACAAATGGCAATAGCTAGCAGCCGCGGACTGTTTTACGGACTACTTATCGGCGAATTAGCCCTTGTATGGATATTATCAGCAAACATCAACCGGCTTTCTTTTATGACTGCCACCATCATGTTCCTGACCTATTCCATACTGAACGGGGTAACATTGTCGCTTATATTCTTGATTTACACCGCAGCATCCATAACACTAACATTCTTTGTTACGGCCGGGACATTCGGTGTTATGGCACTTTACGGAACAATTACAAAGAAAGACCTTTCGTCGTGGGGAAACATTCTTATCATGGCATTAATTGGCCTAATCATAGCCTCGGTAGCCAATTGGTTTGTTAAGAACGAAATTTTATACTGGATTATAACCTACGCCGGAGTTCTTATATTTGTAGGTCTGACCGCCTACGATGCACAAAATATAAAGAGAAACCTCGAAGTTTATGGAAACGAAATAAACGAAACTTCCCAGAAGATTGCACTGATGGGAGCGCTTTCCTTATACCTCGACTTCATAAACCTGTTCCTGTATCTGCTCAGATTTCTGGGTAACAGGAGATAACTAAAGGCTTTCAGGCAACATAAAATCATAACTCATAACTCAAAACATAAAATGGGAAGAGCATTTGAATATAGAAAAGCAGCCAAGATGAAGAGATGGGGCAATATGGCCCGGGTATTTACCAGAGTAGGTAAGCAAATCGCTATCGCCGTAAAAGCAGGTGGCCCCGACCCGGAAAATAACTCGCATCTTAGAGCTATAATTGCCAATGCCAAGCGCGAAAATATGCCGAAAGACAACATTGAACGCGCCATCAAAAACGCAATGGGCAAAGACCAGAAAGATTACAAAGAAATGGTTTACGAAGGATACGGTCCTTTCGGTATTGCCATCCTTGTTGAAACTGCTACCGACAATACCACCCGTACAGTAGCCAATGTACGCAGTGTATTCAACAAATATGGCGGTTCACTGGGTACTTCCGGAAGCCTGGACTTTATCTTCAACCACAAATCGGTATTCACTGTAACCAAGAAAGAAGGAATGTCTGTAGAAGACCTTATCTTGGAACTTATTGATTACGGTGTAGATGAAGATTACGACGAAGAAGATAACGAAATAACCATTTACGGCGAATTCCAGTCGTTCAACGCCATCCAGAAATACCTGGAAGAAAACGGCTTTGAAATAACAAACTCCGAATTCACCCGTATTCCTACCGACGAAAAGGATGTAAACGACGAACAACGTGCCACCATCGAAAAGATGATTGAAAAGCTGGAAGATGATGAGGACGTACAGAGCGTTTATACGAATATGAAGCCTGCTGAGGAGGAAGAATAAGAGTCAAAAACAAAACACATTGTACAATTCGTTACCCCGTGCGTAGCCGAGGGGCCTACAACAACCAAATATCATAATTGGCAAGTAGGCCCCTCGGCTGCTCTCTGATAGACATTTTCAAAATACAGGAAATTATCCGGAAAACTGTAAGTGAATTCATATATATATTTGTATCTGTCTACATATATTTGCCAGTTATCTTTGTCTCTTTGCCGGGTAATAATGCGGTATGCAGCAATTGAATTTTTTATATTTTCGTCGGCCATATCTTCTGCACCCAATCGGGCACTGAAAATGGATATACTCATAGAAATGGTGTTTTTCAGGTTAATAGCATTAAAATCGTAAATGGATTTTATGGTTTTAATTTCCCGGAAAGATGAATTGATCTCATTTAATTCTTCTTTACCAACCACCGGTTTATATTTATCCAAATCCGGCACTGGCATATCTTTATATATATGTAATGTATTAAGTCTATATTGGCGTATATCCTGTTCATGACGATTTATAAACTCTTCTATTTCAGGTTGTATGACTCTGTAAGCCCGTTCTATATCTGAAATACGGAATGTTAAAGTATCGAGTTTCTCGTATAATGAATACCGGAAATCATTGAGTTCGGTTTCAAACTTTGTGGGTTTGTGCTGTGAATAGGCGTTTAGTGCCAATCCTAACAGTAACGTAATTAGAGTCAGTGTTTGTTTTTTCATGTTTGTTCAATTGACGGTCGGATAATGAGATGTTATTGGCAAATATAGTCATTCAGCCGCATTTAGGAATCATGTTTTTTTATACATTTGTATCAAATATATATCTAATGAAAGCAAAGAACTGTTTAACCTGGATAAAACGACTGAAAATAGGAAATTACCTGCGTGAATTATCTGTTGTAATTATTGGTGTTGCGATTACATTATATGCCAGTGGTGTAGTTAGTAGTATTAAAGAAAAAAAAGATCTCAAATTACAGTTAAATGCGATTTATACTGAATTAGAAGAGAATTCGAGACGGCTCGATGCCATTATAGAAGATCATAAACAACACGAACTTTTAAGGAATTATCTTCACCGGGTAATAAAAGATCCCGCAATATACAATAATGATAGTATAGCGAAATACGATAAGACACTATCATCTACGGCAACTTTTTCCTATAAAAAAGGAGCTTTCGATATGTTTGTAAACAGCGGTGCGATGGCATTACTCACCGATCGAGAGCAATTGCTGGAGATAACGGAATGTTATGCCTTGCTTGAGGAATTCAAAGACGAGAATGATAAATTTTATGAAATCAAAAGCCAGATGTTTAGTGAAACGTATCGGGTGGACAAGAAAAAGTTTTTCAGTGAAGATTATGATCTAAGAGATGAGGAATGGAATATTAAATTCAACTTCCATACATTAAATAGTGGGATGGTAGATTTTGCAGTAAGCGTAAAAGAACAACTGGAAGTAGCCCTTTCGAAATAAGCAACACATTCTCAGGATAATAGGGTGATCTTTGCCCCGAACTGAATTCCCCGTTCGGTTTTCAGTTTATCAAAAAGAATGGAATAACTGGACTCGGCCATATTTACTGCCATTATGGTTCCCGGTCCAAATACAGGATGCTCTATTCTGTTGCCAACCTTAAAGATGTTTTCCGGAAACTTTGCCGATGCATTCTGGGAATAGATTTCCAGATAGGGATCGAGTTTTCTGACGAATTGCAGGTTCTCTTTCCCGGAATCGAAGACGAAGCGTGAGGGGAATTTGAATATCCCGTCATTAGAAGTGCCCTCCGAGTCTGAAAGATATAAACGATCCATAGCGCGAGTCATGGCTACGTAGGCCAGACGGCGCTCTTCGTCCATCTCTTCCGGCGTGTTGATGCGACGGCTGGGAAAAACGCCTTCGTTAAGTCCACAAATAAAGACATAGGGAAACTCCATTCCTTTAGAAGCATGGATGGACATAAGCTTAACGGACTCGCTCTGGTCTTCGTGGTCGAGATTGGTCAGCAGGGCAATGCGCGAAAGGAAGTCTTCGAGAGTAGCATCATCATCCTGACCGGCGTTTTCAATGGCTCGCTTTAGTTCGGCAACATTATCGAGCCGTTCCTGGTCGCCCTGTAAACGGAGAAATTCCTCGTAACCGCTGCGGTCGAGCACCATTTGCATAATGTCGCCCATTTGATTGCCCTGCATATCTTCTTTTACAGACTCTATGGCCTGTACGTAGCGGGTGGCTTGCGTTCCGGCGAATAGTGAGCTGTGCAAACTCTCTTTCAGGGCGGTATAAAGTGAAGAGTTGGTTGTTTCGGCATACTGCTTCAGGTATTCGATCTTCTTTTTCC
This sequence comes from Bacteroides sp., assembly GCA_032108265.1. Taxonomy (GTDB): domain Bacteria; phylum Bacteroidota; class Bacteroidia; order Bacteroidales; family Bacteroidaceae; genus Bacteroides. Next base: position 7,136 of record DAMCMT010000120.1, read on the forward strand.
CTATTTTTCGCGATGGATTGTTGATGGTACGGAGAAAAGCAATATCATCGGCCGAAGTGAGCATCCGGAGGTAGCATATAATATCTTTGACTTCTTTTCTGCCATAAAACTCTATACCGCTATATATTTTGTACGACAGTCCTTTTTCAATAAAGCATTCTTCGAGCGGACGGGTGAGGTAATGCGCGCGGTAAAGAACTGCTATTTTGTTGAGCGACACGCCTGATTTGCACAGTTGGTTGATTTCCTCATAGATCCATTCGGCTTCTTCTTTTTCGCTTTTGGCATGGTTGAACAAGGGCAACTCTCCGCTTGATTTAGTGGGGCGGAGTTCTTTGGGAAAACGGATGACGTTCTTTTCAATCAGGGTATTCGATGCAGTTAATATCTCGGGAGTAGAACGGTAATTGGTGTCGAGCACAATGGTGTGTGCTTCGGGATAAACTTTATCGAAGTCCAGGAATAGCTTTACGTGCGAGCCACGCCATGAATAAATCGTCTGGTCGGGATCGCCCACAATAAAGAGATTACCATGTTTGCCCGAAAGCATCCGGGCTATTTTGTATTGTCGTTTGCTGACATCCTGAAACTCATCCACCATTACGTACTGCATTCTGTCCTGCCATTTCTTCAGTACGTCGGGGAAATGTTCAAGGATGTAGGAGGCGAAATTGATGATATCATTGAAATCGCAGCCGAAACATTTCTTTTGTTCATAAAGATAGCGGAGGAAAATCTCATCGTTACGGTTGGTTGTGATAGCGATTCTCTCTTTTAGTTCTTCGTTGTTGAGTTCATAGATATAGTCGATGTAGGAGGTTGCAAAAAGTTTTTTGGCTTCCAGCACTTCGTCGATGGTTTGCTTAATGGTTGTTTCGCGAAGAGTGAGGTTCATCTCCTCAAAGATTTTGAGCAGAAGTTGCTTCTGGTCTTCAACGTCGAGTATTATGAAGTTCTTCGGGAAGTTGAGTACATGGATGTCTTCCTTAAGCAATTGTACGCAGAATGCGTGGAAAGTACATATATACCCCAGATCCATATCGCCCAGTGCACCTCTGATACGCTGTTTCATCTCGTTGGCTGCACGGTTGGTGAAGGTTACGCACAGAATGTTCTTGGGCGCTACTCCCAGTGTATCCGTGAGGTAGCAGAAACGGGAGGTCAGGGCACGGGTCTTTCCGGTACCGGCTCCGGCAAGTACACGGATAGCGCCTTCGGTGGTTTCGACGGCTTCTGATTGCTTGGGGTTTAGTTTTGATAGATAGTCTTCCAATGGGTATTTTACTTTCTTTGATACAAAAGTAAGGAAAGTAGGGGACATACTGACATACAGTTGTCAAAAAGAACAATTATCTTTGTACATACTCACATTGATTATCATATTTTAAATGGAGAAACCGTTAACAGATAAAGATTACGTATTACAAACAACCGGAGGGGATAAGTACGCCTGGACTTACGCCGAAATTCCTGAAATACCCATGCCTAAGAAATCATTCGGAATGTTGAAAGTAAAAGGAAAGATCGATGATTATGAGTTTTCCAATACACATCTGATGCCGATGGGTAACAAACAATTAGGTTTGGTTATAAAGGCGGGATTAAGGAAAAAATTAAATAAACAGGCGGGAGATACAGTGCATATTACCCTCTATGAAGATAGAACGCCATTGATAATACCCGAGGATTTACTCCTGTGCATGGAAGATGAAGATGGACTTGTAGAGAAGTTTGAAAACTACAGCGAGGGTCAGAAGAAAGCATTTATTGACTGGATAAATTCAGCTAAAACTGAACAAACTCAAGCTGAACGGATTGCTAAAACCATTGCAAGGGTTCAGAATGGTGAAAAGTTCTATTAACTAACCGGAAACTCTAAATAATAAATAACAAAGGAAAACATGGAAAATGAGAAAACATCTAAATTCCTGATTATATATCAGGATATAAATACCGAAGATACTTTTACCCCGGAACAGATAATTGATGCAACAAAGGCTCACGTAGAGTATGTAAGGGATTTGGACTCCCGGGGAATACTTTTCATATGTGGCCCCCTTTTGGGTAAAGAAGAAAAAGGAATGTTCATACTGAACGCCAAATCTTATGAGGAAGCCGAGAGCCACGTATTACGTGACCCGCTTATTGCCCGTAAAGGTTATAACACTTATATTATTCAGGAAATACAGGAAGCCAATGCCGAAAATAATTATCTGTTGGAATATTATACAGGCATGGAAATGGAATAATAAAGGATTAGGAATGGATAAACAACAAACTAAAAAAGAATCTGCAGAAAAATTGTCTGCTGTTTCAGCATCTGACGCGCGAAAGTTAGTTGCAACGGAGAATAACGGTAAATGGGGATTTTTAGATGCCGCAACAGGCGAAGAGGTTGTGCCGTTTAAATATGATTATGCGCATTCTTTTTCTGTCTTTTACCAAAACGGGATTAGCTGCCGTATGTATAAATGGTAAATGTGGCTTTATTGACCAAACAGGGAAAGAAGTTATTCCGCTTTGGAAAATCCGCTCGAAGTTGACCCCTATTCGCCAATTCAAAATGATCCCCTTTG
>DAMCMT010000121.1:0-2048 GCA_032108265.1 Bacteroides sp.
TTTCCATGCGGCAACGTAACCTAAAACTCCGCGTAACTCTGCGTAACTCTGCGGTGAAAAAAACTATTTATTATCTGTTTTGCGCGGAAACTTCCGTGTATTCTTGGAATGGGATGGCTTCGACTTGCTGAAGTTCTTGTATGTTCGCATTGCCCGTGGCCTGTATTCCGGCTGTTCACCGAGTTCGGGGGGCAGAGGCATTTTATATATATCTTTCTCCAGGAAGCTTTCAATCTGTTTGAAGCGGCTCGCTATCGTGCGGAACATCGAAGTTGATAACAGAACGTATATCGTCGATGTCTATTCCACGGGCAACAATATCGGTTGCTACGAGCAGGTTGATGCGTCCGGATTTGAATTCGTGCATGATGAACTCACGCTGAGACTGTTCGAGGTCCGAGTGCATCTCGCCAACGTTTAACTTCATCATTTTCAAGGCTCTGGCTACTTCCTTAACCTTGATTTTGGAAGATGCGAAGATGATACATTTCTCAGGCATATAGTCCTGAAACAAATTTTGTATTATCCCCAGCTTTTGGTGTTCGTAGCATATATAGGCGGCCTGTACAATCTTTTCGGCAGGCTTGGAAACGGCGAGTTTGATAACTTCCGGTTCGTGCAGTATGGTCTTGGCGAGTTGTTGTATCTTTTCGGGCATGGTAGCCGAAAACATAATCGTCTGCCGTTCTTTGGGTAGTAGCTTTACTATCTGCATGATGTCGTCGGAGAATCCCATGTCGAGCATACGGTCGGCTTCGTCGAGGACAAAGAAAGAAACTTTGGAAAGGTCTACATATCCCAACTGGATATGGGCCAGTAAACGACCGGGAGTGGCAATCACAACATCGGCGCCCAACGTTAACCCTCTTTTCTGTTGCTCGAAGAGTATACCGTCGTTTCCACCGTAAACGGCTACGCTCGATGCGGGCATGAAATAAGAGAAGCCTTCCATCTGCTGGTCAATCTGTTGTGCAAGTTCGCGGGTGGGAGACATGATGACGCAGTTTATGGCATCTTCGGGGTACTGTCCGGTACTTAATTTGTTGAGGATGGGAAGTAAAAATGCAGCAGTTTTTCCGGTACCGGTCTGTGCAACGGCAATAAGGTCTTTTCCTTTAAGTATGGCAGGAATGGCAAGTGCCTGAATTGGTGTGCATTCATCAAATTGCATTGCTTCAACTGCGTCTAATACAGTATCTTCTAGCTCTAATTCTTTAAATTTCATTCTCTCGTAATCTATTTGGGAGCAAAGATACTTATTTAAATTGAAAATTGAGAGTTGAAAGTTGAAAGTTACGATGCCGCATAGTAACTTTCAACCTTCAACTCTCAATTTTCAATTTATTCAGAGTTTGCCGCGTTCTTCCAGATAAGAGTCTTTAAAGCCGAGAAAGTAAAGTACACCATCCAGCCCGATTGTATTGATAGACTGTTTGGCACTGGCTACTACTTTGGGTTTGGCATGGAAAGCTATACCCAGTCCGGCAATATCGAGCATGGGAAGGTCGTTGGCTCCATCGCCTACGGCAATGGTTTGCGCGATGTCTACTTTTTCCACTTGTGCTATCAGTCGCAGGAGTTCGGCTTTACGTTTACCGTCGACGATATCGCCAAGGTAATTGCCGGTGAGTTTACCGTCTATTATTTCAAGTTCATTGGCATATACATAGTCTATTCCGTATTTCTCTTGCAGGTAACGGCCGAAGTAGGTAAATCCACCCGAGAGGATGGCTATTTTGTAGCCGTATTTCTTGAGGACGAACATCAGGCGGTCTACACCCTCGGTTATCGGGAGATTAACTGCGATATCATGCATGACGGACTCGTCCAGGCCTTTCAGTAAGGATACCCTTTTGCGGAAACTTTCGGCGAAGTCTATTTCGCCGCGCATGGCCGATTCGGTAATGGCTTTAACTTCATCTCCCACACCGGCGCGGATGGCGAGTTCGTCGATAACTTCGGTTTCGATGAGGGTAGAGTCCATATCAAAACAAATGAGACGGCGCATACGGCGGTACATATTGTCCATCTGGAAAGAGAAGTCCATA
>DAMCMT010000121.1:2058-5276 GCA_032108265.1 Bacteroides sp.
AGTTCCCTCGCAAGCTTCATCAGTTGGGCTTGAAGTTGTATTTTGTCCTTGGGAGTTCCACGAACAGAGAATTCAATGCACGAACGGATATTGGCTTTGGTTTCGTCCAATGGTATACGGCCGGTGAGTCGCTTGATGGCATCAATATTCAGGTTCTGGTCGGCTAGGACAGATGTTACGGCAGAAATTTGACGGGCCGAGAGTTTACGCCCCAGCAGCGTAAGGATGTATCTGTTTTTTCCCTGCATGCTAACCCAGTCCTCGTATTCTTCCACAGAGATGGGGTAGAAGCGAATGTTAACTCCCAATGAATTTGCTTTGAACAGAAGTTCTTTCATAATGAACCCTGAATTCATTTCCTCGCTTCTGAAAAGAATGCCCAGTGATAGCGTATTATGAATGTCGGCCTGACCGATATCAAGGATGGTTGTATCGTACTTCGCCAGTACTTCTGTAATCGATGCAGTGAGGCCCGGACGGTCTTCTCCGGTCACCCGAATGAGGATAAGTTCAGTGGAAGAATTTAGTTCCATTGTAAGTTGTTTTAAATACACTACAAAAGTATACAAAAAACACGAAATATGCTAAATAACATAAATTTTTGCTCAAAAAAGGCAGAAATCCGGTAGTTTATTTGGATTTTAAGATAATATGTCTTTAACTTTGCAGCGATTTCAATAGGAGGGTAAACAGATAATGGAGTGATTTTTCATGTTTTTTTACCTGAAAATGAAAGTCCGGGACGAAATCACTGTTGGGATAACAGTTCCTGGATAGTATTAACCAAAACCGACTTACATGAGACATGTAAAATGGATTTTTGTTGTATTACTAATTAGTTCCTTGACATCATTTATCGCTAAAGACAAACCTACGGGAGGTTTAAATCCGGGTGATATTGCACCCGAATTCAAGATTCAATCTGTACAGGAAAATAAAAGTATTTCCTTGAATAGTTTGAAAGGTAAATATGTATTGTTAAGTTTTTGGGCCAGTTATGATGCGCAATCCCGTTTGCACAACACAATGTTGAGCAATGTGCTTCAATCTCAGGATGGCCGCAATTTGGAAATGGTTTCAGTTTCTTTCGACGAATATCAGTCTGTATTCAAGGAAACCATTCGTAAGGACGAAATAGTGGAACCTCTTTGTTTCGTTGAAACAAAAGGTAATAAATCGGATTTATTTAGGAAGTATAACCTGAACCGCGGTTTTTCCAACTATTTATTAGATGAAAATGGTATTATTATCGCCAAAAACATCTCTGCAGCTGAACTTTCTAGTTATCTGAACTGATATAGTTAACAGAGAGTTGATTTCCGGAACATAAGTACGGAATAGTTTAAAGAGGAATGTATACAACAAATCAAATCCCACTTGTTATCACTTCGGAGATAACGGGTGGGATTTTTTTTATTTGGGTGCCTTTATATATAGGTAAACAGCAATTACCGCAAAGAGTAAATTCGGTATCCATACTGCGATGATAGGTGACATATTACCGTTTATGGCAAATGTCGATGATATGGTTTGGAAAAGGATAAATGAGAAACTTAGTCCAAGACCAATACCAAGATTTAATCCCATACCTCCTTTCATTTTTTTAGATGAGAGTGATACTCCTATTATAGTCAGGATAAAAGAAGCGAAAGACATGGCTATACGCCGGTGATATTCAATTTCGAATTCCTTGATATTACCGAAACCTCTTCGTTTTTGTTTGTCGATATAATCTTTCAATTCGGGGCTTGTAAGCATTTCCTGCTGATTTCGGAGAATGAGAAAATCAGATGGTTCCATATTAATAATAGTATCCATTTGTTCACCCTTATTGATTCTCTCTTTTAGTCCATCCAGTTCCCTTACGGTATAATCTTTGATTGTCCAGTGATGAACTGAGGCTGTATCATAAACGATGCTGCGAGCTGTAAGACGCGAAACGAGTTGTTTGTCTTCAAATTTATCGAGAAAAAAACGAGTTCCCGTTTTATTATAGTCTGAATAACTACCAATGTAAGCAATAACTCCCGAGTCTACTTCAAGCTGAACGTTGCGGGCTGATGTGGATTGTCTTTTCTTTTTGTATTTTATTTCGAAATCGAGCCGGGTAACACTACCCCGAGGGATAATATATGAACCCAACAAGAAAGTAGCCAATGCAATAACGGCTGCAGAAATCATATAAGGACGCATGAGCCTGTGAAAACTCATCCCCGTTGAAAACATCGCAATTATTTCCGAATTCTCAGCTAGCTTTGATGTAAAGAAAATAACTGCAATAAAGACAAATAGAGGGCTGAACAGATTGGCAAAATAGGGTATAAAGTTCAGATAATAATCGAAAATGATAGCCGACCATGGTGCTTCATTATCTGTGAATTTATCCACATTTTCATTAAAGTCGAATATTACTGCAATCGATATAATAAGTGCGATGGCAAACACGTATGTTCCCAGAAACTTCTTGATAATATACCAATCCAGTCGTTTAATTAACTTACCCATACTTATAGTCTTGTTGAAAGTCTGCCGACCATCTTCGATTTCCAAATAGCATAGTCTCCTGCAATAATATGCTGCCTTGCTTCGCCTGCCAGCCATAGATAGAATGCCAGGTTATGAATAGATGCAATCTGCATAGCCAATAATTCCTGCGCATGAAAAAGATGACGCAGATAGGCTTTACTGTAAAGCGTATCGACATAAGAGGCACCATCTTCTTCGATAGGAGAGAAGTCCGTTTCCCATTTCTTATTTTTCATGTTCATAATGCCGTTCTTTGTAAAGAGCATCCCGTTTCTTCCGTTACGGGTAGGCATTACACAATCGAACATATCAACGCCGCGTTCAATACCCTCGAGGATATTCACCGGTGTACCAACTCCCATCAGGTAGCGGGGCTTGTCTTTGGGGAGTATCTCGTTTACCAGTTCAATCATTTCGTACATCTTGTCAACCGGTTCACCTACGGCAAGTCCGCCGATGGCATTACCGTCTGCTTCTTTGGAGGCTATGTATTCGGCGGATTGTTTACGCAAGTCGGGATAAATACAGCCTTGTACAATCGGGAATAAGGATTGATTGTAACCGTATTTAGGTTCTGTTTCATTAAATCGCTGAATACATCTGTCGAGCCAACGATGCGTCAGTCCGAGGGATTTCTTTGCATATTCGTAATCAGAGTCACCCGGCGGGCATTCGTCGAAAGCCATCATGAT
>DAMCMT010000121.1:5286-9418 GCA_032108265.1 Bacteroides sp.
GGTTCGCGACCCAGCGCGAAGGTCAGCGCGCGGGCCATCATGATATCGGCACCGATGGTACGTTCGATATCCATTACTTTCTCGGGGGTAAAGATATGCTTGCTGCCGTCTATGTGAGAACGGAATTCGGCACCCTCTTCCCGAAGCTTGCGGATACCCGAAAGTGAGAATACTTGAAAACCACCACTATCCGTAAGCATAGGGCGGTCGAAACTATTGAATTTGTGTAACCCTCCGGCTTTCTCCAATACTTCCAGTCCGGGGCGGAGATAAAGATGATACGTGTTTCCCAGAATAATCTGGGCTTTTATATCTTCTTTCAGTTCCGTTTGGTGTACAGCCTTGACAGAGCCAAGCGTACCTACCGGCATGAAGATGGGAGTTTGTATTTGCCCGTGGTCGGTAGTTATTAATCCGGCACGGGCATTGCTTTTCGGGTCTGTATATTGTAACTCAAATGTCATTTAGGCTCTGTTACGGGTTTCTTTACTGACAAATCAATGGCATCTGTAACTTTCTCGTTTGTCAATGCTAGTTCGAATACCTCTTTTATATCCTTTACATAATGGAAATCCAGACCTTTGAGGTACATATCCTCAATTTCGTCGATATTCTTTTTGTTTTCAAAGCTTAGAATGATTTCCTTGATACCTGCCCTTTTGGCAGCTAATATCTTTTCTTTGATACCGCCCACAGGAAGAACTTTTCCACGTAAGGTGATTTCTCCGGTCATTGCCAGGTTTGCTTTTACTTTTCGTTGCGTTAAAGCCGAAGCAAGCGCAGTAACCATAGTAATACCGGCTGATGGGCCGTCTTTAGGTATCGCTCCCTCGGGAACGTGCAGGTGGATATTCCAGTTGTCGAATATTTCTTCGTCGAGATTGAGCAGGGATGCGTGTGATTTAATATACTCAAGTGCCAGCATTGCAGACTCTTTCATTACATCACCTAAATTACCGGTTAAGGTTAATTTGCCTCCTTTGCCACGGCTCAGACTGGTTTCGATAAAGAGAATTTCTCCTCCTACGGCTGTCCAGGCTAATCCGGTAACAACGCCTGCGTAATCATTTCCCTGATATTTATCGCGGTTATATTCGGGCGCGCCGAGGAAATCATATAAATCCGACGGCTTAATATCGCTCGGATAGAAATACCCATCCGTAGCATATTTGCGTGCCGACTTGCGGAGTATTTTGCCTATTTTCTTTTCAAGTTCGCGAACGCCGCTTTCGCGGGTATAGCTTTCGATAACGGATTCAATGGTTGCTTTTCCAATCTTGGGTACTATGCCTAAGTTTTTAGGGTCTATTCCGTTGGCTTCCATGGCTTTGGGCACCAGGTGACGGCGGGCAATCTCGACTTTTTCTTCGGTAATGTATCCACTGATTTCAATTAACTCCATACGGTCGAGTAGGGGTTGTGGTATTGAATTCAGGTTATTTGCCGTAGCAATAAACATAACCTTTGATAAATCGTAATCAACATCCAGGAAGTTATCGTGGAAAGCATTGTTCTGTTCGGGGTCTAATACCTCGAGCAACGCTGATGACGGGTCGCCCTGACGGTCTGAACTTACCTTGTCAATCTCATCCAGTATGAATACCGGGTTTGATGAACCGGCTTTAATCAGGTTCTTGATGATACGTCCCGGCATAGCGCCGATGTATGTTTTGCGGTGGCCGCGAATTTCTGCTTCATCGTGTACGCCTCCAAGTGACATGCGTACATAATTTCTCTTTAAAGCTGCTGCAACAGATTTACCCAGAGAGGTTTTACCCACTCCCGGAGGGCCATACAAACAGATGATAGGAGATTTCATATCACCTTTCAGTTTAAGTACGGCGAGGTGTTCCAGAATACGTTCCTTTACCTTTTCCAGTCCGTAATGGTCTTTATTCAGTATCTTTTCGGCTTGTTTCAGGTTCAGGTTATCGGTGGTATATATGCCCCACGGTAATCCCAGCATGGTTTGCAGGTAGTTGAGTTGGATGCTGTAGTCGGGCGATTGCGGATGCGTTCTTTCCAACTTGGCCAGTTCCTTGGTAAAGGTTGCCATCACTTCCGGGCTCCACTTCATTTTTTCGGCTTTGCGGCGCATTTCTTCTATTTCCTGCTCCTGGCCGCCACCACCCAGTTCGTCCTGAATGGTTTTCATTTGCTGTTGCAGGAAGTATTCGCGCTGTTGCTGGTCTATATCTTCGCGGGCACGCATCTGGATAGAGGCTTTCAGCTCTGCCAACTGAACTTCGCGGTTCAGTATCTCGAGCAGCCGGTAAGCACGGTCGCGCAGGTTGCCCATCAATAGAAGCTCAATCTTCTCATCTTTCTTGAATGGCAGGTTGGTACAGATAAAGTTTATCAGGAACATATTGTTCGACATGTTCTTGATAGCAAATACCGAGTCCTGGTGTACTCCGTCGGATGATTGTATGTAGCGGATAGTAAGGTCTTTGCAGGTGTCTACCAGTGCAATAAACTCTTTGTCTTCTTTGGGCGGAATATTTTCCTCCAATACGTTGATGTTTCCTTTCAGGTACGGGCGTGTATCTGTAATGCTTTGCAGCTCCATTCGTTTCAACCCCTGGAGGATGACGGTGGTAGTCTGGTCGGGCATTTCGAGTATCCGTACTACTTTGGCTACGGTGCCTATGGTATGCAGGTCTTCCAGACCCGGATTCTCAGTTTTAGGTAGTTTCTGGCATACTACTGCCAGCAGACCTTTTTTCTTCTCTGCCTCGCGTATGAGTTTTAAAGATGATTTACGTCCGACCGAAACAGGCAGAAATACTCCCGGAAACAGAACCATATTGCGGAGAGGTAAGACAGGAAGTTTATCATCAACCTTTATCTTCATATCGAATATTTGCTCCTCATTGCCCTCAAAATCGGCTATTAATGAAAAAGCATTGTCTTCTTGTTCTTCGTATTCGCTCTCGAAATATCTTTCTTTTCTCATGTCTCTTTTATTAGTTTACTATTATGACTCGTTTGTGTAAGGCATAAAGCGACCGCAAAGTTAAACTTTTCTTTATTAATAAGAGGTCGCTTTTATATAAAAAAGACAAAAACCGTACCAGAAATAGATAAATTGAAAGTTGAAAATGGAAAATTGAAAGTTACTGTGCGGCATCGTTATTTCCCATTCTCTATTTAATAACTATTTTTGTTCCGCAAAACAAGAGTAATATTATATGGCTAATTCATTCTTCAGATTTAAGCAGTTTACTGTACATCAGGACAAATGCGCGATGAAAGTAGGTACCGACGGGGTGCTTCTGGGGGCGTGGGCGCCGGTAGAGAATATAACGAGCATACTGGATGTGGGTACAGGTACGGGATTGATAAGCCTTATGCTTGCCCAACGTTCTGCTGCCACTATTACTGCAATTGATATTGACGGGGATGCCGTATGTCAGGCGCGGGAAAACTTTGAGAATTCCCCATGGAAAGAGCGGCTGAATGTACTGCGCGCGGATTTCAATACCTTTCAACCCTCGGGGCTATTTGATTTAATAGTATCGAACCCACCTTATTTTGTTGGTTCGTTGAAATCTCCCGACACTCAACGCTCTATCGCCCGGCATGATAACACACTGAATTATGATAACTTATTCCGTGGCGTTTCCCGGTTCCTCGCACCTGAAGGAATATTTGCCGTGATTATCCCTGCGGATGTTGTGAGTAGTATTGTTTCTATCGCCGCCGGTTATAATCTTTATCCGCGTAAACATACGGATGTGATAACCAGCCCCGGCAAACCACCGAAAAGAACACTGCTTTGTTTTACGGCCTCCGTGCGGGAGTGTCGTCCGGAAAAGCTACTGATTGAACTTGAACGCCATAAGTACAGCAACGAATATATTGCCCTAACCCGGGATTTTTATCTCAAAATAGATTAATCTTTTGGTAACGCCGCAGGCGTGACATTATGCATAACCGTAAGCAAGCGTAGCGCAGCTTACGGGCGGCAAGCTATCGCTGTCAGAGCCCCGCAGGGGCGGCATAATGATAATCTCACCCCTGCGGGGTTCACTTGCTTGTAGTCAGTTTGCCACCGTAAGCTGCGCTGCGCTTGCATACGGTTATGCATAATGACACGCCTGCGGCGTTACCAAAAGATTAATCTATTTTG
>DAMCMT010000122.1:0-9289 GCA_032108265.1 Bacteroides sp.
TCCGAGTTTCTATAATCATAATGGTCATAGCCACCGGTAAAGTACGCATAGAGCTTTTCGTTTATTACTGTACGCCATTTAATGGAGAAGTTGGCATTGTTGTATGCATACTTCAGATCTTTTGTAAAAGAAAACTTATCATGACTGTAATATCCATAGATATTCAATAAATTCTTCTGATCAAAGAGATGAGAGAACGTAGCACCGAGATCGTAAAATCCGGCTGTCCCGTCTTTGTATCCACTCTTTTCGGGTAAGGTTTTTAGTATCCAATCCGAATATGTAGTTCTACCACTCAACAAAAGAGATGTTTTTTGTTTAATGATAGGGATCTCGAGATTCAGTTTACTGGTTACTAACCCGATACCAGCCGAACCTTTAAACTCCTCTTTGTCTGCCTCTTTATTTTTTATGTCTAGCACTGACGAGATACGTCCACCATACTGGGCAGGTATACTGCTTTTATAAATTTCGGCATCCTTCACCATATCCGAACTGAATGCTGTAAAGAAACCGAATAAGTGATTGGGATTATAAATAGTACCATCATTAAGCAAAATCAGATTTTGGTCAGTTGCCCCTCCGCGAACGTTAAAACCAGTGGAAGCTTCTCCAACAGTTTTCACACCCGGTAATGCTTGTATAACACGTAATATATCCACCTCACCCAGAGCGGTGGGAATATTTTTTATTTTGGAAATCTGTAGCTTTTCAATTCCCATTTGTGTGCTTTTAACATTGTGAACAACTCCGGTGGTAACTACAACCTCATTGAGCATATGAGCCTCTTCCTCAATTTCGATATTCAGTGAACCGTCGGCATATAGAATTGCATTCCGGCGCGATTCTTTGATATTCAGACCCGTAATATCCAGTTGAATCCTGCCTTTGGGGAGTCGTACGGTATAGTTACCATCTTTATCTGTTACAGCAGCAGTCCAGGGATCCCGCAAAATCAGGTTTATACCAATTAACGGGTCGCCGGTTTTAAAATCAGTTACCTTCCCGGTTAATGTAACGAATGAAGATTCAGTCTGATCATAAGCATCACCTACAACATATACTTTATTTTCGGATGTGGCACTTTCAGCTCTTTGCGCTATCATGGATCGGTAAGACTCACCGGGTTCCTGCTGCTTGAAAGTGAGCGAACCGGGGAAAGTTGTAACCAGTTCTACATTCTTTAATATAAAAAGATTACCATCAAAAGAGGAAATCAGATAAGGAGTTCCTGCAAAAACCTTCTCCAGGATATGGATAGGTTCTTGGTTTGTTGCTTCCATGGAAACAATAAATGTACTATCGATAACTGTATATATTTTAAACGGAACTTCGGCTCGTATTTTCTCGACCAATTCTTCTACTGCTATACTGTCAGCCTTGACAGATATAGTTTCCTGGGCATTTATCTGAAGTGTAAAAACCAGGTATGTTAGGGTTAGTAATAGAATATTCTTCATTTTGAATCTGTTTGGCTGTTTATCAATTGGTCACAATATTTACTCAGCAGTGTAAGGCTATACTCTCTCTGCATCCTGAAATCCAGCTTCTCTCTTTTGGAATATTGGTTTATTTGTTTCTTGTATTCAGGAAACAATTGCGTAAACGATCGCTTGTTTTTCACCGAATGGTATTTTTCTTTATAAAGAATATAGTAATTCATGCTTCGATCGAAAATGTATTCAATTTGAGAAGGGAGTACCCGAATTTCATGCTTTTCCTTCCCAAGCAGTTTAATACTCTTTCCTTCATAGAAAGATATAAAATATCCCGGTTTAAGCCCGCTTCGCTCCGGCGGATAATGGCTGATAATATCTATGTTATGGATTCGTGCTTTTTCGAATTTTCTAAAATCAAGTATAACACTTTGATTCCGGGGAGTTAATAACAGTAACTGTCCTTTATAAGTATCAAGTCGCATACGTTGGTTGGGATAGAATTTGTTATCATAATACAAATCGCCCTCAACAAAATCTCCCGATATATAATAAGGTTGATTCTTATATACGTAAGGATTATAAAAATACTCGATTTCACCTCTGTATGCAGCAGCATAATTATCTGCTTTATTCAAATAATTACTACTCTGAATATTCTGAGAAAAAGCCTGTATTGCCCCGGGTGATAAGCACGGATACAGGATAAAGAAGTAAAACAGGAAATAAAGATACTGTTTCATCGTATTATTTTTTAGATCTTTCACAAAAATATGAATTAGTTGACATAAAGCAACCTTTTATTACTAAATCTTTAGCTGTCAGATAGAAATTCTGCAAAGCGAGTTTGGTATGTGTAGTTGTGTTTTGCCTGAAATAAAAAAAAGAGTACTTTTGCAAATCATAAAATAAAATCTCCATGAGTAATCAACGATACATGATGCGTGGCGTTTCGGCTTCAAAAGAAGATGTCCATAATGCTATTAAAAATATTGATAAAGGTGTTTTTCCCAAAGCATTTTGTAAAATCATCCCTGATATTTTAGGGGGAGACTCTGAGTACTGTAATATTATGCATGCCGATGGAGCCGGAACTAAATCTTCATTGGCATATATGTACTGGAAAGAAACCGGCGACATTTCGGTATGGAAAGGAATTGCACAAGACGCGCTTATCATGAATATTGATGATTTACTTTGTGTAGGTGCTGTGGATAATATACTCGTATCCTCCACGATTGGCCGTAATAAGCTGCTTATTCCCGGAGAAGTCATTTCTGCTATTATCAACGGTACAGACGAACTTTTGGCCGAATTACGCGACATGGGTATCGGAGTATACGCTACAGGTGGCGAAACCGCTGATGTAGGAGATTTGGTACGCACCATTATTGTAGATAGTACCGTTACCTGCCGGATGAAACGGAATGAAGTCATTGATAACGCTAATATCCGCCCGGGTGATGTAATTGTAGGACTGGCATCTTACGGACAAGCTACTTATGAAAAAGAATATAATGGAGGAATGGGTAGTAACGGATTAACCTCGGCCCGCCATGATGTTTTTGCACATTATCTGGCAGAGAAATATCCGGAAAGTTACGATGCAGCCGTTCCCGAAGAGCTTGTTTACTCAGGTAATCTAAAGTTGACAGACTCCGTTGAAGATTCGCCGCTTGATGCCGGTAAACTTGTACTATCCCCCACCCGCACATATGCACCGGTAGTAAAGAAAATGCTGGATTCTATCCGTCCACATATTCATGGGATGATTCATTGCTCGGGTGGTGCGCAAACCAAAATACTTCATTTTGTTGATGAAGTGCGGATTGTAAAAGATAATCTTTTCCCCGTACCACCTTTGTTTAAAACCATACAGGAACAAAGTGGTACCGATTGGGCCGAAATGTATAAAGTATTCAATATGGGGCACCGGTTGGAAGTATACCTTGCACAGGAATATGCCGAAGAAGTAATTAAAATATCCAATTCGTTCGGTATAGATGCACAGATAGTAGGTCGGGTTGAAGAAAGTGATAAGAAAGAACTGATTATTAAAAGTGAATTCGGAGAATTCAGATATTAACAATGAGTGATACTAACAATATATTAGATAAACTTGAAGGACTCGTAAGTCGCTTTGAAGAAGTTTCTACCCTGATTACTGACCCTGCTGTAATTGCCGACCAAAAGCGTTACGTGAAGTTGACCAAAGAATACAAAGAACTGGACGACCTGATGAAAGCGCGCAATGAATATATCCAATTACTGAGAAACATTGATGAGGCAAAAGAAATACTCTCGTCCGAGCAAGACCCGGAAATGCGAGAAATGGCTCGTGAAGAAATAGAAACTGCCCAAACTCGTTTACCTGAGTTGGAAGAAGAAATAAAAATATTACTTATACCTGCCGACCCCGAGGACGGAAAGAATGCGATTGTTGAAATACGCGGAGGAACCGGTGGTGATGAAGCGGCTATATTTGCCGGTGATCTTTTCAGAATGTATTCCAAATACATCGAATCGAAGGGCTGGACAATGGAAGTAACCAGTAGTAGCGAAGGTTCATCGGGGGGATTTAAAGAAATTATATTTACCGTGTCCGGAGACAATGTTTATGGTACACTGAAATACGAAAGTGGAGTACACCGCGTACAACGTGTACCCGCTACCGAAACCCAGGGACGTGTACACACATCGGCCGCCTCGGTAGCTGTTCTTCCGGAAGCTGAAGAAGTGGATGTTGAAATCAATCCGGCCGACCTGGAAATTCAAACAGCCCGGTCGAGCGGTGCAGGTGGGCAGAATGTTAATAAGGTGGAAACCAAAGTGCAACTTACCCATAAGCCTACAGGTATTATGATTCAGTGTCAGGTATCCCGTTCGCAATTGGCTAACAGGGAAATGGCTATGCAAATGCTGCGAACTAGATTATATGATATGAAATTGCAGGAACATCTCTCTGCCATCTCCTCTAAACGAAAAACGATGGTATCAACCGGAGACAGGTCGGCTAAGATTCGTACATATAATTATCCTCAGGGACGTATCACTGACCATCGCATCAATTATACCATATATAATCTGGTAGATTTTACAGGCGACAACATTCAGGACATGATTGATAAACTGACCATAGCCGAGAATACGGAACGAATGAAGGAAACAGAATTGTAAATCCGGAGTCAGAAGTTAGTAGTCAGAATCCATGCAGATTTGTTCTTGATTATACCTAACTACTGACTTCCAACTACTAACTACTTAAAATATGAACAAACAACAATTATTCGAAAACATAAAGCGCAAGAAATCTTTTTTATGTGTAGGACTTGATACGGATATAAAAAAAATACCGGCACATCTACTTAGTGAAGAAGACCCGATATTCGCTTTCAATAAAGCCATTATCGACGCTACTGCCGACTATTGCATCGCATATAAACCTAATCTGGCTTTTTATGAAAGCCTGGGTGTAAAGGGGTGGATAGCATTTGAAAAAACAATCAACTATATCAAACAGAATTATCCCGATCAATTTATTATTGCCGATGCTAAAAGAGGTGATATAGGAAATACAAGCGAAATGTACGCGCGTTCGTTTTTCGACGAATTAGATATAGATTCGGTTACTGTAGCACCCTATATGGGCGAAGACAGTGTTAAGCCTTTCTTGCTTTACCCCGAGAAATGGGTTATATTATTAGCATTAACATCCAATAAAGGTTCTCAGGATTTTCAATTAACTGAAGATACGAACGGTGAGCGCTTATTCGAGAAAGTATTGTTGAAATCGCAGCAATGGTCAACAGATGAGCAAATGATGTATGTGGTTGGTGCTACCCAAGGCAAGATGTTTACTGATATCCGCAAATATGTACCCAATCATTTTCTTCTTGTACCGGGGGTTGGTGCACAGGGAGGCTCTCTTGAAGAAGTATGCAAATACGGAATGAATAATATGTGTGGTTTAATAGTAAATTCTTCCCGTGCAATTATTTATGCTGATGCCACTGAAAACTTCGCAAATGCTGCTTGTGAAGCGGCAAAAGAAGTACAGCTGGAAATGGAGC
Source organism: Bacteroides sp. (assembly GCA_032108265.1). Lineage (GTDB taxonomy): Bacteria > Bacteroidota > Bacteroidia > Bacteroidales > Bacteroidaceae > Bacteroides. Next base: position 5,507 of record DAMCMT010000122.1, read on the forward strand.
AGCAACTAAAAAGGATTATCTAATTCTTGTCGAGTACATGAAACAATTTATTCTTTGAAACTCAGATTCACCCGGATTTACCCAGATTAATTCAATTCATTCTTAATAAAAAAATCTGTGTAAATCTAAGTAAATTTAAGTTTCAAAAAAACCGGAAATGCAAAATATATGCCTGAGAGTAAGGAAATATCAAAAAAAAAACCGTTATTTGCGTTTTATTTATGAAATTACCAGTACAATATATACTTTCTTCGGCAGAAAGTGGGAAGTTTACAATACACGATAACAGCATAAAATATGGAGTTTTCGGCTAAGCAAATCGCGGCATATTTAAAAGGTGAAATCATTGGAGACGAAAACGTTACAGTAAATACGTTTGCCAAAATTGAAGAAGGAATTCCCGGCGCTCTCTCTTTTTTATCGAACCCTAAATATACCCATTACTTATATACAACCAAGTCGAGTATTATTCTTATAAACAAGGATTTTCTTCCGGAAGAAGAAGTAAGAGCAACCTTAATAAAGGTTGATAATGCTTATGAAGGCCTTGCTAAGCTACTTACATTATATGAATCCAGTAGACCTAAGAAAACAGGCATTGACTCTTTAGCCTATGTATCCCCCACTGCTAAAATTGGTGAAGATGTTTATATCGGTGCCTTTGCATATATCGGAGATAATGTAGAAGTTGGGAAAGGAACCGCTATACATCCGCAATCTTATATTGGAGATGGCACTCAGATAGGAGAAGGATGCATTCTATATCCGCATACAACTATATATCATGGATGCCGTATCGGAAATGAATGCATAATCCATTCAGGTGCAGTAATCGGAGCCGATGGCTTCGGCTTTGCTCCTTCAGAAAACGGATACGAAAAAATTCCCCAGATAGGCATTGTAATCATTGAAGATAAAGTCGAAATAGGAGCCAATACTTGTATTGACAGAGCAACGATGGGTGCTACAATTATCCATGCGGGCGCCAAACTGGATAATTTAATACAGATAGCTCATAATGACTCAATCGGTTCGCACACCGTTATTGCTGCCCAAGTTGGAATTGCAGGTACAGCAAAGGTGGGCGAATGGTGCAGAATTGGAGGACAGGTTGGATTATCCGGCCACCTCACTATCGGTGACAGAGTAGGAATCGGCCCACAATCGGGAATTATGAGCAATGTAAAAGATAATGAGCAAATTATGGGAAGTCCTGCTGTAGATTCAAAATTGTTTTTAAAAACAGCAGCATTATATAAAAAGCTACCGGAAATTTACAGTGAAATCAACACACTACGCAAAGAGTTAAACGAATTAAAGCAACAATTAAAGAATTAATAATGATCAAACAAAAGACACTGAAAAGCAGCTTTTCATTAAGCGGAAAAGGTCTTCATACCGGACTTGATCTGACAGTAACTTTTAATCCCGCCCCCGACAATTACGGATACAAAATACAAAGAATAGATTTAGAAAATAAACCTCTGATTGATGCAGTAGCTGATAATGTAATAGATACTACCAGAGGAACAGTATTAGCAAATAAAAGTGGCGACAAGGTAAGTACCATCGAGCATGGTATGGCTGCTCTCTATGCACTAGGCATTGATAATTGCCACATAGAGGTTAACGGCCCCGAATTCCCTATCCTGAACGGAAGTTCTCAGGAATACGTCGACCAGATTGAAATAGTAGGAATGGAAGAGCAAACTGCTGTAAAAGACTACTATATCATAAAATCCAAAATAGAATTCCGTGACGAAGCAACCGGCTCATCCATCATTGTACTACCGGATGATGACTTTAGCTTGAATGTATTAATTTCGTATGATGACTCTTTCATACTTCCAAACCAATATGCTACACTGGAAGATATGAATAAATTCAAGGATGAAATAGCCGGAAGCCGTACATTTGTATTTGTACGCGAAATCGAGCCTCTACTCTCTGCCGGCTTAATTAAAGGAGGCGATCTGGACAATGCTATCGTTATTTACGAACGCAAAATGCCTCAGGATAAATTCGATAAATTAGCAGACGTTATGGGTGTGCCTCATATGGATGCAAATGAACTCGGATATATCAATCACGAACCGCTTGTTTGGCCTAATGAATGTGCGCGTCATAAACTGCTGGATGTCATTGGCGACCTTGCGCTGATTGGTAAACCCATCCGTGGTAGAATTATAGCTACCCGCCCCGGACATACTATAAACAATAAGTTTGCCCGCCAGATGCGGAAAGAAATACGGTTAAACGAAATACAGGCCCCTATTTACAATTGTAATATACCGCCGGTGATGGACGTAAACCGTATACGCGAACTACTTCCACACCGTTATCCGTTCCTGTTGGTAGATAAGATTATCGAAATGGGATCGACTCATATCGTCGGAGTAAAGAATATTACTGCTAATGAGCCCTTCTTCCAGGGCCATTTCCCGCAAGAACCCGTTATGCCGGGTGTACTTCAGGTTGAAGCAATGGCACAGGTTGGTGGATTATTGGTTCTTAATACAGTTGATGAGCCCGAACGTTATTCTACCTATTTCATGAAAATTGATGGAGTAAAGTTCCGTCAGAAAGTAGTACCGGGAGATACACTCCTTTTCAAAGTTGAATTGATAACTCCCATCCGCAGAGGAATCGCTACAATGAAAGGCTATGTCTTTGCAGGCGAAAAAATAACATGTGAAGCAGAATTCATGGCTCAAATCGTAAAAAACAAATAAATCCCTGATATGAGAAGTCCTCTAGCGTATATTCATCCCGAAGCTATTATCGGAGAAAATGTTGAGATTGCTCCTTTCGTTTACATTGACAGGAATGTGATTATCGGCAACAATAATAAAATCATGCCAAATGCCAACATTTTATATGGCAGTCGCATTGGAAATAATAATACCATCTTTCCCGGAGCAGTAATCGGCGCTATTCCACAAGATTTAAAATTCAATGGAGAAGAATCGACTGCCGAAATCGGTGATAATAATACCATACGCGAAAACGTTACCATAAACCGCGGAACGGCAGCGAAGGGAAGAACTATTGTAGGGAATAACAACCTGCTTATGGAGGGCGCACATGTAGCCCATGATGCCCTTATCGGAAACGGTTGTATTATCGGTAATTCTACCAAAATGGCAGGAGAAATTGTTATCGACGATAACGCAATTATCAGCGGGTCAGTATTAATGCATCAATTCTGCCGTGTAGGCGGATATGTAATGATACAAGGCGGAACCCGTTTCAGCAAAGATATACCACCCTATGTTATTGCCGGCCGGGAACCGGTTGCCTATTGTGGAATAAATATAATCGGATTGCGTCGACGGGGATTCAGCAATGAAACAATCGAAAACATTCATAATGCATACCGCATCATTTACCAGAGCGGACTGAACATTACAGAGGCCTTAGTGAAAGTGGAAGAAGAAATTGAGCCCAGCCCGGAGAGGGATTATATCATAAATTTCATCAAAGACTCTCAAAGAGGTATAATCAAATAATCACTATAATATTTACATTAAATTCCAGGATTTGTTTCATACTGTGAAACTAATTGTTTCATACCGTGAAACTTGTTGTTTCATACTGTGAAACTCTTTGTTTCATACTGTGAAACTTTTATCATCACCACAACATCATTCAAGTTCCCATATCAAACGCTAAGAGATTCACTAAATAATTTCTGAGATTACTCATTACCCTAAACTATTTTGTATTCTTTCCTGTTTTCCTCGGTTTTTCCAAGAGTCAAGCTGTTTTCGCCCTAACTTTCTG
>DAMCMT010000123.1:0-9254 GCA_032108265.1 Bacteroides sp.
CCTCGTCGAAGGACGTTATTATTTCGGTTTAGCTGATATTTTTGACAATGCCCGCTCGGCTGATTTCTCCCGTTCGGCACATTCTACTATTCTAGCCCGGGTAACTTATTTATTTGACCTTAAGAAATAGATAATATTCAACATCATTATTGCGTCTATGATAATGTACACTCTAACGTACTTAGGCACTAACTAAATGACATAAAAAAAGATTGCTCTGTAATAGAACAATCTCATTAATAATATTTACTTTATATTTCTACCTATTATCTCAATCTATCTGCTGCCTTCACCAAAACCTCGTCCCGGCCAATTGCCCGAATAGCAAGGTAATTCAGTATAAGACATACCAACGGAAGACATAATGCCCAGTTAATTCGGAAGGTAGCCTGCAAGTTCTCTTTTATGATTAAAAAGAAAGCCAGGAAAACCAAATAATATCCTATCAGAAGAATACTGCTGAATATTGTCATGCGCAATTGCAAAACCCTGTTTTTATATAAAAATATTGTTGCCAGAGTAATAATAGCGCATAATATTAAAATGCATAATATCCCCCATGTATACTGATATCCATTTGGCAATTCAGTACCTAGTGGTGTGAATTTATAGGCAATGCCATTAGTATCAATAAAGAAACTTAATGGCATGAACATCGTCAGTATTAACAGACCAAACACCAATAGTAGATAAACTGTCTGAATACGCTGTATCATAGTTTACTGCAGTTTTTCTTTTTCCTTAGCGGGATTCCTATAGTAAATTTTTCCTTCAATGTATTCCTGAGCAGCAATCAGAGTTGGTTTAGGAAGTTTTTCGTAATAACGCGAAATTTCAATCTGCTCCCTGTTTTCAAATACTTCTTCCAGGTTGTCGCTGTATGATGCAAACTCCTGCAATTTCTTTGAAAGATCATTTTTTATTTCGACGCTAATCTGATTGGCACGTTTACCAATGATAGCAACAGTTTCGTATACATTGCCGGTATCAGCACACAATTCCATCATGTCCCGGGTTATGGTATTTGCGGGAGCATTACTTTTTCTATAATCCATAAAAATTGTACAATTTATTTAGTCTTTGATTATTTTATTCGAATCCCTGAATATTTTTTCTGCTTCATTCAGGTACTTACTTTCCGGAAATTCATTCTTAAACGCATAGTATTCGTCGATTGTTTCGCGATAACGTTCTTCCCGTCTTTCATCTATACTATTCTGAGCCATTTCATAGCGCGAACGTAAAACAAGAATGGATAATTCTTCCCGAAGATAAGTATATGGATAGTCTCTCAGGGCATTTTGAGCTGTAATTACACAAGAAAGATAATTATTACCCAGGTAATTACCCAGATTATAATATAATTTAGCCGCCAGAAATTCTTTCATCACCAACTTATCCTGCAAAGCAAAAATCATATCCTGAGCTTCCTGCTTTTTTGAACTTAGCGGAAAGTACTCCATAAACATTTGTAGTTCCTGAATAGCCATATAGGTACCCGATTGATCCAAACGTGGGTCGGGGCTTTCCTCATACAGTGCTTTACCGGCATGGAAGCGGGCAAGTTCTGTATATGTTCCCCGCGGATATGTATTATAATAGGTAATGAATGTTTGAGTTGCAGTTGAATAATCTTTCTGATTGTAATAACTCATCCCAAGCATATAAAGCGACTCTTCGGCTTTATCTGTACCTTTAAGAATGGTAAATACTTCATTTAGCAAAGTTGCGGCTTTTCCGTACTGCCCTTTTGCGAAATAGTTCTTAGCTGCTTCATATTTGTACTCGTAATCGGTACTTTTCAGCAACTTATTATATTCTCCGCACGAGGAGAAAACGATAGCTGCAAGTAAAACTAAAACAAGATTTTTCTTCATGCTGTTAAAAATAATGCGCAAAGTTACTGAATCGCATCGAATAAATCAATTAATCAATGCTAAAATTAGTTGTGAGTTGTAAGTTATGAGTATTGAGTTAAACTTATAACTTATAAAGATCGCTGGCTGCAAGCAAATCTACTTTTTTCTCCGTTAATACCTCGATACACTTTTCCTGGTTACTGGGACGGATAATTACATTTGCCGTATTGTTATTGGCAAATGAATACATATATTCAATGAAAACCCCTGAATCTGACAGGTAATTCAAAACTTTAGCCAACGCGCCGGGAACATTCGGACAGCTAATTCCCACTACATTAGTAATATTTACGGCAAAATGATTTTCCTTAAGCACCGCATAAGCCTTGTCGGGGTCGGAAACAATTCCGCGAAGAATACCAAAATCTGCATTCTCTGCAATACATAGTGCAGAAAGATTGATATCAGCCTGAGCAAGAACTTCGGTAACTTCGGTTAAACGTCCTGTATTATTTTCCAAAAAAATAGAAAGTTGTTTTGCTATCATAATAATCAATTTTGAATTATGAATTATGAATTTTGAATTAAAGATACCAACTGGAATTTATAATTCAAAATTCAACATTCAAAATTATTAAAGTTTTCTGTTGTCAATTACACGTTTCGCTTTTCCGGTACTGCGTTCAATGCTGCGTGGCTCAACCAGTTTTACATCAACACCTAATCCCAGGACACTCTGTAATCTGCCTACAAGTTTCTTTTTGAGGCTTAACATTTTGTTTATTTCATCCGAGTAATAATCAGGCCGTACTTCTACCTTCAATTCCATGTGGTCGGTATTGTTGATGCGGTCTACAGTCAACAGGTAATGTGGTTCGAACTCTTCCATTTCCAGGATAACCGATTCGATTTGTGTCGGGAATACATTCACACCGCGGATAATAAGCATATCATCACTTCTTCCAAGGATACGATCCATTCTTACCAGGGTTCTTCCACACTTACATTTTTCGTAATGCAAGGCTGTAAGATCTTTGGTGCGGTATCTGAGCAATGGCATACCTTCTTTGGTAAGGTGGGTAAATACGAGTTCGCCGGTTTCTCCCGGTTTTACCGGTTGCAAAGTATTCGGATCAACGATTTCAGGGAAATAATGGTCTTCATTGAGGTGCGTACCGTCCTGGCATTCACATTCGTATCCCACACCAGGGCCGGCTATTTCGCTTAAGCCATAAATATCATAGGCTTTAATACCTAGTTTTTCTTCTATTTCCTTACGCATATTTTCCGTCCAGGGTTCGGCACCGAAAGCACCAATCCTCAGTTTCAGTTCATTGCGGTCAATGCCCGAATCTTTAATTGCATCGGCAATAAACAAAGCATAAGATGGGGTACAGCATAATACTGTTGCACCGAAATCGTGCATCAGGGTAATTTGTTTTTCCGTATTACCGCTCGACATGGGAATAACAGAAGCACCGATGTGCTCGGCACCGTAATGGGCTCCCAGCCCACCGGTAAATAAACCGTAACCGTAAGCTACCTGGAAGAAATCCGAACTATCGGCGCCGTAAGCTGCAAAGCAACGAGCCAGTGACTCTGTCCATGCCGCCAGGTCTTTGCGGGTATATCCTACCACGGTCGGCTTACCTGTAGTACCCGATGATGCGTGGATACGTACAATCTGGCTCATCGGAACGGCACACATACCGAATGGGTAGTTATCTCTTAAATCATATTTGGTGGTAAAAGGCAGTTTTGAAATATCATCGATATCGTTGATATCATCGGGAGTTAATCCCAGTTCCTGCATTTTTTTACGATAGAATGGCGTGTTATGGTAAACGTGTTCTACGATTTTTTTCAGCCGGATGCTCTGGATTTTTCGTAGGCTCTCCCTATCCATGCATTCGATGTTTTCATTCCAAATCATGTTGTGTATTACGATTTTGTTAGGTAAATAATGCTATTGCTATATTAAAGCTGCAAAGTAAAGGATTTATTTGGAAAATGTGTAAGCATAGATTATAAAGATTGTTTCTTTTCATTCAAAAACTCCAATTGTTTTTTTACTTATAGGCTATGTTATCAATATTGCGTATATTAGCAGGTTATTTAATTTTAGATGAAATGGACTTTGAATTAATATCTCCCTATAAACCTACCGGCGACCAACCGGAAGCTATTGCACAATTAACCGAAGGGGTTTTCAATGGTACTCCTGCCCAGACTTTACTTGGAGTAACAGGTTCGGGAAAGACTTTTACCATAGCCAATGTTATTAAGAACATCAATAAACCGACGCTTATACTGAGTCATAACAAAACACTGGCGGCACAGTTATATAGCGAGTTTAAGAGTTTTTTCCCCAACAATGCAGTAGAATATTATGTATCATATTACGATTACTATCAGCCCGAAGCTTACATGCCGGGGTCGGATACATACATTGAAAAAGACCTTCAGATAAATGATGAAATCGACAAGTTAAGACTGGCAGCAACTTCGGCACTTCTTTCCGGGCGGCAGGATGTTGTGGTAGTTTCGTCGGTATCCTGTATATATGGTATGGGAAATCCGGCAGATTTTTATAACAATGTTATCGATATCGAAGCAGGAAAAAACTTTAGCCGGAATGTATTTTTACGGCGACTCGTCGATAGCCTGTATGTAAGAAATGACATTGACCTGAACCGTGGCAATTTCCGGGTAAAAGGAGATACGGTTGATATTTCACTGGCTTACACCGACCATATTCTGCGGGTGATATTCTGGGGTGATGAAATCGAATCTATAGAAGAAGTCGACCCAATCAGCAATTTCTCTCTGAGTAAATTCTCCACCTACAAAATATATCCGGCCAATCTGTTTATGACAACCAAAGAAGCAACGCTCCGGGCCATACATCAGATTGAGGACGACCTGACTAAACACGTTGCTTATTTCGAATCCATAGGCAAGTCTTACGAAGCAAAACGATTGTACGAACGGGTTACTTATGACCTAGAAATGTTGCGCGAACTGGGTCATTGCTCAGGCATAGAAAACTATTCGCGCTACTTTGATGGTCGCGCTCCGGGTACTCGTCCATACTGTTTGCTGGATTTCTTCCCGGAAGATTATTTAATGGTAATTGACGAAAGCCATGTTACCATACCTCAGATACGAGCTATGTATGGTGGAGACCGCGCCCGTAAAATAAACCTGGTAGAATATGGTTTTAGGCTACCGGCCGCTATGGATAACCGTCCGCTTACTTTCGAAGAATTTGAAGGTATGACGAACCAGACAATTTATGTAAGTGCCACCCCTGCCGATTACGAATTGATGCAATCCGAAGGCATTGTTGTCGACCAGGTTATCCGTCCAACCGGATTGCTGGATCCGGTAATTGAAATACGTCCCAGCCTCAACCAGATTGACGACCTGATGGAAGAAATTCAGTTGCGGGTAGAAAAAAACGAACGTGTACTTGTTACCACGTTAACGAAACGAATGGCGGAAGAGTTAACCGAATATCTGCTTAATCATGATATCCGTTGTAACTATATTCATAGCGATGTGGATACGCTGGAAAGGGTGAAGATTATGGACGACCTACGCCAGGGATTATTTGATGTACTGATTGGTGTAAACCTTTTGCGCGAAGGGCTCGACCTTCCCGAAGTTTCGCTCGTTGCCATCCTGGATGCCGATAAAGAAGGCTTTTTACGTTCTCACCGCTCGCTTACACAAACGGCCGGCCGTGCAGCCCGTAATATTAACGGAAAGGTAATAATGTATGCCGATAAAATAACTGAAAGTATGCGGCTTACCATCGAAGAAACCAACCGAAGACGGGAAAAACAGTTAGCGTATAATGAGGCTAACGGCATCACTCCAACCCAGATTGTGAAAGCAAGAAATCTTTCGGTATTCGGCAACAAGGAATCCGAAACTACATACAAGGGATATGTGGAACCTGACACTCCCAATCTGGCAGCCGATCCCGTGGTTCAGTATATGACTAAGCCACAATTGGAAAAAACGATCGAACGTACCAAAAAACTGATGCAGGAAGCAGCTAAAAAACTGGAATTTATGGATGCAGCCCACTACAGGGATGAGTTAATAAAATTACAGGATATGCTGAAAGAGAAATGGCCTCAATAAGTAAAATATAATGATGACATATTGGCATTCTACGGTGGTGCTACTGTAATTCTATAGTAGCGCTACTATAGATCTATAGTGGTGCTACCATAGAATTACAGTAGCACTAGTATAGAAAGACAGCAGCACCAGTATAAAAAGACAGGAGCACCAATATAGAAAGATGGCAGCACTGATGCGTTATTCCCGGTATATATCTTAAAAGAACCTTAAAAACATCCGGCCATTCATTTCACCGGCAACAAAAGAAATTTTCCCCTGTTATTACAATATGAATCGATGTTATTTGTCAGCAATAATAGACGATAATAACATTCAAAATATTTATAACTATGAGGTGGCCGGAAAAAAACAGACTGATATCATTCGATATATTCACTTTCGATTGTAACGGATGTGAACAATGCATCAGACATTGCAAAAGAAATGTACTGAAACTAATAGACAATGGATATTGCCGTTATGCCATTGTTCAGCATCCCGAAAAATGCAGTGCCTGCGGAAAGTGTATCCGGGTATGTAAGACCCATGCCATGAAAATGGTAATTAAAGAATGCTCATAACTGTTTGTCAGACCAGAAACTATTCATATATTTGAAGAATTAATTTCATGCATTGCCTGGAACATGTATATGAAAAAAATTCTTTTGTTTATTATATCCAGTCTACTCTTTATAACTAACGCAAATGCACAAAAAGTAGGACTCGTATTAAGCGGCGGGGGAGCTAAAGGATTGACACACATCGGAATCATAAGGGCCCTTGAAGACAACAATATTCCCATCGATTACATTACCGGAACTTCAATGGGTGCTATCATCGGCTCCCTATATGCCATGGGATATTCGCCCGACGATATGGAAGAACTTATCGCGTCCGAAGATTTCAAAAGATGGTATTCGGGAAAAGTAGAAGAAGACTATGTATATTATTTCAAGAAGAATCGCCCTACCCCCGATTTCTTTAATATCAGGCTTTCGTTTAAAGATTCCCTTTCAAGTCTTACACCGCAAATCCTGCCAGCGAGTGTTATTAACCCTATTCAGATGAATCTGGTTTTCATTGAGTTATTTGCAGGTGGAACGGCTGCATGCAACAGAAACTTTGATAATCTATTTGTTCCCTTCCGCTGTATCGCATCCGATGTGTACAACAAAAAAGAATTAATTTTAAAAGATGGCGATTTAGGGGATGCCGTGCGCGCCTCAATGAGTTTCCCTTTTGTTTTCAAACCAATCGAGATTGATGGCACTCTGGCCTATGACGGTGGTATTTATAATAACTTTCCTACCGATGTTATGCAAAAAGACTTTAATCCGGATATAATCATAGGTAGTGTGGTAGCTAAAAATCCGTCGAAACCGGATGAAAACGACTTGATGAATCAGGTAGAAAATATGATTATGCAGAAGACAGATTATACCATGGCAGATTCCCTGGGTATTCTCCTCACCTTCCGGTATGATAATGTAACCCTGATGGATTTTCATAAGCTTGATGAACTTAAACAAATCGGTTACGACCGTACAATAAGCATGATGGATTCGATTAAAAGTCGTATCCACCGCCGGGTTGATAAGGAAAACGTACAGTTACGAAGAATGATATATCGTAGCAACTATCCTGAATTACGTTTCAAGAACATATATATCGAGGGAGCTAATGCCCAGCAACAAGCTTACATCCGTAAAGAGTTCCGCAAAGACGATGGAGAAATCTTCGATTATGAAGACATTAAGCGTGCCTATTTCCGCTTATTATCCGGTAATATTATATCTGAAATTCTTCCTCATGCGGTCTACCGGCCTGAAGAGCAACTTTTTGATTTATACCTGAATGTAAAATTAAAAGGTCAATTTTCAGTAGCTATGGGTGGTAATGTTTCGACAACCAGTTCCAATCAGATTTATTTCGGGTTTGCCTACCAGGATTTAAACCTTTATGCTAAGGAATTTACCTTAGACGGACAAATAGGAAAAATATACAACAATGCCCAGTTTATGGCTAAGGTAGACGTTCCAACCAGCATACCTACGTCCTATCGTTTTATCGCATCAATCAGTACATTTGATTATTTCAAAAAAGATAAAATCTTTTCGAATCGGGATAAGCCTGCTTTCAATCAAAAAGATGAACGTTTTCTAAAATTAATACTTGAATTTCCTTTTCTTTCCAGTAAAAAAGCAGAGTTTGGTTTTGGGGTTGCAAAAATGGAGGATAAATATTTTCAGCGAAACTACATAAATTTCGATGATGATAAATATGATAAAAGTAAATACCAATTATTAGGTGGCTCAATCAGTGTAAACGGAAGCACATTGAACAGGCGTCAACATCCAACACAAGGTTACCGCGAAGCATTGGTTGCCCAAATATATACCGGAAAAGAGGATTATTATCCAGGTGTTAAATCCGAAGAAAATGTTAGTTCCAGCCAAAATCAGTCGTGGCTGCAACTATCCTATACACGCGAAGACTATTATCGCATCAGTTCGCGCTTTACATTAGGTAGTTATATTCAATCTTTGTATGCATCGAAGAATTTTTCGGAGAATTATACTGCAACCATGCTTCAGGCTGGCGAATTTGCACCGACGGCGCATAGCAAATTTACATACAACGAGGCGTTCCGTGCCAATCAATACACTGCTGCGGGAATAATACCGATTCTTCAAATGAATGATTTATTTCATATACGGGGAGAATTCTATGGCTTCTTACCCATATTCCCTATAGAAAGAACCTCATTAAACAAGGCATATTACGGGAAATCCTTCTCGCGGTTCGAATATATCGGAGAACTTTCGCTGGTATGTACATTACCGTTCGGAAATATCACGGCTTACGTAAACCACTATAGTTCACCGGCCCGGGAATGGAATGTAGGTTTAACACTGGGCTGGCAATTATTTAATTACCGGTTCTTTGAATAATTATCTTAAAAAAAGGAATTAAATTCCTTGATTATTCCGAAAAAGGACGTATCTTTGCACCCGTTAAAGAAATGGCCGCGTAGCTCAACTGAATAGAGTAGCTGACTACGGATCAGCCGGTTACAGGTTTGAATCCTGTCGCGATCACAAGAAATCCTCTGCAATGCAGGGGATTTCTTGCTTTTGAACAATAGAATATAATATCTTTGCACTCCGAACGAAAAACGGGATCATCCCGTATTCTTGTGGGTTTTCTGGGTCAGCGGATTTTCGCGGTTGATAAGCCTTGTCGCATATCCCAATATAGGCT
>DAMCMT010000124.1:0-9179 GCA_032108265.1 Bacteroides sp.
CAATCCTGTGAAAACCATTGCAGGGAATCATCTGGGTGGAATGGAGATAACCACTACCACCTACACATTCACGAACAATCCTAAAACGGTAGAACACATTCATACCAAAGACTCAAAGGGTGGAGGGCAGGAAACGCTTAACTCCATCTATGATTACGACCATGCCAACCGGCTGACCAAAGCATCGCATACGTTAAGCGGCGCCGGTACGGTAACTATCGTTAATACTTACAACGAACTGGGTCAATTGGAAAAGCGAACCTACAACGGAATTTCCGGTTTACAGGAAGAATATGCCTACAACATCCGTTCGTGGCTCACACGGTTGAACGGGAAAAACTTTAAAAGTGAGTTGGAGTATACCGATAATGGGAATATAGCTTCGATGGATTGGGGAAAGGGAGCTCTTGACCGGAAATACAATTATTTTTATGACGGGTTATCCAGGCTTGATTCGGCCGTATTCAGTAAAGACGGTATCAAAGGAGATTATAATACCACTTACGAGTACGACAAACACGGCAACATCCTTACCCTGCAACGACACGGTAAAACCGATGCTTCCGCATATGGTTTAATAGACCGGCTCAGCATGGGTTATGCCGGGAACCAACTCACCAGTCTGAGTGAGATGGTAAGTGGTATTACACTTCCCGAATCCAACGACCTGAAAGTGTCTTCCACGTATGCTTACAATAAAAACGGAGCGATGACCAAAGATTCAGGAAAAAACATTACGGATATTTCGTATAATTCTTTAAATTTGCCAAAGCAGTTGACTATCAATGGTAATACGAATCATTATCTGTATGCTTCGGATGGTCGTAAACTCCAGGTAAAGCAAGGTGACTTAACCCGTGATTACGTTGGTAGCTTTGTTTATGAGAATGATGAGCTCAAACGGGTATTCTTTGACGGTGGTTATTGGGAGGATAAAAAACCTTACTTTTATTTCAATGACCATTTGGGTAATGTTCGTGCGGTGGCGGATGAGGCAGGAGAACCGGTTCAAATCAATGATTATTATCCGTTCGGGTTGCCGATGGCGGAGACTGGCAATGATGAGCAGGATGTTCAGCCTTACAAGTTCGGGGGTAAGGAGTTCGACAGGACGGATGGATTGAATTTGTATGATTTCTCGGCCAGGCAGTTGGATGCGGGGATTGGAAGGTTTACTTCTGTAGACCCGCTGGCGGAGAAGTATTATGGATGGAGTCCGTATGCTTATGTTATGAATAATCCGATGAGATTAATTGACCCAACGGGAATGGATGTTTGGGAAATGGATTATGATGGTAGAGTTCGTTGGATATCAAAAAGCGATGAACATACGATGTATGCTTTAGGTGAAGATGGGCAACGAACAGGTAACAGTATTACTTTAGAAGATCGGTCTATATTTGATAATTTGACTGCTACTGGTAAAGAAAGTGATTATAATAAAACATTTTCAGGTGGGAACCCATCAGATTTGGCATCAGTTTTCCTTTTTGGAGCTGATAATTCAAATGTAGAATGGCGTTTTAGTAGATATAATCAAGGTAATGGTAGCCAATACGCTATTGGTACTGCACATGAGAATTCACGCGCTATAAATCCTGAGCAAATGGGATTTTCACGGGATTCTGAAGTAGCTTTTATTCATTCACATCCGGGAGAATTTAATAAAACAGTAGATGAATATCAAAGCATGGGATGGAGAATTCCATCAAATCAGGAAGCAGATAATAGAAGATGGACACGAAATGAACCTGTTTTAGATACTAGTGGAGACGCATTTAAACAAACGCTATATGGAAATAATTACTATAATTATGTTTACTTTCCCAGCAATGGTAATATTTATCAACCTCGGGGATATAAAACACCTGCATTAATAAGAAATATAAAGGGACATAATAACAATCCTCGCCGTTTATTCTGGGGAGTTTTAAATGGGAAATAATATGAAAAAAAATTATTTAATTTTAATTTTGACAGTTTTCTTCTCTTGTAACAATAAGAGTAACAACGAAATATCTTCGCACGTAGATTCAGTTGATGTCGTAAAAGAATTGATAAATCCAGAGTTGAGAGAAGATGTAAAATTATTCTCCGAATTACCGGAAATAGAAAGAATGCCACATATCTCTATAGAAAAGAGTTGCTTTGTTTTAGCGTCTTGGATAGATGAAAATAACTTTGATTCAATTGTTTCGCTTACTTTTAATTCATGTAGAACCGGCACTCCTGACGCTTACAAAGGAGCACTCTGTGTGGATGGATATAATGTAGCCATATTTGATTATTTTAATTTTCTTACGCCATATTATAATAGTGATAGCCTACGCCAAATTCCCTATGAAAGTTTTGAATGTTATCCATTGAATTATATTGTGGAATCACGTTTTTACATTCGAAATGGAGTTTTGATGAATAAAAAAAAATGATCTAATAAAGATATTACGGGGTTACAAGTATAACCACCGCAACAGCGCATTTTGAAAACTCCCCGGCTGCCACCTCGTAGAATATCAGTACGACTCCGCTGACCGCCTGATCTTCAACCTGGACAGATGACAAAACTGTGAATGGTCTTTTTATTTCTACGACGGATTCAGCCGATTAGCTGTACAAGGCACCTGCCCCAATACATCCAAAATATCGGCGAATAAATCGTAAACGCCCAGTTCGGCGGCAGTGGTTATCCGGTGGGAGAAACCGGGTATAACTGTAATGTTAATATCCCGGCCAAAACCCTCGCTCAGGTTAATTATTACGATAACTATAATTTTATCAGTCAGATAAGCGGGTTTGGGAGTGACTACGTGGACACTTCGGAATGCACCACACCTAAAGGACTGCTTACCGGAAGTATCACCTACACGCAAGGAGATAACCCTCAAAGTCTGTGTAGCGCTGTGTACTACGATATGCGGGCCAATCCTGTGAAAACCATTGCAGGGAATCATCTTTTGAGGAAATTTGTGAGTTAGTACTCAGAGGAAGATTTAAAATTAACTATGTACATGCAGGAAATTCAAAGTATAAGAATAATTTTTTGTTTCCTAATCAGGAAATAAAAGTTAATGAATTTATATTAAGAAATGGGGATGATCATACGGAAATTTGTACCTATTATTTAACAAAAGAAATCACTCCTGAATCCATCTATAACTATTAACAAAACAAATTTAAACAATTAAAATTATGTCACAAACACAAGACATTAAATTTCTTGATCTGATCCAAATTGTGAGCGATCAGGATCGAATCCTGATGACCCAAGCGTCCAGCGACCATGCGGGTAAAGTCATCACTATTGAAACTTTCAAAGAGAAAGTTCTTAAACCTCTCCTTGACGGTGGAGGTACCGGTAATATGAACCTGGTAATCTTAGGATCGGCCAGCGAGTACGATGCTATTACCCAGAAAAACAACAACACCCTGTATGTAATTCTGGAAGGTAATAAAATATCTAAAGTATACCTTGGAACTGTTCATTTTGCCACCGGTGGCGGTAAACTCAGTGATATGGAAAATATGCCACCCGACGTTGATAAGCCCAATACTACCCAGGAACCTCAGGTATTGATACAGAATCCCGGTAAAACAGCATGGGTTAAAAGCGCCCTCGAATATGTTTCTAAGAAATACGACGATACTGTAGAAGGTATCCTCAAGTTTTTAAAAGGCATCCACTTTGGCGATTTTAAAAAAGGCACTTCCGGTGCAGGTATCTATAAAGACGATCAGGGAAACTGGCATATCGAAAGTGATTATGCCCATTTCCGCAAGAAATGGACGGCAAACGATATTGAAATACAAAAAATATCGCATATTGGAGGGAAACAAATCTCAACCGGTGCCCAAATGGTATGTAACCGTGTTGAAGACAAAGGTACCTATTGGCGTTGCTACTTTGTGAAAAAAGATGCCGACGGCAATGAGATATCCAACCAATTCGTTACAGACGACCAGGCTTTCTTCGAAACTTTTAACCTGGAAAAGGGCGGGGTTGTAGATAATCGCCGTTACTGGCGTAAAGTTACCGGTACCGGATCGGATTACATCGACCTGTCCAAAACTGTTTGCGAAACCGGAAGCAGTACACCGCAGGCGGGTGATAATATTATTCAACTCGGTCATTCCGGAAAAGAAACAACTCGTCAGGGAGCCATTATTCAGGCCTCTGCAGGAGATGCTTCGCCTTATTTTCATATCTATTCAGGAATCAAAAGCTTTACGTTGCCCGAGCCGGATATTATTCTTAGTCCGCATGGAACAAAGATAAAAGCGAAGTCCATAGTTTTGGAAGCTACCGGCCAAAAACTCGATAAATACCTGGAAGGACTGGTGACAGATGTAAATGCTGTAAAGAAACAAGCCGACGGAATGTGGGTACTTTGGTTTGCCGATGAAGTTCCTACCCTGCAAAACTATCCTGCCATTGAATGGGATACGGACGAAATACGCGAACAGCACCTACAGGATGTAGCCGTAATCGATAATTCTTCGGACGACCGTAATAATGGCCGTGCATGGCGTTTCCATAAATCAGATAGTGGAGCTTATTCGTGGACGGAGATTACGGATAAGTATTTATTGGATGCGTTGAAAATTGCTTCCGAAGGAAGGGAAACTGCCAGGGATAAATGCCGTAATTTCGTTAATCAACCGACAGATGCGGATGCATATGAGGTGGGAGATACTTGGAGTAATGCTACTTATCCGAAAGATGGCAATCCAAAAATGTACGATAACGATTATCTGGTGGCTACATCGGATAAACCGGCAGGGAAACCTTTTGACATAAAGCACTGGAGGCCAGTGAATAAAGCTACTACTTCATTCCTGGAAATGCTTCCTGATGAGATAATGCTGGGTGTAGCACCATCGGTAGAAGCTGCGAAGGAAGTGGCTGAAATAGCGAAACAAAACGCAAAAAATGCCGCTGATGAGGCTGCTAAAGCTCTTGGCCTGGCTGAAGATGTTGATGAAAGGGAAAAAAGCACTTCACATACCGTCTCAATACTAAAAGCAGGTGTGGATGATATAACAGCTACTGTAGGCAGAATTAAATTTGATGCAAATAATAAAATCACCAATATTGATCAGTCCGGGTTAGTTACTACCGCTGATTTTAATAATCTATATACACAAAAGGTTAAATTCGATAAAGAAGGTAATTGAAAATATCAGTAAATCCGGACTGGTAACCAAGAGTAATTTTGCTCAAATGTATTCGGAAGCAGAAGACCCGAATGGGGTTATTGTAAAAAGGTCAGACATATCAACTTTTGTGGAAAAGGATAAAAATGGTAATCTTGAATCTGGTGTTAAGATAAATGCCGACCAGATAAAGTTGGAAGGCTTGACGACTGTCAACAATAACTTTATAGTACATACGGATGGTAGCATTGAAGCAAAAAACGGAAAGTTTACAGGCACAGTAAATGCAGACTCAGGTACAATAGGTAGTTTCCGAATTGAAAAGGATAAACTGACAACTGTAAACAATAACTTTAAAGTAAATACGGATGGTAGTATTGAAGCTAAAAACGGAAAGTTTACAGGTGTGGTAAATGCAGACTCAGGTACTATAGGTGGTTTCCGCATTAAAGATGATGGATTGACTAACCAAAATAGTGATGGTACATATACTAACAATGCTTATTTAACATTCCAAAACGATTTGCAGGGTAAGATTGCTGCTTTAGGAGGATCAACTTTCGTTTCTTCTAGTGGTGGAAATGCAGTAGCTCGATTCGAGAATTACAAACAACATTATGCTGGAGGAACTAATCATGCTATGTATATTTCGGCGCGTGGTGCTAATAATAATGTAGCTATTAATATGGCCGGTGGTTGTATTTCGGGTATGGCAGTAAAAACTGGATCTTATTCGAGCAGTGGTACAATATCAAAAGACATGGTATCGGTAATAACGCAAAATGAATCTGAAATTGTACTTACATTGCCAACAATGGAAACTTACGATGATGGGCATGTAATTAAGTTAAAAAGACTTTCAAGTGGTAGCGTTAAGTTAAAAGCAGGTTATAGTTATCATATGATAAACGATATAAAATCACTTAAAAATTCTTTCATATTTTATGATGATGGTGCTATAGTTGGAGGATATGATCCTTTAACTATTAAATCTAAATCAGATGCAATGGAACTCGTATATCACCGTGATGTAGATGTTATTCATGATGGGGTTAGATATTATGGATGCTGGGTACAATATAAACATCCACGCTCATGGTAATTGATAAATAGTTTAAATACATAGAATATTATGAAAACCCCCACATCCCCCCAGTCCTCTTCTTCCCCCCGCCGCAGCTTCATCCGCTTCTCCGCCCGCCCTTTGCGCGTCGACGACAACGGCAAACTCCGTTGCGTACGCATCAGCCGTCAGATGGAAAGCACCACCGATGCCCTGCGTGTAGACGAGATTCAACAAGTGATAGCCGCATTATCCCATATCACTACTTCGGGAAGTATTAACAACAATTTTACTTACACATTCCCTCTGCAATTGGGATAAAGAGGAAAAGTAGGTAAAAGAGTGAGGTAATTTATTACCTCATTTAATTATAAACGATTAAAAAACAAACAATTATTTAAAACCAGAGAATAGAAGGAGTTAAAAGATCCTTTTCCTCCTTCTTTCCTCCTTAAAAAAACAAATTATGGACAGATTAGATATCAGACAAAAGCGCGAAGGCGACGAATTAAGCGCCTCCGAATGGAATTCTCATATAGATAAAACCAACGAACTAATTGACGCCCTTAACGGCTCCAGCACCGTACAACGCAAAATCTTTGTACAAAACAACCTGGGTTCCAAGAACCTCGCCGCCCAAACCGGCAGACCTTGTATTTTAGACTTCACCTTTATCAGCCAGGAGCGCTACTCCTACAACGACCCCTACGAGAACACCGGCGAACGCGGCTCCTGCACCATCTCGGTGAAAAACTCCCAGTATAAAGACTTCACACAGATACTCAAGTACAACGTCCCCTCCGGCGTCCCCCAGAAGCTCGATGTAACCGAACACCTCACCTCCGGCGTTAACCAGATCATGATTAACATCACCGGCGAGATCACCCAGGAAGCCACGCCCCCGTACGTATACAACATCCAGCTCACCTCCCTGGGCATCGAAGCCTCCAACTTCCGTTGGTGGCAAGCCTACGCCGGCAACATAACCCTGCCCCTGCTTATCAGCGGTAACATCAGCAAAAAGCTCCATGTATCCGTTCAGGGAAAAACCAACGATTACAAAGCCCAGTATTCCGTAAATATCGGTACGGCCACCTACGTTGAAACCGCCTATAACTACTCCATCCCCCATCCCCAGGAACACGGAGTATACACCGTCAGCGCTTGGCTCTCCAACGCCGACGACTCATTGCAAACCAAAGCCATATCCTTTGAGATCATGTGCTCCACCTCTGCAGGGCAACGTAAACTGGTCGCCATCAATAACAAATCCGAGCGATTAACCAACTGGTCTGAGAATACCGCTTTCGACTATGCCATATATGATGGTTTAGCTACCTCTACCAATGCTACATTTACTGTAAATAAAGACAAAGAAGCCATATACAGCTCCGTTGAAAACGCCATTCCCACCGGTACCCGGATGACCTTCTCCTTCCCCATGGACATCGAAACCGACGATGAAGCCGACTTCAACGTCCAGATCGACATCCTCGATAAAGGAGATTCCAAACTAACTGACTCTATCAGCTTTGAAGTCGGCAACTCCGCCGGATACTCCGCCGCTGCCGGAGCCGTTTTCTATATGAACCCCCGGACCCGCTCCAACAACCAGGCCAACCGGAAAGACATCATCAACGAAACCAACAAAGCCACCGTTGCCGCCACCTGGCACAACATGAACTGGGGCAATGACGGCTGGAAAACCGACGACGACGGCAACCGCCTGCTACGCATCCTCTCCGGCAGCCGCTGCACCCTCGACTACAAACCCTTCGCCCGCGAAAGCGCCCGTACCGGTAAAACCATCGAGCTCGACCTGAAAGCCTACAACGTAGTCGACGGTACCCTACCCGTGATCGACATCTCCACCCCCCAGGGAGACTCCTTTACCGGCATCCGGGTAGCCCCCGAAGAAGTATTGATGTACAGCCAGTCCGAACGCGACAAAACCACCCAGAACCTGCCCATCGACAGCGAAGTGCGTATCAGGCTTACCCTGACCATCATGCCCGAAGCCTATGGAAACGCCGGATTCAATATTGGTTGTATTTATGTCAACAGCATCAAGAACCGTGTGTTCAATTACCAGATGAATGACTATTTCCAGCACGACGCCAAAATAACCATCGGAAGCGACATGGCCGATATCGATGTATATGGTATCCGCATATACGATGCCGCCCTCACCTCCGAAGGCGTCCAGAAAAACTACATCAGCTGGCTCACCTCCAATGCAGACAAAGCCCAAGAAGTAGAAACCAACAACGTCCTGGACAGCGCCGCCCGTGAGGTAGACTTCCTCAATACCGTAGACCAGTACAACTGCTTCGTGTTCGATAAAAGCTTCCCCCGCCTGTCCAACCCCTCCGCGCAGGAAGGAACCCTCGAAGTATATTATGCCGGAAACACCAAGCCCTACTGCACCGTCAGCAATGTAAAGTGCGACGGACAAGGAACCTCCTCCAAAAAATACTACGAATGGAACATGCGCTTCCGGGTCGACAAAGCCCCCAGCTCCGTCACTACCTATGCCGACGGAAGGACTGATAAACAACTTATCGACCTGTTCCCCGGCATCACCCCCAAGATGAACCGTATTACAGCCAAGAAGAACTGGGCATCGTCCATGCAAGACCACAAAGCCGGCTCCGTTAACGCCTACGACAGCCTGGCCAAAAAACTCGGCCTGACCAACCCCGCCATCACCTCCGATAAAAAAGTCCGCGTAGCCGTCTACCAGGAACCCTTTGTCGGATTCTCCAAACAACTCAACGAAGACGGCGAATGGGTATACACCTGTATGGGCCTCTTCACCATGGGTCCCGACAAAGGCGATAAAAACTGCTTTGGCTACGACACCCAGAAATACCCCGGCCTGATAGCCATCGAAGGAGCCGACAACTCTCCTTTGCTTACCCTGTTCCGGGTGCCCTGGCGCGAACCCTACGTAGCCTACAACGAA
>DAMCMT010000125.1:0-3478 GCA_032108265.1 Bacteroides sp.
CCCTAGTACACCCGTACATACACTTACCTCGCACCAGGCAGACAATACCCCAAAATGCTTATTTTCCAATGTTGTATCTTTGCAGCATACAGTCGGGAAAACGATATTACATCTTTTAACACTCCCGGCGTAGGGAATATTTAGAAACCACCTGTCTTTATCACAAAGAAGCAGAAAAATATGAAAGAACATACCGACATTGATAAATTAATAGACCAACTAGCCGCCTCTACCCGTTCGCCATGCGGGAAGTTTTCGGCCGAAGAAAGCTACCGGATATTGCACAACCGGGTATTTGCCCGCCGCAAGCGTATACGCATGATACGTTTCGCATCGGCTGCGGCAGCCGTGATATTGCTTTCGGTACTATCGTGGAGCATTTATAATTATATGTTACCCACCCGGATAATGACCGTCAGCACCCTGGCCGAAACAAAGAATATCATCCTGCCCGACGGTACTACGGTAGCCCTGAACCGTTATACCACATTCAGTTATCCGCAACGCTTCAAAGGCGATAACCGCGATGTTACTTTATCCGGCGAAGCATATTTCGAGGTAGCACACGATACCGAACACCCTTTTATCGTACAAACTGAAAGCACGGATGTACAGGTATTGGGAACCCATTTCAATGTCGAAGCTTACGAACGCGACACGGAAACCCGTACAACATTGCTCGAAGGCTCCGTAGCTGTCAGCGACAAGGGCAAATCGCAACGCATCATATTACAACCCAACGAAACAGCCGTTTATAACAAAGAGACCGGCGAAATAGAAAAAATAACCGAAACCAATATGAAAAATGAAATTGCATGGCGCAACGGAGAAATCCTGTTCGACAACCTGGCGCTGAAAGAAATTGTACGGCAACTGTCGAATGCCTTTAATACGGATATTACCGTAACCGACACAACCCTTATCAATTACCGGATGAACGCAAGTTTCCGAAATGCCGAAACCCTTGACGAAATTCTTCAACTGCTATCGGCTGCCGGAGGTTTCTATTACCTGAACGACGGACAAACCATTCGAATTACAAAATAATAAACTTTAATTATGAAAAAGAATCCTTTGCTTCATCTGGCATATATGGCAACAGTTGCAATCATAGTAACTGGTTGTGGAGGCAGTGTAGAGTATTATACAAATGACCCTGTTATTGTAGAAACGGTCGAAGCCGAAGCCAATTTCGATTTAACTTCGCGTAGCGACTGGAATTTAACAGTAGAATCGACCGAATACCAGGCAACCATAAATGGCAATAAAGTTACCGGCATCCCTGTTGAATATCCACACTATGCCTATTATGGAGGTATGGATGTATTCGTCTACTTACATCACCCGGGATTATCTACTGAAGCACTGCGTGCCGAACAGATAGTGCCGATAAAAAGCCAGAATACCAAAGAAAAGCTATGGATGTACGACATACTGGAGGCAGATTGTATAGCTACCGAGAACATTACAGGTGCCAAACTGAAACACTGGGGAACACTACTCGAATTTACTATTAGTGGCCTTCCGGACGATGCAGAGTTATTTTTAACCGAAAGAAATAATACCATCGTCTGGCCGTACCGAAACGAAGAAAAGCCTGATATGTACCAAGCGATTTTAAACCCGGCCAACAATCACCAAAGCATTGCTCTGGTTATCCGCACTGCCGATGGAGTTTATGGTCAGGTTATCGACACAACAAAATCGACCATCGTAGAATCGCGCATGTATTTAAATACGGAAAGGAATTTATTAAAGGGAGTGATGTTTACCTTTAATGCCAAGGTTGAAGCCATTGAGGAAGGCGAAGACAAGAAATTAACCATTTCTATTGAAGACCTCATAGCTAATACAAGTGGAAACTGGCCTGTAACACAATAATCAACCCCGAAACATTTAATTATGAAACAACTTCACTTTGCAATACTTTTCAGATTCCTTATACTTTCGGCCGTATTTGCTTCATCCACTTTACTATATGCACAAGAGGCCGCGAAGACTTTTAGCGTCAAGCTTACCGATGCTACCCTGGAAGAATTCGTTAAAACCGTGGAACAACTTACCGGATTATCTTTTGTTTACGGACAAGAGGTGAAACTGAATAAAAACCTTACACTGGATATAAAGGATAAACCACTCGATGAAATACTAAACAAAGCTTTCACCGGGCAACCCGTAAAATACCAAATATCAGGAAGGCATATCCTGTTACAAAATAAAGAATTACAACCTAAACCCAGCAGCCGTAAATTTACCATCAGCGGATATATAACCGACGCTGAATCATCAGAAGTACTGATTGGTGCGAATGCCTACGAGTCGTACCGCCGGCAAGGCACTTCCACCAATCCCTACGGCTTTTACACCCTAACGCTGCCCGAAGGAGAAACAGCATTGATATACTCCTATCTGGGCTACAACAACCAGATTAAAAACTTCGTATTGCAAAAGGACACGTTAATAAACGTCCGTATGTCGGGCAATACCCTGTTGGAGGAAGTAGTGGTAACATCCGACAGGGTCGAATCGGGCGTCATGGCAACACATACCGGTTCCATAGATATACCCATGCCCCAGGTACACAACACACCAACCATACTTGGAGAACCGGATGTTATGAAGGTTATCCAGACGATGCCGGGCGTGCAGGCCGGTGTCGAAGGGTCTGCCGGGTTGTATGTACGAGGCGGCGGACCCGACCAGAACTTAATACTGCTCGACGGGGTTCCTATTTATAATGTAGACCACTTGTTGGGCTTTTTTTCAATCTTTACTCCCGAAGCAATGAAGAAGGTTACACTCTTCAAAAGCTCCTTTCCGGCACGGTTTGGCGGGCGGTTATCATCGGTTGTTGATGTACGTACCAACGACGGAAACATGGAAAATTACCACGGCGCTATCAGTGTTGGGCTGCTGGCCAGCAAACTGAACTTTGAAGGGCCGATAGTAAAGAATAAAACTGCATTCAACCTATCCATGCGCCGGTCGTATATCGACCTCATTACCTATCCGTTTATGGACGACGAATGGAAGTTGCGTTACTATTTTTACGACATCAATGCGAAGGTAAACCACAAGTTCTCGGACAAACACCGTTTGTTCCTAAGCTTCTATAACGGTACAGACTACCTGAAGAGTGAAGATAAAAGCACTTACACCACCGACGCTAACGGATATAACACATCATCGTATGATGATAAGGCAGCTACCCGCTGGGGCAATACGGTAGTGGCATTGCGATGGAATAATATCATCAATAACAAGCTGTTTAGTAACACCACCGTTGCATTCAACCAGTACAAGCTAAGCATGGATGCCCGTTCAAAATCTAAATACCAGAAGGATATTAATTATTATCATAGTAAGTACGACTCGAGTATCCGCGACTTGAGTGCGCAAATGGATTTCGATTATACACCTACTCCCGAACACCACATCAAGTTTGGCGGGAATTATACTTTCCATAAGTTCAATCCCG
>DAMCMT010000125.1:3488-9172 GCA_032108265.1 Bacteroides sp.
CCCGCGTACAGGAAATAACCGAGAACAGTAAAATTGATACACTGTACCAGGGTCTTTCCAATACCCGGATGAATGCGCATGAAGTTTTTCTCTATGCCGAAGATAATTTCGATATCACTCCCCGCCTCCGGGTCAATGCCGGTTTGCATACATCGGCTTTCCATGTCGAGGATAAAACATATTTCTCGCTTCAACCCCGGTTGGCTGCGCGGTATCAGTTAAATGAGGATATAGTTCTAAAAACATCCTATTCCAAAATGAACCAATATATAAACCTGCTTACTTCGGCTCCAATATCAATGCCTACCGATTTGTGGGTACCGGTAACGAAGAATATCAGGCCAATGCGGGCACACCAGTATTCTATCGGCGGGTATTATACAGGTATTAAGAACTGGGAATTCTCCGTCGAAGGTTATTATAAGGATATGCGCAATGTATTGGAGTATAAAGATGCCTCCCGGTTTATAGGTAGTTCGTCTTCCTGGGAAGAAAAAGTAGAAATGGGTAAAGGCCGTTCGTTCGGAGTAGAGTTTATGGTACAGCGAACCGTGGGTAAAACAACAGGCTGGTTATCTTACACCCTGGCAAAGAGCGACCGGAAATTCCAAAAAGGAGGAATCAGTAACGGTCAGCGCTTCCCGTTCAAGTACGACCGTCGTCATACCATTAATCTGGTAGTGAACCATAAATTCAGCGACCGGGTAGATATAGGTGCCACATGGTTCTTTGCATCCGGAGCAGCAGCAACCATACCGCGGGAAGTGACATCCGTAATTGTCGACCCCGAAAAGACTAAGCCGGTAGATTATGTGGAACACCGCAACAACTATCGCCTGCCTCCCAGCCATCGGCTGAATATCGGAATCAACCTGCATAAAAAGAAAAAACATGGAGTACGTACATGGAACTTTAGCATTTACAATGCTTATAATGCAATGAACCCCACATTTACACAACGCGAGATTAAATTTGATGAAGAAACATTTGAGGAAGTACCACGGCTTAAGAAGTTTACGTTGTTGCCTCTTATTCCATCCGTAACCTATACATATAGATTTTAAGTATATGAAGAAATATATTATTATAGCCGCCCTATCACTGTTCATGTTTGCAGCATGCGAGAATGAAATACGATATAAAGACGAATATGTTGCACCGAAGTTAATAGTGAACTCACTGATAAACATTGACCAGGAAAACAATTATGTTTTCTTATATTACACCGGTAAAACAAAATTGGGAAAAGTTACCGACGGCACAGTCGAGGTTACCGTTAACGGCGAACTAAAGGAAACCTGTTTACCGGAAAAATCGCCGAATGACAATGACGTCTTTCGCTATGTTGTAAAAACAAAATTCGAACCTGGCGATGTAGTTCGCATCGACGCTCATGCCGGAAACAATAAATATCATGCCTGGGCCGAAGAGGTAGTACCTAAACGACCCATTCTAACTTCGATAGATACAATGACCACTGCATTCAAGGACGAAAGTTTTTATTACAGTTCTTTTGCGCAGATGAAATTTAAAATCGGTATCCGTGACTTACCGAACGAGAAGAATTATTACCGGGTTCTTATCGAAAACAGATTTGAGGTTAGCGGTACAATAAGCGCATTAAAAGATACTGTGATAACCAGCATCAGCAATAACATCTGGCCCTGGGACGATGTAGTACTTACCGACGGGCAACCGATAAGTTCGGAAGAACTCGAAACCGGCTTTGTTGAACGGATAAGAAATGATTATGGAATATTCCGGGATAGCCGCTTTGCCGACTCTGAGTATTCAATGACGGTATCAACTTCTTATATCACACCAAATTCGTATTATTGGGATTATCCGGGTTACGACCCCGTATGGGAATACTTTATACCCGAATCCATGGATATTTACACTACAGTACATCTTCAAGGCATTACCGAATCACAGTATTATTATATGAATTCGCTAAACTCTCTGGGTTCGGATTATTACGATGATATTTTGTACGACCCTATATCCGTGCCCACCAACGTGAACGGAGGCACCGGCTTTGTAGGATTCTGTTCGCAAACCTCAAGTGATAAAATAACTATAACGAAAGATCATCAGTTTATTTACATGAAATAAAGCAAATAAATAAGATGTTTAACGGAATGAGCAAATACTTATTATCAATAACCATCAGCTTTCTGTGTATACCAGCACTAACCTCATGCCTGAGTAGTAAGACTATGCAGAAAGATATACTGGATAATAGTGCCGACTTATATTATATCACCACAGCACCCGCCTATACCGGAGAAATAAAGGAGGATGTATATCTCAATTTCATCGATTATTCCAACATGGATTATTATACCTCGGTGAAGAAGAAAGGCTGGGCACTGGTACCCCTGTTATTATATAACTACGAATTCCACCGGTTCGAAGCACGCTTGGGCGAACGTTCCCTGAGCATGAATTACCGGGAGTTCCTGACGGATGCTCTTCTTACGGAATGTAATACCAGTACTTGTTTCAACCTTATCGACAATGCCGACAGTATTGCCTGTGATAGTACTTATATACTTGATATCAAAATCACGAAGAATATTACCAAAGCTAAAATGACGGTACGTAATCATTCTATATTTACGGGTTACCTGGATATGCTTTTAGGACACGAAGAGGTAGACGACTGGATTCTACCACCCTATGCCGTCATTAATAAAAACAAAGCGCACCCTGCTGTTACGGAACTTTCGGTAAAAGCCATCCTGCGAAAGAACGAAAAAATACTAAGCGAAAAAGAACACCACTTAAAACGCTCATACCAGTTTACGCGTAAAGGTTCAATGGATACTTATTTCCTGAACAGCTCCTGCCTGAAAATTATGGCCGAAAGTTTATCCCAGGCTACCAAAGAGTTAGTAGAAGAAATTAGTAAGGAATTGCATCTCGTTGTACTTAGTTCAAAATGAAACTATTGACATAAATCAAAAAAATCTTTATAAGAACCAAATAGTCACCAGTCTTGCTTTTATGCTATAGAACGGAATACTATATTTGTATTTGTAAAGAGAGAGAGAGTCGATAAGACTCCCACTATGTTTTCAATAGGTAAATTAAGACAATTCGTGATTGATTAGTAAAGGTAAAGGGTGCAGCGTTTATATCGTTGCACCCTTATTTTTTATTTAATCGTTACCATGGTAGCCCCGAATCCATATTCCTGGAATGAAGCATCCTGATATTTATAATTACCATACTTACGCTTCAGCTCGTCCTGAATGGCTTTACGAAGAACTCCATCGCCTTTACCATGAATAAAAACAATCTTCTGCTCGCGTCTGCCTTTGTATTTATCGAGTGTCTCACGGAATTTATCCAATTGGTAGTTGAGCATTTCCGCATTCGTCATTCCCGTAGTATCGTCCAGTAGTTCGTTGATGTGAAGATCTACTTCTACAATTCCGTTTGTTCCACCACGCTTCGTTATCGGCTGCGGCCTCGGAGCATCTACTTTCTTCTTTTCCAGTAAGGCTTCCTGTACCTCTTCGGCCGAAACATATACCTGGCGAACAGTACGGTCGTTCGTAATCACATCGTATATTAAGGTAGGTTCTTCGAAGAAATCCGATTCGCGGAATGTATGCAATTTATAAAACTTTACTGTATCAATGCGTAGTTCCACATCTACTGCCGGCTTTTTGATAAATGTTTTTCCGTCTTTGAAGGCAATTAACTGAATAGCGACTCGTTCCAGTTCATTCAGAATAGTTTTATCGAAATCTTCCAGGAATACTTTGGTATTCGGTTCGGCCAATCCATGCGAACGTACATTCCATGCGGCACCTTCGGCGTTCATATAAGTATAATACAGGTAGTAATTACTATCATTAATCAGGTATGCCTCGAACGGAGTGCTGGTAATGGCTTTAATGTCTTCGGGTACGAAGGCCAGGTAAACGTTCAAAATATCATTACCTTTAATCTCCGTAGCCCACGACGAAACTTGCGGCTTCACTGGTTTTGCGGGTTCCTCTGCCTTCACTGGTGCAGGTGGGGCTTTTCGCTTTATGTTATAATCATCCGTTTCAACTACCACGCATTCCCTTAGAAGCATGGGGATGTCGAACCCATCTTCATTCTCAACCAAAACCACATCCTTACCTTTAAATCCTTTTACGATTCCTCCACCTACTTCGTTGAGGAAGCGTACTTTATCTCCTATTTTCATTTAAATTCTGTTTTATTTAATATGCAAAGTTACTCAAAAGATTTATATTTGCATATCTATACAAACTTACTATACTATGGGTTCAGATAATTTAAAAATACTGCCGTTCCTTTTCTCAATTTGTCTTACCAGCCGCTCTCCGTCAATACAAATCATCTGAATACCAACCATTTACCTTCTACTCCACCATCCTCCTGTCCGAATTTGTCCGCCTCTTTTTTACCCTTTTCCGCCCTGTTTCCTTTATTTTCGCCAGATAAACAGAAACAAAACTGAAAATGAAATCCTTTACCTATACCCGAATTAATAACCTCACCGGATTTATTGTATTCTGCATAGCCGCTACCGTATATTGCCTCACCGTAGAACCAACCGCCAGCTTTTGGGATTGCGGCGAATTTATCGTATCGGCCTACAAACTGGAAGTCGGTCACCCGCCCGGTGCACCTTTCTTTATGCTCACTGCCGTCGAGGGTGAAGTGTACGCCTACTCGTCGTTATTCACCGCATTGTTTTTTTGGCTGATACTGAAATGGGAAGACGAAGCCGACACCGTATTCGCCGACCGTTGGCTGATACTCATAGCCTAACTTACCGGACTCAGCATCGGGGTACACCTGCTCAACCTTCTTTGCCTACCCGCTATCGTATTGGTTTATTACTATAAAAAACACCCGGAAGCCACACTCAAAGGTACACTCCTTGCACTTATCGTATCGGCAATACTGATTGTTATTATACTATACGGTATTGTTCCCAGCATTCCTAAAGTGGGTGGCTGGTTCGAGTTATTCTTCGTTAACAAGTTGACATTACCTTTCCATAGCGGACTGACAACCTATCTTATTCTGCTGGCCGGAGCGCTGGTCGGGGGAGTTTATATCACCCGTAAAAATCCCGGGTCGGCACTAAGCCGGTTTATGTTCTTAGTGGTTATCGCATTGCTGGGTATCCCATTCTACGACTATGGTACAACGAGCATCGTATCCGGTATTATAGTTCTGAGTGCAGCGGCCTTTTACTTGTTTTCCAGAAGAATTCCTGTTGTACGCAAACCTACACCCCGGTTTATCCATACTGCACTATTATGCCTGATGATGATAGTGGTAGGATACTCGTCCTACGCGCTGATTATGATTCGTTCGGCAGCCAATACACCCATGGATCAAAACTCTCCCGAAGATATTTTTACGCTCGACTTTTTCATCTCGCGCACGCAGTACGGACAACGGCCCTTGTTTTACGGCCAGTCGTTCCTGTCCGAACCGGCCATAAAAGAGGTAGAAGGTGGCTATATGTACGACTATAAAAAAGGTAAAGCCTATTACAAACAAAAGCCAAAAGAAACACCGGGCGAGAAAGACCAATATATACAAACCGGCAACCAGTACGAACGGGTGTATGCACAGAATATGCTGTTCCCCCGTATGTACTCGAGCGACCATGCCGAGATTTACAAGCAATGGGCCAGCGGCAT
>DAMCMT010000126.1:0-8699 GCA_032108265.1 Bacteroides sp.
AAAACTCCGCGCAACTCTGCGTAACTCTGCGGTTAATAACCCTCAAAACAGAAAAATAACAATTACCAACCCTTTAAAACCCCAATATTATGAACCCAAATAACAACCCTTTCCTTTCACAACTCAACGAACGCGAAAACGTGTTCCAGGCATTCCGCGAAATCTATGCCCGTCTTGACAATCTTATGGTCGCCCTTTCCCGTCCCAGCCTATATACTCTGAGAGAATACGAAGAACTCGCCAGAGATTATCGGATACTCCAACCCCGGGCCGACCGGATGGAAGAATATATACGCCTCAACTTCCCCCTTATCGATCTGGACGAACAAATCAGCCGGATGAAAAGCGGCCTGGATGATGAAGATTTAGCTTAAAAACATTAAATAACCGGAAATATGATACTATCAAACCACTCGTTTGATACTGTCAAACCATCCGTTTGGTACTATCAAACCATTCTTTTGATACTATCAAATTTACCCATCAAAAAAAGAAACATTATGGAATCCAAAAACGTACACCATCCCTCAGATAACAATTTAAATGCCACCTCTTACTCTGGCCCCAGTTGTACCCGTGCTGAACTTGCCAGCCAGTATATGCCCTATGCATCCGAAACCCTCGCTCGCCGGAAGTTTAATACCTGGCTCCGCAACCACACCACCCTGCGGCGGGAACTCGAAGCCCTGGGAGTAACCTACCGTACCCGGGTTTATACTCCCCAGCAAGTCCAGCTCATTTACCAATATCTCGGCCTGCCCGAAACAAAAATGCCTTATTGGTAGAGATTAAACAGTTATTATCTGTTAAAATACAACTATTTTTTTACTTTCAAACCGTTTCGGAACGTTTCGGGTTTTTCGGCCATTTTGCCAATTTTATACTCCCTATCTTTGTATCGTAAGCTTACAGGCAGGATATAAACAATCCCCTGCCACACTATGAGAACAAACATTTATTTAAAACAAACACAAACAAAACACAACAAATTATGAACATTCCATTAGTGCGCTACCAGCGCAACCGTATCGTTAGCGACCCGCAGTCCGAACAGTACACTTACCTACGTTTCGAACCCGGCTACAGTCGCACCAAAACCCTGGAAGATTTTGCCCAGGATATCGAATTAATCGGCAGCATGAGCCGCGAAGACGTAGTACACGTCCTCCAGTCGGCCACCCGTCTGGCCAAATCCACCCTCAAAACCGGTGATAAAGTAAAGTGGGACGGCCTGGGTACCTTCTACCTCAGCTTCAACTGCACCGGCACCGCCGACCCCGAGGATTGTACCGTACGCAACATCCGCAAAGTAAACATCCGTTTCCGTGCCGATAGCACCATGCGTATGGTGAACGACACGACTGCCACCACCCGTGGAGGTGAAAACAACGTGAAGTTTTATATTAAAAGCGATACTTCGGGCAATACCGGCAGTAACACTGGCAACGGTGACGGCGGCGATGATGGCGGTTTCACTCCGGATCCGAACGCTTAAAAAGTTATGAGTAGTGAGTAATGAGTTTTGAGTACCATGCGGCATCGAAACTCAGAACTCATCACTCGAAACTCACCACTCTTCTTTGACATGCTTACACCTTCTTTGCCTGTATGGGTTGCACCTACAGTTTACCGTGGATAGCGGTAGCCAAAGGAAGGATACAATAGAATTTTCGCAATTCGGCGGGCACGTATCTGATGCCTGCTTTACGATTAATGAACATAAAAACATCAAAGACTTAACAAACAAGAAACTTATAAACTAACAAACACAAAACTTAATCATGAAAACAAGTAAAAAAACATGGGATATAATCCTGAAAGCAATTATTGCAGTGTGTAGTGCTATTGCAGGGGCGTTGGGCGGTAGCGCGATGACGCTGTAATAATAGCCATTATTCTGCCGGCTGATTAATAACATATCCGGCAGAATAATTTAAATATTACTAATAAACAAATATTTCAAAATGAAAAGAATAACTCTTACATTAATATTTTTACTTATGGGAATGCATGCATTATTACATGCACAAATCCCTGAGATGCCTAAAGTAGTACAGACACCAAATGCTGCTGCTTTAGGATTGTATGGTGAAATACCTGTTTCACTTTTTACTGGTACACCATCTATCGAGATTCCACTATATGAAGTTGTGGATGGTGATATAAGTTTGCCCTTATCTTTAAGTTATCATGCTTCAGGAGTACGTCCTGACCAACATCCCGGATGGACAGGGTTGGGTTGGAACCTGAATGCGACAGGTGTCATTTCTCGCATTGTGAAAGATATGCCCGATGATTATAATAATTCAATGTTTTATGATGGTAAAAATGCCGGTTTTTATTTCAACCATGAAGTATTAAATACCACGACTTGGGACGACAGAAAATATCTACGAAAAGTAGCTCAAAACACAGAGTTTATGCTTAAAGATACTGAACCTGATGAGTTTCGTTTTAATTTTCCGGGCTGTAATGGTAAATTTTATCTTGACCATAAGGGTGAATGGAAAGTACAATGTACAAAACCGATAGTTGTAAAACTTGATGATACTTTTCTGGCTCCTCCATTTAGTACACAATATACTTATTTTCAAGGTGACAGATATGCTAAATCATTTGGCGGATTTACCTTAATTACTGATGATGGTACCCAATATGTTTTTGGTTGTAATACCAATAATATAGAATACTCCATAAGTTTTTCCAATCAGTTTAGAGATGAGTGGATAGCTACCTCATGGTATCTTTCTAAAATAATTTACCCTAACGATAGAACAGTGAACTTCGAATATGAGCGTGGTGGATTTATTAACCAAATGTTCTACTCGGTTGTTCATAACCTGGGTTCACGAACGATTAGTTCGGGTGGATTTCTTAAACCAGAATGCGATTCGTGGAGTACAACATCTCTTTCGGCCAGTGTCAATGGTAAATTAGTCGCGCCGGTATATCTTAATAAAATAAGTTTCCCTAATACAGAAATTGATTTTAACCGAAGCAAAAGTATCGAACTCAGATACAGAAATGATATATATTGGCATTTTGATGTGAATTATTGTCCATTCTTACGTTTTAAGGATGGTGAAGATACAGGTTATGTTAGAAATTTTCCTGACTGTTTGGAAAATCTGCAATGGTATAAATTGGATAATTTGCAAATTAAGGATGTACCGACTGGAAAAACACTCCGGAGATTTACCTTTAATTACAGTTCTTCCGGAAAACAAAGACTTACATTGAATAGTCTTACAGAATATGGAGGTACGGAGAAAGGCAAAGAATATAAATTCGACTATAATAATATGGATTTGTTACCAGATTATTTATCTAATAAGACAGACCATTGGGGATTTTATAACAACAAATTTGCAGATATTTATAATTATACGGCTTATTATTCCCATCGTGAGCCTGATATTAATACAATGCAATATGGCACTATCAGTAAAATAACCTATCCTACAGGTGGATATACCCGGTTTGTGTTTGAGCCCCATACATATAGCAAACAACTTAAACAAAAGAGATGGGAAGGATACGATAATTTCTCGGATAAATATGCAGGCGGTTTGCGTATTCAAAAGATAATTAATAGTTCCACCGGATTAGAATCAGACGAAGAAATTCAAAAAGAATATTTCTATGTTACAAACTACCTGAATGATAATCAGTCTGGAACCTCTAGTGGTGTATTAGGTGGACAAATCCAGTATTATTTTACGGATTATACCGTGTATGCGTTTAACGATAAAGATGTTCGCCGACAGATGAGCCTATTCAGCTCACAATCGGTTTTGCCGGGTTGTGAAAATACACCTGGTAATCATATAGGATATACAGAAGTTATAGAAAGAGTAAAAGACAGCGGTTATACCCGGTATCTGTTTAGCAATTTTGATAATGGGTATCTGGATGAGGCACCGGTTGCGTCCATACAACAATCACGTACAGCATACGAACCTTATTGTTCAAAGGCTTTTAAACGTGGACACTTAATTCTTCGTGAAGATTATGACGAACAGAAAAGAATGAAAAAACAGACCCGAATAGAATACGAGGAATCAAATACAGAATATATACGTACAATGAAAGCCAGATATTTCAATATCTGCCCCGAAACAGCTGTAAGTTATGATGAAGGAACCACAAGCAAAATTTATACAGGTACATTCCGAAAAGTTTTCGAGACTGAGACTGTTTACGAGAATTCTTCATCAGGTATAGTAACTGACACATGGTATACTTACGACTTTAATAATTATATATGGTCTATCGAAAAATCCAGAAATGGAGGAGAGCCGCATACCGTTATTTATAAAAGAGCAATGAATTCATCTGATTATTTAAACCGGGAGGTTGCTACCGCTATGCGAGAAGCAAATGTTTGCTCACCCATCATAGTTCAAACAGAATATGAAGGAAGTACATTCTTGAAAGAAACCGTTAATAATTATAGTCAATTTGGAGAGCGGTTATTCTGTAATACCAGTACAAGGATATATTATGGAAGAAACAAAAGCCGAACCATAGAAATGAACTACAACAAGTATGGCAATCTGATTCAATTTAAAACCAATGCCCAGTCCAATCTGATATTGTGGAGCTATAACGGACGTTACCCGGTAGCCGAGATTAGTAATTGGAGTGAGACTTTTGAACAGTTCAAAACACAAGCTGCCGCTATTGGTTTGGATGTTGATGACTTATTAGAAACCAATACACCAGATATGTTTAAGGTTAACCGGATGCGCTACCAACTTCCGGAGTCGCACGTTACAACCTATACATTTCACCCCGGTGTGGGTATAAATAAGATTCAGGGACCCAATAACTTGATAATAAACTACGATTACGACCCGTTAGGCCGGTTGAAACAAAGCTATTATCATGATTTGGATGCGGAGGAAATAATCAATGAATACGATTATTCCTATAAAAAAGAGTGACAATATAAAACAACATACTATGAAAAGAACAATATTACTATTAATAAATATATTTATTCTGGCAAACATAGTTTATTCGCAAAGCAGAAATCAAAACTATGTATATACAAAAACTTATCTTGGCAAAGGCAAAACCGAAGCCATTCATCAAATTGATTATCTGGATGGGTTAGGACGTTCTATACAATCTGTACAAAAACAAATAACATTCAGTGGTGCCGATTTGGCTTCATTCCAGCAATACGATGCTTCGGGAAAGAAAAAAGAAAGCTGGTTGCCGGTAGTTGCCGAAAGCACGAATGACGGATCATTTATATCTATCGGTGAATTTCACAACCTGTCCAATAAAACATATAAGGATGCTAACGCCTATTCACTGCCTGTATATGAATCTTCTCCTTTGAACCGTATAATTGCCCAGACAGGACCGGGAGCTAACTGGCATAGAGGCTCTAAATCTGTCCGGATAGAGTATTTCGTCAATGAACGAACAGGGCTTCTATCTTGTAAGCGATATTACACGACCAATGAACCAAGTGAAATTAACATCAGCATTGTCAGTACAAGCTCTGAACCAAGAGTCCTTACTACAACGGTCGAAAAAGATGGAGTATCCAGAAAGGGACAGCTCATTTCAGGCGATTCAATCCTTATTAGCGGTATCCATAGCCAAGGCGAAACTTATTCTCCCGGCGATTTAACGGTTACCAAAACAACCGACGAACAAGGAAATATCTCCTTTGAATTTCAGGATAAGTTCGGTCAGGTAATACTTAGCCGTCAGATGGAAAGCGGCGAACCTTATGATACATATTACATCTATGATGTGTATAATAATCTCCGTGCAGTGCTTCCTCCTTTAGCCAGTGATGCCCTCAACGGTGGAAGCTGGGATGAAACCAATAGCCCTATCCTACAACAATATGCATATCTGTATAAATACGATGATATGAACCGTATAATTGAAAAAAAACTTCCCGGTTGCGAACCTATTGTTTACCAATACGATAATGCCGATCGCCTAATTTTCAGTCAGGATGGAGAGCAACGTGCAAAAGATACCCCCGAATGCACATTTTACCTTTACGATGCTTTTGGACGTTTAACGATACAGGGATTTTGTGCCGATGAAGGAAAACCGCAAGTCGAAGAACTAACTGTAAAGTCAACATTCAATAATTATGCCTCCGGAATTCTGGGTACTGCATATACCTGCAATATAGGCATCGCGCCCACTAGTATTGCAGTAGTCAATTATTACGACAATTACGATTTCCTTAGTCGTGTAAGCGGTTTTACCCCGGCTGATGATTTACATCTTACATTTTATAATTCCCAAGGGTTCCTTACGGGCAATATTGTATACGTACAGGATGATAATGAAGTAAGGCTATGCAGCAGCATGTATTACGATGCCAAAGGCAATCTGGTTAAAACCGTATCCGGAAACCATCTTGGCGGTTTAGATATAATCAGTACTACCTATACATTTAGCAATAACCCCGAAACCGTAGAACATACCCATACTACCAGCCCCCTTGGTCATGGTAAACAAATCCAGACCTACCGGTATAAATACGACCACGGTAACAGGCTCGTACAGGTAGATTATACCCTCAATAATTCAACCATCACCCTGGCCGTTAATGAATACGATGAACTGGGGCGAATACAAAATGTTAAGCGCAATGGAAACCCCGGATTAACCAACGAATATGCTTATAATTTACGTTCGTGGTTAACCCGTATCAGCGGAAAACACTTTAGCAGTCGTCTGGAGTATACTGACAACGGAAATGTTTCATCCATGAGTTGGGGAGCAGGCGTTGAAAACCGGAGTTATGGCTATAAGTATGATGGACTGTCGCGCCTTTTATCAGCCGATTATACAGGGGCCATTTATACCGAGAAGTATGGTACAAACTATATGTACGATAAACACGGCAATATCAAAAAACTGATTCGTTATGGAAAAACTCCGACTGACTATGATGTTGTGGATAATCTGGAAATGATATATCAAGGTAACCAGCTAATAAACTTAACTGAATACGTTCCCGATTTCGAACTGGCTGAGTCCAACGACCTAAAAACATCATCCACTTATCAATACAATGAAAATGGTGCAATGATTAAAGATTCAGGTAAAAAGATTACCCAACTCTCGTATAATTCGTTAAATTTGCCCACAGAGTTAACCATCGACGGAAGCACTATTTATTATATGTATACTTCTGACGGTCGGAAACTCCAGGTCAAACAAGGAAACCTTACCCGTGATTATGTAGGCGACTTTGTTTATGAAAATGATGAGTTGAAGAGAGTATTGTTTGATGGTGGCTATTGGGAAGATGGAGAGTTTTATTTCTATTTTAATGACCATTTAGGTAATGTTCGGGCAGTAGCTGATGCCTCCGGGGAAATAGTTCAGCAGAATGTTTACTATCCGTTCGGTTTGCCCACGGCGGAGATAAGTAATGATGAACAAGGCAAGCAACCGTATAAGTTTGGTAAAAAAGAGTATGATAAGTCACTGGGATTGAATTTGTATGATTTCTCTGCCAGACAGTTGGACCCGGGATTGGGGCGGTTTACAAGTGTAGACCCGTTGGCAGAGAAATATTATTCAATGAGTCCATATAATTATGTGGGAAATAATCCCATCTTAAATATTGATCCCCTTGGAAAAGATTATTGGAGTACAAATGATCCAGATGAAATTCGGAAATTTTGGGAGTCATTGATTTCATCGGGTTCAAATAATACTTTACTATCTTTTGAGTTTGATAATTGGGATCATATGGGGGATGAAGAATTTATATCTTATGTTGAAAATAATATCGGTTATAATTTATCCTTTAATGATGAAACAGGCATGTTTTATGCTAGTTATGTAAATAGTGTCGATCCTGAGTGGGATATTGTAGGAGTGTCGAAATCATGGGATGATATAATGAACTTCCTAGAAGATATTAATTCAAGTAATAAAGATAATAGCATCAATGCAAATTTATTAAGAGGACCCGCTTTATGGGGAATTTCAGGTGATTTTGTTCCTAAAAACTCTAAGTTTGCAAAGCTATTATGGAATAAAAGTAGAGTGGTTATGGGGGCATCCAAAAATACTTCAATTTTATCATTAGTTCTTAGAAGAAATCTTCCTCAGAAATCCATAAATTATTTGCCTAAAGCAGGCTCATTGGGAGGACAATTAGGAAGATTGGGAGGAAAATTTCTAGGACCATTAGGTATAGGTTTAACAATATATGACTCATTTAAACTTGGATATGAATATGGTCCCATCTCTACTTATATTGAGAATAAGAAAAAGTTTAAATCTGTTTTATTAGATTGATAAATATGGAAAAAAAAATTATTGACTTTGCTAATAAATATCTACATTTAGAAGAAAAAGAAATAAATGGAGCCACAAGGCTAGAAGAAGATTTATTTATATATGGTGAAGATGCAGAGTATCTTTTAATTGAATACAGTGATTTATTTAATGTAGATATAACAAATCTGGATTTTTCGAAATATTTCTCTCAAGAGCGAATTTATTTTTATATGCTATACAGACGTTATTCAAAACGTTATAAACAAAAGAAAGATTTAACAATTAATGATTTGGAAAGAGGTATTACTTATGGCCGTTTAGATGATGAAATTATTTCTATGGAATAAGTATTCAATATTTAAATTTAACGTGAGTTCGATATAAAATTTAGAACAAAATAAGTTGCTTTTCATCCA
>DAMCMT010000127.1:0-8565 GCA_032108265.1 Bacteroides sp.
TTGACCCGCACGGTGTAGGGGCGGGTCTTGTGTCCGCCCCACATACCGCATGGTATTCTGGAAGATGTATGTATTGCAAACCATTTTCATGGGGCGGACACAAGACCCGCCCCTACACCATGCGGATCAAAACCCTCAAAATCAATAAGTTGTACATATATAATTACCTTATTTAAAATAAAAATATGAAACCATTTTACTACATTCTCATTCCCTTCCTCCTGGCAACAACCTTCGCATCTGCCCAGGGAGACACCGAGGCGGCCCTACTACTCGACCTGAAAAAGGCCCGGGCAGATTACGAAGTTGCCAAACAGAAGTTTGATAACGACACCAAACTTTACAACGAGAAAGCCATTTCGCCCAACGACTTTAACCGTTCCAAAAACGAGTCGTTAAGCCGGGAAGTTGATTATCAGAAACTTATCCTGAAACTCATTTCACAGCAAAGCTACATTACCGTTGAACGTGCCGTTAAATATCAGGACAAAACCGGAAGCCGCAAGGTAAAGATAACCCTCAAAAGCGCCCTCGAAGGAAACGAAGAATACCTGAACCAGTTCGAAGACCATTTCGACGTATTCACCCCCGAAATGCGTTCCGGCAAAATATACAACATCTACGTATCCCTCGTCGACAACGAAAGCAAAACAATCATCGGAACCCCGTATGAATACCGCGTTCCGTTCATCGAACTCGGCAAACTGGCTACCGCCGATTTCGAATTACTCAAAGATGCCGAAAGCCTCACCGTAGCCCTGAACTACAACAACCGCAAAGACGAAAAGAACATCTACCTGAAAAAGGATGCCAGCATGAGCGTGATTGATATTACGTCCATGCAATTCAGCCAGGAAGCCGAGTTGAACAGCCGCAGCACCTACGATTTGTCGCTGGAGCGTTTCTCGACCTCGGACGATGTGTACCGCCTCGAAGTAAAAAACCTGCCGCGCCAGATTACATACGATTTCGCAGATGCGGGAAGCAAAGTAACCCAAATCCGCTTTGCCCAGGGAGTCAACGTGAAAAAACTGTCCTTACAAATCTATCTGCCCGACAGGAACGACGAAGAAATCATCATCGACCAGCCTATCAAATTCCAGGTAGATGCCATAACCGCATCGACAGGCGAAATAGCAGGAAGCGAACAACTGGAAATAATCCCGCGCGGCCGCGGCAAAATTGAAGTTCGAGCCAATAACCTGTACCATGAAACCACATCCGGCGATAATGTCGAGATGGATATAACCGTCAGGAACGGTGGCAGCCGCCGGTTGGATAACATAAAGGTAACCACCGAAAAACCGTTGGGCTGGGAAACGATTATCGAGCCGGATATCATCAAGAGCCTCGAACCCGAAAAGGAACAACAGGTGAAAATAACCATCATCCCTCCAAAAGAAGGCGGCGTAGGTGCCCAGGAAGTAAAAATCAAAACCGAAGCCATGGCCGATAACCGGAAAGTGGATACGGAAGATAAAACCGTTCGGATACAGGTTAATGCCGGAACGTCGATATTCGGAACTATTTTACTTATTCTGTTACTCGTAGCATTTATCGGCGGAGTTGTATGGTTCGGGATGAAATTGAGCAGGAAATGAGATGAAGAGTGAGGCAAAAAAAGCATACCCCGCAGGGGTAAGATTATGCATAACCGTATGCAAGCGAAGCGCAGCTTACGGATTTGGCAGCGGCACCTTGCCGCAACCCCGCAGGGGTGAGAGCATCATAATGTCGCCCTTGCAGGGCTTTAGCAACCCCACCTTGCCACCCGTAAGCTACGGCCTGCGGCCTTGCATACGGTTATGCATAATAATACCCCTGCGGGGTATCCGTACGATAAATACAGGGGTCACGATGCCATAAACATAATATGAATTAATTATAAACATCCTACTTAAGAGTATAAATGATTAAATTTGAAACTTAAATAAAAACACTATGTTACAAGCCATTGATTTAACCAAACGTTACGAAGACGGCCATCTGGCCCTTGATGCCCTCAACCTCGAAATACACCCGGGAGAGATATTCTTCCTGTTGGGCGCCAACGGAGCCGGTAAAACCACCACCATCAACCTGTTGCTCAATTTCATTGAACCCACTTCGGGCAAAGCCATAGTCGACGGTATTGATGTGATGGAGCAACCCCTCGAAACCAAAAAGAACGTAGCCTTCGTTTCGGAAAACGTAATGCTATACGGTAACTTTACCGCACGTCAGAACCTCGACTTCTTCGCCAACCTGGGTGGTAAAACCAATATGAGCAAGGAAGAATATTATAACGTCATGCGCCGGGTAGGACTACAGGAAGATGCTTTCGAGCGCAAACTCAAAACCTTTTCCAAAGGTATGCGGCAGAAAGTTGGCCTTGCCATCGCCATTATTAAAGACGCCAACAACATCGTAATGGACGAACCCACTACCGGCCTCGACCCGAAAAGCGCCGCCGAACTGATGCAGATACTTATCAACCTGCGCAACAGCGGCAAATCTATCCTGATGTGTACCCACGACTTATTCCGTGCCAAAACCGTAGCCGACAGGGTAGGCATAATGAAGGAAGGACGGCTTGTGATGCTTCGTACCCGCAACGAGTTCCTGCAAGACGACCTCGAAAAGATTTATCTGGACTATATGCAGGAGGCCATATTATGATAGGATTAATAGCCAAAAAAGATTTCCTGTTGAACCTGCTGTCTGTGCGGTTCATCATCGGGTTTATCCTTTGCCTGGTAATCATACCCTTTACCATGATTGTAAGCGTGGACGAATTCGAGAACCAGATGCGCATATACAAAATTGACCAGGAGGCTGAAAACGCCCGGTTGAAAAACCTCTGGGTATATTCTCAACTGCGGCCTACAGTAATAAAGGAACCCGAAGTATTGAGCATTTTCAGTAAAGGCATTACTTCGAATTTAGGAAAAAGAACCCAGGTAAGCCTTCAGGAAATACCACTTTTCCCATCGGGGCATACCTCCTCACGCGATAATCCGTTATTGAATGCTTTCTTTTCACTGGATTTCACAACGGTAATAGCCATTGTTATATCGTTACTGGCGCTGGTGTTTTCGTATGACTCCATCACCCGCGAACGTGAAGAGGGCACTATGAAACTGGTAATGACTAACTCCGTAAGCCGTATATCCTTCCTCTTCGGGAAATTATGCGGATTACTGTTAACGCTGCTGCCTATACTTATTTTCTGTTATCTGCTGGCCTGCCTTATTATCATGTTCAATCCCAATATATCATTGGCAACATCAGATTGGGTGGGTATCGGATTGCTATTCTTTACTTCCATCATATATATGCTGGTATTTATTCTGCTGGGTATGTTTATATCCTCGCTCACTTCGCAGTCATCATCATCCATTATCCTGTGCCTGCTTTGCTGGATAGGCTTTCTGTTTATCGTGCCCAATATGTCGACCTATTTATCGCAAGCCATCTCGCGCACACCATTGTACGATAATGTGCAGGCCGTAATCAACGAATCCCGAGGTGATTATTGGTCGAAATATTATGAGTATATGGACAAAGAAACCCATAAATACGGATTACCTTATCTGAGTCACTGGAATCACAACAATGGAGACGATGGATTTGTAAATATATCAGGTGGACACCTCGAAGTAGCCAAAGTTCGGCAGGCAACAACAATCTGGGCAGAACCTTACCGCATCGACATGGCCGATAAGCTATGGCCGGTACAGAAAGATTACCTGGATAAACTCATCCGGCAACAAAAGATACAGCAATACATCTCGTGGCTATCCCCTTCCGAACTCTTCGGACAGGCTGCCGATGCACTTTGCCGTACCGATGCCGATGCTTTCCATAAGTATATGGATACACAACGGGAATACCGGAAAACCATGATTAACTTCTTTACCGACAATAATTTGTTTAGCTCTTTCCGCTACTTCACCATGCAACCCGAGGAGGATTATATTCCCAAAGCAGAGATGGACGCATGGGAAGCCGGCACTGGCGGCCGTTGGTATCCCGATAATTGGAACCCATGGGAGGATTACGAGAGACTTAATACCGACAATGTTCCCCGTTATGTGTATAAGATGAGTTCGAGCATGGAAACGTTCCAGGCTGCGCTGGGTCGGCTTACCGCCCTGTTGATGATATGTGTGGTTCTACTTATCGGTAACATTGCACGATTTATGAAATATGATGTCCGGTAACTATAAAAAACAAGTAAATATGTTCAAGATACTATATATAAAAGAATTGCAGAACTACCTTTTCAGTCTGCGCTTCCGGATTTCGTTTATCATCGTTATCCTGGTATTTATAATAGGTTCGATATCTTTTATCTCGTCCTTTGCCGAGCTTGATAAAAACTATGCCCAATACAAAAGCATCCAGCAATCCGAACTGACCCAACTGGCAGAAAATGTATCTCGTGTAGCTACTAACCGATACCATTATGTTACTTCACCGCGCGATAATGGTGTAGTTGCCGATTGCAAAGAAAGTGTATTGCCCAACCAGTTTTCGTACAGTGCTTACAATGTATTCGGCTTTGAAATACGCCACAACAGCATCAACCCGCTAATTAAACGGTCGGACAGCCTGACGTGGGCATTTATTGTTTCCATGTTCCTGAGTTTCGTTACTCTGCTGTTTTCGTTCGATGCTATTTCGGGCGAAAAGGAAGACCGTACTCTGGCGCTGGTATTCTCTAATCCGGTGCCGAGGCGAACTTTCCTGATGAGTAAGTTGTGCAGCATTGTAACTGTTGTATCGGGGATGGCGGTGTTTGGTATGCTGGTAAGTCTGGTTATTCTGGCTGTTTCGGGCAAGGTAATGCTGAATGCAAGTTTCTTTCTTG
Source organism: Bacteroides sp. (assembly GCA_032108265.1). Lineage (GTDB taxonomy): Bacteria > Bacteroidota > Bacteroidia > Bacteroidales > Bacteroidaceae > Bacteroides. Next base: position 4,853 of record DAMCMT010000127.1, read on the forward strand.
AGATTGTGGGGTTCATTGTAGTAACGCTGTTATTTATTACGCTGTTTACTTCATTCGGGTTGCTTTCCAGCGCTATTACCCGTTATTCGAATGTCAGTCTTTTAATTTCGCTTTGTTTCTGGCTGTTTTCGGCGGTGGTTATTCCTAACACATCGGTATTCTGGGCAAACAAACTGTTTCCCATAACGAGTGCCGACCAGGTGAGGCAACAGGCTAATACGGAAAGGGATGACATTAACAAGAATGCTCCCCCGGGAAGTTGGTCTTCGTCAAGTATGGACCCATTTTTGCCCCAGCATGAGTTGCGCGCAAACAACCAGACCAAATTAATGAATGCCGAGAAGCGTCATTATGATGCATACTACCAGGAAATGTTCCAACAATTCGAGAAAACCAGGAGATTTACATTATTATCGCCTATTGCACAATTCGATTACATAAACGAGGCAATGCTGGGTGGTGGATATCTGCGTTTCCGTAAAAACTGGGATGATTTACACAACTTTCAGGAGCAATTCCTGCAATGGTTCAAAGATATCGATGCGAAAGATGAAGATAGTCCGCACTGGTATAACCCTTATGAAGACTATTCGACCAGCAAAAAGCCTGTTGAAGTAAACCAGATACCACGTTATCAGGAGAAGCTGGCTCCCTTCGGCGAACGCATACAATTTGTTGCCGGGTATTTTATTGCCATGGTACTGTTTATTGCGGTTTTCTTTGGGTTGTGCTTTTACTTCTTTGTGAGGTATGATGTGAGGTAGGAGAAGCCTCTCCCCAACCCTCTCCCGAGGAGAGGGGGCTGGCTGCGCAATCCATCCGCAAGGCTCTTGCCCCCTCTCCTCGGGAGAGGGTTGGGGAGAGGCTGCTGGGGTGAGGTTTAGTTCTCGAACACCAAACCGTATTCCCCGGCATCAACCGTAATAGGTTTATTCCTGTCGACTTCCTGAGCTAATAGCTTCTTGGACAGGTCGTTGAGCAGGTAACGCTGGATAGCACGTTTCACCGGACGGGCACCGAATTCCGGGTCGTAACCGGCTTTGGAGATGAACTCTATTGCACCATCAGTCAATTGAAGGTCAACGCCATTTGCAGAGAGCATCTTCTGCACGCCTTTAATCTGAAGAAGCACAATCTGATGAATATCCTTATCCGTAAGCGGCAGGAACATAATGGTTTCATCGATACGGTTGAGGAATTCAGGACGAATGGTTTTCTTCAACATATTCATTACTTCGCACTTTGTTTCCTCGATTACTTCCTCGCGGTTGGCATCGTTCAGTTTCTCCATTTGCGACTGGATGTACGAACTTCCCATGTTCGAGGTCATAATGATAATCGTATTCTTGAAGTTTACTACCCGGCCTTTGTTATCCGTCAACCGTCCGTCGTCCAATACCTGCAAGAGGATATTGAATACATCGGGGTGAGCTTTTTCGATTTCATCGAACAAGACTACGGAATAAGGTTTGCGGCGGATGGCTTCTGTCAACTGTCCGCCCTCGTCGTAACCCACATATCCCGGAGGCGCGCCAACGAGACGGGATACGGAATGTTTTTCCTGATACTCGCTCATGTCGATGCGGGTCATCATGCTTTCGTCGTCGAACAGGAACTCGGCAAGGGCTTTGGCGAGTTCGGTTTTACCGACTCCGGTTGTTCCGAGGAAGATGAATGAGCCGATGGGGCGTTTCGGGTCCTGCAAACCTGCACGGCTACGGCGCACGGCATCTGATACGGCTTCAATGGCTTCGTCCTGACCGATGACACGCTGGTGGAGTTCTTCTTCCAGGTGCAGGAGTTTATCTTTATCGCTTTGCAGCATTTTGCTGACAGGGATACCTGTCCAGCGTGATACTACATCGGCGATATCTTCGGCATCTACTTCTTCTTTTATCATGGCCGAGCCGCTTTGGAGTTGGTAAAGTTCCTGCTGGGTATCTTCTATTTCCTTGTCCAGTTGTTGAAGTTTGCCGTAGCGTATTTCGGCTACCCGGCCGTAATCGCCTTCGCGTTCGGCTTTTTCGGCTTCGAACTTGAGGTTCTCTATCTCGCTTTTGTTCTGCTGTATTTTGTTGACGAGGTTCTTTTCACTCTGCCATTTGGCTTTGAGGGAGTTTTCCTGTTCTTTCAGTTCGGCTATTTCCTTGTTCAGTAGCTCGAGTTTTACTTCGTCTTTCTCACGTTTGATGGCTTCGCGTTCAATTTCGAGCTGGGTTACTTTACGGCTGATTTCGTCCAGTCCTTCGGGAACAGAGTCTACTTCCATACGGAGTTTGGCGGCGGCTTCGTCCATGAGGTCGATGGCTTTGTCCGGCAGAAAACGGTCGGTGATATACCGGTTGCTCAGTTCGACGGAGGCGATGATGGCATCGTCCTTGATACGTACTTTGTGATGGGTTTCGTACCGTTCTTTCAGTCCGCGAAGGATGGATATGGTGCTCATCGTATCGGGTTCGTTTACCATTACGGATTGGAAACGACGTTCCAGAGCCTTGTCTTTTTCGAAGTACTTCTGGTATTCGTCCAGCGTGGTGGCACCAATGGCGCGTAATTCGCCACGGGCCAATGCGGGTTTCAGGATATTGGCGGCATCCATGGCGCCTTCACCTTTCCCGGCGCCGACAAGGGTATGTATTTCGTCTATAAAGAGGATGATGTGTCCGTCGGCTTTTTGTACTTCGTTGATTACGGATTTGAGACGTTCTTCGAATTCGCCTTTGTACTTTGCACCGGCTACGAGAGCGCCCATATCCAGGGAGTATATTTGTTTGTCTCTCAGGTTTTCGGGAACGTCGCCGCGCAGAATACGGTGGGCCAATCCTTCAACGATGGCGGTTTTACCGGTACCCGGTTCACCAATCAATATGGGGTTGTTCTTGGTACGGCGGCTTAATATCTGCAGTACGCGGCGTATTTCTTCATCGCGGCCAATTACGGGGTCGAGTTTACCGGTGCGGGCGGCTTCGTTGAGGTTGATGGCATACTTTTCGAGGCTCTGATAGGTGTCTTCGCTGGATTGCGAGGTTACCCGCTCGCCTTTCCTTAGTTCCTGAATGGCCGCACGGAGTTCTCTCTCGGACATTCCTGAGTCTTTCAGGATGGTCGAGGCGGTACTTTTAACCGTGAGCAATGCAAGTAGTAAATGTTCGAGTGATACATATTCGTCGCCCATTTCTTTGGCATACTGATTGGCTTTCTGGAATACTTCGTTGGTTTCGCGGCTCAGATACGGGTTGCCGTCTCCGGATACTTTGGGAAAGGACTCTATCTGCCTGTCGAGTACCAAGGATATCTGGCCGGGGTTCATGCCGAGTTTCTGGAATATGAAGTTGGTTACGTTTTCGCCAACTTTCATTACTCCATAGAGTACGTGTGCTGTTTCGATGGCTTGCTGCCCCCTGTCTTGTGCAAGGTTGATAGCTTCCTGTACAGCTTCCTGTGATTTAATTGTAAAATTGTTGAAATTCATATCTTATATTCTCCTTTATTTTCTTTATCTATTAACATATTATGGTGCGCAAAAGATTTGCCAAAGGAGAATAAATGCCAATTTAACAGGTATAAATAAGATTTATAGACAAAAAGTCATAATATACGTGTATGCATATACTGTAAATGGTGTATGCATATACTGTAAATCGTATATGCATATAACGTAAATCGTATATGCATATAAGGTAAATCGTATATGCATATAAGGCAAATCGTAT
>DAMCMT010000128.1:0-219 GCA_032108265.1 Bacteroides sp.
CTTCCAAAATTTAAATTTGACATTTCTCCTATAGTCAAATTGTGAATCTTAAATTTCCGGCCGAATAAATCTGGTATATATACCTTTGTATTAACCATCGGGGCAAACCCGGTAAAGATTTGCTATTTGCTAAATCTCTTCGTTCTTTGACATGTTTTCACCTTCTTTGGCTGTATGGGTTGCACCTGCAGATTACCGTGGATAACGGTTGCCAAAGGA
>DAMCMT010000128.1:229-8544 GCA_032108265.1 Bacteroides sp.
GCGGGCACGTATAGGATGCCTGCTTTACGATTAATGAACATAAAAACTTCACAGACTTAACAACCAAGAATTATAAACTAACAAACACAAAAACTTAATCATGAAAACAAATAAAAAAACCTGGGATATAATCCTGAAAGCAATTATTGCTGTATGTAGTGCTATTGCAGGGGCGTTGGGAGCAAGTGCGATGACGCTTTGAAATAGTAAAACTGATACGATAAAACTTTAACTCTATGATTTACACATATAGGTTACTGTATATGGTAGTAACTTAAGTAGAGGTACAAATAAATTCTCACAATTTGGTTGATACAATATGATCTCTATTTTATAATTATTTATCACCCATCCTGATCACATAGTAGATGGGTGATCTTTTTTTACCTAATTTTTAAACAACCAATTAAACATGAAAACGAAAACAACAATTATTGCATTATTATTTCTTATAATATTGCCAATTTACTCACAAGAACATCCAGTTCCACCAATCCGGTCTCCACAGGTTGCCGACATTATTCGATATGATAATACTCCGATAGCTAAGAATTCAGGAAGATTAGATTTAAACATTCCATTATTAGATTTGGAGGGTTCAACTTTTAAATTTCCTATAAGTATTAATTATAATTCAAGTGGCTTTGTACCATCCAAGCCAGAAACATGTGTGGGTCTCAATTGGTCTCTTATAGCAGGTGGAGTTATATACAGAGAAATAAGAGGTATGCCCGATGATATTGATAAGGACTATAATTTTATTGATAAAAGAGGCTTTCTACATATAATAAAAGATAATTTAAATTATAATCAGAATAATGTGTTTAATAATCCCGCTCAATACCTTTTCCATATGGGAGACAGGTATTATTTCAAAAACACTAGTGTTGAAGTAACATCAGATATATATCATTTTAGTTTTGGTAACCATCAAGGGAAGTTCATGATAGGAATGGATGGAAAACCCAAGGTGGATTCCAAATATGGAGGTCGTTATGAAATTGATTTAACTGATTATATATATTATGAAGGTAATTTTAACGGAACAATTATCAGAATAACTACTGATGATGGATATGTTTATTGGTTTGGTGGTTCAAAAAATAACACTGAATATACTATACAATATTCAGGAGGAACAACAAACGCCAGTCCTGTTATGTCGGCTAATTCATTCCATCTTTATAAAATTGTTGCTCCAAATGGCGAGGAACTAAATATAAAATATAAGGCGATACCCGACAATTACAATGCTTCGCCCAGAAGAATTATATATGAAAACAATCTTGCATCATTACAGCAATATCGATCAAATTTTATACTAAGTAATTCCTTTAATACATCATTGACTATTGGCGACCCGGTACTTATACAAGGTCCTACGGGATGGACAACACCTACATTTAATATTCGCCAAACTACAACAACATATAGTCTCACTAAGGTAGCTCTTATTGACGAAGTAACATATGGAAATCAGAAAATAAAGTTTCACTATTCTGAAATTCCAGCAGGTAGAGAAAAGTATGATTCTAACATGGTAGGAAAACTCTCAGCTACATGTGGTGCAATGCTTGATTCAATAAATGTAAGTTATAAAGATACAATTATTAAGACAGTATCTCTCCAATACCATTTTATGGATAAAAGTTCTCCTCGGTTTGTAGTAAATAAAATAATATTAACTGATGGCCAAACATATAATTTTGGCTACAATGATAATTTCAATTTACCATCTCCTACAACTACTGATATTGATTATTGGAACTTCTGGAGGAATAAGGATCCCGATAATTTTCCGATACCACAAATTAGCATTGATAATAATGGAGATTTTACTTATTCATCTGGAGAAAGAGAACCTGCTGATGTCGGTTATGACGCAACATTATTAAATCAAATCACTTTTCCAACTGGTGGGAAGGCATATATTGAATATGAAAAACATACATATTCAAGAAGTGTCGACAGAATTTCGGGTAATCAATTTAAACCTGGTTTGATAAATTATGATAGTAATCTGATTGCCGGTGGAGCTCGAGTACGTTCAATTACCTATAATGATAATGGGCAGCAAAAAAAGATTGGATTTGAATATACATTTGATAAGATAAACAGATTAAGTAGTGGGGTATTGAATTATTTTCCGAAGTATGTTTCTATGAATCACTATTATTTTATATATACATCCGGCAATCCGACAATTTATCCCATTGATCCACCTACTGTTACATATGGTAGTATTGGAATGAACGTATCTTCCTACGAAAAAGACCATATATCATATAGTAATGTTATTGAAACGATTGTTGAAGCAGAGAGTGGAGGAGAGTTTACATTATCTTCTTCTGTGCAGGAAATTACAACCGGTGAAGTCGAATTGTCAAAAATAAGTATTGAAAAGGGAATGTTGAAATGGAAAGTTTGTGGTATGACCCGAATTGGAAATGCTATCATTTATTTGAAACAGGATAATCAGATAAGGGAAACTATAGAGATATCAGGAGATAATCCTTATTATTATGAGCCCGATTTGCCTTCCGGTGATTATACAATTGTATATACCAAATCTCAGGGATATGGTTTCTATATCCAATTAAATATTCCTAAAGGATATCGCGGACCTTATTCTATAACGACTTTTACTGATTACAGCAGTAATCCGGATCAATTTGGTGATGATAAGGTGATAGAACGTTTTTCTAATTATTCATATACGAACTATCAAAAGTATTATTTCAGGGATGCCCAGGATTGCTCTCAGGAAAGAGGATTATTATCGAAAATTGAGTCCTATAAGTCAGATTCCAAATTGGTTGAACGTACTGAATATTTTTATAGGGATGATGCTGAAAGGTTTAATAATTATGCATTAACTCATAAAACATACAGAATGATATTCGATCAATTAAACAAGATATATTTTTATCCTTTTTTTCTCACTAAAGAAGTTAAATCTCAATTTGTTGATAATTATAATGTTCCTGTAGTATCATCCAAAGAATATAAATATAATTCAGAAGGATATTTAACAGAGGAAATGCATATTAATTCCGATGGCAAAACTAAAAAAAATACCAATAAATATCCATTTGACTATTCCTCCGCTGTATATAACCAAATGGTGAAAGAAAACATTGTTTCTCCAGTTATTGAAAAAACGGAATTTTATGGAACTAATAATATGTATAAAATAACGAAGAATTATCGATATGATAATAATCTTGCTGTTATTAATGACATACAAACTTCATACAATGATGATACACAGACAAATATTATATTTCACAGATATAATCATTTAGGCAAACCTGTATATGTATCAGTAAATGATGAGAAAGTAGCTTATTTATGGGCTTTTAATGGACTTTATCGTATAGCAGATATTAAAAATGCAACCCTTGACGATGTTGAAAAAGCAGTCTCAGCTAAATTTGGAACCTATATTGATGGGTTATTGGATAAGGATAATGAAACACTTAATAATGTAGAGTCTCTCCGACAAGCAACTTCACTAAAGGATGCATTAATAAATACTTACTCATATAAACCCCTGATTGGTGTATGTGAGGAGGGTGATAATACCGGGTATTTACTGCATTATAATTACGATAATTGGCATAGATTGAATCATACTTATTATGATAAACATCAAAAGTATATTATTGAGAAATATGATTACAAACACAAAAATAAATAACCGCAAAACTATGAATTATGAAAAAAATAGTAACTTTTTTAATATACGCTATTTTGATGGCTGCCATAGCCGGTGCTCAGAGTACTGACCAGAACTACATCAAAACAACCACTTACCTGGATGATAGTCAAAGCAAATCCATCGAAAGTATCCAATACTTTGATGGTCTGGGCCGTCCTGTTCAAACCGTACAGAAAGGAATAACTCCTAATAAGGCCGACCTTGTTACGTACCAGGAATACGATGCCTTTGGCCGTGAAAGTAACTCCTGGCTACCCATATCAGTATCTGATAACAACGGCGAATTTATACCCCTGGTTACCTTACGGAATAAAATCTCAGGTACTTACGGAACTGAAGCCGAGCCATATTCCTACCCTGTATACGAACCCTCGCCCCTGAACCGTGTACTCGAGCAATACGAACCCGGCGCGCACTGGCATAATACAGGTAAATCAGTAAAAACAGATTTACTCACCAATACCGACTCCGGCGAATTTGCCTGCCGGCAATACAGTACAACTGACGATAGGAGTATTAACAGTATCAGCATCACTTCAGGAGTCGTTCCTTTGACGACCACTGTAAAGAATGAAGATGGCACAACCCGTACCGTCACCCTTACATCCGGTGGCAAGATACTCACCACCCGCAGTGGCGGTGGAGCAACGTACTACCCACCCGGCGAGTTGTACGTAACCAGGATGAAAGACGAAGAGAACAATGTATCCTACGAGTTCAAAGACAAACTCGGGCAGATAATTCTTACCCGGCAGATGAATGACACCATTGCTCACGATACCTATTATGTGTACGATAGCTTTGGCAACCTGCGAGCCGTATTGCCACCCATAGCCGCCGATGTAGTTTCAGGCGAAAACCTTAATGAAAATAACTGTACAGCCTTGGCACAATATGCCTACTTGTATAAGTACGACAGCCGCAACCGCTGTATCTGGAAGAAGCTCCCCGGCTGCGACCCCGTAGAGTATAAGTACGACCGGGCCGACCGCCTTATCTTCAGTCAGGGCGGCGAGCAAGCCTTGAATGCAGAATGGACTTTTTACCTGTACGATGCATTCGGCAGAATCGTAGTACAAGGAACCTGTGCCGATGCATCCCGACCCGACATTAGCGGACAAGTTGTAAAAGCCCGGTTCGGTGGTAGTGATAACCCCGTGGAAGAAACCGGATACACAGCCAATGTAAATATCACTGTCAAAGCCCTTGACCAGGTAAATTACTACGATAATTACAACTTTATCAGCGGGATAAGCGGGTTTAGTAATAAGTACGAATACACCTCTGAATGCACCACCCCCAAAGGCTTGCTTACCGGAAGCATCACCTATACCCAGGGTGATACCCTCCAAACCTTATGCAGCGCCGTATATTACGATATACGGGCCAATCCCGTTAAAACCATTGCAGGTAACCATCTGGGCGGTTTGGATATCATCACCACCACCTATACCTTTACCGGCAACCCCGAAACCGTAGAACACATCCACACCACCGGGGAAAACGACGAAGGCAAGGAAACCCTTTACTCCAGTTTTCTATACGATCATGGCAACCGCCTGACCCATGCCTCCCATACCCTTGGCAGTGCCGGTACAGTAAGTATCGTCCATACATACAACGAATTGGGTCAATTGGAAAAACGGACCTACAACGGAATTTCCGATTTACAGGAAGAATACGCTTACAACATCCGTTCATGGCTCACACGTTTGAGTGGGAAAAACTTTAAAAGTGAGTTGGAGTATACCGATAATGGGAATATAGCTTCGATGGATTGGGGAAAGGAATCTCTTGACCGGAAATATAATTATTATTATGACGGGTTATCAAGATTGGATTCAGCCATATACAGTAAAGACGGTATCGCAGGAGCCTACAGTACGAATTACAAGTATGATAAGCATGGTAACATCCTCGCTCTACAACGACACGGTAAAACCGATGCTTCTGCTTATGGATTAATCGACCGGCTCAGCATGGGTTATGCCGGGAATCAACTCACCAGTCTGAGTGAGATGGTAAGCGGTATTGCACTTCCCGAATCCAACGACCTGAAAGTATCATCCACGTATGCTTACAATAAAAACGGGGCGATGACCAAAGATTCAGGAAAAAACATTACGGATATTTCGTATAATTCTTTAAATTTGCCAAAGCAGTTGACTATCAATGGTAATACGAATCATTATCTGTATGCTTCGGATGGTCGTAAACTCCAGGTAAAGCAAGGTGACTTAACCCGTGATTACGTTGGTAGCTTTGTTTATGAGAATGATGAGCTCAAACGGGTATTCTTTGACGGTGGTTATTGGGAGGATAAAAAACCTTACTTTTATTTCAATGACCATTTGGGTAATGTTCGTGCGGTGGCGGATGAGGCAGGAGAACCGGTTCAAATCAATGATTATTATCCGTTCGGGTTGCCGATGGCGGAGACTGGCAATGATGAGCAGGATGTTCAGCCTTACAAGTTCGGGGGTAAGGAGTTCGACAGGACGGATGGATTGAATTTGTATGATTTCTCGGCCAGGCAGTTGGATGCGGGATTGGGTAGGTTCACATCCATAGATCCGATGGCGGAGAAGTATTATTCGACGAGTCCGTATGGGTATTGTGCAAATAATCCACTGAAGTTTGTGGATCCTACGGGGATGGTAATGAATCCCATTTATGATGAGTATGGAAACTTTTTGGGCACAGATGACAAAGGTTTGCAAGGACCTGCAATCATAATGAATGCCGGAGATTTTCTACAGGGAATGAGCCAAAAAGATGCTTATTCTGTTTCTATTGGCGGATTTGTTAATGAAGAGTCTAGGGATAAATTTATTAAAAGCTTTGACTCTCTTCCAGATAGACCGGATTATGATGGATTTGTGTCAATAGAGGAGGGGGTAAATTGGGCACTAGCACATCCAGATGCTTTATCTAATCCCACTCCTGAAAATTCTTTGTATATAAATGCAAAATATTTGGATTTTGGAGATACTTCTGTCGCAGATTTCAAAGGGGAAGGAATTATTACCCCTATTAATTTATTTGGAAAAAACAATTTCTTAGCATCAGCTACTAACAGCAAATTAAGGGCGACCATTTATGCCTTAGGACGAGTTAATTTGATACTAGAAAATGCTGTAATGAAAAGTGTAAGAGTTGTGAATGATAATGCGACTGATTATGATTGGAATACCGGTGGTGGATCTGTAAGAAGTACATTCATAAATGCTGAAAGAGCAAGGACAGGTTTAAATGATAGACATGGTTTCAAAGCCTATTATTATGGAACGGGTACGTTAAATCATTATAGCATTAATTGGAAACATAATAAAAAATGAAAAAGATTATTATTTTCTTTATGTGTTGTATTTTCTCATCATGTAATTTTGGGGGAGTAAAGCAGTTGGGTAATAGTTTCGCAATTGTTGAATCGGACGTTAAGTATGTTTTTATTCAATATTGCACTGATGAAAATTGTGATGTCGGGATACTTGTAATACCGTCAAAAGTGATAGAATACAATTATGATAAGGATTGGATAATTGCTAAAACTAGAGACAGCGAATCCAATATTTCATATTGGATAGTAGATAAACATATCAATACGCTGAATTCAAAAAAATTATACGAGAATATAAAATTGAAGACATTTGGGCCTTTGGATTCTATTGTTTTTCATAAAATAATTGAATTACGAAGAATAAACTTAGCACTTAAAAAAAGTGAGAATCATAATTCTAATACTTTTTTTTAAAGTTTTATAAGAAAGAAAAAGGACGTAGGTGAGATAGTCTTTTTATGTATACCCTTGGACACCTCGTAAAAGAATACGTACTATACCAACCCAAAGCCCGGCGAGTGGAATACAACGCCGCAACGGCTGAAGAAGTAAATACATATAATTACGACCATGCCAACCGGTTAACCGAAGTTACCCATAGTATAGACGATCAGCCCGCCAGATTACTTGCCGGGAATACTTACGACGAGCTGGGGAGAATCAGCAATATAGATCGCTACCACCCATCCGTAACCTCCCTGGCTAACAGCTACCTATACAATATACGCTCCTGGGTAACTGATATAACCGGTAACCTGTTTAAAGAAAACCTGAAATATTACGATGCAGGCAACATCCTACAAATGGACTGGGCTCTCGACGGTAAAATGCGTACCTACCGTACGGATACGATGGCCTTTCCCGGTTAATATCGGCCATCTACACCTGCACTGAAGCCAATGAACTATACACCACCGGATATCGTTACGACAAACACGGTAACATCCTTCATATAAGCTGTGAAGGCAAGACTAACGATGGATACGGGCTGGTAGATAGCTTGAAAATGGGTTATCGTGGCAATCAATTAATCAGAGTTACCGATACCGGCACCCCTGTTACTCTTGACCAGTCCAACACATTCGAAAAAGGCTCCCAGGAAACAGAGCAATACACTTATAACCTAAATGGTTCCCTGCGGAAAGATTTAAATAAAAACATAACCAACCTTTCATATAATATATTAAATTTGCCCCAGAAGGTAGGGTGTCCAGTTTTTGTCGTTCATTCTTATCCTGCCATATTGAGTGTTTT
>DAMCMT010000129.1:0-8538 GCA_032108265.1 Bacteroides sp.
AAAACACTCAATATGGCAGGATAAGAATGAACGACAAAAACTGGACACCCTACCTCTTTGGTAGGGAGTTGCGATTGAAAACCTTTATAAATCAATGGCATGATAAAATGATTTTGTTGTTAATAATTCGTTTTAATTCACTCTGCGTAACGTTACGGTGCAAAGATATGGCATGGGAAATAAACGGAAACAATGCTTATCTACCCTTATCATATTATCTTACTCCTTATCTACACTTTATTATACATTGTCTTTTAATTTCAAACCCAATAAAATTAATCATGAAAAAAACCTCTTTAGTTTACACCAAATCCGAACTGGCATCCTTGTACTTCCCCGACGCTCGTCCCGAGTCGGCACGGAGAAGTTTCAAGCGCTGGATCGATAAGCATACCGAAATGAAACAGGAACTTATTGCTGCCGGTTATGGCAATAACGATATCCTACTCACACCCCGGCAGGTACGGATTATTTTCAAGCACCTGGGGGCGCCGTAGGGGGGAGGGTGAGGTAAAGGGTGAGGTAAAAAGTGAGTTAAAGGGTGAGGTAAAGAGTGAGGTAAAGTAGCATACGATACCGCATGGATTCCACTTTACCTCACCCTTTACCTCACCCTCTACCTCACCCTTTACCTCACTCTTTACCTCACTCTTCAACTCACCCTTTCCCTCACTCTTTACCTAAAATCATGACAAATAAAAAACTTCAGATTGAACCCCGGCTCGGGCGGCTCCAGGCCCTTCGCCTGCAAAAACAGGAAATAATACAGGAAGAAGCCACGCTTTCTGCCCCATTATTGACCGATTATGAGCTGTTGCCCAAACTCTATGAACAATACAACAAGCTTATTTCCAGTTTTCCTGCATCGCACCGGCCTGATTCCCGTGCCCAAAAGAAACTCTTTCTGTTCATTGCGCTCTACTTATACTCTCCCCAGGCATTGGTAGGTGGAAGCATCGAACGCGGATTTCGCAGCCACCTCGCCCGGACTATGAATGTACGCAACAGTCACGCCATATCCTATCATTGCGAAGGTCTTGTAGTATGGTACCTGCAATATCCGGATTTTCGTAAAGCCATCGATTATCTTCTTCCCCGGCTATTAAAATTTGCAGGTTTCTGATATTTTGACACGTCTTCTGTAGCCGCCTGTTCATGGTACTTCCAAAATTTAAATTTGACATTTCTCCTATAGTCAAATTGTGAATCTTAAATTCCCGGCCGAATAAATCTGGTATATATACCTTTGTCTTAAACATCGGGGCAATGCCCGGTTAAGATTTGGTATTTGCTAAATCTCTTCGTTCTTTGACATGCTTACACCTTCTTTGCCTGTATGGGTTACACCTACAGTTTACTGCCGATACCAGTAGCCAAAGGGAGGATACCTTAGAATTTTCGCAATTCGGCGGGCACGTATATGCTGCCTGCTTTACACAAAAACTATCTATCTGCTGAATCCGGGGGAGGGATTCGGTGGATGGCTTTAGACAAACTATAAACTTACAAACTAAAAACTCAAAAACTAAAAACTACAAATATGAAAACAAATAAAAAAACATGGGATATAATCCTCAAAGCAATCATTGCAGTATGTAGTGCCATTGCAGGTGCATTAGGCGGTAGTGCCATGACACTTTAATCTAACATTGCCCACCGTGAATATAATCCGTTCCGGTGGGTATATTTCAAGACAACAAAATATTTAATAATCAATCCAATGAAAAAAATAATATTTATCATATTCTTATTGTCCGTGGTATGCGGCTATTCGGTAGGGCAAAATTCGGACGAAGAAGCGCAAATACCCCAAATAACTCCGGTGTCGCCTAATGCTGCATCACTGGGAATTTTCGGTGCCATACCTGTAGGATATTATACGGGAGTTCCCGATATATCCATACCCGTTTACGAAATAAACTTCGAAGGTAAATCCATTCCTATCAAACTATCATACCACGCTTCGGGAATAAAAGTATCCCAGGAATCGAGTGCAGTGGGTTTAGGATGGGCACTGAATGCTGGTGGGTGTATTATCCGAGAAATGCGGGGCTCGGACGACTTCACTTATTCTCCTACTCGGGGATACTATTATGATACGGATTTTCCTCATGCGAACTCGAATAACGATGTCGACCCCAATTATCCGAATGACATATATAAATACAAATCATACCAGAAGAATGAAGCCGATTCTGAACCCGACTTATTTCACTTCAACTTTGCTTCATACTCCGGAACCGTATTTTTTGATAAAGAGAATGCTCCCGGTAATTCGCGTACCCAGGCCAAAGGCATCGTTCGGAAAGAATCGGCCTATCTGGATGTTACACTGGATCTCAAAACCTACGACCCGAGTTTTAAAATTATTGATGGCGATGGTTTTACCTATTATTTCAGTCCGCGCGAATGGTCGAAAACATATACGGCTCAATCCTCCGACTACAAATCGTCTATATCAAAAGAAATATTTTCGCAAAGAAGCCCTACTCCAGATATTACTGCCTGGTACCTGGATAGCATTGTGGCGCCTAACAAGAAAAAAATGGCATTTTTTTATGCGGTCGAAAACATCGTTACTCCTATATCAGTTACCGAAGATGTTAGTTATATGATTGATGGTAGGGGCGGACAGGGGATGAAAGGAGTATATTCTTTCTATAGTTACTCCTACACGGAATGTTCGCAGGCGCGAGTAACCCAAATAACCTTCGACAAAAGTGACATAACCTTTGGTTATGGCGACCGTGCTGATTTGGAAACTTTGGCAGGAAGTGCAAATAAAGCTAGGAAGTTGGAAACCATTACTGTGCGAAACGCCAACTGTGAAGTGGTGAAAAGTATAGACTTACAGCAATCTTATCTAGGCAATCCCTCTAACTCATTGCAATGCCGGCTGAAGCTTGATGCAGTAAACGTAAATAGCCATGCTGCCAATCCCGAACTTTATCAGCTCTTCTATAACGAGGGCTCATTACCGTCGAAGAACTCAATATCTTGTGATTATTGGGGGTATTACAATGGGTCGACCCTGCCGGTGGGTGATAAAACCTTTAAACTTTCACCTTCACTGTACCTGGAACGGAATGATAGAATACATGCTTTCCCTGGTTTAAACAAACGAGTCGACACCACCTATGTACAGTATGGAATATTGAAAGAGATGATATACCCTACCGGGGGCCGAACAGTATTCGATTTTGAAACCCATGAATTTCGAAACTCAATCAGCGAATTCAAAAAGAGTCGGTTTATAAACTTCCCTTTTATTGAGCTAACTTCACCCTCGTATAATTATACCACTGAAACATTTGAAATCAGCGCGAGTACCAAAACCACACTGGAAATTCAGTTTAATCCCCTTAAGCCCGAATCGGGTTATCCCTATCCTTCTATATATGTATATATAGAGAAAAAAGAACCCACGGGTAGTTACAGCAATTTCAAAACCTACTATTATGAAACGGATGCTTCCTCTTATTTCAATAATACCGGTAGCAATATTTACAAGGAAGACTTGATACTTCCTCCTGGTACTTACTTCTTCGACATCCGGAATAACCACCAGGGCTGGCAGAAAAGCACAGTTAACATAACAGCCGAAGCCATTGTGGAAGAACAAGTGAATCAAGGTGGTGGCCTGAGAATAAAATCAATTACCAACTATACCGGCAATAACGTGTCGACCCGGCAAATATTTAGTTATCAATCGGGCATACTGATGACTCCTCCTGTGCATCATTCACAATACATTTTACAGGAAAACGTATTCACCATTCTCCCTGCCGGACGTCCAGTTTACGAATCATTCAAGGCATTGTATGTCAATGGATATTCAACCCCTTATACACCTTTTAGCTCATCGGCCCAGGGAGGTCATGTAGGCTATACGTATGTAGAAGAAAAAACTGTTGATACCGGTAATGCCAATAGCCATACCGGTACCATATCCTATAAATTCACCAATATTGCGGATGATAACTCTAACCTGTCGGATAGACTAATCAAAGGCTTTCCGGCTATATCAAATCAAGATAATGGCAACCTTCTGGAAATAACATATTACGATGCGAATATGAACCCGAGGAAAAGAAAAACTTTCGGCTATTCATACTTTAAAGGACCATATAATGTTAAAGCAGTCAAAGTATTCCAGATGCCTATGGTTACAGAAAACGAGCTGACAATTAAGTTCTACGACCTTTTTAATGAAACATGGTATCTTTCCAAAATCATAGACGAGGAATATAACGAAACCTCGACTATCCCCGTAACCACGGTAACAGAATTTAGGTTTAATACCGCCAATCATTTAGCCAACTACGAGAAGATAACAGATGGTAAGAATAATATAATCGAGAAGAACATTAAATACCCCTTAGATTTCAACACCTCTCTGGAAAACGAGATGAAATCAAAACATCTCGTCAACACACCCTTGGAAGTTATCACATATAACAATGGTAGTGAGAATAGCCGGATAAAAACCGTGTTCTACAAAACAAACGGATTGATATTGCCCCATCAAACGCTGACATCGACAACAGGAGAATCAGGTTTGGAGGCTAAAATTACATTCGACCGCTATGATGATGAGGGGAATATATTGCAATATACAACCCCGGATGATATAACCCATATTTATATTTGGGGATATAATAACTCATACCCGATTGCTGAGATAAAGAACGTTTCGTACGCTACTGCCGAAGCAGCCATTAAATCGGTTTTCTCGGTACAGAATATTGATGCATTAGCCAATCAGGTACTTCCCGATGAAACAAAACTAATAAACGGAAGCTTGCAGCAAGCCCTTCCCACAGCGTTAGTTACTACCTATACATACAGCCCTTTGGTGGGTTTATCGACTGTTACAAATCCTCAGGGTTTTATAACTATTTACCACTATGATAATTGTGGAAGACTGGAAAAAACATCTTATCGGGATAAGGATAATAACAACTGTCTGTTAGAAAAATATCAATACAAATACAAAACACAATAAAAACATTCCACTATGAAAAAGCGATATCTATTATTCATATTAAATCTTTGGTTTTGGGTACTCATGCTCAACGCCCAAAGCCCCGACCAAAACTACATCAAAAAAACTACCTATCTGGACGATAAAGCGAGCCAATCCATCGAAGAAATCCAATACTTCGACGGTCTCGGCCGCCCCGTGCAAACCGTACAGAAAGGAATCACACCGGCCAGAACCGACCTTGTTACCTACCAGGAATACGACCCCTTCGGCCGTGAAAGCAACTCCTGGCTACCTACCGCAGTACCCAATAACAACGGCAACTTTATGCCCCTGCCTACCCTGAGTAATCTGGCCAACCGTAGTTACGGCGATGCAACCCCCTACGCTCGCCCGGTATACGAAGACTCGCCCCTGAACCGCATCCTCGAACAATACGGACCCGGGCAACGGTGGCAGAACGCGGGAAAATCCGTAAAGACCAACTTCCTGACCAACACCTCCACAGGCGAACTAGCCTGCCGGCTGTATACCACCACCGACAACCGGAACGAGAACCGCATCGACATTAACATCACCACCCAAGCCGTACCACTGACCACTACCGTCAGGAATGAAGACGGCACCACCCGCGAAGTTGTTCTTACCACCGCCGGTATGGTACTGACCACCCGGAGGGTCAACTCCGCCACCAGCTACGAACCCGCCCAACTGTACGTCACCCAAATGCAGGATGAACAGGGAAACACATCCTACGAGTTCAAAGACAAGCTCGGACAGGTAGTACTCACCCGGCAGGTCAATGGCGGAGAGATGCACGACACTTACTATGTGTACGACAGTTTCGGAAACCTGCGTGCCGTACTGCCTCCACTCGTTCAGGATAAACTTACCTCGGGCGACAACCTGGACGAACACAACCTGGTGCTTCGCGACTATGCCTATTTGTACAAGTATGATAATCGCAATCGCTGTATCTGGAAAAAGCTTCCCGGGTGCGACCCGGTAGAATACAAGTATGACCGTGCCGACCGCCCCGTTTTCACCCAAGACGGCGAGATGAAAAAGAAAAACCTCTGGATGTTCACTCTCTACGACGCATTCAGCCGGGTAGTGATGACCGGCACCACAAGTAGCGCTACCGACGTATCCGGCACAGTAGCCAAAGCCACCCGAAGCGACAACTCCGGCAACCTGCAAGGCTACACCCTGCCTGCCGACATTTCCCTGCCCGATGCCCAGGTACTCACCGTCAACTATTACGACGACTACACTTTCCGCGGAAAATACGGCATCCCCTCCGGCCAGCTAACCGACTATCAACCCCTATCCGGTTACGGCACCCAATACACCGTTAGTCAGAAAGGACACCTTACCGGTACCCTGACTGCCCAGTTCGATGAACACGGAAATCCCGGCTCCTCTTACCTGTATTCGGTAATGTACTACGATGAACGCGCCCGGGTAATCCAAACCAAATCCAACAACAACCTCGGCCACCCCGTCAAAGAATTCGTACTCTATACTTTTACCGGCCAACCCAAAGCCCGTCGAGTAGAACACAACGCCGGAACAACCGAACAAGTAACCGAAGTATATACCTACGATTACGACCATGCCGCCCGGCTAACCACAGTAAACCATAGCGTAAACGGACAGCCCACCCGGCTCCTGACCGAGAACATCTATGACGAACTGGGAAGAATCAGCCAGGTCAAACGCTACAACTCCTACCAAAGTTCCCTTACTAACAGTTATAAATACAACATCCGTTCCTGGGTAACCGATATAACAGGCACACACTTTACAGAACACCTTAAGTACTACGATGCCGGCAATATCAGCCAAATGGATTGGATACTGGATGGAAAGAAGCGCACCTACAATTACGCCTATGACGGTTTATCCCGATTAACATCCGCCACCTATACCAGTGACAATACCGACGAACTCTATGCTACCGGCTATCAGTACGACAAACATGGTAACATCCTCCAGTTAACCCGTGAGGGAAAGAATAATGATGGCTATGGATTGGTAGACAACTTAAGTATGTCCTATCAGGGTAATCAAGTAATCAAAGTCACCGATACCGGCACTCCAGTTAGTCTACCCGAATCCAACACATTCGAACAAGGTTCTCAGGAATCCCGTCAATACGCCTACAACCAAAATGGCTCGATGACCCAAGATTTAAACAAGAACATCACCAATATCTCGTATAATTTATTAAATTTGCCTCAGAAGATTGAGATTGACGGTACCACCCACACTTACCGTTATGCTGCCGACGGACGTAAACTCCAAGTCAAGCACGGAGACAGCACGCGTGATTATGTGGGTAACTTAATCTACGAAAATGGTTCTTTGACAAAGATATTGGTTGATGGTGGTTATGTACAGAAAGAGGGTAATGAGTATGTTTATTACTTCTATCTGAATGACCATTTGGGTAATAACAATGTGGTGGCTCGCCAGGATGGTATGGCTGTACAGAAGAATAGTTATTATCCGTTTGGGTTGCCGATGGCGGAGACTACAAATGCTGAACAGGATATCCAACCTTTTAAATATAATGCTAAAGAATTCGAACGCAAGGATGGACTCAAGTTGTTTGATTACGGTGCACGGCATTATGATGGGGCATTAGGTCGGTTTGCTACAATGGACCCACTAACAGAAAAATATTACGCAACCAGTCCTTATGCATACTGTTTAAATAATCCCATAAAACACATAGACCCGGATGGGAGAGAAAATGTTGTAGTAGTGGGCAGCCAATATGCTAACGGTGCAGGGAATAAACTTATGTTTGTTAATCAAGGTATACGTTCATTAAGATCGTACTCGCAAAGTCATCCGGACGAGAGCCGTTCAATGGTTTTATTTACAGGAGGATATTCAAAAAAACAGATTGCAAGAATAGAAAAATCTGTTGCAAAATATGGAGGTACTTTAGTTCAGGTAAACTCGGCCGAAGAAATGATTAATTATATCAACTCCAAATCTACCGGTAGTGGTGATTTAAGCGGTGCGAGAAGTGATGATAAAATAACTAATATGGATATGTTTTCGCATGGAGTAGCGGGTGCTGTTGAGTTTGGATATGAAACCAATAATTGGGAAGAATATAGACTAAATGACACCAATGTTATGAATATAAATAGCGGTGCATTCAAAGGTACAGGTTCTACAATAACATCTTATGCTTGTAGAACCGCATTAGGTACTGATATAAAATTTATAGGTTCAGACTATGGTATAAACCCCGGGAATAGTTTGGCTCAGAAAATGGCCAATGCTTCAGGAGCGCATGTTAGAGCTTTCCCAGTACGAACCGACTATCAGTTTACATTGGGTACATGGTCTGAACGAAGGTTTGGTTTCCCAAATCCTAAACCTGTTATTGAAACTGTAGACGGAGCCGCTTTCATGCCTATGGGTGCTTCACATCCTGTAAAGGCGGGAAGTTCTCCGTGGGGACTTTATCAAGGGCAGTTAAATTTTTATCCACGATAATATGAGGTACATTTTATTTATTTCATGCTTAATTT
>DAMCMT010000130.1:0-8506 GCA_032108265.1 Bacteroides sp.
TGTTAGTAAAGTTAATAATTTATTCTTTACTGACACAGTTTAAATTACAGTCTCCGATTATTTGGCTTTAATATTCATTATTGGTTTTATCGAATCTAGTATGATTGCCGTATCTTTAATGGCATCCATGATTATATTTTTATCTTTATATGCCATTGGTGATTCATCAAGGGTTGATTTACAGACCGATGTAGAATAGATCCCTTCCATCTCTTTCGAAAATTCTTCCATATCCAGCGTTTTTAAAGCTTTATTTCTGGCAAGAACACGCCCTGCACCATGTGGTGCCGAACAGTTCCAGTCTTCATTGCTTTTTCCCTCGCAAATAAGTATCCCATCGCGCATATTGAATGGTATCACCATTTTCTCGCTTTTGTAAGAGCGGATTGCACCTTTTCGGATAATCCAGTCGGTAATATCAATAAAGTTATGCATAGAATATACCGATTCTATGGAGTAATATTCTTCTCCCAAATCTTTGAAAATGGCTTGCGACATTACTTTGTGATTAAATTGAGCATAAGTTTGTGCTATAACCATATCCAAAAGATAATGATACATATCATCACCTTCGAGCATATATTCTTTTTTATCAACTTTATATCTTTTTGCCAACTCTTCCAATTTTTGAGGGATATCGCTCGTTGGCTGTGTGTTCTTTGTTATTTGCTTAAATTCATCAAAATATTCCTGAGTTAAACCTCTTTGAGCCAACATTTTCTTGGCGTGGTAATTACATACTTTCAACCCGAAGTTTCGCGAACCGGAATGTATAGTCAGGTAATGCGAGCCATCGTTTGCCGATTCTCCAACTTCAATGAAATGATTTCCTCCACCTAACGTTCCTACGGAATAATAAAAGGTATCTTCATTAATCCTTATTTTATTACACAACCGGGTGATATATTCCTTATCTCCTGTAATCGGGATTTTCTTTTCCTCAAAACGCTTTTCCCATTCCATTTGGAACGCTGCAATATTTGCATTTACGGATTCAAAAAATGATTCTACCCACCAATCATTGAATGTTTTGGCTTTCTTGATATTCATTCCCATTGGTATAGAACGTCTGATGGCATGATCTAGTGTTGGTAGCCGGTCGGCTTCAATTCGTTTATTTAGTTTATGAGCCGTAACCGAGCATCCAATATCTACCCCTATATAATTAGGATTCACCATCTTTGTCATTGGCATGGTAAAACCAATAACAATACCTTTACCCACATGTGTATCGGGCATAATACGTACTTGTACGCCTTCGGATATTTCATTATTGAGAATATTCCGAACTAGCTCAATAGCTTCTGTTTCTACATCATCAATGAAGATTTTACAGTCTTGATTGTATTTTCCTTTTAACTCTATCATATTTTTTCTTTTTATTTAAAAACGAAGCAACTCTCATCAACGGCATTCGTTTATCTGAAAACAGAAGTAACAAGCGAAAAGAGAAACGGGGCTTTACATTGCCGGAATCGAACCGGATAACCTTGCCGATTTTACGACTTCGCTATTCCTCCCCTAAATTGAGTCGAAGTAACTCTCTTCTACGACATTCTGTTTATTATTTTAAAAAGCAAGGAGACAAACAGTAAGAGACTTATGTTTTTTACTGAGCTACATCCTGAAGGATGATGAGAATCGAACTCATGACCGATATTTTTTAATACCTGCTCTACCATCGAAGTAACTCTTACTTACGACACTCGCTGTATTTTAAAGGTAAACAAGGCAACAAACGAAAAGAGACTGTTTCCTGCTCTACCATCTGAGCTACATTCCCTAAGGAATGGCGGGAATCGAACCCACGACACGGGCATTAAGAGTGCGAAGTAACTCTCCTCTACGGCACTTGTTTATTTCTATTATTTCTATGATCGCTTCCTTTGATGGTGCAAAGTTAGAATTGTGATGCGCAATGTTTTTGCGTAGATATATTTTTTCTTATTTTATTTTCCATTTTTTAAAATATTTCTGTTTCGGATATATACATTCAAGACGTTTGATTACATCGATATTCTTGCAGATTATCTCGACTGAGGAACTATCAAAAGATACAATTTCAATTTCAGCCATTGGTTGTTGTAATTGAATAACATCTTCGAAAGTACTAATACCCTCTGAATGTGGTAACTCGTGTCTCAATAATTCTTCTAAAGAAATATATTTAGGAATTGCAGAAAATACTCCCCAAATGAATTGAATTTCATGAGTATTTACGATTTCCAAAAGTTGATTTGCAGTTATAAAAATATACTCGTCATCATATTTTATTCTTTCATCAGGATAATAATTACATTCAATATCACTAATAAGAAAATTATAGTCCTTCAAATATTCTTTGATTGGATTTAAAATAACAGACATATTGGTAAAATAGTCCAGTCCTTTGTTTATGATGTATTGCTCCATATTTATTTTATTTATAAATTATGTTTTCATCTTTCAAAGATATATTTTTTGTATAATTATTAGATATTATCAGGAATATTATAATTCAGTCTTTTCCCGTAGATTTTCCTTTTAAATTGCAGGGACATGATGTAAAAACAAGGCGACAAGCGAACAAAGACCAATCCGCTCTAACCAATTGAGCTACACTCCGGAGAGTGGCGGGACTCGAACCCGCAACCTGAGTATCCCTAATACGAAGTAACTTTGTTCTACGGCACTTGTTTATTTTTCAATAATGTCTTTCTGTTTATAATTCTATTTTCAAAATTTCATCTACAACGGTCGAGCCGTTTTCAATATAATATATCATATCGAATATTTTTTCGCTCCATCCGCTAACCAGTATTACGTTTCCGCAATCTTTGGTCATTGAATTTCCATATCCGCGAAGATCGACAGTGTAAGCCATCACATCAGGATTGATTTTCAGATATTTCTGAAACAATTGATTGAAATTTGCTCCCTGGTTTCCTTTGTTATCGTACCAATTGCATCCGTCACCTACCTGACAGTCGGAAAATATAACGATGCGATCTACAATTGTTTTCGACTTTATCAGTTTCTCCATATATTCAAAAATACCTCGTTCGGTGGACGGTCCGCATTTTTTTGCTGCCCGATTCACTATATTGAAATTCTCGAATACACTAACTGAACGACTTAAATTTGCATCGATAAGGCGGTCGCCAAATAATCCGACATAAGTATCGCGGCATTTATTCCAATACAATACGGCGAATAGATTGGCTATGTCAGCCGATTTGCGATTGCTCATTGCCGATACTAAAGACTTTCCTCCGGTATCTCCATACATACTTCCTGAATTGTCGGAAAGAATTGCAGTATGTCCCTGACAAACCGGTACATTATCACAAGCAATAATCAATGCTTTTTCGAGAGCAATTTTCACTTTCGCAATCTTCTGTTTTGAACTTTCAAATAAGTTGTTTTCTTTAGATAACTTATCTATTTCAGTGAATGCAGACAAATAGCGGAACGGCATTTGCTTCGACTTACGGATACGTGCTTCATCTGTTAATAGATTTATTGCTTTATCCAAAGCAAGATCAGTACCTTTTGTCAGGATGTTACGGATATTACGCAATATTGCCATATATCCTAATTTTCCGCTTACTACCAGTTCTTCCCATTTTTCAGCTATGGCATTCATTTTTTCAGCTTGGTTGGCAAAGCTTTTCTGCCCCAATTCAGACATTTCTGTTTCCCAGGTATATGGTATTTCCAACGAATTTGATGCAATGCGGTCGAATATAGCTTGTTGAGTATCGTTTTTTGCTTTCGGATGAACCAAAAATAAAGCATCGCGTAATTTTATTTCCGCATCAGTATTATACTTAGCAAACTGATACTCATCGAATCGGTTAAAAGCATCTGATAAGCCTTTCTGAATTTGTTTTGATAGTCGATTGAGTTTCTTAGTTCCTTCGCGACTATTTGTGATCTGATAATAAGCTAGTACCTCCTTTATTTCATCGGCACGACGCACTACGCCAGATACAGTTCGACGTACAACATCATTACCCGAATGTAATTTTGCTAATTCAACAGCTAAAATAACAGGTACAGAACGCAAGTTCATCGCAGTGCGTGCATATATTGCTAGTTTAGCAACAAATTCAGGTTTGCATTTTACTATCAGGTTTTTGATACGGCTCAGGCGATCAGCATTCGATTCGTAATATGAATCATCGACCATACAAGTTACTACTGCCGAATAGAGTTCCATTTCTACTGTTAACCGGTACGCTTTCGCACCCATATAGTTCGTAGTAGTATCTTTTCCTTTATTTGTCATGTTGAATTTCATAATAATATTCTTTTTTTATTTGACATTACAAAGATTCAAACAGGATTGCGCAATGTTTTTGCGCAATTGAAATTATTTTTATTATTTTTGAAAAAAAATAGAAATGGAAGAAAAAATAGAGATCCCTGTAAGTAAAGTAAAGGTTGTATTACTCTTAATTTGTTCTTTGGCTTTTGTGCTTTTAGGAGTTTGGATACTTACTAGCGATTCTAATCTTTTTTATAAAATAATCGCCTGTGTTGGAATATTATTTTTCGGATTAGGATTATTAGCGTTTCCCCCAAAGCTACTTGACAGAACACCAGGCGTAGTTATTGATAAATATGGTCTTACGGATAATATAACCAGACCCAGGGTAGGTACATTGGAGTGGAGTGATATATCCCATGTAACAATATCAAGTATTAAATCGAATAAAATGCTATTGATATATGTTCGCGATCCTGAAAAATATCTGGACCGGGTTAAAGGTTTTAACTACAAAGGTTTAAGAAATAATTATGCGTTGGTTGGAACACCTTTTGTCATACCTTCTTCTTTATTGAAGATGAAACTGGAAATTCTCGAATCTCTTATTAACAGTAAATTAGCTAAATATGCCAGTAAACCGTAACGCTTTAATCCGTTATAAAACCATAGATACCTGCCTGCGCAATAAATATCGCCGGTGGACTCTTGAGGATTTGATAGATGCCTGCTCGGATGCTCTTTATGAATATGAAGGAATAAATAAAGGTATCAGTCGACGTACCGTGCAGATGGATATACAGATGATGCGTAGTGAAAAGTTGGGCTACAATGCACCCATTGTCGTTTATGATAATAAATATTATACATACGAGGATCCGGACTACAGCATCACAAATACTCCGTTATCCGAACAGGATTTAAAAACAATGTCGGAAGCGGTAGAAGTGCTTCGCCAGTTCAAAGGATTCTCTTACTTTTCGGGTATGGGAGATATTGTCAGCCGACTGGAAGATCATGTAACATCTGCTAAGCAGAAAACAATTCCTGTCATTGATTTCGAGAAAAATGAAAGTCTCAAAGGCTTGGATTATCTTGATGTTATTTATCACGCCATTGTAAATAAACAGGTATTAAGTATAAAATACCGTTCGTTTAAAGCCCGTTCGGCCAATATGTTCATTTTTTATCCATACCTGTTGAAAGAGTATCGTAATCGTTGGTTTGTATTTGGACGACGTAAAAATTCCCTGTATAATTTGGCCTTAGATCGCATACATCATATAGAAGTGGCTGATAAAGAAAATTTCATTGAAAATGATTTGTTTGATCCGCAGACTTTTTTCGATGACTTGGTTGGTGTAACCAAGAATGTCGGAATTAAGCCCGAAGTCGTACGCTTCCGGGTCGATAAGCAAAATGCCCCTTATGTATTGACCAAACCGTTTCATAAAAGCCAAAAACTAATCGAAACCCATGAGGATGGTTCCATGGTTTTTGAACTGGAAGTTGTTATTAATCAGGAATTGCAACGCGAGTTTTTTGGCTTTGTGGATACAATCAAAATATTATCACCACAATCATTAGTCGATTTTGTGCAGTGGAAATATAGGTTGGCAAAGGAGAAATATGAGAAATAATGGTTTATATATAAAAGAAAACGAATTAACCTGGATTTTTGTGAATCCGGGTTAATCCGCCTATTCTGCGTATATCTTTTTATATTATAACAGTTGCATATTGGAAAGTATGGTCTTATTCACTAAGTTACCATCTTTATCATAAGTTTCGGAGCGTACAATACCATAACTAGGAGCATACCATTCAACTCCTTTCAATTTTACAGTTTCGCCATTATAATGTACATCATAATCGAAGGTAATTTTGTAGGCATCAAATGAATCATTACGGGCGGGTGTTACGATTCTTTCTGTACCTTCGAGCTGGCGGTTGTAAACGCGTACATTAACTTTGTCTTTTTTATCGCTGTTATCTTCAATAGTAAATTCGCCACCTTCCATATCGAAAGGACTATTGTTCAACGGATCATTATTGAATACATTTGGATAATCAAGGAAATAACCAATAAGTTCTGTATTGGTGGTCATCGCTTTTATAAATTCCGGAGAATATCCTTTGCTTACCATTTTCATACTGAACATACCGTCATTGCAACTGGCATCGATATTAGCATTGCTCACTGCCATGTCATTACCATCCATCATGGTGAAGCCAATTTGCATACTGTTCATTACCATATTATCCGACACATCGTTTACCTTGTAAATCATCGTATTCTGCAAATTGTTATTGGCATCATACGTTTTGGTAGTAAGGGTCGAACCTTCAGTTCCCGGAAAGAACTGTAAGCAATCTGTTTGCGCATTCATAACTCCTGTTCCCATTATAATGGTGAACAATGGTATAAAAATCTTCTTCATAACTTTTCTCTTTGAATGAATAATAAATATTTTTTTTATCATATTGTCTATTAACACAATAGCATGATTCATAGTTTAAAAAATAAGTTTAAAAAAAACTATTATTCTTTTCTGTCATAATTGAGTATATTTAAACCATTTAATCGTTAGTAGGGTAGAGCACGATGCAAAACAGTAGAACAATTGCTTTCAGGCCGTTTTGACTTATATTTTAATATACTGGTGAATTGCCTGGCGGGATGAATGTGAGGGTACTCGGTATTTCGTTTAATCTGCGTGCTTATGCGGATGAAGATAAAACTCAGATTTCGTGCTGTAAAGATAGAATTATTCCATCAAAAAAACTTTTTTTGCACAACAAAAGTGTATTTAATGTAAAAACTCCATGATTAGTGAGGTTTTTTATTCGGGTATGAAAGTACCTAATTCTCAATAACGTGCAATTTGTTTCGGCTTTTTATATTGGGTAAATGTATATCCGATATTCCAGCAGAAATATTGTGCTTTCCTGAATCCTACTGCACGGATAGCAAAGGAACCGAAAAAGTTTTCTTTCAGGTATAATTTCACACCGATAATCTGATACAACCGTTTATCCCGTTTATTACCATGAAGCACATTGCACCCAACATTGGCGAAAACAGAATAATAGGGCATTACCATTTCACCTTTCATAGATAAACCAACAGAGAACCGCTCGCCAAAGGAACCAAGTTCGACTCTATCCATCGGTATACCGGTAGTAGGATGTGGCTCGCGCCAGGAAGTAAATCCGGAACTTTCATCGTAAGCTACTTCAAGACTTGGACCCCATTTGTACCGATAAGAATTGCGGAACAGATGGGAATAATGTAATCCAAGTACCTGGAATTTGCGTGCAGCATATATGCTGGGTAATCCCGTTCCAACAGTATCAACCGTTGCATGACGGCTGCTATAAAGAAAGGATATATCTCTCTCAATACGTTTGCGGAATGGTGGTTTTATATATTCGGGCTTCATAACCGGTTCTTCTTTCGGTGGATGGATGTTATAGCGAAGTTCGATTAAAGCATTCGGTATATTTATTCCATGATTAGGGTAAGTGGTAGCACCATTGGAAAAATGAGTAATTCCGAGTCCGAAATTTAAATCCCAGTGTTTATCCAGTTTTTTACGAAGATATATATTGCCACTGAAATGAACATTACTTGATGCACCCATAGAAGTATTATCCGGGTTTTTGAAAGGACTGTAAGGTTTCCAATTGAATGAAAGCCCCATATTCCATTCGTAATTCAAACTGAGGCTACGACTGAATTTATGTAATTCGGCACCCTGGAATAGAAAAAGTGATGATGGAACACCAATATCATCAGGACGATAGAAAGTGGTGGTATAAAACCCAAGTCCAAGATAAGGCATTCCAAAATAATAATCTTCCCACTTCTGGCCTTTTGCCCTAAAGCCATATTTTACGGTAAATGAAGTGGTGTAGGGGATACGGTTTTTACCCGAGGTAAATTCGTTTCCGCCAATAACTGTTCCATGCGTAGTATTAAGGCCAATAAATTGCGGTATTTTAGTCTTTATACTGTCATTGCCACTGGCAAAAAGTCTTCCTGTAAACATCAATAATGTCAGGGTAAGGAGGGTAGAGACAGACTTCTTCATACGTTTTGTCGGTTAAGGTATAGGAATAGCAAATTAACTAAAAAATTAACCAAATATTGTACGGGGTATTTTATTATTAACAATAAAAAAGAAATATTTAGAGAGTAATTTTGAACAAAATTCTTATATCTCGTTAATGCCAATATTTTTTATTATTGCTTAA
>DAMCMT010000131.1:0-1554 GCA_032108265.1 Bacteroides sp.
CACCTCTTCCCATTCCGAACAGAGAAGTTAAGCCCCACCGCGCCGATGGTACTGCATATTTGTGGGAGAGTAGGTCGCCGCCGTTTTAAGTTGAAGCCTCGTTATCTAACAAGATAGCGGGGCTTTTTTGTATCCTATTATCTACTACATTCTTCGAAGTGCACCGCGGTGCACTTTCCCCCTCACCGTGGTACACTTAATCTCATCCACATATTTCCACCTATTTCCTCCCTATAAACCCTTAACCCTCCAGCAACCGGAAACCCATTACGTTTTGTTTGTATCTATATTCCCTTTATTCAAATATTTGCATCTATCCATAAAACTTTGCTAAAGATTTAAGTTTTGTCACCGCATTCTTTTGTGGTATCATTGATTTTCGTAAATTTGACCAAAATCTGCGAGACACATAGTTAAAACAATAATATAAACTTCTAAATAGTTTCGTGTATATGGAAAACAAAATTCAAGAGCTGACTGATAAGATTTATCGTGAAGGTGTGGAAAAAGGTAACGAAGAAGCACAACGACTTATCACAAAGGCTCAGGAAGATGCCCAGAAAATAATAGAGAATGCCCAAAAGGAGGCAGAAACTATTCTCGCCACTTCTCGTAAATCAGCTGGTGAATTAACAGAAAACACTAAATCCGAACTCAAATTGTTTGCCGGACAAGCAGTGAACGCTCTCAAATCGGAAATTACAACCATTGTATCCGATAAGATAATCACTTCCTCCGTGAAAGATTTTACCGGAAACAAAGACTTTCTGAACGAATTCATCGTAGCATTGGCCTCCAAATGGAGTATCAATGAACCAATTACAATATCTACAGCCGCTGCAGAAGAACTCAAGAAGTATTTCATGGCAAAGGCTAAAAATCTATTGGATAAGGGTGTGAAAATAGAACAGGTAAACGGAAGTAAAACACTATTTACCATTACTCCGGAAGACGGTTCGTACAAAGTAAACTTCGGGGAAGAGGAGTTTATGAACTATTTTAAGGAGTTTCTCCGTCCGCAATTGGTCGAAATGCTTTTCTGAACAACCCCGATACGAGATTAAACCGCTGAGGTACACTCTCATATCCGGCGAAAAACAAAAGTTTTATGAGTAAGTACTATTACTTGATAGCAAGTTTACCCGAACTCACTTTAGACGACAGTAAACTTAACTATACGATAGCTGATTTTAAAGAAGAACTGTATTCTAATCTATCAGATTCGGATAAGAAACTCATTGATTTATTCTATCTGAAATTTGATAACGCGAACGTTCTGAAACTATTAAAGAATAAAGACGCCGAAATAGACCCCCGTGGCAACTATACGGCAGAACAGCTACTTGCATTCATTTCGGCTATAAAGGAAGAAGAAAAGATTAACCCGAAAGTTTTCCCGGCCTATCTGACCACATTCATATCAGAATATTTCACCGAAAACGCGTTGGAAGAAGATAACACCATCCTCGAAGAAGACAAATTATCGGCACTGTACTACGAATACGGTATGAAGTGCGATAATAAATTCATCTCCTCATGGTTCGGATTTAACTT
>DAMCMT010000131.1:1564-7530 GCA_032108265.1 Bacteroides sp.
TCCTGATAAACAATATTCTGATTGCCCTTACCGCGCGGAAATACAAGCTCGAAGTTGCCCCCTACATCGTAGGCAATACCGAGATAACCGAAGCCCTGCGTACCTCCGGTGCCCGCGATTTCGGCCTGAGCAACGAAGTGGAATATCTGGACGACCTGGTGAAAATCAGCGAAACACACGATTTGCTTGAACGCGAAAAGAAACTCGACCAAATGCGATGGGAGTGGATGGAAGAAGCCATCTTCTTCAACTATTTCGGAATAGAACGTATCTTCGTATTCCTTATTAAACTCGAGATGATTGAACGGTGGATATCACTGGATAAGGAAAAAGGGAAAGAACTTTTCAGGAATATTATCAGCGAACTGAAAGACGAAGTACAGATTCCATCTGAATTTAAGTAAATAAATTAAATGATATATGGCAACTAAAGGAACTGTTAATGGCGTAATAGCCAACATGGTAACCCTGATTGTCGACGGCCCGGTAGCCCAGAATGAGATATGCTATATCACAACAGGAGGCGACAGGCTGATGGCAGAGGTTATCAAAGTAGTAGGCAAAAATGTATATGTCCAGGTATTCGAAAGTACCCGCGGACTGAAAGTTGGAGCCGAAGCCGAATTTACCGGACACATGCTCGAAGTAACACTTGGCCCCGGTATGCTATCTAAAAACTACGACGGTCTGCAGAACGACCTCGACAAAATGGACGGCGTTTTCCTCAAACGTGGCGATTACACCTTTGCACTGGAAGAAGAAAAGAAATGGAACTTCAAACCACTGGTTAAGGCAGGCGATGAAGTGCAGGCTTCAGCATGGCTCGGACAAGTCGACGAAAACTTCCAGCCTTTGAAGATTATGGCACCTTTCACTATGGAGGGCACAGCTAAAGTAAAATCCATTGCCAAAGAAGGCGACTACACCATCTATGAAACCATAGCCGTACTCACCGACCAGAACGGGAACGACATCGAAGTAAACATGGTACAGAAATGGCCCGTAAAACGAGCCATGACCAACTACATCGAAAAACCCCGCCCGTTCAAACTCCTCGAAACAGGCGTACGCGTTATCGACACCGCCAACCCCATCGTAGAAGGTGGTACCGGCTTTATCCCCGGCCCGTTCGGAACCGGAAAGACCGTACTTCAGCATGCTATTTCCAAGCAAGCCGAAGCCGACATCGTTATTATGGCTGCCTGCGGTGAACGTGCCAACGAAGTAGTAGAAATCTTCACCGAGTTCCCCGAACTCGTTGACCCGCACACCGGCCGCAAGCTGATGGAACGTACCATTATCATTGCCAATACATCCAACATGCCCGTTGCTGCCCGCGAAGCATCCGTATACACAGCCATGACCATTGCCGAATTCTACCGCGCCATGGGATTGAAAGTACTGCTGATGGCAGACTCCACCTCCCGTTGGGCACAGGCACTCCGCGAAATGTCGAACCGTTTGGAAGAATTACCCGGCCCCGATGCATTCCCGATGGACCTCTCGGCCACCATATCCAACTTCTACGGCCGCGCAGGATACGTAAAGCTATACAACGGTCAAACCGGCTCCATCACCTTTATCGGAACCGTATCACCCGCCGGTGGTAACCTCAAAGAGCCCGTAACCGAAAATACCAAAAAGGTGGCCCGCTGTTTCTACGCCCTCGAGCAAGACCGTGCCGACAAGAAACGCTACCCGGCTGTTAACCCCATCGACTCATATTCCAAGTACATCGAATACCCCGAGTTCGAAGAATACATATCCGAAGCAATCGGCCCCGGATGGCTCGAAAAAGTAAACGAAATCAAAACCCGTCTGCAACGCGGTAAGGAAATCGCCGAACAAATCAACATCCTCGGCGACGACGGTGTACCCGTAGAATACCACGTAACCTACTGGAAGTCCGAACTCATCGACTTCGTTGTCCTCCAGCAAGATGCATTCGACGATATAGATGCCGTAACCCCGATGGAACGCCAGGAAGCCATACTCGATTTAGTAATCGATATTTGTCATACAGAATTCAATTTCGACAACTTCAACGAAGTAATGGACTACTTCAAGAGTATGATTAATATATGCAAACAGATGAATTATTCCGAATTCAACTCCGAGAAATACCAAGGCTTCAAGCAACAGCTAGCCGACCTCGTTGCCGAACGGAGTATTAAATCGTAATCGTAAATAAGTAAATCGTAAATATCAATATGGCAGCAAAAGCATTTCAAAAGATATACACCAAAATTACTCAGATAACCAAAGCCACCTGTTCGCTCAAAGCCACAGGAGTAGGTTATGATGAGTTGGCAACCGTAGAAGGAAAGCTTGCTCAGGTTGTGAAGATTGCCGGAGACGAAATAACCCTCCAGGTATTCGAAGGAACCGAAGGTATCCCCACCAATGCCGAAGTAATCTTCCTTGGCAAAGCCCCTACCATCAAGGTAAGCGAGCAACTTGCCGGACGATTCTTCAACGCATTCGGCGACCCTATTGACGGCGGCCCGGAAGTCGAAGGCGAAGAAGTCGAAATTGGCGGTCCATCCGTGAACCCCGTTCGACGTAAGCAACCCTCCGAACTCATTGCCACCGGTATTGCAGGTATCGACCTGAACAACACCCTCGTGTCCGGACAAAAGATACCTTTCTTTGCCGACCCCGACCAACCCTACAACCAGGTAATGGCAACCGTAGCCATGCGCGCCCAGACCGATAAAATCATCCTCGGCGGTATGGGTATGACCAACGACGACTACCTGTACTTCAAGAACGTATTCTCCAACGCCGGTGCCCTCGACCGCATCGTCAGCTTCATGAATACCACCGAAGACCCACCGGTAGAACGTCTGCTGGTACCCGATATGGCACTCACCGCCGCCGAATACTTCGCCGTTAAAAACAACGAAAAAGTACTCGTACTCCTTACCGACATGACATCGTACGCCGATGCCCTCGCCATCGTATCCAACCGTATGGACCAGATTCCATCCAAAGACTCGATGCCCGGTTCGCTTTACTCCGACCTCGCAAAGATATACGAAAAGGCAGTACAGTTCCCCGACGGAGGTTCCATCACCATCATCGCCGTAACAACCCTTTCGGGTGGAGACATCACCCACGCCGTACCCGATAATACCGGATACATCACCGAAGGACAGCTCTTCCTGCGCCGCGACAGTGACATCGGTAAAGTCGTAGTCGACCCGTTCCGCTCACTCTCCCGATTGAAACAACTAGTTACCGGCAAGAAAACCCGCGAAGACCATCCGCAGGTAATGAATGCCGCCGTACGCCTGTACTCCGATGCCTCGAACGCCAAAACCAAAATGGAAAACGGCTTCGACCTCACCAATTACGACGAACGTACACTGGCTTTCGCCAAAGAATATTCGAACCGATTGCTCGCCATAGACGTTAACCTCGATACAACGGAAATGCTCGACGTAGCCTGGGAGCTATTCAGCAAATACTTCCGTCCGGAAGAAGTTAATATGAAGAGGGAATTGGTAGATAAATACTGGAAAGAATTATGAATTATGAATTTTGAATTGCGATGCCGAAACAGCACATCCGTTCAAAGTTCAAAACCAACTAATTCAAAATTCAAAATTAAAAATTCAAAATTAACAAAGTTGGCTATAAAATTTCAATACAATAAAACCTCACTTCAACAGTTGGAAAAGCAGCTCAAGATACGTGTGCGTACCCTCCCCATCATTAAAAACAAGGAGAGCGCCCTGCGTATGGAAGTTAAGCGCAGCAAAGAAGACGCCGTTGAACTAGAGGGAAAACTGGAAAAGCAAATCCAGGAGTATGAAGCCATGTTTGCCCTTTGGAACGAATTCGACCCTACATTAATTAAAGTAAAAGACGTACACCTCGGCGTAAAAAAGATAGCCGGAGTACGCGTACCACAGCTCGAAAATGTAGACTTCGACATACGTCCGTTCAGTCTGTTCAACGCACCCAAATGGTACCCTGACGGCATACAGCTACTTAAAAAGCTGGCCCTCACCGCCATAGAACGCGAATTTACAATCGCCAAACTGAACCTGTTAGAGCACGCAAGGAAGAAAACCACTCAAAAAGTAAACCTTTTCGAGAAGGTACAAATACCCGGATACCAGGATGCTTTACGTAAGATTAAACGATTCATGGAAGACGAAGAAAACCTCTCCAAGTCATCCCAGAAAATCATGAAATCTCACCAGGAAAAAAAGAAAGAAGAGGAGGAAACAGCATGATAACCAAAATGAAAAAGCTGACATTCCTTGTGTACCATAAGGAATACGAGGACTTCCTGAACGAAATACGCGAACTCGGCGTTATCCACGTCACCGAGAAGCAGCAAGGAACAGCCGAAAGCCCTGAACTACAGGAAAACATCCGGCTGTCCGCCCGTCTCTCGGCCGTGCAAAGCCAGTTCCAGGCAATCAATGACGCCGCCAAGCGGAAGATAGACAACAATCTTCCCGGCGATGCCGAATACGGACTGAAAGTACTGGGTGAAGTAGATGAACTCCAAAGCGAGAAGAACAAACTCACCCAGCAACTACAAATCTATTCCAAAGACGAAAGCAGCCTCCAGCCGTGGGGCGACTTTAAGCCCGAAAGCATCCGCCGGTTGCACGATGCCGGAATGGATATACGCTTCTACATCTCGCCCGAAGCAAACTATAAAACCGAGTGGGAAGACCTCTACAACGCCGTAGTAATCAACCGCATACAATCCAAAGTTTACTTCGTCACCATAACCAAACGCGGTGAAAGAGCCGACATGGATGTAGAACACGTAAAACTGCCGCGTCACTCGCTGGCCGAAATGAAGAAACTCATTCAGGACACCGAAACCGCCCTCGCGCAGAACGAAGAGAAACTCTCTTCCCTGGCCGAAAACGCAGTTCCCTCGGTAAAAGCAGCCATAAACAAGCTACACCACGAAATAGAGTTCTCCAAAGTACTGCTCAGCACCGAACATACCGCCGGAGAAAAACTCATGCTTCTCGAAGGCTGGATACCCGAACCGCAGGAAGCCGAAGTCGAAAAATACCTCGAAGAACAAAACGTTTACTTCGAAATTGCCGACCCCGCTCCCGGAGAAGATGTGCCCATTAAATTCAAGAACAAAGGATTCTTCTCGTGGTTCGAACCCATCACGAAGCTGTACATGCTGCCCAAGTACAATGAAATAGACCTTACCCCGTTCTTCGCCCCATTCTACATGATGTTCTTCGGACTCTGTCTGGGCGACATCGGATACGGACTGTTCATTTTCCTGCTGGCAACCCTCTACAGGATCGTTGCAAAGAACCTTAAACCCTCCGTAAAATCCGTCATCTCACTGGTTCAGGTGCTCGGCGCATCAACCATGGTATTCGGACTACTCACCGGAGGATTCTTCGGGTACAGCCTGTACGACCTCGACTGGCCCATCGTGAAGAAGATACAAGACGCCGTAGCCCTGGACAACAACC
Source organism: Bacteroides sp. (assembly GCA_032108265.1). Lineage (GTDB taxonomy): Bacteria > Bacteroidota > Bacteroidia > Bacteroidales > Bacteroidaceae > Bacteroides. Next base: position 7,039 of record DAMCMT010000131.1, read on the forward strand.
AGATGTTCCAACTCTCGCTCATCCTCGGAGTTGTGCAGATTATGTTCGGAATGATAATAAAGGTGGCCAACCAAACCATACAGTTCGGCTTCAAATACGCCGTCGAACCCCTTGGCTGGGTCATACTGTTCCTATCCACCATCGTAGCCGCTGTCGCACCATCCGTACTACCGATGGGCGGTACAGTACACATGGTATTCATAGGAATATCCGTGGCAATGATATACCTGTACAACAGCCCCGGGAAAAACATCTTCCTCAACATCGGTCTTGGCCTGTGGAACACCTACAATATGGCTACCGGACTACTGGGCGACATACTTTCCTACGTCCGCCTCTTTGCCCTCGGCCTTTCGGGAGGCATCCTGGCCAGCGTATTCAACAGCCTCGCAGCAGGGTTAAGTCCCGATAACGTGATAGCCGGCCCCATCGTATTCATACTTATATTCCTTATCGGCCATGCCATCAATATATTTATGAATGTACTCGGAG
>DAMCMT010000131.1:7540-8387 GCA_032108265.1 Bacteroides sp.
GGTTCACCCCATGCGTCTCACATTCGTAGAATTCTTTAAAAACGCAGGCTACGAAGGCGGAGGAACAGAATACAAACCCTTTTCGAAAATAAAAGAATAAAAAATACATAAACAATAAAAAAAGAACAAGATTATGGACATGAATTTATTTATTGCCTATGTAGGCATCGCATTTATGGTTGGTGTAGCAGGTATCGGTAGTGCATATGGAGTATCAATAGCCGGTAATGCTGCTGTAGGCGCGCTAAAAAAAGGAGGCGGATCTTTCGGTAACTACCTGGTACTCACCGCACTTCCGGGAACACAAGGACTTTACGGCTTCGCCGGATACTTTATGTTCCAGAATATTTTTGGAATGCTTACCCCCGAGATGACAGCCATCCAGGCATCGGCCATCTTCGGCTCAGGTATCGCCCTGGGTTTTGTAGGTCTGTTCACAGCCATTCGTCAGGGACAGATTTGCGCTAACGGTATCCAGGCTATTTCACAAGGTCATAATGTCTTTGGTAATACCCTCATTCTTGCGGTATTCCCCGAACTCTACGCAATCGTTGCCCTCGCAGCTACATTCCTTATGGGTAGCGCGCTGGCTTGATAAATAAAAGTAGTATACTGGGCTACTTATAAACACCAGTAAGAAAATCTAAAAAAAGGGACTATGCCGGAGAACTGCCAATTGGTAGTTTATCCGGCTAGTTTTTTTAGCCTGTAAACAAAACCATTAAAACTATAGCCCTATACGGTAAATCGTATATGCATATACGGTAAATCGTATAGGCCTATACGGTAAATCGTATATGCATATAAGGAAAATCGTATATGCATATAAGGAAAATCGTATATGCAT
>DAMCMT010000132.1:0-8372 GCA_032108265.1 Bacteroides sp.
ACCTGATATTTTAAAGTGAAAGCAGAACGCTGACACAGTTTAATTTACACTACCCAGAGACTTGAATGTGAATCAAACTCTGCTATTTTTTAAGATTTAGCGAATTTATGGAATATCCCTTACTAGTTCTCTTTGAACCGTCAGGAAAACGGTAATCCCAGGGAATTCGACGGTTTTTCTTCTTGCTGTTCCGGTTGATTGCCGGCTTGCTCTTCGGCTTTCATTTGTATAGCCTGCTTCATGTCGCTTTCCGAACCCTCTTTGTCGCCATTCAGCAATTTGGCGCGTCCTCTTTCATGGTATAAGGCAGATGAAGTAGGATTAAGCTCAATCGCTTCATCGCACAGGTGAATTGCTTCTACCGGTTTCTTCTGGTTGATGAAAAGCCGTGCCAGGGCGATAAATGCCTGGTCGTGGAAAGGATTCAGTTCTGTTACCTGGCGGTAATCGTTTTCTGCTTCTTCTGTTTTTCCGGTAGCTTCGTACAGTCGTCCGCGCAATAACAAGGCATGTTCCTCATCTCCACCGATTTGAAGTATCTTTTCGATGTCGGCTTCGGCTTCGGCATACTTTTCCTGTTCCAGATATACTTCTGCCCGCATCAGGTAGGCTTCTGGAAACTCCGGTTTAATGGTAATGGCTTTGGTAAGATGGTCGATGGCTGCATCGTATTCTTTGGTTGCTTTTTTGGCTTTGGCGTACAGGTAGTGCGCACTTGCATCCTGCTCGTCTAATTGCAGTGCTTTATCCAGGATGTCTGTCATGGCTGTATAATCTTCCTGCATAAAGTATATGTTTGAAAGAGTCAGGTACGAGTTAATTTGCCCGGGCTCTGCTTCAATCATCTTTTGCAACAGGTCGATGGCTTTACCAGCCTCGTCCATACGTATGTAAATCTGGCTCAGGTAGTTCATTACCTCGAAATCCTGTTCTATTTCCAATGCATTTTCATAGCATTTTACAGCATAATCTATCCTTCCCATGCGTTGGGCGCGGATACCGTCGTACTTTAGGATATCAAAGTTCTTTTTGCTGTTTTTATCTATTCCGTTGGTTTCGTTGTTTTCTTCTTTTTTTCCTTTGAAGAGTGATTGAAAGAAATTAGCCATTTGTTTGTTTTTTGATTATAACAGGTGCAAATATACATGATAAATTTTCATTGACAAGTCAACGGCAAATATATATCTTTCCGTTTTCACTTGCAATGACTTCTTCTTCAAGCAGATAACGGATGCTGTTTGCGATGTCGTCTTTTTCGGCGTCTACTTTACCCGCTATTTCTGCCGGTGTCATCGATGTATGCTTAAGGGTTTCCAATATTGCCGACTTTATTCTTTCAAATTCCTTATTACCAGTGTTTTGCGAGGTACGTATGCCGATACAGATATCGCATATTCCGCAATCATGTTCGTTCTTTTCGCCGAAATAACGTAATAACATCCGGCTGCGGCAGTTCGATTCAGATGTAGCATATTCAACCATTGCTTTTATACGTTTCTCATACCGTTCTTTCCGTTCTTCGTATACCGTTTTGCTGATATGTAGACGCGATAACTCAACCCGTTCGCGCTTATATATTATATAAGGTGTTTTTTTCCGGGGAATGTAATGGAGTAGGTTGCGTTTAGAGAACATCTTCAAAAGATTATATACTTGTTCGCGTGGTAATCCCGAACGGATAGACAGAGATTCCTCGTTAATGAAAACATAGTCGGTAAATACCCCGGTGTACGAGCGTAGGATAGTTTGTATCAGTGTTTCGGCTTCCGGCCCCATTTCGCGCAGGCGGTAAAGTTCGTCGCGCCGGATGGTGAAGATAAGGCGCGAAGCATTATCCTGTTCTTCGGTATATTCCAGGTATCCGGCTTGGGTAAGTATTTTCAGTGCGCTGTCGGCAGGTACCGGATAATATTTGAAACGACGGCAAAACTCTTCCAGGTTGAACTCGTAAGTACAGCCCAACCCATCGCCCATTGCCATCTGGTAATAATAATTCAGATGTTCGTAGAGTTGACGGATGTATTCTTTATCCGGGAAGGTATCCGGTATGCGTTTGTGTAAGGTCGTTTTATCCGAACGCGAGAAGAGTATGATGGCATATGCTTTCTGCCCGTCACGTCCCGCGCGTCCGGCTTCCTGGAAGTAAGCTTCCGGAGAATCGGGCAGGTCGAGATGAATAACAATCCGCACATCCGGTTTATCAATCCCCATACCGAAGGCATTGGTGGCAACCATTACGCGGCAGTCTCCGGCCTGCCAGTGTTTCTGGCGAATATCCTTCACGTCGTTATTCAATCCGGCATGGTAGAAGTTAGCCGTAATACCTTCATGCTGTAATAGTTCGGTAATCTCTTTCGTTTTGCGGCGGTTGCGCACATAGATAATGGCACTTCCCGGTGTTTTGCGAAGAATATTCAACAGTTCACCGTTCTTGTTGTCGGTATTGCGTACAATATATGCCAGGTTCTTCCGCTCGAAACTCATGCGGAATACATTCTCTTCGCGGAAATGTAGTTTCTCCTGAATATCCTTTACCACTGCGGGAGTTGCCGTGGCGGTTAAAGCCAGTACGGGTACACCGGGCAGGAGTTTACGGATATCTGCTATTCGCAGGTATGCAGGGCGGAAATCGTACCCCCACTGAGATATACAATGACTTTCGTCGACGGTAATCATATTTACCTTCATCGACCGGAGTTTTGCACGGAATATCTCCGTGTCCAGTCTTTCAGGCGATATATACAGGAATTTATAATTGCCGAAGATACAATTCTCTAATGCTATGATAATCTCCTGGCGGGTCATGCCCGAATAAACTGCCGTTGCTTTAATTCCCCGTTTACGCAGGTTCTGCACCTGATCTTTCATCAGGGCAATCAGTGGTGTAATAACCAGGCACAATCCATCCTTTGCCAATGCCGGAACCTGAAAAGTAATGGATTTACCACCTCCGGTAGGCATCAGCCCCAGCGTATCTTTCCCCTGGCCGATGCTTTGGATGATATCTTCCTGTAGGTCGCGAAACGTATCGTATCCCCAGTATTGCTTGAGTATTTCTTTGTAACTAGACATACCTCTTGATATTTGAAACGCAGATTAACGCAGATTATCGCGGATTAATAAATAATCTCTAATCTGTGGAAATCTGCGTTAATCTGCGTTTCAAAAACTTATTCTTCTTCCGTTGATGGTCTTATATCTTCAATCTGCAACTGTACCTCGCCTCGTTTGTGCGTATTCTCCTCGATGGTATAACAAATATCGAATGATTGCTTGGTCTTGATGTACCGTACCTGCGAACTTTGCCCGAATGCAATACCGTTCATCACATTATTCGATTTGTTATCCACCAGTTCCAGTTTAATGTGCTCCTGATCGCGGCCAACTACCTTGCTGGTACCATAATCATACACATGGTGCGTACAGAATACAGGTTTCTGGTTATCCGGGCCGTAAGGATTAAATTTCTTAAGGTCGGAAAAGAATTTCGGGGTAATATCTTTAAAATCAATTACCGCATCAATATCAATCACCGCACTGGTTTGTTCGGGGAGTATGTTTGTGGTAACAAACTCTTCAAATCGGCGGGTAAATTCCGGAACATTCTCTACTTTCATCGAAAGCCCGGCGGCATACGTATGTCCTCCGAAGTTTTCCAAAAGGTCGCGGCAATGTTCGATAGCCTTGTAAACATCAAAGCCTGAAACAGAACGAGCCGAGCCTGTTGCCATATCGTCGGTACGGGTAAGGACGACAGCCGGGCGGTAGTATATCTCAGTAAGGCGCGAAGCTACAATACCAATCACACCTTTGTGCCAGTTTTCGTTGTATATAACGATGGAACGGCGGTCGGACAATCCTTCCAGTTCGCCCACAATGCGGTTGGCCTCTTCGGTCATGTTCTTGTCGAGGTCTTTACGGGTTTCGTTGTACTGGTTAATCTGGTTGGCTTTCTCAAGTGCAAGGGAAAAGTCTTTCTCGGTAAGCAGGTCTACGGCTTCTTTTCCGCTTTGTATGCGGCCGGAAGCATTAATTCGCGGGCCAATCTTAAATACGATGTCGCTAACGGTAATATCCTTTTCACTCAGTCCGCAGATGTCGATAATAGCTTTCAGCCCTACGCTGGGGTTGCTATTCAACTGTTTCAGGCCGTGGTAGGTGAGGATACGGTTCTCGCCCATAATAGGTACGATATCCGAAGCTACGCTTACGGCTACCAAATCGAGCAAAGGTATGAGGTTATGAAACTCAATACCGTTATTGATGGCAAAAGCCTGCATAAACTTAAATCCCACTCCGCAACCGGAAAGGTGTGCGTACGGATAAGTATTGTCGAACCGTTTAGGGTTAAGGATAGCTACCGCGGGAGGCAAAACCTCGTCGGGTACATGATGGTCGCAGATAATAAAATCAATTCCTTTTTCTTTGGCGTATGTGATTTCGTCAATGGCTTTAATGCCGCAATCCAGTACTACAATCAGCTTTACTCCGGTTTCCACCGCATAATCTATTCCCTGTATGGATACGCCGTAACCTTCGTTATAACGGTCGGGAATATAATAATCGATATTCGAATAAAACTGTTGTATAAACTTGTAAACCAGCGCAACAGATGTTGTACCATCTACGTCGTAATCTCCATAAACCAAAATACGTTCTTTCTTGCCCATTGCATCGTTCAGGCGATCCACTGCAATATCCATGTCCTTCATAAGGAACGGGTCATGCAAGTCAGGTAGTTGCGGACGGAAAAACTTCTTCGCAGCGGCGGCCGTATGGATGTCCCGTTGCGCCAAAAGTCGTCCAAGTACAGGGCTAATTCCTGTTTCCCTGGCTAGTGCTCGGCTTGTCTCTTCCTGTTCGGGTGTAATGGTTAGATAATTCCATTTGTGATTCATTATATATTGTTTATTTTCTTTTTCTAGTCTCAGGGGGCGGCAAGGAGGGATTCCGCCAAGAATGTGTAAAAGTACGAAAAAAAACAGTAGGGTATTCCATTTGCATTAATTATTTGAATGTTTTAATAATATCTTGCTTCTTGGATGTAGTTTGAGTTCCTGGCTTTGATTTTTTTGTTATTTTTGTAAAAACTACTACCCCGCCCAAAGGGGAGGTGGTAGGAGAAAGCACCAATCATCCAATTAATACAGAATAAAATGAGAAAAACATCCATTCTCCTTACCCTGCTGTTATGTCTGTTTACCGGACATACTCTCGCAGCAGACGAAGCACGCCTCTTGCGTTTCCCCACCACTAACGGTACCGACATTGTATTCTCCTATGCCGGAGACTTGTACCGGGTTTCCGCCAATGGCGGCGAAGCCGTGCGATTAACCTCACACGTAGGTTACGAAATGTTTCCCCGTTTCTCGCCCGACGGCCGTACCATTGCCTTTACCGGGCAATACGATGGTAACACCGAAGTATATACCATCCCCGTTACCGGAGGCGAACCCCTACGCATCACCTATACCCCTACAAATTCCCGCGATGACCTGGGCGACCGCATGGGGCCGAACAACATCGTTACCGGCTGGACTCCCGACGGACAGAACATCGTTTACCGCAACCGTATTGGCGGCGGGTTCGAAGGAAAAATGTACACTGTAAATAAAGAGGGCGGATTATCTACCGTTATTCCTCTGCCCGAAGGTGGCTTTTCCAGCTTCTCCCCCGATGGAAAGCAACTGGCTTACAACCGCGTAATGCGCGAATTCCGTACCTGGAAATACTACAAAGGAGGTATGGCCGACGATATCTGGATATACAACCCCGCAAAGAAAGAAGTTACCAATGTATCCAATTCAAACTCTCAGGACATTATCCCGATGTGGATTGGCGAAAACATTTTCTATATTTCCGACCGCGACCGCACCATGAACTTGTTTGTATATAACACTGCCAATGGTCGTACCGAAAAGGTAACCAACTTCACCGAATACGATATTAAATTCCCCTCTGCCCACGGTAATACCATTGTCTTCGAGAATGGTGGATATATCTATAAAATGGATGCCGGGGAACGAGTACCCCGCAAAGTCGATATCCGCCTCACTTCCGATAACATCTACGCCCGAAGCGAAATCAAGAACGGTGCCGACTATGTATCAGCTTTCAGCCTCTCGGCCGATGGTTCGCGTATGGCTGTTACCGCCCGGGGCGAAGTATTCAACGTACCTGTAGAGAAAGGTGTAACTAAAAATATCAGCCGCACTCCCGGCGTTCACGAACGCGGTGCCAAATGGTCGCCCGATGGTAAATACATCGCTTATATTGCCGACCAGACGGGAGAAACCGAACTGTACATACAAACTCCCGAAGGCGAAATAACCCAGCTTACTAAAAACAACGACACTTATATACGCAATTTCCAGTGGAGCCCCGATAGCAAATCTATCGTCTATACCGACCGGAAGAACCGCGTTAAACTGGTTGATGTCGGAAACCAAAAGGTTACCAACCTGCTGCAAAACCCGGCCGGAGAATTCCGCGATGTATCTTACTCGCCGGATAGTAAGTGGCTTGCTTACTCGCGTCTGGCCGAGAATCAGTTCAGTGTAATTTACCTGTTCAATATAACGGATAAAAAAGAATACCCCGTAACCGACCGCTGGTACGATTCTTATTCGCCCGTATTCAGTCACGATGGCAAATACCTGATATTCAGTTCGGCTCGCGACTTTAATCCCACTTACAGCTCGACCGAATGGAACCATGCATACTCCAACATGAACAGTATCTATCTTGCATTGCTATCCAAGGATACTCCATCTCCTTTCCTCGAAAAGGACGGAGAGAAGAGTGAGGTAAAGAGTGAGGTAAAGGAGGCAAAAGAGGAGGTAAAGCAGGATGTTAAGTTCGACCCGGAAGATATAATCGACCGCATTGTGCGCCTGCCACTTGCCGGAGGACGTTATTACAACCTCTACGGAAATAACGATAAAGTGTACTACGTAACCGGTGGCAAAACCAAGATGTACGACCTGAAAAAGCAAAAAGAAACCGAAGTAGCCGATGCCAACATGGCTGTACCCGGTTGGGGAGCGAAGAAAACCGTATTCTTTAAAGGCTCTTCTGCTTTCTATGTCAATGATATACCCACTGCAAAAGTAACCCTCGAAAAGGCCATAGACCTGAGCAACATGAAGATAACCACCGATTACCCCAAAGAATGGGCGCAGATATTCAACGAAGGCTGGCGCGCTTTCCGCGATGGTTTCTATGTGGAAAATATGCATGGGGTAGACTGGAAAACCATGAAGAAAAAGTATGAAGTACTATTGCCTTATGTAAAAAATCGCCTCGACCTGAATTACATTATCGGCGAAATGATTGGCGAACTCAATTGCGGCCATGCTTATGTAAGCACCGGAGAGATGGAACGCGCTCCGCGCATCAAGACCGGAATGCTGGGAGCCGAAATATCCCGCGATGCCGCATCGGGCTTCTTCCGCATCGAAAAAATACTTCCCGGAGCATCGTGGAGCAGCAAACTGCGCTCTCCACTTACCGACCCGGGCATCAAAGCCGCCGCAGGCGAATATATTGTTGCTATCGACGGTGTGCCTACCAACACCGTGAAAGATATGTATGCCCTGCTCGTCGGCAAAGCCGGAGTTCCCACCGAAATATCCCTCAACACCAAAGCTCAGACAGCCGGAGCGCGTAAAATCGTAATCAGCCCCCTCGAAGAAGAATACTCCCTGTATCACCACAACTGGATACAGGAAAATATTCGTAAAGTCGATGAGGCCACCAATGGTAAAGTAGGTTATATCTACATCCCCGATATGGGTGTAGACGGTCTGAATGAATTCTCCCGCTACTTCTACCCGCAGCTCGATAAAGAAGGGCTTATCATTGACGACCGTGCCAATGGTGGCGGCAACGTATCGCCCATGATCCTCGAACGCCTTTCTCGCGAACCGTACCGCCTGACAATGGGCCGTAACTCGAACATGATTAACACCGTGCCCGACGGTACGCAGGTAGGCCCCAAAGTATGCCTTATCAACAAATATTCCGCTTCCGATGGCGACCTTTTCCCCTGGGGCTTCCGTGCCCTCGGACTGGGTAAACTTATCGGAACCCGTACATGGGGTGGTATTGTAGGTATCTCGGGTTCATTGCCGTTTATCGATGGAACGGATATCCGTGTACCCGGATTCACCAGTTACGACCCTGTTACAGGCGACTGGATTATCGAAAACCACGGTGTAGACCCGGATATCGTCGTTGATAACGACCCGATAAAAGAATGGAACGGCGAAGACCAGCAGCTTAACCGCGCCATCGAAGAGGTAATGAAAGAACTTAAAAACCGCCAGCCGTTGAAACCGATTCCGGCGCCGCGGGTTTGGAATAAATAATCG
>DAMCMT010000133.1:0-8338 GCA_032108265.1 Bacteroides sp.
CGGGTGTACAATACCGGTAGACCCGGGTGTACGAATACGTTTGAAAGTATCAAATGATTTTTTTAAAATAGCCTTTATGCCTGTTTTCCTGTTCAAACTAAGTTGGTTGTTTATGAAGGTGTGTTATAAGTGAGGGAAGCGTGTTATAATCTACATTTTAACAGCGATAAATTCGGAGCAGACGCTTTTAGTTCATCATCCACAAACACCATCAGCCCTTTCCCCTTATTATATTTAAGTCCGGTCTTATCATAAACGATAGTTACCTTTTGCCCATGACACATTACATTTTCCAGGCAAAAGTAATCCCAGGTTTCATCCGGTAACAAAGGATAAACGGTAAATTCATTACCAGTTTGCGGCCTGAGACCAACCAGACCATTTATTATTAAGTCGCAAAAAGTAGAGTGGTTGTAATCCTTTCCTCTTTCCATTCCTCCTTTTGCTTCCGACCATGTTCCATTCTCCCAGTTCTTTAATCGTGTTCGTGATATCCAGTCGCCGGTGAATGGATGGAGGTTTTCATCAATCCAGTTGATTCTGGTTCCATCGCTCTTTTGCCGGTGATGGGATTTGGAATATATATGTAATAATTCGAGGTAATCGTTCTTTGTAATATAGGATTGCTCCTGATTATTAAGGAGATTGGCTAATCCCGTTAGCGTAATGGATGTTGCAAACGGCCAGGATGGCCCGTTCCACTGGCACTCGTGTCCATTATATGAGATGCGGAATTCGGGGTGGCACTGCTCGGCGGATGTTGGGCCGTAAGGAGCATAGAAGTGTTTGGCATCCATTAGATATTTCCAGGCAACAGCATAACTGTTATCATCTATGAGATTGAAGCACCACGGCGTATAGCCGTGTAATTCCCTGACATCGCGAAGAGAGGCGTTTTCTTCTTTAGGCAGGACTTTAAAGAATGATGCATTTTTATCCCAAAGGGTATTTATCATGTTAGACTTTATCTGTTCTGATTTATCTAAAAATAGGGTAGATTCGTTATTCCCTGCTAATATTGAAATCATCGCAATTGCTTTCGCTTCCGCAGCCATATACGAATTAATGGTTGCCCGGTACCCACTTCCTCCGATAGATACTTCCATTCCATCGCGGTCATCAATCTGCCAGAATAATCCGCGCGAGGTATCGTACCGTTCTCTTTCCCATTCTTCGTAATTGGTAATAAGTTCAGGGAGTAATTCTTTAATGAGTGTATTATCACCGTTAACCAGATATTGGTTATACATGGCGTATGCTATCGGGAAACTATAGCTTCTGGGGCTTCCACCACCTTTAAGCCAGTAACGGGCGTATTCGTTCAGGTAATTTTGATTGTGCAGCCAACGTCCATCATTAAAGTGATGGATTCCCGGACAGGATATAGCATTGTACTTTCCCGCCCACGGAACATCAGGCAGAAACTCAGTAATAACATATCCCTCAGGTGTTTGGCGTATGTGTTTTCGGAAAGTCCACCACCGGAAATAATATATTTCTTCCAATTGTTTGTCGGGGCATTCAAAAAGGGGAATGTTAGAAGAGAGGAATTTAAATGCCTGGCTGTTTGGGATGTGGGTAGGGAATAGTTCTTGGTCTTGCGCATTGAATTTATTTATATATTCCTGTAAAACGGACAGGTTAATAAAACTATCCGGTTGGGGATTTTGTGAATACAACCTGTTGAATACTGGTAAGGATAAGAGTATAATTAATATCAGTTTTTTCATATTATAGAGTAATTTGCTACTTAATATTTCGGATATAACTTCTTGGCGACTTACCAAAATGTTTCTTGAATAACACCGAGAAATGCGTATAATTTCCGAACCCGGTTTCGTACGCTACTTCATTAAGACTTAATGAACCCTCCTGTATCATTTCCGCCGCTCTTTTTAAACGATAGTTGCGGATGAAATCAGCCGGAGCCATATTAGTCAATCCTTTTATTTTACGGTAGAAGCTGCTTCGGCTAAATGCCATTTCCCTGGCGATATTATCAATATTCATTTCGGGCGTGGAGAGTTCCCTTTCCAGTAATTCCATGAGCTTATCCATAAAACTACGGTCGAGGGAATTTAATCTCACCGGGATATCCTCCACGTTCGACTGCGATTGAGGAGTAGAATAATATATCCTCAATTTCTCGCGGTTGTTCAGGCGGTTCTCAATGGTAAGTTGTAGGTAATCGAGGTTGAAAGGCTTACATATATACGCATCCGCGCCGTGAGACAATCCTTCAATCTGGTCGGGTAGGGAGGTTTTGGCAGTTAATAATATAACCGGAATATGGCTCAGTGCCGGGTTTTGTTTAATCCGGGCACATAATTCGTATCCCGACATTTCGGGCATCATTACATCCGAAAGAACTAAATCCGGAGTCTGTTTCTCCATGATTTCCCAGGCCTGGATTCCGTCTGAGGCTTGTAGTACATTGTACTTCTCTCCCAGCATCTGCCGGAAATAAATCATTAACTCGATATTGTCTTCGGCAATGAGTATGGTGTATTCGTGAGGGTTAGGTGAATCATTTATGCCGTCTTCCGGTATTGGTTCCGACATTGACTCCGGTTCATTACTGTATTCCTGTACTTCCTGGGGTATTTCTTTTTCAATCTCAGCATATACATCGCCTAAAGGAAGTATGAACGAGAACGTCATTCCGCCCTCTTTACGGATTTCTGCTTTTATGGCTCCATGATGCACTTCGGTAAGCCTTTTAGTATAGTGCAAGCCGATTCCCGTTCCCGCATAATCCGGTTTTAATCCCAAAGGAGATTCGATTTGGCGGTAACGGACGAACAGTTCGTCCAGTTTATCGGGAGGTACGCCCGACCCGGTATCTGAAACAGAGATTTCCAGGTACCTGTCTTCCGGTTCGGTAATATCTTTGTAAGAGCTTACCAACGTGGAGTAGCTGATTTCCCGGGTCTCGATGGTTATTTCGCCGCCGTTGGGTGTATGCTTCATTGAATTGGATAGCAGGTTGTGCATTATCTTTTCCAGTTTGTCGGTGTCATACCATATCACCAGCGGGGATTGGTGGCTGTTGAATAGAATACTAATCTTTTTCTCAGCCGCAGTTGATACGTAAAAGTCGAGTATTGAAGTAATATCTTCCACAATATCGGCCGGTTGAACTTTAAGGGCTAATATACCGGCTTCCATTTTTCGGAAATCCAGTAATTGGTCAATCAACCGGTGCAGCCTGTCGCGGTTGCGCGAAATGGTTTGAATGAGTTTTTCCTCTTTGCTGTTGGGGATAATGCTTCCCAGTAATTGCTGTACGGGAGCCGATATAAGTGTTAGCGGTGTGCGCAACTCGTGTGATATATTGGTAAAGAATGTCATTTTCATTTCCATTACTTCACGCTCTCGTTGCCGTTCGTATGACTCTAATTCCAGCCGGTGCTTCTGCATTTTAATTTTCGTCCACAAATGCATAAATCCGTAAAGCATAGCGCCGATGATTAATATATACAGCATATATGCCCACCATGTAGCCCAGGGGGCGGGTTGGATTAAGATTTCCAGTGTAGCCGGGTAAGTGCTTTCCAGCCCGTCGATATTAATAGCCTTTACGATAAAAGTATATTTCCCCGGGTTTAGGTTTGAATAGGTAGCGCGGCGGTGATTACCTACGTAGTTCCATTGCTGGTCGAAACCTTTGAGTATATAAGCATAAGTAAGTTTCTGCGGAGCCAGAAAATCCATCCCGGCATAATCCATTGAGATAACAGACTGTTTATGGTCGAGCACAACTTTCTTTGTAAGCGATATGTCGCAACTCAACACCGAACCTTTTTTGCCCGGGCGCACACTCTCATTGTGTATTTTCAAGTCTTCGATAACGATTGGTGCCGGATGGCTGTTGTGCGTAATCTGCCGTGGGTCGAAGAATGTTAAGCCGTGGTTTCCGGTAAAGAACATCATTCCGTCCGAACGCAATAAAGTTGCCTTTTCATGGTATTGGTCACCCTGGGTACCATCGTACTCGAAGTAATTGGTAAAGGTGTAATCAGTGTTTAAGCGGGACAGCCCGTATGCTGTACTCATCCAGATATTGCCCTCCCTGTCTGATTTGATGCAGGTAATATCGTTGCACGGCAGACCGTCGGATACCTCGAATATCCGGTATTCGTTGTTTTTCAGGTACATAACACCGTGGCTGTATGTTCCCAGCCAAAGCCGGTTCTGGCGGTCTTCAAATATATCGACGCAATGGCTGGCTATGGGTTTAGCTTCTTCCGCGGGCATCTCTATGGGTGTTACCTTGAATTCCTCGTTAATCTGGTAAATACCACTTTCGTAATAAGAGAAAATTACATTGCCATCGGCTAGGGTATACACCTTGGATATGTTTCCTGAATACATTTTCTCGAAATCGTTGCTAATATCACCCTCGCGGATGACGTATAGAGCATGACATAGACCGAACCAGATATTCTTTCTCTTATCTTCGGATATGGAAGAAGCTCCCGTAGGCCCGTCGGGCTGTATCATTCTGAGCACGGTGATATTGCCCGATTCGTCGAACTTGCAGCAGAATATCCGGTCGCTGCATACCACCCAAAGTCGCCCGCTGGAATCGATAAATAACTCCTCTACTAAGTTGCTGTTGCCGTTGAAGATAGGGGAGTTGGTAGAATCGTATACCTTGACGGTTCCATCTTTTCCGTAAAAGTACAATCCCTGATAGCGGGTACCTACCCATAGATTGCGGTATTTATCTTCCGTGATTCGGGTGGAAAAAACATTCCTGAATGTATTGTTCAGGTAATAATCCCGGTTGAAGAAACTATGCTGGATATTAAAAACCGCTATGCCTTTATCAAAAGAACCTATCCAGATATTGCCCTGATTATCGACCATGCAGCGCAAAGGTTGTTTGGAATCCAACGGTTTGGTATATTCGAACGGGTTATGTTCCAGTGTTTGCAGCAACGCATCGTAAATACAAAGTCCGTTGGCGGCAGTACCAATCAGGTATTTCAGTGGTGCTATTTCCTGAATGAAATGGATGTTTCCCGTGCGCAGAAAGGATTGTGAAGAAAGGGTTTCGGGTAAATTCAGGAACCGGGTTGTTACGGGATCGAAGAAAACAATACCCGAATTGGTTGCTATCATAAATATACCTTGCGGGGTTAGGCTGATACTATTTATTTGTCCATAATCGGGAAAAGGTATGAATTGCCAGTCGGACTCTTCGTTACAGAATACAAGTCCTGTAGCGGTTCCCGCCCAAAGCTTTCCCCGCATATCTTCCAGGATAGTGGTAACACCCCAGTTGGCTGGGATTCCATCGGGGAACTCCACTTTTTTCTCATTTTCGTTTATTATACCCAAGCCGCTACTTGTGCCTACCCAAAGGCGACCATATCGGTCTTCGAAAAAAACTTCCACATATTTATGTGATGTTTTGTAGTGAATGAATTGTCCTGTTGAGAAATCATACCTGTTAACTCCCAGACTTGTGCCCACCCACAGCCGGTGCTTCGAATCCAGGCATAGCGAATATACCAGGTCGTTGTCTATGGTAATACTATCGTGGCGGTTATGGAAGAACTGTTTGTAATCGTATCCATTATAGCGGTTCAGCCCCCGCGCGGTGGCAATCCACATATAGCCCAGGCTGTCCTGGCAGAAGGCACGGACATTGTAATGAGACAACCGCTGGGATGTAACCACATTATCCGTTACCTCTGTGATATGTGCGTTCGGACGGTTGGCCGAAAACAAATACGCAGGCAAAAGGCCGGCAAGTGTAATAAGTAAAAGGAGTACCCGGTTCATAAAAGAGCAAACAGATTAATTGGATGTGCTAATGTATGAATTTAGTTTCGGATGTCCATGCGTTGAATCAAAAACCAAACTATTTGAACAGAAAACAAAAGTAATTCCCGGCACACTGCAACCTGGTCGGCTTTCGAAAGAAAATGAATAGCCTGAAAGAGTCGTTTTATATAGCCAATGATACTTTTGCATCATAAAAATATAACGCATGAAGAACATTATTATCCTATTGCTTTTAAGTCTCTGCACACATCCCTCTTACAGCCAGAACAGGCACGAGCGTTTATTAGAAAAAGACTGGCGGTTCACCCGTACAGACGATGCCTCTGCTTCCGATACTTCGTATGATGATTCGGCCTGGCAGCAAGTCACCATTCCACACGACTGGGCGATATACGGCCCGTTTGACATCAGCAATGACCCTCAATATGTGGCTATTATACAGGATGGCGAAAGAAAACCCGGCCTGAAAGCCGGACGCACCGGCGGATTACCCTTTGTAGGTACCGGTTGGTACCGGCTTCGTTTTGATGCTCCCGAATTCGGCAACGGCAAACGCGCCACCATCTTGTTCGATGGAGCCATGAGCGATGCCCGTGTTTGGTTGAACGGCCAATATATCGGCCGCTGGGCGAACGGATATAATGCTTTTCATTTCGATATAACAGATAATCTAAAGGAGAATGATAATGTACTTGCTGTACGGTTGGAAAACCTGCCCGAATCTTCCCGCTGGTATCCCGGCGCCGGACTGTACCGCAATGTTCATTTAATCCTTACCGATGATGTGCACATTCCGGTGTGGGGAACGTATATAACTACTCCCGTGGTTAAAAAGGATTATGCGCGTGTAACGCTCCGCACGGAGATAAGCAAACCGGATAATTCAACCGGAAAGCTATTATTGAGAACTACCATCCGGGATGCATCGGGAAACGAAGTCGCCTGTTCCGAAAACCATCTTCCATCCCCTGATGAAGACACTTTCGAACAAAACTTTGTCATCACGCAGCCCGATTTATGGTCGCCCGAAACACCTTATTTATATATAGCCGAATCCGGAATATACGTTGATGGTATCCTTAAAGACACTTACACCACTCGTTTCGGTGTCCGTCAACTCGAAATCATCCCCGAAAAAGGAATGACGCTGAACGGCGAACCCATCAAGTTCAAGGGAGTTTGCAATCATCACGATTTAGGCCCTCTGGGTGCTGCCGTAAACGTAAGCGCCCTACGTCGGCAGCTTGTACTGCTGAAAGAACTCGGCTGCAACGCCATTCGTACCTCACACAATATGCCTGCACCCGAATTAATCGAACTTTGCGACGAAATGGGATTTCTGGTCATGGTGGAGACGTACGACGAATGGCGCGCCCCCAAAATGAAGAACGGTTATAACCTGCTGTTCGACGAGTGGGCTGAACGCGATTTGGTAAATGTTATCCACCATTTTCGCAATAACCCCTCCGTAGTAATGTGGTGCATCGGCAATGAAGTACCCGACCAAAGCAGTTACGACGGTGCCAAAATTGCCCGCTGGTTGCGCGATATCTGCCGCCGGGAAGACCCTACGCGCCCCGTAACCGCCGGGATTGACCGTGTGCAGGATGCCATCGACACCCATTACGCGGATGTGATGGATGTGGTAGGTTTCAATTACCGCACCCACCTGTTCGATACGGCGTACGCGCAACTGCCGCATCAGATTTTGATGGGCTGCGAAACGGCTTCGACATTCAGTTCGCGGGGAGTTTATTATTTTCCGGTCGCCCGCACGCAGAACACCGTCCACCCGGAAGGGCAATCATCGAGCTATGATTTGGAACATGGAAGCTGGTCGAACCTGCCCGAAGATGATTTCGTATTGAACGATGATTATTCCTGGTACATCGGGCAATTCGTATGGACGGGCTTCGATTATCTGGGCGAGCCTACCCCGTACTACGAGTCGTGGCCCAATCATAGTTCAACGTTCGGTATCTTCGACCTGGCCGGACTTCCAAAAGACCGCTATTACCTGTACCGCAGCCAGTGGAACACCAGTGAGCCGACTTTGCATGTCCTGCCGCACTGGACCTGGCCGGGGCGGGAGGGAAAAACAACCCCGGTATTCGTATATACCAATTATTCCGCTGCCGAATTGTTCGTTAACGGTCGTAGTCAGGGAATCGTGCGGAAAGATACCACGGTGACGGAAAGAAACACCGCCAATCCGGAGGCAGAGAAAAACCTTTCCCGCCAACGCCGTTACCGACTGATGTGGCCCGATGTCAAGTATGAACCGGGAAGCCTGAAAGTTGTCGCCTTAAATGAGGATGGTAGCCCCGTGCTTACCCGGGAAGTGCATACGGCAGGCAAGCCCCACCGCATCGAGTTGAGCGCCGACCGCACCGTACTGTCGGCGGATGGGAAAGACCTCGCCTTTATAACCGTCAGCGTGGTTGATAAACAAGGCAATCTTTGCCCCCACGCCTCCAACAGCGTACAATTCCGTGTAACGGGAACCGGTACATTCCGTGCCGCAGCCAATGGCGACCCCCGT
>DAMCMT010000134.1:0-8143 GCA_032108265.1 Bacteroides sp.
CCTGATATTTTAAAGTGAAAGCAGAACGCTGACACAGTTTAATTTACACTACCATACATTTTGGGTGACCCAGCGAGGAAAACAGGAAAGAGATTATTTTATTCTTCCTGATTCCAAATATCCCACGCTGCAAACGCCTGAAGCAACAACATCTCCAATCCGTTTTTCGTAGTAGCACCTTGCTGCATCCCTTTTTTCATGAACAGGGTTATATTCGGATTATAAAGCAAATCATAAAGTAAATGTTCAGGAGTAAGTAGGTCGTAAGGAATATCCGGGCAGACATCCACCTTCGGGAACATACCCAGGGGAGTACAGTTAACAATGACTTTATACTCCTGCATCACTTCGGGAGTCAGTTCGGCATACGTCAGCATATCTTTTTTCGGAGTACGGGATACATATACACCCTCTACACCGAGATTCTTTAAACCGTGGAAAACAGATTTAGCCGCGCCACCGGTTCCCAGTATAAGCGCTTTCTTATGATGTGGTTGAAGCAGTGGTTCGATTGATTGTGTAAATCCGATAATATCGGAATTATAGCCTATCAACCTTACTTTATTCTTTTTGTGTACTACCTTTATAACATTGACCGCTCCTATGGCACGGGTATCTTTATCCAGTTCGTCCAGATAAGATATTATTTTCTCTTTGTAAGGTATGGTTACATTCAGTCCGCGTAAGTTAGGGTTCTCGGCAATGATACCCGGGAAGTCATCCAGACTGGGTATTTCAAAGTTAACATATTCTGCATCAATTCCCTCAGCGCGAAACTTTTCGTTAAAATATCCGATTGAAAACGAATGACGCAACGGATAGCCAATCAAGCCGTATTTTTCCATAGAATTGCTCTGTTTATTTAGTTGCTGTATATAGTGTACAAATACCGAAAGTAAGTCGTTTGAAGTGTACTTCGCTGAAACCTGCCCGGCGGATAACTTCCTGCATCACTTCTCCCTGCGGGAAAGCCTTTATCGTTTGCGGAAGATATTTATATGCACTCCGGTCTTTGGACAATAACCGACCCATCAAAGGAATAACTACCCGCGAATAGATATGAAACAGTTGTTTCATCGGGAAACTATCAGGAGTAGTGAGTTCCAGAATAACCAGATGTCCGTTTACATTCAATACACGGTGCATTTCCGTGAGGCACTTATCCAAATCGGCAAAGTTGCGGATGCCAAAGGCAACAGTTACAGCATCGAAACTATTATTTTGAAATGAAAAGGAAGCACAATCTTCCCGGCCGAATTGAATTCGCCCCGACAGTCCTTCCCTTTCTACTTTATCTTTTCCCATGGCCATCATACCTTCCGAGATATCCGTTCCCATCACCAACTCCGGATTGAGCTTTTTACAAGCCAGAATAGCGAAATCTCCCGTACCGGTTGCTACATCGAGGATGCGCTGAGGTTTGTATGGTTTCAGCCAGTTAATGGCTTTGCGGCGCCAACTCCAGTCGATGCCCAAAGACATGGTATGGTTCAGGGTATCATAAGCAGGGGCAATGTTGTCGAACATTCTCTCAACCTGTTCGACTTTCTCCCCGGCTTCACCGTAAGGTTTGATATGTTCCTGCGGATACATTATATTTACGATTTACTTATTTACGATTTACGATTTAAATTTGTTTGTGAGACGAGATACTTATTTACGTTATAAAAGAACATCTTTCAATCGTAAATCGTAAATAAGTAAATCGTAAATCTCAGGATTTTCTTTCCAGAAAATCCTCTATGTTTTTCTCGATACGGGCAGCAACATCTTCGGCATCGGCTTTGATGAACTTTTCGCCTACAATGTGCTCGTATAGTTCGATGTAACGTTCGGATACGGATGCTACATATTCGTCGGTCATTTCGGGAACCTGTTGTCCGTCTTTGCCCATAAATCCGTTATCCATCAGCCATTGGCGTACAAACTCTTTCGAAAGTTGTTTCTGTGGCTCGCCGTTGCGGAATTTTTCTTCGTATCCGTCGGCATAGAAGTAACGAGAAGAGTCCGGGGTGTGGATTTCGTCAATCAGATATACTTTGCCGTCTTTCTTTCCGAATTCGTATTTGGTATCTACTAATATTAATCCTTTCTCGGCGGCCATTTCGGTTCCGCGTTGGAAGAGAGCGTAGGTGTATTTCTCCATCAACTCGTAATCTTCCTTGCTTACGATGCCTTGTTCGATGATTTCTTCTTTTGAGATGTTTTCGTCGTGTCCGGCATCAGCTTTCGTAGTGGGAGTAATAATGGGAGTTGGGAATTTTTGATTTTCCTTCATTCCGTCGGGGATGATAACGCCGCAAATATTACGGTTACCCGCCTGATATTCGCGCCACGCGCTACCGGTAAGGTATCCACGGATAATCATTTCCACACGGAAACCTTCGCATCTTAGACCGGCAGTAACCATCGGGTCGGGAGTAGCGACTTTCCAGTTGGGAACGATATCAGCCGTTGCATCGAGGAATTTGGCTGCAATCTGGTTTAATACCTGTCCTTTGTAGGGGATTCCTTTAGGCAGTACTACATCAAAAGCAGAAATACGGTCGGTTGCTACCATTATCAGCAGTTCGTCGTTGATATCGTACACATCGCGTACTTTCCCGTGGTAGACGCTTTTTTGTCCGGGGAAGTTAAAATCGGTTCTTACTAATGCTTTGCTCATGTTATTTTATTTTTGGCCGCGGATTACACGGATGACGCGGATGTTAAAACACGGATTAAAATAATATCCGTGAAATAAATCCGCGTCATCCGTGTAATCCGCGGCTGTTTTTATTTTGATATTTCTCTATCTTTTGCATTTTGTGCTTTCTTCTCTTTATCAAACTTTTCGTAAGCATCGACGATACGTTCTACCAACTTATGGCGCACGATATCCTTTTTACTTAGTTCGACAAAAGCTATCCCCTTTACATTTTTCAATATCCTCATCGACTGAACCAAACCCGATATCTGCGACGGCGGGAGGTCAATCTGCGTGATATCCCCCGTTACAATCATCTTGGTATTCGTTCCCATACGGGTGAGGAACATCTTTATCTGCTGGGCGGTTGTGTTCTGGGCTTCGTCCAGAATAACCACGGCATCATTCAGTGTACGGCCGCGCATAAAGGCCAGCGGAGCTATCTGTATCACGTTTTGCTCCATGTATTCTTTTAACTTGGCAGCCGGTATCATATCCTGCAAAGCATCATAAAGCGGTTGCAGGTACGGGTCAATCTTCTCTTTCATATCGCCGGGCAGGAAACCAAGTTTCTCGCCAGCCTCAACAGCCGGACGGCTGAGGATGATTTTCCGTATTTCCTTATTTTTCAGCGCACGAACAGCCAGTGCGATAGCCGTATACGTTTTACCCGAACCCGCAGGGCCTACGGCGAAAACCATATCATTCTTGTTGAATCCTTCTACAAGTTTTTTCTGATTCTCGCTTCTCGGTATAATCGGTTTTCCGGTTACGCTGAATACAATAACATTCCCGGCCTTCTCGGCCTGCGGAGCGTTTCCTTTTATGATATCGATGATAACTTCTTCTTTCAGTGAGTTATATTCGGTGCAGTATTTTTCCAGTTTCAAAATGTTTTCTTCAAAGGCAGCCATTTCTTCCTCGTCACCCATCACCTTAATCACGTTTCCCCGGGCCACAATGCGTAGTTTGGGGTAAAGTGCTTTAATCAACTGCAAATTGGCGTTGTTCACACCATAAAATATTACCGGGTCGATATCCTCTAATACAATATGTTTCTCTATCATTGAATAAAATTAAAAATCATTTCCATCACGGAAATGATTGCAAATTTAATGAAACGTTTCGATAAGTAGTATTGTTGCTAATAATTTCTTTTATTATCAGTGATTATTGCATAAATTTTAACACCGAAAATCTAAATTTCTTATAGCTGCAGTACACTCAAGTGTATAGCCGCTATATACTTCGGCGTATAGCAGCTATACACTTCGGTGTATTGCGGCTATACACTTGAGTGTACCGCAGCTATAAGAAAAACGGCCCTACAGCATACTACAGAGGAGGAATTTTGTATAGATATTTCTTTCAATGGCTAAAAACGCAATATACGTCATAGTAAAAAAAATACAATCCATCATTGTGAGAGACGAAGCAATCCAGTATCTTTGCAGGGAGAGCTGAATTACTTCGTTTATTTATAATATACTCAATACCATGAAAACCAAAGTCTTTTTATTTGTATCTCTGTTCATTACGATACTCTTCACAGCCTGTACCCCTACATCCAACAATATACGAGAGCGAATTCAACTAAGCGGTACCTGGGAATTACGTTTGGATACAGCAGGCACAGGAATATCCGAAGCATGGTTTAACCAAAAATTTCCGGATCAGTTGCAATTGCCCGGAACTACTGATACCAATCAAAAAGGATTTGCCAATGAAAAGAAAGACGAAACGACCTATCTTACCCGCAACTATACCTATTTTGGCAAAGCCTGGTATAAGAAACAGGTAACTATCCCTACAAACTGGGAAGGTAAACATATCGAACTCACCCTGGAACGTACCAAACCCACACATGTATGGATAGATGGGAAAGCCGCCGGAACCAATGACAACATTTCTACCCGGCAAATATACGACCTTACGGAGTTTCTTACTCCCGGAACGCATGATATTGTAATCATGGTGGATAACGGGCAATCTGTTCCTCAACAGCTTCTATCCAGTTCGCACGCTTATACCGAATCCACCCAGACAAACTGGAACGGTATTATCGGAGAAATGTTTCTGGAAGCCGCAGACCAACTGCATATCCAAGCCATTCAGGTTTATCCGGACGCGCAAAAGAAATCGATATCCGTAAAAATAAATATTGCCGACCCTGAAACCATTGCCGATAACGGAAAGATTGAACTCAGCGCCCAAGCATGGAATACCACAAAGAAACATACTGTTAAGAAAGCATCATTCGATATTGAAAAAGGAAAGAGTGAATATTTCTTTGAATATCCTCTGGGCGACAATGCTCTTCTATGGAGCGAATTTGACCCTGCTCTTTATGCATTGGAGGTATCCATTAAAGACCACGATAACCAAAAAGTAAACTTCGGTCTGAGAGATTTCAAAGCAGAGGGAACCCAATTTACCATCAATAACGAACTTACTTTTCTGCGTGGCAAACACGATGCCTGCGTTTTCCCGCTTACCGCCCATGTACCCATGGATGTGGATTCATGGAGACATTATTTCCAGGTATGCAAGGAATATGGTATTAACCATGTACGTTTCCATTCATGGTGCCCGCCCAAAGCCTGTTTCGAAGCTGCTGACATAGAAGGTATTTACCTGCAACCCGAATTACCTTTCTGGGGTAGCCTGACCAGAAGCGAAGACTATCTAAGTAGTTTTTTAATGAAAGAAGGTATTAATATACAGAACGAATTCGGTAATCATGCATCCTTTGTACTCTTTGCACTGGGTAATGAACTCTGGGGCGATCTCGATCTGATGAAAGAGTTTACAAATACATTCAGGGAAGTAGACAACCGTCACCTATATGCTTTCGGCTCCAATAACTTCCTCGGATTCGAAGGACAAATACCCGGCGAGGACTTCCTTGTTACCTGCCGTATCGGTGGTGCTAATGATTACAGCACCCATACCCGCGGCTCTTTCTCCTTTGCCGATGCAGATGAGGGTGGTTATATCAACAATACATACCCTAATTCAGTAATGAACTTCGAAGGAGCCATAGCCGGTTGCACTGTACCGGTTATCAGTCATGAAACAGGACAGTTTCAGGTGTATCCTAATTACAATGAAATGACGAAATACACAGGCGCTCTTCGTCCGGATAACTTCGAAGTATTCCGTCAACGACTGGAAAAAGCAGGAATGTCGGATCAGACAGAAGATTTCTTCAAAGCCTCCGGAAAATGGTCGGCCATGCTCTACAAAGCCGATATCGAAATGGATTTACGCACCAAAGGCTTCGGTGGGTTCCAATTATTAGATTTGCAGGATTATCCCGGACAAGGTTCGGCGTATGTGGGTATCCTCGATGCTTTCATGGATAGCAAAGGCCTCATCACCCCCGAAGAATGGAGGGAGTTCTGTAGCAATGTAGTACCCCTGTTTGTAACGGAGAAATTCTGTTGGACAAACTCGGAAACACTCTCGGGAACAATTAAAATAGCGAATTACTCAAATATATCTTTAAAAGGCAAGACTATTAGCTGGACACTGAAAAACAAAGCAGATGAACATATTGATAGTGGTGAACTTAACATCGCATCCACTGAAAAAGGATTAATAGATGCAGGAACTATTACTCCTTCGATATCAGGCATTAGCCAATCGGAAGCCGTAATGCTTGAAATCAATATTGCTGGTACTGAATATAAAAACAGATATCCACTGTGGATTTATCCTGATGCGGATTTACATAAATCAGTCGAGACAACCTACATTAGCAAAAAACTGGACGACCATATGGTTTCCGAATTGAAGAGTGGCAAAAGTGTATTATGGTTCCCTCAAAAAGAAGATTACGAAAAGCAAACCGTTGGTGCCCTTTTCCAAACCGATTACTGGAACTACCGTATGTTCAAAAGCATTTGCGACCGTATCGGTAAACCCGCATCACCGGGTACACTGGGCATATTAACCAACCCTGAGCATCCGATATTCAAAGATTTTCCAACTGATTTCCACACCAACTGGCAATGGTATTCCATAATCAAGCAAAGCTACCCGTTTATTCTGGACCGCATGCCTGCCGATTACCGCCCTATAGTTCAGGTTATCGACAATGTAGAGCGCAATCATAAACTTGGGCTTGTCTTTGAATTCAATGTAGATGGTGGAAAGTTACTCGTTTGTATGGCCAACCTGGATGTGGTTAACGATAAACCAGAAGTAGTACATTTCTATAATAGTATCATAAACTATATTCATTCCGATGCTTTCCAACCAACGACTCGTATAAGTTCTCAGGCTTTATATAACCTGTTCAGTGCGGAAGTCAAATCGGATAAAATTGAAACTCTGGAAAATATATCCTATAATTGATAAAGAAACAAAACTTACTGAATTCATAGCCAATAGCCTATAGGTTAACATTTAGGATTTAGGAAAGGGACTTTGTGGCTTAAATTTAATATCCACATCCAACTACCGGATAGATTTATCTCAGCCTGCCATAAAATTATTGTCACTACTTCTGTTTTTGTGGCTGTTATCCGAATCTTATTTGTTTTTCCCGGTTTAAATTGTAAAATTTGTATAAACCCGACACTTTAACCAGTGCCTGTTATTACAGCTATCCACTAATCTAAACCGGTAAAAAATGAAGTCATATCAAACAATGGCCGATGAACAGCTGGTGACTCTTTACGAAAAAGGAGAAAACAAGGCATTTGATACCCTACTGGCCAGGTATAAACAAAGATTGTATTCGTATATTTATTATATTGTACGCAATCAGGTACTCACGGAAGATATTTTCCAGGAAACATTTGTAAAAGCAATTGTCACTATCCGCCAAGGTCGTTACAGTGAAAACGGTAAGTTTGCCGCATGGCTCACCCGTATAGCCCATAACCTTATTATTGATTATTTCAGGCAGGAGAAATACGAAAAAAATATTTCGTTCGACTTTGCAGGAAATAATATCCTGAATAGCATAAAACTATCCGAGGGAACAATAGAAAACCGCATGGTGAATCATCAGGTAATGAATGATGTACGCAAACTAATGAGTTATTTGCCTAAGGAACAGCGCGAAGTGGTTGAAATGCGTTTCTATCGTAACATGAGTTTCAAAGAAATAGCCGAAATTACGCGGGTTAGCATTAATACTTCGCTGGGACGAATGCGTTATGCAGTAATCAATATGCGTCGGCTGGTAGATAAAAATCATATCGCATTAACTGTAGATTGAAAGTTTCAACTATTTTATGTAATTCTGGAATTTATTTTTTATTGTCTTATTATCAATACTTTGGGAGGAATATCCGATTTTGAGGTAACAAGTTGGCAACTGTACTTATTGCTGCGCTCTGCTTGGTTTGTTTCTTTATGTCTCACTCAATGAGGACAAAGATTAATCTTTTTCGGGATATTCCATGATTAAAAAATAAAAGCCAACCTTCTGATTGTAAGAATGTT
>DAMCMT010000135.1:0-7290 GCA_032108265.1 Bacteroides sp.
ATATCAATAGAAAAGATAGGTTATATAACAACAAATCCCCATCGGGGATTCATTGTTTCAATTACATTACTTACTCAAACAAATTCAATTTATTCTTCCTGGCTTCTTCTAAAGGAATTATATTTTCTTCCTTCGGTGATTTTCTTTCCCGCAACTCATCGTATTTACTCTTAATCTCTTCCACAAACTCCGCTTTCGTTTCGGGATTTAGCAGTCGTGCCGCAACTGTTGCATTTTGCGAAGCATCTTTCAGATGTACCACCGGGCCGCCATAAACCGGAGCTATTTTAAGAGCCGTATGCAGGGGCGATGTTGTAGCACCACCGATAAGTAAGGGAATATCAAGCCCGGCTTTACGAAGTTCAATCGCTACATTGACCATTTCTTCGAGAGAAGGGGTTATCAATCCACTTAAGCCAATCATATCGACTTTCTCTTCCTGAGCCCGCTGTACAATTGTTTCTGCAGGAACCATTACGCCCAGATCGATTATCTGATACCCATTACAGGCCATAACAACGGAAACAATGTTTTTTCCAATATCATGAACATCGCCTTTAACAGTTGCCAGTAATACCTTACCGGCAGATGCAGCACCTTCCTGTTTTTCGGATTCAATAACCGGCTGAAGTATTGCAACAGCCTTTTTCATAGTCCGGGCTGTTTTCACCACCTGCGGAAGAAACATCTTTCCGGCGCCGAATAGCTCACCTACATGGTTCATACCGGCCATAAGCGGACCTTCAATTATATCGACGGCTTTATTGTACATTTGTAATGCTTCGGCTAAATCCTCTTCAAGAAAATCGCCGACGCCTTTAACCAATGCATATTGCAGCCGCGATTCAATGCTCTCGTCATTGCGAGGACTTGTCCGAAGCAATCCAGTAGTATTATGAGGATGCTGGATTGCTTCGGACAAGTCCTCGCAATGACGTATTAACCGTTCGGCAGCATCAGCACGCCTGTTCAAAACTACATCTTCTATTTTTTCTAGTATATCAGCAGGGATATCCGTATAAAGAACGGATGTTGCAGGGTTTACAATTCCCATATCCAAACCCTCACGGATGGCATGGTATAAAAATACAGCATGCATAGCCTCGCGAATGTAGTTATTGCCGCGGAAAGAGAATGACAGGTTGCTGATTCCTCCACTTATATAGGCACCGGTGAGATTCTTTTTTATCCAACCGGTAGCACGGATAAAATCGACTGCATAATTGTTGTGCTCTTCCATGCCGGTAGCAATAGCCAACACATTGGGGTCAAAAATAATATCGTGGGGATTAAAACCGGCTTTATCAACTAATAAATGATAAGCCCGGCCACATATTTCAATTTTTCGTTCATAACTATCGGCCTGCCCTTTTTCGTCAAAAGCCATAACCACAACTGCTGCGCCGTAACGTCGGATAGTATGGGCCTGTTCCAGGAACTTCTCTTCGCCCTCTTTCAGTGATATAGAGTTTACAATAGGCTTTCCCTGGAAGCATTTCAACCCGGCCAGTATTACATCCCAGCGAGAAGAATCGATCATAACCGGCACTCGGCCTATCTCGGGCTCGGAAGCAATAAGGTTCAGGAAAGTAGTTATTTCTTCCTTTGCATCCAGCAGGCCATCGTCCATATTGATATCGATTACGAGGGCACCGTCTTCTACCTGTTTACGGGCAATGGATAATGCTTCGTCGTATTTCTTTTCCTGTATCAAGCGGAGGAATTTACGCGAACCGGCTACGTTACATCGTTCGCCGATATTCACAAAATTCATTTCCGGACGTATTTCCAACAGTTCAAGTCCCGAAAGCCACAGGTTCTCCGGAGAGCTGACGGGTGTGTGGGGTTTGGCTCCAGCAATTATTCCCGGGTAACGGGCAATATAAGCATCCGTAGTTCCGCAACAACCACCGATAATATTAATGAGTCCTTCGTCAATGTATTCCTGTACCTGCAGAGCCATTTCGGCAGGTGTCTGGTCGTACCCTCCCAGGCTGTTGGGTAATCCTGCATTGGGATAAGCACTGATATAATAAGGAGCACGGGAAGCCAGTTGTTTGAGGAATGGTTTTAATTGGGCAGCACCAAAAGAGCAATTCAATCCGATAGAGAAAATATCAGCATGTTGTACAGATGCCAGGAAAGCATCCAGGGTTTGCCCGGACAAAGTGCGTCCACCAGTATCCGATATTGTAACCGATAGCATTAACGGCACTTTTCGTCCGGTTATCTGCATAGCTTCTTCCGCAGCATAAATGGCGGCTTTGGCATTCAGTGTATCAAATATGGTTTCAATAAGTATAATATCTACCCCACCCTCGAGCAATGCTTCGATTTGCTGCCGGTAAGTATTAACCATATCATCATAAGTAACAGAACGGAATGCAGGGTTATTAACATCCGGAGACATGGATGCGGTTTTATTGGTTGGCCCTACCGAACCGGCTACAAACCGGGGTTTATCTGGTGTTTTGGCAGTGTATTCATCAGCAAGGGCTCGTGCCAGGCGGGCAGCTTCTGAATTTATTTCGGTAACGTATTCCTCCACATGATAATCGGCCATGGAAACCGTGGTAGCATTGAATGTATTGGTTTCAATAATATCAGCACCGGCTTCCAGGTATTTACGATGAATATCACTGACTACATCCGGACGGGTTAAATTCAGTAAGTCGTTATTTCCTTTCAACTGCCCGGAGATATGGGCAAATCGTTCGCCCCGGAAATCTTCTTCCTGTAAGTTGTATTGTTGTATCATGGTGCCCATGGCACCATCCAGGATAAGTATTCTTTCCGTTATGATTTGTTGTAGGGTTCTATGCATATTTTTCTCCTAATTATATTTTGAAACGCAGATTTACGCGGATTTACGCGGATTAATCATTAAAATTTTTCTTTTTAATCTACGTAAATCCGCGTAAATCTGCGTTTCAAAATCAATAACTTTTTCTTATTCTGTCCATATCGCGCTTATCATCCTTTTCTTTCAGAGATTCGCGCTTATCGTATTGTTTCTTTCCTTTAGCCAGTGCAATCACTACTTTAGCTAACCCTTTTTCATTAATAAACATACGCACCGGGATAATAGTAAAGCCTGTTTCCTTGGTACTTCGTTCAAGCTTCTTTATTTCCTTCTTATTCAAAAGCAATTTACGATCACGCCGAACCGTATGATTATTATACGACCCGTAAAAGTATTCGGTGATATGCATATTCTTTACCCATAACTCACCGCGTGCAAAGAAACAGTAAGTATCAACCAGACTGGCTTTACCCAGACGGATTGATTTTATCTCAGTCCCGGTAAGTACAATGCCTGCGGTAAAGGTTTCGATAAATTCGTAATCGAATGAAGCACGTTTATTTTTTATATTGATAGAGGGTTGTTTCATATTTGTTAGAGTATTTGAGTGAGGTAAAGTGAGGTAAAGTGAGGTAGAGTAGTAAAACCATACGGCATCGTCTACTCATCTTCTTTACCTCACTCTACCTCACTTTACCTCACTTTTTTTCTTAATTCAGCAAAAATAGTAATTTATTAAATAAAAATTCAATAATGGCAGGACAAGCTATTAATAATACTGACGAAACCAATGTAAATCCAAGTCTGGATTCTTCGCGAGTATTCAATAACGTTCCGGCACCCACCCATACTATATAAACAATATAAAACTGAAAAAGTAAAGCCAGAAGACCAAAATCGGGAAATAAACCAAGTACAATACTGGTTAGAAAAGACACAACCAATGAATAACCGGCAAATTGATGTATCAAAGGAAGATCGCTTTCAAATCCCCAGAACCGGGTTCCTAATTCATTGATAATATAAGAGGCCAGAAAATATCCGGCGAATAAAGATACAGCCACAACACAGCATTGGGTCATTGCCGTCTGAAAACTTTCAGGACCGCTCCACCCCATGCGGAAGATTACACCCAGAAAAACAGAAAGGGCACAAAGCCCTATCATAGGATAAACAAAAGCGGTAAATACACTCCGCTTATCCTCATGCAAAGA
The DNA here is from genome assembly GCA_032108265.1 of Bacteroides sp. Classification (GTDB taxonomy): domain Bacteria; phylum Bacteroidota; class Bacteroidia; order Bacteroidales; family Bacteroidaceae; genus Bacteroides. The sequence continues at coordinate 4,018 of DAMCMT010000135.1, forward strand.
AATTTCCTCCCAAGCTTTGGCCGGAGAGGAAATTAATTGTATTGCGAGTTTGAATATTTGTTGGTAGTTCAATTATCTTACCTTTATTTTAAATTTCTCAATACTATTACCATTCATTTTATTTATAAACTTTATGTAGATTGAATCTTGATTTTGACCTAGGTACTCTAAATCCGGATAACGAGAATTAATACTTTGTTTATACGGAACTTTATAACTTATCATATGTCTTGTATTCTGACCCGAACTATTGTCTACTTCTACCATATTTATCATTTCAGCAGATAAAGTATTTTTTTCTTCGGATTGTTTTAAGATTAATTTAAAGTCTTCGTTCTTAGCATCTTCTTTCATATAAGTTGTAAAACATACATCAATATAATTATTTCCGGCACCAAGTAACTCCAAATTCACATCTGTTTTGCTTTCAATTGATTCTAATTCAGCATCTTTTATTGCTAAAGAATAATATGTAGCTCCATTGACTTCTATATCGTATTCAGTTTTTCCTTCTTCAACGATTGTTCCTTCCGGCAAATAGTAAGAAATAAAAGCCCTTTCTGGATAAAACGCATCAGCTCCGGTTCCCAGTTTCAAAAATGAAGGATTAAGGATATTAAAGGTATAACCATCATCCGATTTAACTGAGCTAATACCATCACCATAAATTGAAGATTGTATTGTAACCCAACTATATCCATAAGGTCTACTATCTCCAGAGTCCAGGCAAGAGGTTAACGTACTTCCCATCAAGACAGCGAACACTGCCATCATCACTAATTTCATTGCTTTCATAAGTTTCTTCTTATTTTATTATATGTTTTTTATATCTATAAGTGGAAATGCAAAGAATCTAAAAATACTGCATCTATTACTTAATTATTTTTGCAAAAAATTCAATATGCTCGTCTACATACTCTGCAACAAGGGTAGTGGTTAATTCTTCCATTTCAAGAAATTCTTCTTCCAGTTCGTCAAACACTTCATATTGTTCGTACATTGCCATGAATTCATCTTCTGTACGCTCCTTTTCTAAATCTTCGCGGTTATCATCATATATTTTTTTAGCTTTGTATATAAGCTTAGATAAATCGGCTAATCCCCACATACGCATAGCTTTTGCGAAAGGGTTATCGAAAATATAACCACCGTAGCCGTTCTGAATAAGTTGGCAAAAGCCTCCTGTCATTAATTCATCCCGGAAAATCTGATATGATAAGAGTACATGTTGCTCTCCGTTGAGAAGATGCATATTTTCAGCAGTAATCTCTCCACCCAAAGCTTCCCTGTATTTATTGGTAAACACCTGAATGAATTCATCCATACCTAGTGCGGCGGCTTGCTGCAAATCACTTTCTTTAATAAGAACTTCCATATTTAAAATTAATCCATCAACTCCTTTATCTTCTCCTGCAACTCATCCCCATGCAGACCTCTTGAAACAATCGTTCCATCCTTATCCAATAGAACAACGTGCGGAATACTGCGGATAGCATATACCTTTGCACCTTCCGATTCCCAATATTTCAAATCCGACATTTGCGGCCAGGTTATATTCAAATCTTTGATACCTTTTATCCACGAATCGCCGTCGCGGTCGAAAGATACACCAACAATTTCGAATCCTTTGTCTTTATACTTTGCATAAGCCTCTACCAGGCGTGGCATTTCGCGACGGCAAGGGCCGCACCATGATGCCCAGAAATCAATCAGAACAATTTTTCCTTTACCGGCATAATCTGAAAGCTTAATTGGGTTACCTTCGGGAGTAAGCATTTCCAAATCTACAAATTTCTTACCTACTACGGTATTCTTTGATACCTCTACCCTTTCTTTTAACTTCGTGAGACCTTCATCTCCTTCAAGGACATTGGCAGGAACATCGGCAAGTAATCCCTCGACCACATCATAATCCATGTAATAATTGTAGTTATTAAGCAACATAGCCCCTAAAGCAGACTTAGAGTTTTTTGATATATTACTTTTGATAATGTTTATCATCTCTTTCTCTGTATCTTCCATCTCAGCCATCTTTGCATCTCTTTGTTCCTGGCTGACCGAAGTATCGGATAAAGTTGAATAAATAGCCTGCATTTTCTGTTGTACGGCAGCCATATCATTTTTAAAAGACTGGAAAGCATCATTGGTAGGAGTTCCTTTTACAGTAGTTGTAGAGGGGTCTTCCGTCAGGTTCACCTGTATTTTACCATTTTCAAGGAAGAAATCAACATATATCGGGTCATTCTCACCATCTGTCCACGCCAGATAACGACTTACCGGAGTTGCTTCGGAACCTTCGAAACGGAATTCGCCGTTCTTAATAACAGTACTATCGGTATTAATAAATTCGCGGTTCACGCGGTTCATCATATAAACCTTATCTCCGTCGTACGAACCTTCAACCTTGCCGGTTATTACATATTTGTCTCCGCCTGAGCAGGATGTCATAGTTAGTGATACTGCTGCAAGCAGATAAATCAGTTGTCTCATATTTCCATATATATATTAAATGAATACTGGTGCAAAGTTAGCAATTTAAAGCCAAATCAAACACAACTTCTTAGAAAACTCCACTCAACTGTGAAACAATCTTTTTCGCTATAAGCCTCCATATCAGCTCTTTCTATTGCCGTTTTAAGAAATATTTCACCGCCGGCGGCGGTTACAGTAAAGAAGAGTATAGTAAATAAGAGTAAAGTAAAGAAACTACTACTACTGTAGTAGGAATAACAGCAGCAGTTATTTACATAATTAAATCTATCTACAAAAGTATAAATACCAGGGCGAATGCAATTTCTACCCTGTGCATGTGGGAATAACTCAAAACAGAAAAGAAATGATGGAAACGGTCTTGACCCGCACGGTGTAGGGGCGGGTCTTGTGTCCGCCCCACATACCGCAGGGTATTCCGCAGGGTGTATGTATTGCAAACCATTTTCATAGGGCGGACACAAGACCCGCCCCTACACCATGCGGATCAAAAACCCTCAGAATCAATAAGTTGTGCATTTAGTGTAAACTTGTATATAATCTCTTAAAATAATATATTAAACCCGCATTACCCAAAAAATCTATTCTTTATCCAATCTCATCGCCGATTTCGGCAAGAATGCCAGCACCCCGCACGCCACCATCAATACCCCGAAGATAACGAACGAAGCCGCCACCCCGATAAAATCCGCAAAGAAACCCGTTGCCACCAGACTAATCAGCGTCGGCAAAATAGCCAGCGTATAAAACATCGAGAACACCCGGCCCAGCGCCCCCGGCTCT
>DAMCMT010000136.1:0-7091 GCA_032108265.1 Bacteroides sp.
CTGATATTTTAAAGTGAAAGCAGAACGCTGACACAGTTTAATTTACACTACCAAACACCCGGAATTATTCCTTTCTTTTCTTTATCTGCATCAACCTATATTCGAATTCCTCTTTCGGCACAATAGCTTTTGCTTTTACTTTTCCCTTATAAGAATAGATTGTCTTAACAGATAAATTCAGGAATTTAGCAATACGTTCGCTCTCCGTAACTCCTAAGCGTATAAGAGCAAAGATGCGTAATTCGGGTGTAAAATTGCCCTCATCGTCTAACTGAACCTGATCATCGGGAAGAAAAAAGCTGTTATAGTCTTCGAGGAAATTGGGTAAAAGTTTAAGGAATGCCTGATCGAAAGAAGAAAAGACATTTTCTCTCTCTGTTTTAATATTAAATTCTTTGTGAAGTGTGTATATATCATCGTATTGATGTGCTTTGAGTTTGCGGTCAAGCTTTACCAATAAGTTTTCCACTTTATCCAGATAATCCGATTTGCTATAAAGTGACTGGATAATATAATAATCTTTAATCTCATTAGATTCTTCAAGTTCCTGATTCGTGTTCTCTAACCTACTGTAACTCTCCTGTAACTTGTTATTGATAGTTGAAATCTCTTCAAACTGTTGTTGTATGGATTGTTTTGCCGAACGGAGTTTTTTAATCTGCTTGTAAATTACAAAAAGAGTAAAGCCAAGTAGCAATAAAAGTACGCTAACTATAATCAGTAAATTTGTAAGAGATGTTTTTTGTTTCTCAATTATCTCCATCCTGTGTTTTTCAATGATAGGAAGTACAGCATTAACTCCCATTTTACGATGTCTTGCATTATAAAAGTTTGCTTCTTCCAACGCTACCTGTATGTAATTGCTGGCGCGGGTAACGTCACCACATTCAAATAAGACATCTGCAAGCTTTGTTTTGGCAATCGTTTCGCGTATGGCATACCGGGTATCATTAAGGGCTGACAATGCCAGGTAGTAAATAGCGTTATCCATATCGCCCAATTCCTGATAAGTAATTCCGATGGAATAACTCAACTTAGCTGCCTCATGTGGAGATATATTATAGGTGCGGAACATATATTCGCATACTTCCAACCGCTTTTCCGGTTCGTCGAGATCTTTATGTTTGTTTTTAACCATATTATCGTACACAAAAGTGCCGGGCTGCATATAGAGTAATGCAGAGTCGCAGTACTCCACCCTTTTAGGAGCGTACTCCAATTGATACGGAGTACCTTTCACATACTGGTCCATATCCGAATACAGCCGCATACAGAGGGTATAATACCAGGACTTTGTTTCGTTTGTTGCCGGGGTAATGTTTACCTGCGTTAGTATATCGCAACTTTCTTTGAATAGTCCGGCGGATATATAACAGTGCAACAGATTACAGCCTGCGATGGCTTCAGCCGATTTATCTTCCATCAGCCGGGCAAGTTCCAGCGAATAACCAGCGTAAACAAAGGCAGAGTCGAACTGGTAAGGTAAGTATTCATTGTATATTTTATCGCATAAGTCGAAGCGGATGGCGGTATTGCTGAAATGGGCCAATTGCTCTTTTAGTGATGCTATGGTTTGTTCTTTCTTTTGATAATATATTTCACGGTTCTTTATTTCCTGGTCCAGAACAGATAGTATGGAATCATTTTTGGGTGTGCAATATAGATAATTCGAAGTCACGAAGTACGTGAAAAAGATAAGGATAAAGTTTATTCTTAATGAGTTTTTCATTGTATCAGTCAAATTGTCACATACGGATATTGGCAAAAATACTATTTATTTAAAAAATATCATTATATAAATTAATGTTTTCAAACAATCTGTTCTATCTTTGTGTCTACCGGCACGGACACCCCAATAAAAATAGAACGAGTTTTTTATTCTGGGCTGGTAAACCTTTAATTATTTATTAATACTAAAACACACAGAATGTCTTTTATAATTATTTTTATTTGCCTGGCACTTCTGATAGTGCTCATTTCTTATTTCAAAGTCAACGCATTTCTGGCTTTCCTGCTGGTATCCATAATAGCCGGATTAGGATTGGGAATACCTCTCGAAAACCTGCCCGAATCCGTAAACAACGGTATAGGCAGTATCATGAAAAGTCTTACCCTTATTATCGTACTCGGTGCCATGCTTGGCAAACTTGTTGCCGAAAGTGGAGCCGCCGGAAAAATAGCCTCGGTCATGGTAGGTTTATTTGGCGTAAAGAATGTACATTGGGGATTGATGATAACCGGTTTTATTGTCGGTATACCTTTATTCTACGGTATAGGCTTTGTATTATTGGTTCCGCTTATTTTTTCCGTAGCCTACCAGTACAAACTACCTGCCGTATATATAGGCTTGCCCATGCTTGCGGCGCTTTCGGTTACTCATGGATTCTTACCTCCACATCCTTCGCCTGTAGCTTTGACCTCACTTTTTGGTGCCGATATGGGTATTGTACTTATTTACGGGCTGGTGGTAGCCATTCCGGCAATAATACTTGCCGGGCCGGTATTCAGCCGGTATATAAAAGACATCCGTACCGGAGAAGTTACTTTATTTAAGCAAACTACTGTAGATGACAATAAAACACTGCCCGGAAAATTCAATAGTATTTTTACTGCCATACTTCCTGTTATCCTGCTTATTCTGGTTACGGTTATTCCGTGGATATTTCCTGATATCAATAACAATGCATCGCGTATTATCAGTTTCATCGGCGATCCATCTGTTGTAATGTTTATTGCCGTAATTGTAGCAACCTATACTTTGGGTATTCGGCAAGGGCGCAGTATTAAACAGATTATGTCTGTTTATGAAGATGCAGTGAAAGATATAGCCATGATTTTGTTAATTATTGCCGGTTCAGGTGTTTTTAAGCAGGTTATGGAAGATAGCGGAGTGAGCGAACAACTGGCAGTTTCGCTTATGCAATTACCTGTACACCCACTTATACTGGGCTGGGTAATAGCTGCTATTATACGTGGTTGTGTCGGTTCGGCTACTGTAGCGGGGCTAACTGCTGCCGGTGTACTAATACCCTTAGTTACAAAGTCGGGAATAGATGCCAACCTTATGGTACTTGCCGTAGGTGCCGGTAGTTTAATGTTTTCGCATGTTAATGATGCCGGCTTCTGGATGTTTAAAGAATATTTTAACCTGAGTATGAAAGATACACTCCGTTCCTGGTCGGTTATGGAAGCTATTGTTTCCATAGCCGGATTGGGTGGGGTGCTGATATTGAGTTTATTTATTTAATTGAAAATTGAAAGTTGAAAATTGAAAGTTGCCATGCGGCATCGTAATTTTCAACTTTCAATTTTCAATTTTCAATTTATTAATTATGAGTGCAGACAAAAATTTTGAGAAACTGGGACTGAATCTTCCTCCTGCTCCCTCTCCATTGGGAGTGTATAAACCGTGTTTAATTGATGGTAAATACCTGTATCTTTCAGGTCACGGTCCTGTTCAGGATGATAAATCTTTGATTATCGGACGTATAGGCCGTGATATGACAATGGAAGAAGGCAAGCTTGCTGCCCGACAGGTTGGGCTAACTATGTTATCGACCATTAAGACTAACCTCGGCAGTCTGGATCGTGTAAAGCGGGTAATCAAAGTATTGGGTATGGTTAATTGTACACCCGAATTTGAGCGCCATCCGTACATCATCAATGGTTGCAGTGAACTTTTTGCCGCCGTATGGGGCGAAGATAATGGGGTTGGAACCCGTAGTGCTGTAGGTTTCGGTTCTTTGCCTGATAATATTCCGGTTGAGATAGAGGCTACTTTTGAGTTGTTCGAGTAAAAACTGAAAGAATAAACCATGAAGCAATGGTATGAGATAATTAACGCCGACCAGATAGATTCTCCGGCGCTGCTGCTTTATCCGGAGCGAATACAAAAGAATATCAACCTGGCTATACGCATTGCAGGTAGTGCCGACCGGTTACGCCCGCATGTTAAGACGAATAAAATATTAGAGGTGTGCCGTATGATGCTTGACGCGGGAATTACCCGTTTCAAGTGTGCTACCATAGCCGAGGCCGAAATGCTAGGCATGGCCGGTGCACCGGATGTTTTATTGGCTTATCAACCGGTAGGCCCCAAACTTCAACGATTCCTCACGTTGGCCGCCGCATACCCAAAAACAAGTTTTTCCTGTCTGGTTGACAATGAACTGACAGCCGGAGAAATATCACAGATTGCTACTGAACGGGAAACTGTTCAATCGGTATTTATCGACCTCAATGTAGGTATGAACCGTACGGGTATCCTTCCTGAGAAAGCAGTAAGATTGGCCGAAAAACTTACGAAGTTGCCGGGTATCCGTCTCTCGGGCCTGCATGCTTACGACGGGCATATACACGATAATGACCCGGTTATCCGTCGTGAACAGGCTGATGAGTCTTATCGTCTGGCTCGAATGGTTTTAGATTGGATAAGCACTTTTTCCTCGCATTCATTGGAACTGGTTATTGGTGGAACACCTTCTTTTACAGCTCACGCCAACCGGCAAGATTGTATTTGTAGTCCCGGTACTTTCGTGTTCTGGGATTGGGGATACCGGCATATGTTAAGCGAACAACCATTTGAATATGCGGCTTTACTGCTGACCCGAGTTGTTTCTGTCATTGATAATACCCATATATGTGTTGATTTGGGATATAAGGCGGTTGCTGCCGAAAGTCCGCTACCCCGTGTTCATTTCCTGAATGCGCCGGATGCTGTTCCGGTTGCACATAGCGAGGAACATCTGGTATTAGAAGTTCCTGATAGTAGCACATACCCTCCGGGAACAATATTATATGGCGTACCGGTTCATATATGCCCTACAGTAGCATTATACGATAAAGCACGGATTGTAACAGGAGATCTTCATACGAAAAACTGGGAAGTTATTGCAAGGAAACGGGAGATCTTGTATTGAAAAACTCCGCAAACTGAGATGTAAACACCCGGGTGTTTACGGTGTATAGACCCGGGTGTTTACAGTGTATACACCCAGGTGTTTACATATGATACACCCGGGTGTTTACATGGTGATAAGTTGAGTTTCTCATAAGAATATCCAGGCTTCTTGATTATAATAAACCGGGATTTTCTTTATAGAAACTTCTTAAGCTTATACTACTTCTTGCGCAATAATTCCAGCCGGTCCAGTGCTACGGTACTTTTTATCGAACCAAATGCAATTGTAACTTTTTTGCCTTGCAACTCTAAAACAACTCCAACAGTTGTTTGACCATTTAGCCTGACGCTATCGCCTTTTTCAATTACAGCATTTTTTATAGATTGTCCTTCAATGGCTTTATTTGCTTTAGATTTTGGATTCTGAGATACTTCGTTTACAACTACCGAATGGTTGCTCTCCATGATTTCTTTTCGTTTATCTTCCCAAAAGATTTTATCACGGGCAATGGATTGCAAAAAGTTGTCCATATTGATGAAGTCTTCTCCCAGTTTGGTCGATGCCTCCATAATAATATCTTTCGGAAGTCCGATTCGTGTTGCTACTTCAACAGCAAATGAACTTCCCGGGTTGCCGATAGAGAGCCTGTATAGCGGCTGCATACGTTCAGCATCATATAGCATGGCGCCGTTAATAATTCCATCGGTCTGGTAAGCGAAATGTTTCAAATTCTGGAAGTGTGTTGTAATGACTCCGAAGCTACGTTTTCTATTAAATCTGTCGAGCAGGGTTTCAGCAATGGCACCTCCGATTTGCGGTTCAGTACCACTTCCGAATTCATCAATCAGAATTAGCGTTTTACTGTTACAATGCTCTACAAAATATTTCATATTTGTAAGATGCGAAGTATAAGTACTTAGGCTATTTTCAATACTTTGTCCGTCGCCAATATCAACGAATATATTCTCAAAGATGCCAGTACGCGATGTTTCGTGTACCGGAATAAGCAGGCCGCATTGCAACATATATTGCAGCAAAGCAACCGTTTTAAGACAAAGTGATTTACCTCCGGCATTCGCACCTGAAACGATTAGCAATCTGTTATCCTGATTCAGTACGATATTTAAAGGATGTGCCTGTTTTCCTTGCTGGAATAATTGTATATTCAACAATGGGTGTATAGCTTGTGTCCATTCAATCTGCTGTTTATCCTCGAATACTGGCTTTACACCGTTAATGCGAATTCCAAAATATGCTTTAGCACGAATGAAATCAATTTCACCCATGAACTTATAGGAATGATAAAGGTCTGATAAGTGAGGACGAACGAGGTTTGCGAATTCAATGAGAATTTTTACCACTTCCCTTCGTTCATCTGCTACCAGTTCCCGAAGGCGGTTGTTTTCTTCTGCAACAGCTTCTGGCTCTATAAACACGGTTTTACCGCTACCTGAGCCATCATGAACACGTCCTTTAATTTTTCGTTTATTAGCCGCGTCAACAGGAATTACCATATGTCCGTCTCGCATACTAATATTTGCATCTCTACCGATAAGTCCCGCCTTTTGCGCGTCGCGTATTGCATTTTGCATATTACGTGCAACAGCCTTTTCTGCATCAGCTTTATCTTTGCGAATATCTGACAGGCGGCGTGAGGCATTGTCTTTGATCTGGCAGGATGATTTATCCAAAATAGCATTCGCTTTATCAATGATAGCAGGAAATACCTTTATTTTATCTGCCATAGCAGTCAGGGCAGGATATTTTGTTTTTCCTGTATTCGTTTTCGCATGATGCAGAAAAGATACGATGTTGTGAATGGTTTGAAGTGAATTGGCCAGATTGTGTATTTCTTCTTCTGAAAACCATGTGGTGATATCTTTTTCAACTTTTTGCAATAAATCGTATACGTCGATAAAGAAATCGCCTGGAAAGTTTTCTTTATTACGTATGATTTGTGCAAACTCATTTGTTTGTTCCAGTCTTGTGGCAATGGTCGAAAAATCAGTTGAAAAACTCATGTTTGCAACTTGTTCCTCACCTAGTGAACACAAACACTTTTCTATAATATATTGGCGAACTGTGTCGATACCTATTCTCTGTTCAAAATTATCCGGGTAAATCATGTTGTTTTATATGGATCATCCCGTATTCTTGTGGGGTTGTTTATGCATAAATTTTAGTTAATCT
>DAMCMT010000137.1:0-6684 GCA_032108265.1 Bacteroides sp.
CCTGATATTTTAAAGTGAAAGCAGAACGCTGACACAGTTTAATTTACACTACCAATAATCGACCCCTGTCCTTCTAATTATCCCTTGTATATCAAGATAAAAAAAGGAACATAACAATCAGTCTTTTATAGCCATCTATAATCGCTAAAGAAGAACCGGAGTTTATCTTCAGAGAAACCAGAGTTTTAAAAATCAAAATTGATAATTCAAATATCAAAAACACACATACAATTAAAATCCATATTTCTATTTTTGCTCCCAATACCCCAACCACAATATTGCAATATTATGAAACATTTCAAACTACTATTCAGCTTTCTTCTCTTATGTTTGTTCTTATCCTGTAATTCCGGGCAGAATATTCAACTTGCTAATCTGAAAACAGAAATGCAATGTAACCCCGAAGGCATTAGTACAACTAAACCACGTTTCTCCTGGCAAATAACCGGAAATGAAAAAAACATCATGCAATCCGCTTATTATATCCAGGTTGCAGTCTCTGAAAATGATTTACGTTCGGGCAACGAATTATGCTGGGATTCAGGATTTATAAGCTCCGATAACTCAATTCTGATACCCTACGACGGTATTCAACTGGAAGCAGGTAAAGAGTATTTCTGGCGCCTTAAAGTCAAGGCAAATATCGAAGAATCGTCCTGGAGCCCGGTTCAGAAATTTTCTACCGCTTTAATTGGCAATACAAACTGGAACGCATCGTGGATAGGAATCAACGATTCGAGCAGTCTCGTTATTAAAGATAACCGAACCCGCCTTCCGGCTCGCTATCTTCGGAAAGAATTTGCCACATCGGGTAAAGTAAAACGAGCAATGCTTTATATATCCGGGGTAGGCTCAAACGTTTGCTACATTAATGGTACCCGGGTAAGCGGCGATATATTCGCTCCTCTGCCCACACTCTATACCAAAACTGTTTATTATAATGCCTATAATATTACCGGTTTGATTAAAAATAACCAAAATACTATCGGAGTTGCCCTAGGTAACGGTCGTTATCTCCCCATGCGTCAACACGGTATGGTAGGATTCGGACTGCCCCGGTTAATTGCCCGGCTCGATATTGAATATGATAACGGGCAGATAGAAACAATAGCAACCGACAACTCCTGGATGGCAACTGAAAAAGGACCCATCATTCAAAACAACGAATTTGATGGAGAAGAATATGATGCACGCCTCGAAATGGACGGATGGAATAAAGTGGGATATGACGCATCTGCCTGGCGGAAAGCCGATATAATGAGTGAACCCGGCGGTGAACTTATTGCCCAGCCAGCTCCCAACATTCATGTAATGGAAGAAATAAAGCCTATATCCATCAAGGCGGTAGCAGATGGTAAATATATACTCGATATGGGTCAGAACATGGTTGGATGGGTAAAATTTAAGCTAAAAGGCAAAAAAGACCAACCGGTAACATTCAGGTTCGCCGAATTACTGAAAAACGAAGATACCGAATTATATATGGACAATCTTCGCAGTGCATTAGTAACCGACATCTATACACCCGCTAAAGATAGAGCCTTTACCTGGGAACCTCTGTTCGTTTATCACGGTTTCCGCTTTGTCGAAATATCCGGACTCGATTACCAACCTGCACTTACAGACTTTACAGGTAAAGTTATTTACGACGAAATGCCTACAATTGGTACTTTCGAAACATCGAATGCACTCATAAACCGCATATACAAAAATTCATATTGGGGAATCCGGGGCAACTACCGGGGTATGCCTACCGATTGCCCGCAACGCGACGAACGTCTGGGTTGGTTGGGCGACCGCACCACAGGCGCACATAGCGAGAGTTTTATCTTTAATAACTCCCTATTGTACAATAAATGGATGAAGGATATCGAAGATTCCATGAACGATGCCGGAAGCATTTCCGTTGTTTCTCCCCGCTACTGGACCATTTATAACGACGATGTAACCTGGCCGGCCGCCTATTTCTATATTTCCGAGATGTTGTACAAACAATTCGGCGATATTCAGTCGATCCGGAAACATTACCCATCCATGAAAAAATGGGTGAAACACATGACCGATACCCACATGCAGGATTACATTATCCAAACAGATACTTATGGCGACTGGTGTATGCCTCCCGAACGGCAGGAACTTATCCATTCACAAGACCCATCCCGCAAAACCGATGGACGGGTATTAAGCACTACAGTATTTTACAGTATCTTGCAACTTATGGAAAAGTTTGCTGTTATCAACAGTTCTCCCGAAGACGCGCAAAGTTATCAAGACCTGGCTGCCCGGATAAAAGAATCGTACAACAAACAATTCTTTAATCCCGAAACCGCCCAATACAGCAATAACACTGTTACTGCCAATATGTTATCCTTACAGTTAGGTCTAGTGCCCGAAGGCTTTGAGGAGAAAGTTATGGTAAATATTGTCGATAAAACCAATAAAGATTTCAACGGACATGTAAGTACCGGTGTACTGGGCATCCAGCATCTTATGCGAGGACTTACCCAACATGGTAATCTTGATTTAGCCTACAAAATCGTTACCAACGAAACTTATCCAAGTTGGGGATATATGGTGAAAAACGATGCTACCACCATCTGGGAACTTTGGAATGGCGATACAGCCGACCCGGCAATGAACTCGGCCAACCATGTCATGCTCCTGGGCGATCTCATCATCTGGTTCTACGAAAACCTGGCCGGAATACAAAATGACCCGGAATCCGTAGCATTCAAAAAAATTCGGATGAAACCATCGTTCCCCGAAGGATTGAACGAAGTCAAAGCATCTTATGAATGTCCTTACGGATTAATAGAAAGTGCCTGGGCAAGGAATGGAAACAATCTCAATTGGAATATTACTATCCCTGCCAATACCACGGCAACTATCGAAGTACCGGCACGTTTCAATATAAATACCACTGTTTTAGAGAACGCTACTGGTATTCAGGAAAAAGATGGGAATACTGTTATCAACCTAGGATCGGGTAAATATACATTGATTTCGAGATAAAAAGTCTTAAATAATAGAGTGATAAAAGGAGATAGAGGAGCTACCTTACGGTACCGCCTTTTATCTCCTTTATCGATTTTACCATCTATATCTCTATAAACATTTTTTCTATCCACTGCAATCTGTGTTATATCACCCAAGGTATTCCGGAAAACAAAAAAAAATGTTATCATTTCAAACTGAGCCACATACTTTGCTTATCTTTGTTCCGAATTATATAAATTAGAAAAACATATGGCGAGCAACGGTTTATCTGAGAGAGAAAAAGCTGATTTACTATTAGATATTGCTGAAATAGGATGGTGGGAAACCGACCTTATTTCGGGTAATTCTGTATATTCAGAACTTACAGCCCACCTACTGGATCTCGCCAAAGAAGGTTGTGGATTTGCCGACTTTTTAAATGCAGTCCGTCAGGATTATCGCGAAGCATTTGTCGACGAATTCCTTGTCATCAAAGAAGGAATAACCAGTAGCGTAATATTTCCCAGCACTGCAGGATTGGGAACAGGATGGCTCCATGCCAAATACCGTGTAATCGAATATCAGGACAACCGCCCGACACGATTGCTAGGTACATTGCAGCCCGCACGAGACCCGGTAAAAGCTGCCGACGAGACGAACCTGAAAGATAAAGAATACCTGGAACGCCTTTATCAATACATGCCTATTGGCTACCAGCAAATAAAATTGGTTTACGAAAACGGAATCCCGGTAGATTATACTTTTCTCGAAATCAACAAACAAACTGAGGAAATTCGAGGGAAGCAACGCAGGAAAATACTTGCCGCAAGAGGAAGTGAAATCGAAACACTATTTCACGAGGAACTGGAACATATGAAGAGTGTGGTAAACACCAACAAGCACATCGAATACGACTATTACGAAGCAAACACGGATACACATTGCCGCGCCATCATGTTCTCTCCGCAGAAAGACATGATTGTATCTTTGTTGCTCGATGTTACTGAGCTCAAAAAAACCATCCTTGCAAAAGACAAAGCAGAGCAATCAGACAGACTGAAGTCGGCCTTCCTGGCCAACATAAGCCACGAAATACGTACGCCACTCAATGCTATAGTAGGATTCTCCGAAACGCTTTGTGAAATAGATGATGACGAACAACGTGCAGAGATCGTCAGCATTATACGCCACAACAATGAACTACTTCTTAAACTGATGTCGGACATTCTCGATCTTTCTCAAATCGAGGCTAATATGCTGGAACTACACAAAAAAGAATTCGAAGTGAAGGCATTCGCCAGGTCCATCGTAAACCAAGCGAAAGAAAAAAGGACAAGCAATGTAGAGATATTGTTCGACGAAGACTCACCCGAAATAAATATATTTGGTGATCAGGAGCGAATCAACCAGGTGATTGTGAACCTAATAAATAACGCGCTGAAATTTACTACCGAAGGACACGTACGTTTCGGCTATACACTTACAGACGGCAATATGGCATTGTTTTATGTAGAAGATACCGGAAGAGGAATAGCTACCGAAGACTTGACAACTATTTTCGACCGCTTTGTTAAACTCGACTCATTTATGCAGGGAACCGGATTGGGACTTTCCGTTAGCCGGAACATCGTGTACCAAATGGGAGGCGATATGGGTGTGGAATCGAAACAGGGAGAAGGATCTCGTTTCTGGTTCACGGTTCCGGTGGCTTAACGGGTAACCTCTTCGAAAAAAACTGTCCAAATATTGCTTGAGAACAACACTTGGACAGCTTTCTTTTTATTACTTTTCGAGAAGTTATCTATATTATTTTCCCGATACTCTTTCGAGCCATCTCACCATACTAAGCATTACGATCATCGACAATCCGGTGGCACATACAAATACCAACCAACATATCCATAATGGAACGTTTGTATAAAGCAAGCCACCAATAAACAGGATAGAATTACCAACAGCAGTGGCGGCCAACCATGCACCTTGCATTAATCCTTGTAAGTGCGGAGGTGCAACTTTTGAAACAAACGATAAGCCCAACGGAGATATAAACAACTCGGCAACCGTTAGTATAAAATACATAATAACCATTACCCAGGGCGTAACCTTCATGGCTTCAAGTTGATCCGGACTCATGGTTGAAAGTGTTTCTTTGGCAGGTAATGCAAACGAGAATACCATCAGGAATACATAAGCCAACGCAGCGATACCCATACCAATAGCAATCTTCATTGGGGTTGAAGGTTCTTTACCTCTTTTGCTCATGGAGCCGAACAGCCACATGATTAGCGGGGTAAGGAAAACTACAAAGAAAGGATTAACGCTCTGGAATATTTCGGCTCCTTTAATAGATGTAAAACCTAAATCGATATTAATAACATCCAGATTAACATAGTCGCGGGCAAAATATGTAAGCGAATAACCATTTTGATGGAAGGAAAGCCAGAAGAAGATTACCACACCAAATACAGCAAATAATGCATAAATACGTTGTCTGATCTCCTGAGCACTCATCTGGATTTCTTCTTTAGAAATCTTAGATTCGCCATTTTTAGATGCAACAGCCTTCAGTGCCGGGTCGGGGAATGTTTTTTTATTAACGATAAATATCACTAACGAAATAACCATTGCTACGATAGCAGCCGCAAAAGCATACTGGAATCCACGATTGAATACTTCCAGATAGTTATTTACAAAAGTTGTCATATCTGCAATAGGAGTTCCATCAAGAATAGCAGCGTTAGCATATTGATTTAATTGATCTAACGATTCTGTCGGCATAGCAGTACCTTTGGCAAGATATTGGTGACATAGTTCGGGGAGTGACCCATTATAGTCGAAGTTGTGAACCTTCAACCACCAGTTTCTTACTCCAATAGCAATAAATGGAGCGAAGAATCCTCCGATATTAATAAACATATAGAAAATCTGGAATCCCGAATCTCTTTTATGAGAGTATTTCGGATTATCGTACATCTGGCCTACCAGCGCTTGCAAGTTACCTTTAAATAACCCGTTACCAAAAGCAATTACTAATAACCCGGCACAGGTAAGAATCAGATATGGAACAAAACTGGGAACCGGGGTCGGTGTAGGAATAGCAATGATTAAATAACCAACAGCCATCAGGATAATACCGATAAGAATCGTGCCTTTATAATTTTTGGTCTTGTCCGCAATGAGCCCGCCCACCAGAGCCAGCAAATAAATGGAGGCATAAAAGGCTGAATAAACATAACCTGCATTGAGTTCGGACAATCCGAATTTTGAAGATATAAACAGCGTTAGAATCGCCATCATGATGTAAAAGCCGAAACGTTCGCCCATATTGGCAAGTGCGGCAGATATTAACCCTTTGGGTTGATCTTTAAACATAGAATTGAAATTTAAGTGAGTATTCTTGGTTTTATATTAGTGCAAATATAATGACTAAGTGATAAAACGCCCAACAATCTACGGTTTTTTATGCAGAAAATATTGTTTTGGTAGTTGACAGAAAAGTAGATTAATAAAATATCGGAGAGTTAGCAGAATATGCATAATTAATTTTTAATGAGTAAGTGTTCATCATTAGTTAGTATTAATTGCCATGTTTTCATAGTAATCGAATAGTATTGCTATTTACGGTTCTCCGGGTTCATATTTAATGAAAGCAATATTCTTTTATCGTTTCATATTTGTGAGTAAGCTTACGCACAGTAATGAGTAAGC
>DAMCMT010000138.1:0-6677 GCA_032108265.1 Bacteroides sp.
GGTTCGCAATGACGAGCCGGGAACTGTACTTTTTAGACAACCCCAATGCCCTGCGGATTGGAGATTAATGGGTATTAGTACCCCTTATTCTGCGTCAAATTCGGGTTAATATCAATCTGCGTCTGCGGTACGGGGAAGAGTACCCTGTCTTCCGTCAATACATCCATCGGCCTGCGACCCTCATCGCGGGAAGCAAGTGTGTTCATGACGTCCAGTACACGGCCTGTTCTTACGAGGTCGAACCAGCGGTGACCCTCGAACGCAAGTTCAAGGCGGCGTTCGTTCTGTACGGCATCGCGCATTTTGTCCTGGGATGCGGTGATATCGGCTGCGAGGTTGTTCAGTTTAGCCCGGTTGCGCACCCGGTTTACCAAGGCGGCGGCATCGGATAATTTGTTTTGTTCGACGAGGGCTTCCGCTTTCAACAACAGGATATCGGCGAGGCGTATTTTCATGATACTGGTGGCGTTGTTGCGCAGTTTGTACATGAAAGGGTAGAAATACGGGTCGTCTTTGGCGTAGTGGTGCGTCCACGAGGGCGAGGCAAATACCATGTTTTGCTCCATGCGTACCTTGTCTCCCTCTTTTTCGTAGGCACGGATAAGGTCGCGCGAGGGTGTGAGGTACTTGGCCCAGTTGTAGGTCGAGGTGGGGTTTAGTTCGTTTACGCCGTACATCGACCATAACCATTGCCCGCTTCCGGGGGCGTATGTGATTTCGAAAATGGATTCTTTGGTGTTGCGGTAGCGCACGTCGGTCTTCGCATCGTTGGTGGCAAAGAGGTCGGAGTATTCGGGCATGAGGTCGAAACCATCGGCTTCTACTTCGCTGCAATACCTGACAACTTTGTCGTAATCGCGCAGGGGCTGTTCGGCATAAACCTTTGCCAACAGGGCTTTGGCGAGGGATGCGGAGAGGAAGAACTTATTGTTCGCATCTACTTTGGGGGCATCCGGGAGGGCTTCTTCGAGGTCTTTCACGATTTGCGCGTATACGTCTTCAACGGGTTGGCGTTCGGGATATAACAGCGGGTAGATTTCTTCTACGTTCTCGGCTGTAATCTCCGGGGTTTCAACCAATAGTAGGGGGATTTCGCCCCATAGTCTAACCATGTCGAACATAATCCACGCGCGGAATATTTTGGCTTCGGCTGCCCACTGTTTGCGTTCGGCTTGCGTGAGCGATGGGTCGGGTACAAGGTCGACATTGCAGATGATAATGTTGGCGGTTCCGATGTAGTTGAGGTATTTATCCCAACTGCGACCTACGATTACATTATCGGATTGCTGGCTGAGTGCTTCCAGTGTGATGAGGTTATTGCTGGTTCCGCCACTGTATGCGTTGTCGGAGTGTGTGTCGGTAAATACGGTCATATCGAGCGTCCACTCCTGTTGCGCCGAGCCGCTGATAAGCTTGTACATGGCGTTGTACTGGGTTTCCATTTCGGTACGGGTGGCGAATTTTACTTCGGACTCGTCGGTATCGTTGGCAATTGTCTTTTCGCTGAAAGACGAAATGGGGTCGTATTCCAGGCTGCACGCGGTGTATAGGGTGCAAATGGCTACGAGATATAGGGCTTTTTGAATGATTTTCATATCAGTTATTTGTTTTAATTGAGGAGTTAAAGTAGTTATCGCTTCGCTTTGGAGTTAAAGGAGTGAAGTAGTTAATAATTATATTTTTCTTTTCTTCTACTTTACCTCCTGAAGCCACGGCAGTGGCTGGTAACTCCTAAGGAGCAAAGCTCCTGATACCTACTTTATCTACTCTTTTTGTTATTTATTAGAATTCAACATTTAATCCGAATACGAATGTTTTAACCTGCGGGTAAGTTCCCCAGTCTATTCCCTGTACGGTGGCGCTGTTGCCGTACTGGTTTACTTCGGGATCGAAGCCTTTGTATTTGGTAAAGGTAAACAGGTTTTGTGCCGATGCGTAAACCTGTAACCGGCCGAGGTGTACTTTCTGTAAGAGTGTTTTGTTGAAGTCGTACGAAAGTGTGATGTTCTTTACACGGAGGAATGAACCGTCTTCGACCCAACGGCTGGATGCCTTTACGTTGTTGGTGTTTGCCAGTGCACGCGGCATATCGGTAATGTCGCCGGGCTTGCGCCATCTTCTCAGTACTTCGGTGGTTTGGTTTCTGCTGCTGTACATCCCCTCGGTTTCTATACGGGATGCGTTGTATATATCGTTACCTACTGAACCTGTTAATAAAATACTCAATGCGATGCCTTTGTATGAGAAGTTGTTAGTCATACCGAACGTAAAGTCGGGGTTGGGGTTGCCAATGTATGTTTTGTCGTTGGGGGTGATGGCTCCGTTTTCGTCGATGTCGCGGTAGATGATATCACCCGTTTGCGGGTCGACGCCGTCGTTAATGTATCCCCAGAACATACCAAGGGGTTTACCTACCGTCATGCGTACCACGTTTTCGCTGGTCGACTCGGATGTCTTGGCATAGTAGTATATCTGTTGCAGGGTAAGCTTGGTTACTTCGTTTTTATTGAATGAGATATTAAAGTCGGTATCCCATTTGAAGTCGCGGATAAAGTTCTTGGAACTGATGGCGAATTCGATTCCTTTGTTCACCATCTCGCCCTCGTTACGGGTTACAGATGATACGTTGGCGGTCGATGGCAGGGGTACATCCATCAGCAAATCGGTTGTTTTTTTGTAGTAAGCATCGGCTGTAAAGTTGATGCGGTTGTTGAACACGGCCAGGTCGATACCGATATTGGTCTGCGTGGTTGTTTCCCAAGTGAGGTCGCGGTTAGCCATATTAGCGGGCGATAGCGTTACCATAGCGTTGGCTTTCCCCTCTTCCCACCAGTTCTGGCGGGTGATGTTGTAGCGTTGCAGGTAGGCATAGTCGCCGATACCCGATTGGTTACCGGTTTGTCCCCATCCTCCGCGTATCTTCAAATCGTCCATCCACGAAACATCTTCCATAAAGCTTTCGGACGACATACGCCAGCCGGCAGAGAGGGATGGGAATACACCCCAGCGTTTACCGGGTGCCAGTTTGGACGAACCATCGGCACGCATATTCACCGTCAATAGGTACTTGCTTTGGTAATTGTAGGCTACGCGGGCGGCGTACGACATGATTGCCCAGTCGGCAGCCGTAGTTCCATTGCCTTGTGATACCTTGTTTCCGGCATTCAGGGTCTTGATATCTGAGGAAAAGAAATGAGAAACGGTCTGGTAAGTCTGCGACCAATCGGAAGTTGTGTACGAAGTAACTCCTACCGCGGAAAGGTTGTGACCGTTGAAACTCTTATCGAAAGACAGCATATTGTCGAATACCAACACGGTACCCAGCGAACGGTTATCGGAGGCATTGCCGAACTGTTCGCGTCCGTATGATGTTTTCTTGGGGTCGAGGAAAGAGGTGTAGTGGTAGTATGTACGGTCTATGGCCAGTGAGGTTTTGAATTTCAGGGCCGGGGTGAAAGTGATTTCGCCGGATACATTTCCCAACAGACGGTTGTTCTTGGTCTTGTTGTCGGCCGTGCGCGACATATTTTCAACCGGGTGCGTTACATTGGCGCCGTAGAAGTTGTTGTAGTACTGTCCGGGGTTTTCATCATCCCATATCTTGGCGTAGGTAGGGGTGTTGATTACGGATAATACTACGCCGGCACGGTTGGAGCCTTGTCCGGAGATAATTCCGTTGCTCGAATAATCGGAGTAAGCTACCCCGGCATTCATCTTGAACCAACTGCGTACCTGGTTTTCGATGTTGGCGCGGAAGTTGTAACGTTTGTAGTAGGCTACTTTGATAACACCGTCGTCCTGGGTATAACCGCCCGAGATGTAGTACCTCATCTTATCGTTACCGTTGGAGATAGATAGTTGATAGTTCTGGTTCACCCCGGTGGTATAGGTTTCCTTGAACCAGTCGGTTTCGTCTTTCAGTCCGTCGGGCAGGTTGATGGCGCCGCTTTCGTCCATGAGTTCTTTGTACTGGGCATGGTTCAGTGCATCCATTGATTTAATTACGTTAGATACACCCACGAATGTATTGAAAGCTATCTTGGCTTCGCCCTTGGCACCGCTTTTGGTGGTGATAAGTACTACACCGTTGGCTGCACGCGAACCGTAAATGGCTGCTGATGAGGCATCTTTAAGGATTTGCATGGACTCGATATCGTTGGGCGAAAGGAATCCGATGCTGGTCATGGGTACGCCGTCGACTACGTACAACGGGTCGTTACTGGCGTTAATGGATGAATTACCGCGTACACGTACTACCATTTCCTGACCCGGAAGTCCGTTGGGTTGGGTAATCTGCACCCCGGCAGCTTTACCTTGCAGGGCTGCCCCGGTCGAGATAACCGGACGCTGGTCGATGTCTTTGGTGGATACTACGGCAACGGATGTGGTTACGTCTTTGCGTTGCATGGTACCGTATCCTACAACGACTACTTCGTCGAGCAGTTCGGTATCTTCGCGCAGGGTGAGGTTGATGGTGCGTTGGCCTTTCACTTCTACTTCCTGAGTTTGATAACCGATGTAAGAAAAAATAAGGGTTGCTCCGTTGGATACCTGTAGGTTGAAGTTACCATCGAGGTCGGTAACGGTTCCGTTGGTTGTACCTTTCTCCTGGATGCTTGCGCCGATAATGCCGTATCCGGTTTCGTCGGTCACTGTACCGCTGACATTAACTGATTGGGCGTGGGCACCCAGCGATAAGAAGAATGCAAATAGCATAAAAAGGATTTCTCTTCTGGAAATCTTTCGCTTGTTCTCTTTCATGAATATTAAATTTTAAAGTAAGTAACATCAAAGCCATCTCGTGTGGAAATGACGAGAACAAAAGTACGATGCAGAAATCCCTGTTTTACATCGGGGGGTAGCAGAGTGGATGGTTACAGGTGGTATTGTAACTGTAATAAACTGATAGTTAATGTGTTATCGTTTGGGGCGTTTGCCGAAAAAGTGGATGGTTTACAGGTTAATTATCGACTAATCCGCCTATTTTCATCACTTGTTTTTCGAAATCTTCGCGCGCAATACGGGCTTTGTTCTTTACTTTGGCCCGGTAGTTATAAATGGTGTTGACGGAGTAGCCCAGGAAGTTGGCTATTTTGGAACTGTCTTCAATTCCCAGGCGGACGAGGGCAAATATTCGTAGTTCGGTATTGAGTAGTTCGCCTTTTTTGAGTGTAATCCGGGCATCGTCCTGCAACAACGTATTAAACTCTTTGACGAAATTGGGGTACAGATGGAGGAATGTATTATCGAAGTTGGTATAGAATTCCTTGAGTTCGGTTTCCATCCATCCCTCGGGGTTGGTTAGTTTGCTTAGTTCTTTTGTCTGGCCGAGGATTACGCGGCGGTGTACCAGCTTCCGGAATGATTCGAGTTTCTGGATATAGGTGGAACACATGGTAAGGGTATTGCCGATGTATTCTTCTTTGACAAGATTGGATTCGGTAAGTTCCAGATTGATGTTTTTCAGTTCTTCGTTCATCTTTTGCAGGTTGTTCCGGGCAATAGATACTTTTTTTACCTGGTTGTAGATGAATAGTACTGCAACAATGAGCAGTACGGAAAGTAGGCTGATAAGTATAAGGTAGTTGCGTAGTTTCTCGTTTTGTAGTTCGGTTTTGCGCTGATAGGTTTTGTTGATGATATTCTGAATGCCGTAAATCTGCGAGTTGCGCAGGCGGGCGTTGAAGTAGTTGGCATTGTCGAGCGAGAAGCGGATGTAGTTGTAAGCACGGTCTACCTGTCCGTTGGAATAAAGGGAATCGGCCAACGCCCATAAGGAGGCATTGTCCATAATGGCGGATTGTATGTCGGATATGGCAGATAGGGCAAGGTATTTCTGCCGCTTTTCAGAGTTTCCTTTCCGGGCATAATACAGGGAACGGAAGTAGGTTGTTAACGCATATTCGGGGGTTCCCATAACCATATCGGGCATTCGTTGGGTGTTTATTTCGAGAGCTTCGTCAATTTTTCCCTGCGAGAACAGGTGGTACTCTTTGTTTTTCAGGTATTCTTCCGAGTCGGGTGTGATGGCGTTGAGCATGGAATCCCGGTAGGTTCGGGATATTGTTATGTACTTTTGGGCATTTCTTCTGTCCTGGGAATAGTAATTGAGTTCACCGTAAACGTGTCCGTAGGTATGGTAATAATCGACAAGGAACTGAGGAGCGAGGGTGGAACGGTTTATCTTTTCGAGCACATCGACAGACTCCTTGTACATACCGGCTGATGCCAGGAAGTAGGAGAGGAGCAGCCGGGTTTCGGTTGTTTTATCAGAATCGTTCAGCTTTTCGGATAAATCCATGTTAAGATTAAGGTACCGAATGGCCGAGTCGCAGATATAGGGTTTATATTCGAGGAATAGTTGTTTGTTGAGAGAATAGGTTTCGTCTGGTGTTATACCGGATTGTTTTAACCGGCTTTTAAGGTCGCTTATGCGTTTTTCCCTTATCTCGATGTAACGGGGTTGCTCGGTAATGGCTTTATCCAATACGTTGAACAGGGAATCGAGCCTGGTTTGTGCAGAGGTTAGAACAGAACAGGTTAAGAGTATTAATAGTAGCAGTCGTTGTTTCATTGTCGTCCGGATAATTTCATTTCAAAGATAGGAAATAAACAGAGAAAAGCGGATCATCCCGTATTCTTGTGGGGTTGTTTATGCATAAATTTTAGTTAATCTA
>DAMCMT010000139.1:0-1577 GCA_032108265.1 Bacteroides sp.
TTGCATACGGCTATGCATAATAATATAACGCCTGCGGCGTAACGGCATCTTAGTTATATCCTTTAATTCCTTTATCTTCTATAACTCCTTTATCTTGTTTAACTCCTTTATCTTCTTTAACTCTTTTATCTTGTTTTCCTTCTTTAACTCCTTCATCTCCTTTTTACTTCACTAACTTTTTATCTGCTATAAACTACGGATTATATATCTAAACTCACTCCCGCCATCACCGTTGCCCGCGGCATGGGATACCCCAGCATGGTTTCGTATTTACGCGCGGTAAGGTTATCGCCTTTCACGAAAATATCCACTTAAACGCGTTGTACGACGCGCGGGCATCAATGAGCGTATAGCTACTGGTTTGCGGATTATCCCCGGTAGCCAGATAAAGTTTATCAATAAGCTGTGCCCCGGCGCTGAACGAGAATTTACCCGGATTGTACGTTATACCCGCATAGAATTTGTGGCGCGGCGCTCCGGTAATCAGATTCTTCATTTTCAGGTAGCTGTAATTGCTATGCAGGGCAAGGTTATCCAATATCTGGTAATCCAGACTGAACTCTACACCTTTATTGGTAAACTCGCCGACGTTCCGGTTTTGCGGACGCCCGTCTACCTGCACCACTTCGACGATATTATCGCCTTTGATATAGAACAATGTCAGTTCTGCCGACATACGGTTATCCAGAAGCCCCTGCGACACGGTGAAGTCGTAACTCCAGCTACTTTCGGGCAGTAAATCTTCGTTGGCTGAGGCGTACATATACAACTCGCGCAGATTGGGCGTGCGGAAGCCTTTGGATACGGAGAGTTTCAGGTTTGTATCATCGGCTACTTTCAGTGAGAAGCCTGCCTGCGGAACGAACTCAGTGCCGTACAGTTTATGGTCTTCTACGCGTAAACCGACTTCGAACATTGTGCGGCTGAGTTGTTGCTGTGCCAGAATATATCCGGCTATTTCGTGCAATTTGATATGGTCGGCGTACACTTCCGTTTCAGGGTTGCGGTAGGCATTGCCGCCGTAGAGTTTCAAATCGACACCGCCGGTAATCAATATGTTTTCGTACAAATTGATTGTCTGGTAGATATTAAAACCGCCCATGTAATCGGTAGAGTGGAAAAGGAATTCGCGCGGGTTGCCACCGGGTGCGTATCCGTCATTGATATCGTGTTTGCCCCAGTTGTAGAACAGGTTTATAGCGCCGCGGGTAGCCTTATAGTTGTTTTCGATAGACAGGCCCGACATACCGCGAAGCACATCGGCTGTATTATCCAGAAGCGGTGTACTTATCGTTCCCGGGTTCTGGGAATTCGACTTGGCAATGTTTACATTACCCGTAGCTTTCCATTCATCGGTGAAATCGTATCCCATCTTGCCATAGCCGCTGAACGATTCAAATTCTATATCATCCCGGTGTCCGTCGGTTCGTTCGTAATTGCCGCTTACGACGCCCGAGAAGCGACCGTTCCTGTAGCTATCCGTAACCGTATAGCGTTGCGTGCCGTAGGAGCCGCCCATTAACCTGGCAGACAGTCTGTTACCATCTTCCAGAGCCTTGCGGGTGATGATGTTAATT
>DAMCMT010000139.1:1587-4071 GCA_032108265.1 Bacteroides sp.
AATTGCCCCGCCCATCGCATTGGAACCGTAGAGGATGGAGGCCGAACCGCGCGAAACTTCCACCCGCTGCGCTTCGGAAGCGATGTAGGCATCGGCTACCGGATGCCCGTAAATGGTGGCATACTGCGGATGCCCGTCGATGAGGATAAGTACACGCCCGGCGCCGCCCGAAAAGCCACGCAGGTTGATACCGCCTGCCGAACCGCCCGAAACGCCATACCCGGCAATGCCGCGCGAGGTGACAAAGAGGCTGGGAACGTGTTTCATCAGTACGGGCAGGAGGTTGGTTTCTTCGCTCCGCTCCAGTGTGCCGCGGTTGACTATACTTACGGGAACGGGGATTATATCACGCCCGATGGGTACGCGGGAGCCTGTCACGACAACTTCGTCGAGGTTGATGTTGCGGGCGGTGGCAGTAGTGTCGGGTGTTTGCAGGTTTTGTGCCTGCAATATGGTGGTGAAGAGAAAGGTGAATACTATTAGATGAATAAATTTAGTCATTGTTTATTGTGGTTTAATTGGTTCTTTATTCGGGGAGCAAAAATAGTTAATTATATGGTAATTGGGGTTGCCGGGAGGCTCGAATTGGTTTGTTTAATGGTGCATTCTTCCGCCGCATGGCGTAGGGGCGGGCCTTGTGTCCGCCCTGATAATGGAATGCAAATCATTTTCGCCTGCGGTATGTGGGGCAGACACAAGGCCTGCCCCTACACCATGCGGTTACCGCGGTGTAACCCGGTTTAAATAATCAGAATTCCTTTTCCTGCCTCAACAACTCCGCGTAATCATTTACCCGGCGCATTTCCGTAGGTATTTTAATGCTTTGCGGACATTTCGGCAAGCACTCGTTGCACTCGATGCAATGGTCGGCCTGGCGAAGTTTCGGTACACTGCGGTCGTACCCCACCAGAAACTCGCGGCGGGCTTTGCGGTAGTTCTCGTCGTTGGAGCTTTCAAGCAACTTGCCTGCACTGACGCAACGGTTGTAGTGGGCAAAGACTCCCGGAATATCCAGCCCGTAGGGGCACGGCATACAGTACTGGCATTCGGTACATTGGATGTAATCCGAGTCGACCAGTATATCCGTAACCTGTTCCAGTAGCTTATTCTCCTCGTCCGTGATGGGTTGCAGGGGAGAATACGTGCGTATATTCTCTTGCAGATGCTCCATGTAAACCATTCCGCTGAGTACGGTTAAAACGTTTTCGGGAGTTCCGGCATAGCGGAAAGCCCATTTGGCAGCGGTGTCCTGCGGATGAACACTCCGCATCAGGCTGAGCGCCTGTTGAGGTACCCGCGCCAGCCGACCACCCAGAAGAGGTTCCATGATGATGGCGGGAACGTTTTTCTTTATCAACTCGGCGTTGAGGTATTCAGCATTTACATTCCGTCCGGTAGCGTGCCGCCAGTCCTGGTAGTTAAGCTGTATCTGGCAGAAATCCCACTGTATATCCATAGCCAGCACATAATCGAACACTTCCTGAACGCCGTGGAACGACCAGCCCAGGTTGCGGATGCGCCCTGCCCTGCGTTCCGCAATCAGGAAGTCGAGCAGTTTGTTGTCGATAAACCGTTTGTTAAAATCTTCTATGCTGGCGCCTACGGAGTGCAGCAGGTAATAATCGAGGTAATCAACCTGAAGGTTTTCCATAGACCGGCGATACATATCGATACCTCCCTGCAAATCGTAAGGCCCACGGTGGTTCGAGGCTTTGGTGGCTATGTAATACGAGTTGCGCGGGTGACGGCTCAGGGCGATGCCCGTTGCCTTTTCCGACCAGCCGCGAACGTACACCGGAGCAGTATCGAAGTAGTTTACCCCGTGTGCCAGGGCATAATCTACCAGCTCGTTTACGGCATCCTGGTCTACCTTCTCAGTACCGTCTGACTTGCGGCGCAGCGGCCAGCGCATACAACCGTAACCCAGCAGGGAAGCGCGGTCGCCCGTATGCGGATTGATGCGGTACGTCATCTGGTCGGTGGGAACCTCTCCTACTTCGCCGCCCGTGGCAGATACGGTGTTCTTTGGTTTGCAACTATAAATGGTAGCCGTAGTTACTACCGCGCCCGCACCGAAGGTTTTCAGGAAATTGCGGCGGGATATCTTTTTCTTATCTTTTTCTTCCATAACTTTCAATTCTCAATTTTCCATTTTCAATTTAAACCGTGTGGTGCCTTACATTGCCTTCCACATAAATGGCGCTGAACGGGCGCGCCGGACAGTAATACTCGCAGGCTCCGCAGCCGATGCACAATGCTTTGTCTACTGAGGGAATTTTCAGCGATTTCTCGTCAGCGGGATTAGCTGCCACCAGCGTGATTGCCGAGGTGGGGCAATGCCGCTCGCACGATGTACATTGCAACTGGTCGGTATTGACTACGCAATTCTCCTCTATCCACACGGCCTGACCGATGGATATGGCTGTCTTCTCGGCGGGTGTAATCTTAGCGATTGCCCCAGCCGGGCATACCTGAGAGCACTCG
>DAMCMT010000139.1:4081-6536 GCA_032108265.1 Bacteroides sp.
GCCGGCAATAACCGCGTTCGTACGACATTTCGGGCTGCATCAGCCTCAATAGATTATATGATGGTCTTAGTATGTTGTTCGGGCAAGCGGTAACGCACAACTGGCAGGCTGTACAATGGCTGCTGAAATTCTTCTGCCCCTGCGCACCGGGGGGAACGACGGGAACTTTCCTGTCGGCCACTTTTTTGTCTTCTATCTCTGCCAGTCCGCCATCGGCCTGTAGCTTTTGTTGGGCTTTGGCTGTTTGGGTTACGGCGAGTATGCCGATTACGGAAAGGGCATCGCGGCGGGTAAAGTTTAATACGGATTCGGTGTCTTGCGTGGGTGCTTCTTTCTTCTTGGCGGCGGTAGCGGGTGCGTATTTCATGGCGCCGAACTTGCACTTTTCGATGCAGTTGAAGCAGGCAACGCAGCGGCTATGGTCTACCGACATGTTTTTCGAGTCGATGCAGGAGGCTTTGCAGTTGCGTTCGCAAAGTCCGCACTTGGTACACTTATCGGTATCGAAGGTGAGCCGGAACAGGGAGAAGCGCGACAGGAAGCCGAGTATCGTACCCACCGGGCAAATGGTGTTGCAATAGGTACGTCCGTTGCGCCATGCAAGGATACCTATTATGATAAACGTTGTGAGGGCAATAAGGAAGGTGATGCCGCTTTTAATCCATACATCGACCGAATAGAATGCGTAGCTGTCGACTCTTTCGGCGAAGTAGGCGAGCAGGTTGTTCCCGGCCTCGTATATCGGTAGAAAGAGGTTGTTGACCATGCGCCCGTAGGCCCCGTAAGGGTCGAGCAGGGCAACGAGGGAGCCTACGCCGAGAATGAAGGCCAGTACACCCATCGCCAGCACCCCATATCGCAGCCACGAAACGGCGGGTGAATAGGTAAATCTTTTCTTCTTCTTTACTTTGCGCGACGACCATGTTGCCACGTCCTGAAATATGCCCAGCGGGCAGATTACCGAGCAATAAATACGCCCGAACAGCAGTGTGAGCACCACAAGGAATATTATCACCCCGGCATTGAGCGCAAGGAGTGCGGGAAGAAACTGGATTTTTGCCAACCAGCCGAGGCCGTGATGCAATGTTCCTGTAAAATCGAGGAATAGTAAGGTTATCAGGACAAAGCTGATAACGGCAAGTATCAATCTGGATTTTCGCAACATATTGTTTTGTTTTTCTCTCTTAAAGTGATCAATTAACCTAATCTGAATGCAAATTTTTAATAAAATCCGGTAATTTGTATAAGGTATCGGACGAAAACGAAAAATATAATGTTAAAAACGAATTCTTTTTTCACCGCAGAGTTACGCAGAGTTGCGCAGAGTTGCGCAGAGTTTCATACGGCTAAATCCCCGCAGGGGATAGATTATGCATAACCGTATGCAAGGCCGCAGGCCGTAGCTTACGGGCAGCGAGGTACCGCTGCCAGAGCCCTGCAAGGGTGAGATTATTCTTTTTCATCATTATCTCGCCCCTGCGGGGCTCTGGCCGCGGCACCTTGCCGCCCGTAAGCTTCGCTTCGCTTGCATACGGTTATGCATAATCTATCCCCTGCGGGGATTTTGCGTCCATTACTCAACAATATTATTCATTAATCAGCCATGCTTTAAACTCAGCCGCTTTATTTTTACTTATATATATACGTTCGGGAACTTCGATATCGAGGTTTACCAGCAAACGGTTATCAAACCAGATAGTAATATTCTTTACGCTGTTGCGCGAGATGACGAACTGCTTGTTTGCCCGGATAAAATCGGTGGGATTGAGCGAAGCAGATATTTGTTCCAGCGTTTTGGAATAGGGGTACGATGTTCCGCCTTTGAGGTAGATGCGGGTAGTTTTATCTGTTGTATAAAAACACGAAACATCTTTTAAGTCTATCGGCAGTAATTTATCGTTAACAGGAAGCAGTAGTTTATCCCTGTACCGTGGCTTGGGTGCAAGCTGGGTAAGGCGGGATAGATAGTCGGTCAGTTCTACGCGCGTCCACTTGCTGAGTTTTTGGAGGGAACGTTTGAGTTCTTCGGACTTGATGGGTTTCAGCAGGTAGTCGACGCTGTTTACTTTGAAGGCTTCGATGGCATATTCGTCGTAAGCGGTGGTGAAGATGATGGGGGTTTCGACTTCCATCGCGTCGAATATGGAGAATGCGGAGCCGTCGGACAGGTGGATGTCCATCAGTATGAGGTCGGGGGCGATGTTGGCCGAGAGCCATTTCACCGTCTGGCTGATGCTTTCGGTGTTTCCTAATACTTCAATTCCGGGGTCTATTTCATTGAGGATGTCTACAAGGTTTTCGTAGGCGGCCGTTTCGTCTTCAACAATGAGTACTTTCATGGTAATCAGGTGGTTAGGGGTAAATATACATAAAACATATCGCCTGTATCGACTATCCTTATTTGCTTGTTCATGAGCAGTTGAAAGCGGTTTTCGAGGTTGCGCAATCCGGTTCC
>DAMCMT010000140.1:0-357 GCA_032108265.1 Bacteroides sp.
GATACCGGCCAGCAACAAATGCCGGGCATGAAGTGGATGATGTACCTGATGCCGGTTATGTTCCTTTTCATTCTGAATAACTATCCCTCGGGATTGAACTATTATTACTTCATTTCCACGTTGATAAGCGTTCTCACCATGATTGTGTTGCGCAAAACAACCAATGAAGAAAAGCTTCTGGCCGGTCTGGAAGCAACGAGGGAAAAGAATAAGAGCAAAAATAAGAAGAAATCAGGCTTTGCTGCCCGTCTGGAAGCTATGCAGAAAGAGCAGGAGCGGTTGATGAAAGAGCAAGGAAATAAAAAGAAATAAAAAGAAAGAAGAAATATCATTTATATGCCACGCAGTGGCTGAATT
>DAMCMT010000140.1:373-6194 GCA_032108265.1 Bacteroides sp.
CATAACCGTATGCAAGCGCAGCGCAGCTTACGGTTTGTAAGCGACAACTAACTGAAACCCCGTGAGGGGTGAGATTATGTAATGCCGCCCTATGCAGGGCTTAGTGATAGATTGAGCTTGTTATCCGTAAGCTGCGCTACGCTTGCATACGGTTATGCATAATTCAGCCACTGCGTGGCTTAGTTAACTATATATCCTATGAAACATATAAATCTAATCATCATGTCAGCATCCCTTTTGTTGGCTTCAAATGCAACGAACGTAGCGGGGCAAACCACTCAGGCGCCCATTGGAAAATCAAATATCCGCATCGAGGGTAAGAAGATGACGCCCGAAGCCTTATGGTCATTCGGAAGAATCGGCGGCGTAGAAGTTTCGCCCGACGAAAAGCAAATCGTTTACACCGTAGCCTATTACAGCGTTCCGGAAAACAAAAGCAACCGCGAAGTATTCGTTATGAATGCCGACGGCACGGGCAACAAGCAAATAACCAACACCCCTTCCTCCGAAAACGAAGTTACATGGATTAAGAACGGAACCAAACTTGCTTTCCTGAGCGGCGAAAGCGGAAGCAGCCAGGTATGGGAAATGAACCCTGACGGCACGGGAAGAAAGCAACTCACCAACTACGACGGCGATATCGAAGGTTTCAGCTTCTCGCCCGATGAGAAAAAGTTATTGTTCGTTTCGCAGGTAAAATCCATAGATAGCACGGCCGACAAGCATCCCGATTTGCCCAAATCAAGCGGCATCATCCGCAATGATTTAATGTACAAGCACTGGGACGAATGGGTAACTACCATCCCCCACCCTTTTGTGGCCGACTTTGATGGTTCGGGTATCTCCAACGTCGTTGATATTCTGGCAGGCGAGCCTTACGAAAGTCCGCTCAAACCTTTCGGGGGCATGGAGCAACTGGCGTGGAATACTACTTCGGATAAAATTGCCTATACCAGCAAAAAGAAAACAGGAAAAGAATATTCCCTTTCTACCAATTCGGATATTTACGTGTACGACTTAAAGAATAAGCAAACCGTAAATATCACCGAGGGAAATATGGGATACGATACCAACCCGAAATACTCTCCCGATGGCCGTTACATCGCATGGCTCAGCATGGAGCGCGATGGTTACGAATCGGACTGGAACCGCCTGTTCGTTATGGATTTGAAAACCGGCGAAAAGCGCTTTGTAAGCAAGGCCCTCGACTCAAATATAGACGATTATTGCTGGAGCAAGGACGGCAAATCAATGTATTTCATCAGCGTATGGCATGGAAAGACTCAGATTTACGCGCTCAATCTTAAAGATGACTCGATTAAACCCATAACCGAGGGCGTGCATGATTATGCTTCACTGGCTCTCTGCGGAAACAAGATAATTGCCAAAAGGCATTCCATGAGCATGGCCGATGAAATCTATTCCGTAGATTTGAAAGGTAATGCCAAGCAGCTCACTTTCGAGAACAAACACATATACGACCAACTCGAAATGGGCAAGGTTGAAGAGCGTTGGATGAAAACTACCGACGGCAAAGATATGCTCACCTGGGTTATCTACCCGCCCGACTTTGACCCGAACAAGAAATATCCTACCATTCTGTATTGTACAGGCGGCCCGCAAAATGCAGTCAGCCAGTTCTGGTCTTACCGCTGGAATATGCAGATTATGGCTGCCCACGGATACATTGTCGTTGCACCGAACCGCCGCGGACTTCCGGGCTTCGGTCTGGAATGGAACGAGCAAATCAGCGGCGATTACGGCGGTCAGGCCATGAAAGACCTGTTTACTGCCATCGACGAAATGACTAAGGAACCCTTTATCGACAAAGACCATCTGGGATGCGTGGGCGCCAGCTTCGGCGGATACACCGTTTATTGGATGGCCGGAAACCACGACAAGCGTTTCAAGGCATTTATTGCGCATTGCGGTATTTTCAATATGGAGGTTCAATACCTCGATACCGAAGAAATGTTCTTCGCCAACTGGGATATGGGCGGCCCCTACTGGGATAAAAGCAATCCGGCCGTGCGTAACACCTACAAAGACTCACCGCATTTATTTGTCGAGAAATGGGATACTCCTATCTTGTGCATTCACGGCGAAAAGGATTTCCGGGTGCCTGTAACGCAGGGAACCATGGCATTTAATGCCGCCCGGCTTCGCGGGATACCGGCAGAACTTTTACTCTTCCCGGATGAGAATCACTGGGTATTGAAACCGCAGAATGGTATTCTGTGGCAGCGCACTTTCTTTGAGTGGCTGGATAAGTGGTTAAAGTAAATTCTTCACACGCCTAGTGGATAAATTCCATGTATCACAAGGAGTGTACGGAGGGTAGTATTGATATCGCGATGTAATAACTCTGATTTTAGCAGAGTGTTTTTTCACTAACCCCGCAGGGGTACTATTATGCATAACCGTATGCAAGGCCGCAGCTTACGGACAATAATCCACTACACGAAGCCCTGCAGAGGGCGACATCATAATGATTTCACCCCTAGCGGGGTTCTGGCTTTAGTAGGTTGCTGTCCGTAAGCTGCGGCCTTCGGCCTTGCATACGGTTATGCATAATTTAGCCATTGCATGGCTTCGGGTACAGTGGGTACATGGCTTCGGATGTAGGTTTTAATTCGCCAGAATCACAGCAGTCTGCGCAGGAATTTGCACCACATCACCCTGTATCGTACCCAATCCATTCTCATTAATACGCCCGTTATTACAAACAACGTTGTATTTTCCATTCGGTATGGAAAGTTTGACAGGGTTACGTTGCGCGTTAAATGCAACTATAATTTCCTTCCACGAATCGCCGTTGGCATTGCCTTTGAGTCTGAAAGCAATTAGATTATCTTCTTCCACGGGAAGGAATTCCATGTGCTTGCGTACCAGTTCGGCATCGGCCATGCGGAATGCGGGGTGATTCTTTCTGAGTTTTATAAGGTCTTTATAATAAAGGAAAGTATCGTGGTTTAGCTCTTTCCAGTTCCAGTCAATCGCATTCACCAAATCCGAGCTTTCGAAACTGTTATGAACGCCTTTCTTGTCGCGCATAATTTCCTCGCCGGCAAAGATAAACGGTATGCCTTGCGATGTGAAAACAACTGTTTGCGCTAATTTATCCAGGCGTACAAGTTCATCTGTTTTAATATCGGGGATGGTAGATTTTAGTCTGTCAACCAGACACATATCATCGTGGCAGGATACATAGCTAATCATCTGCGTAGGCTGTGTGGCCCACGGTTCGTCGGAATAATTCACCAGTGAGTAGTCGATTTGCGGATGCCGGATGGCGCCCACCAGACCGAACTTAATGCTTTCTTCACCTCCCGGTAACCCGGCCAGAAAGGCTCCTTTCAAATCATCGTTAAACGGGCCGCGCAGTCCATCCCTGAATTCGTCGGAGAAAGCGGCTATTCCGGGCATTTGCGAAATGTGTGCTTTCATTGCCAGCGAGTCGGCAGGGTATTGTGGCGCACGGGCCGACCATCCTTCGCCGTATATAACGATGGACGGGTCTATCTTATTGACTGCCTTGCGGATTTCGTTCATGGTTTCGATATCATGTATGCCCATGAGGTCGAAACGGAACCCGTCGATGTGGTATTCCTGTATCCAGTAAAGAACCGATTCAATCATATACTTGCGCATCATGGCTCTGTCGCTGGCTATTTCATTACCGCAGGCTGAGCCGTCGGCATAAGTTCCATCGGGGTTTTTACGGTAGAAGTATCCGGGCACGGTACGCTCGAACGGGCTGTTGGTCATGGTGTAGGTATGGTTGTACACAACGTCCAGAACTACGCCGATGCCTGCTGTATGCAGTGCCTGCACCATCTGCTTGAATTCTGCAATGCGCGAAACAGGATTATACGGGTCGGTTGAGTACGAACCTTCGGGTACGTTATAATTCTGCGGGTCGTATCCCCAGTTGTATTTATTCTCGGAAAGAGTCCGTTCATCAATTGAGGCAAAGTCGAATGATGGCAGGATGTGTACGTGGGTGATACCGAGGTCTGTTAAATGGTCGATTCCGGTTGAGAAATGTTTTCCGGGAACGACTGTATATTTCTGGGTAAGGGCAAGGTATTTTCCTTTATTATCCAGTCCGGATGATTCGTGAATGGAGAAATCGCGGTGGTGCATTTCGTATACAATCATGTCGGCAGGAGATTTCAATACTGGTCTATTATCGTTTTCCCAACCGGCCGGATTGGTCTCGTTCATGTCGATGATGGCTCCTCTTTCGCCGTTGACTCCTACGGCACGGGCATTAATTCCGGGTGTTTCGCCGAGCCATTTATCACCGATTTTAACGTTGAAGGCATAGAAGTAGTTTTTCCAATCACCGTCTGCTGTTCCTCTCCAGGTGCCTTCATTATCTTTCTTCAAGGGAAGAATTTTGTTTGCTCCCCCTCCTGTTCCTTCTTCATAAATCATCACACGCACATCATCAGCAGTGGGCGACCAGAGCATAAAAGCGGTAGAAGCAGGTGTGTATTCCATCTCGAGTAAATTTCCCGACCGTACAGGATAGTCGTCATACGACTCGTAAGAACCTTTGTTCGGCGAGCAACCGGAAACGGTTACTGCTGTGAGGCCTATTACAGCTAGTTTGTTAAATCGTTTCATCTGTATATGTTTTTATTGTTATCTGATTTTATCGGGGTTCTTGGCGATGAAATCTTTCCATCCTTTATAACCTTTTTCTACTTCCGGCCGTCCCATTTGCAGGTAGTGGCAGTAGGCAGCGGCAAGTCCGTCGGTGGCATCCATGAATAAGGGCATCTCTATTTTGGATATTTTCAGCATTCGCTGTAACATATCGGCGACCTGTTCTTTGGATGCTTGCCCGTTACCGGTGATTGCCATTTTTATTTTCAGCGGGGCGTATTCGGTAATGGGGATATCGCGGCTCAGGGCTACGGCCATGGCTACTCCCTGCGCTCTGCCGAGTTTCAGCATGGATTGCACGTTCTTCCCGAAAAAGGGTGCTTCGATGGCTACTTCGTCGGGAAGATAGCTTTCGATTATGCCGGTGATGCGTTCGAAGATGCGGCGGAGTTTCAGGTAATGGTTTCCGTATTTCCTCAGGTCGATGATGCCCATAGCAATCATTTCGGGTTTTGTACCTGTTACCTTCAGCACTCCGTATCCCATGATAGTTGTACCGGGGTCGATGCCGAGAATTATCTTCTCTTTGACGGGTTTAATCACCGGATTACCTCCATTAGTGTGGGAAATCCTACAACTTTATCTTTGAATATACGGATTATTTCCTGATTGAGTTTTTGTCCTTCTTCCATATGCCAGCGGTGTAAAACGGTTGAGTTCTCTACCTCCCATTGCAGGGAGTAGCTGGTTCCGTCGTCCTGATGGCTCAGCAGGCGGCACAAACGGGGGGATTTCAGCACAGTACTTTTCTCCATTTCCGGGATAAGGCATTCTTTAATCCAAATCAAAAAGTTATCGTGAACTTCATCTTCTACGTGATATGTGGTATTGTATATGAGCATATTAACGATTTTGGAATTTTATTTCTACAAAATTAGCAATAAATTAAGAATAATGCATTATATTTGCACCGTCAAAAAAGAATAAACGTTGTAAATGTTTGCAGTACTGAAAAAGGGGGATTAGCTCATCTGGCTAGAGCGTTAGAATGGCATTCTAAAGGTGATCGGTTCGAGTCCGATATTCTCCACAAAAAGAGGGAAATTACTATTGTGATTTCCCTCTTTTTGTTAAAAACAAGCCAGTACCTTTTTTTGGATCATCCCGTATTCTTGTGGGGTTGTTTATGCATAAATT
Organism: Bacteroides sp.; assembly: GCA_032108265.1. Lineage (GTDB taxonomy): Bacteria > Bacteroidota > Bacteroidia > Bacteroidales > Bacteroidaceae > Bacteroides. The sequence continues at coordinate 6,185 of DAMCMT010000140.1, forward strand.
TTAGTTAATC
>DAMCMT010000141.1:0-6043 GCA_032108265.1 Bacteroides sp.
AGCTTACGCATAATTGTGAGTAAGCTTACTCACTAATATGAAACGATAAAGGAACCGGTATTTATAGATATAAGAATACTGGATTTTGAAAATAGAGAACAAGGATTTTGGGAATAAAATACAGGAAGATTGTTTTTTTTATGAACATCTACTTACAGCATTGAAAGTGCTTAATACAAAGCAACCGGTTGCGCATCAATAGTTTTAATTAATTCGTGTGGGTTAATCTTTATTTGCAGACCCCGCTGTCCGGCACTGACGTAAATGAAATCAAAATTCAGACTTGTTTCGTGAATATAGGTAGGAAAGCGTTTTTTCATTCCAAGCGGCGAACAAGCACCGCGAATATATCCGGTGACAGACAAAAGTTCCTTCATGGGTATCATCTCCGAACTCTTATTACCGGAGACTTTGGCTGCCAGCTTGAGATTTACTTCTTCATCGCCCGGAATAATGCAGACAAAATACCCGGTCTTATCACCATGCATCACCAACGTTTTGAAGAGTTGTTTTACATTTTCACCCAACGTCTCGGCTACGTGTACAGCACTCAAATCATTTTCATCGACGGTATAAGGTATAAGTTCGTAATTAACCTTGGCTTTGTCGAGCAACCGGGCGGCATTTGTCTTATTTATCTTCACCTTATTTCTTCTTTTTGGACTTTGGGGTGTTTGTTATTCCTAATTCTTCGCGTAAAAATCCTGGAGTATAACCTTTATTGCTAAGAGCCACTTCTTCCGGAGTTCCGTAACTAAGGAGTTCTCCCCCACCCTTTCCGCCTTCCGGACCCATATCGATTATATAATCGGCGGTTTTTATTACATCCAGGTTATGCTCGATGACAATTACTGTATTTCCCTTGTTTACCAGTTTATTCAAAACTGCCAGCAGTACACGGATATCTTCGAAATGAAGTCCGGTAGTCGGTTCGTCGAGGATATAAAGAGTTTTTCCTGTATCACGACGGGAAAGTTCGGTTGCAAGCTTGACACGCTGACTCTCGCCACCTGATAAGGTAGTAGATGATTGTCCCAGCTTAATATAACCTAATCCTACTTCCTGCAATACTTTGATTTTATTGAGTATCTGCGGTACACTTTCGAAGAACTCTACAGCCCGGTTTATGGTCATGTCCAACACATCGGCTATGGATTTTCCTTTGAAACGTACTTCGAGGGTTTCGCGGTTATAACGTTTACCGTGACATACTTCGCAAGGCACATATACATCGGGAAGAAAGTTCATTTCGATGGTTTTGTATCCGTTCCCCGAACAGGCTTCGCAACGTCCACCTGATACGTTAAAAGAAAAACGACCGGGTTTGTATCCTCTTATCTTGGCTTCGGGAAGTTCGACAAACAAATTACGGATATCCGTGAAAACGCCGGTATAGGTTGCCGGGTTGGAGCGGGGTGTACGGCCAATGGGCGACTGGTCGACATTGACTATTTTATCTATATCATCAATTCCTTCAATAGAATCATATTCCAACGGATCCTGCAATGAACGGTAAAACTTCTGAGAGAGAATGGGTTGAAGAGTTTCGTTAATAAGCGTTGATTTTCCGCTACCAGAAACTCCCGTTACACAAATAAGTTTGTTCAAAGGAAACTCGACACTGACATTCTTTAGATTATTTCCTTTCGCACCTTTAAGTACGATTGATTTGCCGTTTCCTTTACGTCTTTCGGCAGGTATCTCAATCTTTTTCTTACCGTTGAGGTATTGTGAAGTTAATGTTTCGGTCAGGAGCATTTCGTCCGGGGTACCTTCAAAAACGACCTCTCCACCCAGCCTTCCGGCTTTGGGACCCATGTCGATAACATAGTCGGCAGCGAGCATCATATCTTTATCATGCTCAACTACAATAACAGAGTTACCTATATCGCGCAATTCTTTCAATGAATTGATAAGTCGGAGATTGTCGCGCTGATGCAAACCGATACTCGGTTCGTCTAATATATACAGTACATTCACTAATTGAGAGCCGATTTGAGTAGCCAAACGTATACGTTGACTTTCGCCACCCGATAAACTGGCCGAATTACGGTTAAGCGCCAGATAATCCAATCCTACATCGAGCAGGAATTTCAACCGGGTACGTATTTCTTTGAGTATTTCGATGGCTATTTTCCGTTGTTTTTCCGATAAATAAGGGTCGACATTCATTAGCCATTCATATAATTCGGAAATATCCATGATGGATAGTTCGTATATATTCTTGTCGTGAATACGGTAATGCAAAGCTTCTTTGTTTAAACGGGCACCTTTACATTCGGGGCATACGGATGTACGGGCAAATTGGTCGGCCCACTTTTGAGCGGTTGCAGAAGTATCTTTTTCCTGAAGCATCTGGATATATTTCACGATACCCTCGAAAGTCACAAAGTAATCGGACGATGTACCAATTAAAGAGCTTTTTATTTTCAAACGCTCATCCGAACCGTACAGTATTTCCTCGATAACATCGTCGGATATATCTTTCAACGGAGTTTTCATGGTATAACCACGGTTTTCGAGTAATGCGCTTATCTGCCAGAAAATCATGGAATTCTTAAACTTACCCAACGGCGCTATTCCTCCATCATGAATAGATAATTTACGGTTTGGTATAACCTTATCCACATCTATCTGATTAACGATACCCAACCCTTTACATTTGGGACACGCACCTTGTGGGGAGTTAAAGGAAAAATTATGTGGAGCCGGCTCTCTGTAAGAAAGACCTGATATAGGAGACATTAACCTTTTACTGTAATGGCGGATGGATTGGGTATCCATATCCAGAATCATCAATAATCCATCGCCTTGCTTCATAGCCGTAGCCACACTTTGTTTCAGGCGTTTATCGTCTTTATCACTGACTATCAATTTATCAATTACCACTTCGATATCGTGGTTTTTGTAGCGGTCGAGTTTCATCCCATGGGTTATTTCCTTTACTTCCCCGTCCACACGGACATTAAGATATCCCTTTTTGCGGATATTCTCGAAAAGTTCTTTGTAATGCCCTTTACGGGTACGAACAAGTGGAGCCAGGATATATATTTTCTTTCCGTTGTATTCCTGTAAAATTAAGTCGAGTATTTGTTCTTCGGTATATCTTACCATCTTTTCGCCCGAGAGATAGGAATAAGCCTCTCCTGCCCTAGCGTAAAATAGCCTGAGGTAGTCGTAAATTTCAGTCGTTGTACCTACGGTTGAACGGGGATTCTTGTTAGTTGTTTTCTGTTCGATGGATATAACCGGGCTCAGTCCGGTGATTTTATCAACATCCGGACGTTCCAGATTGCCCAGAAAATTCCGGGCATAAGCCGAAAATGTTTCTATATATCGACGCTGACCTTCGGCAAAAATGGTATCAAAAGCGAGGGAAGATTTACCGCTACCACTCAATCCGGTAATAACCGTAAGACTATTGCGCGGCATTTCCGTATCGATATTTTTGAGGTTGTGTACACGTGCTCCGTATACATTTATATATTCTGTTTCGTGCATTGTCATCCTAAAATTTAAATCGGATGCAAAATTACTATTTCTGGCTGAAATAATTTTTTATTTTGATTTATAAGTGCTTAAGTTTATAAGTTTTTAAGTTCTTAACTGAATTCGTGTGTAAGTTTATGACATTATTTGTACCTTTGCGGCTCTCGTGATAAACCGTAAACTATTGTTTAATCATAAAGAGTCAGGATGAAATCATTGAAGAAAATATATTTTGTTATACTTATCTGTTGTCTGTCTGTAACTGCCTTATATGCCCAGGAAAACAATTCCTATTTCCTGCATACCATTGAAAAAGGTCAGAACCTTTATTCAATATCAAGTATGTATGGTATCGATCAGGACGATATTATCCGGCTTAACCCAGGTGCTGCCGATAAAATATATGCCGGACAGACACTCCGCATACCCAAAGAAACAACTATTGAACAGGAAGAAGTATTTCATTCTATCCAACCAGGTGAAACGCTATACCGCCTGACCCAGATTTATAATATCAGCGCTAAAGAGATAATTGATGAAAATCCCGGACTCAGTGCGGATAACTTTAAAATCGGCCAGGTAGTACGTATACCGGTAAAGCAAGAACTAGAAGAAAAAGAACCCGAAGAAATTGTTCCTGAAATACCCGTAGCGGTAGTTCCCCGTTGTCAGGAAATGCACAAGGTGAAACGTAAGGAAACCATTTTCAGCGTAAGCCAGAAATATGGTATTACCGAACAAGAACTTATTGGCGCTAACCCGGAATTGAAAGATGGTATGAAGCGCGGACAATACTTATGTATTCCGTTTCCTGCACCGGTTATCGAACGGAAAAGACCTGAACAATTAATCAATCCTCCAACAAATAGTGAATTGTTCAGTCAAACACAGGAACAGGCATACACCATACCAGTAATAAAGGCTGCTGTTATTTTGCCATTTACACTTGAAGGTGAAGGGAAGAGTGAATCAGCCCGAATGATTGAATATTATGAAGGTTTTCTTATGGCTGTAGATAGTCTGAAAAAGAAAGGTGTTTTCGCTGGAAAAGAAGTGGAAGTATATACTTATTGCTCCGGAAACAAGCAATCTTCAATTCAAAATATCCTTGTACAACCGGAATTGAAAAATATGAATATAATCTTTGGTCCTTTGTACCAGGAACATATTAAGCCTCTTTCTGAATTTTCCGACCAGCATAATATACGTTTGGTTATTCCAATAACCTCGCGTACGAATGAAGTCTTCCAAAACCCTCTCGTATATCAGGTTAACCCGCCACAATCTTATCTTTACTCGGAAGTTTACGAACATTTCACGCGTACATTTGTCAATGTAAATGTAATTTTGATTGATACTGGCGCTGAAACAGATAAAGCCGATTTTATTGCCGGATTGAAACAAGAGCTTACTAATAAGAGATTCTCGGTACAAACATTAAGTGGTGAACCCAGCAAAGAAAAAATGCAGGCTGCCTTGCAAGCGGGCAAGCACAATATATTCATACCCACTTCGGCTAGTAACGCTGATCTTGTAAAAATTCTGCCTCATCTCAAATTACTGGTACAAGAACAAGAATTCTTCAAGATTTCACTATTCGGCTATCCTGAATGGCAGACCTATACAAATGATCATTTAGAAAGCTTCTTTGAAGTCGATACTTATTTCTATTCCCCTTTCTATACCAATAACTTGTTACCTGTAGCCAAAGACTTCATCAATAGTTATCATAACTGGTATTCCAAGGAAATGGCTAAAACTTTCCCGAAATATGGAATGTTGGGATTTGATACAGCAAACTTTTTCCTCACCGGACTGGCAAAGTATGGTACCGGATTTGAAAATAATCTATCCAGAATGCATGTACCATCTATACAAACAGGTTTCAATTTTAAAAGGGTAAATAACTGGGGAGGATTTATCAACAAAAATGTCTTCTTCATTCACCTGACGAAGAAGCATGAATTAATAAAAATGGATTTTGACTGATTAAACCGAAGATAACACTCATGAGTTTAAGACGAAAAACTTTTATTGCATTATTACTGGCAATTATATCATTACCGGCATTCTCACAAGTAGGTGAACTACGAAACAATTTTGCGATTGGGGTCAATGCGGGAGTAAACTTCAATAGCCTTTCGCTAACTCCGCAACGCAACCAGGGTGCAATGCTAATGGGGTATGGCGGAGGTTTAACTGCACGGTATATTTCCGAAAAGTATTTTGCGATGATTTGTGGACTACAAATTGAGTTGAATTATACCCAACGCGGATGGAAAGAGAATGTTCATAAGGACCATCCGGACGAGGTATATCATCGTGTCATGAATTATCTCGAAATACCATTCCTGGCTCATCTGGCTTTCGGACGCGAAAAGGGTGTTCGTTTCTTTGTCAATCTGGGTCCTGAGATTGCTTTTCTATTGAATGAAAAAGAAACCTTTACTAAACTTTGGAAGGGAAATACTATTATAATTGATGAAAAAGAGTATGAATTACAACATGATCAGCATAATAAAAGTGCTGATCGAAAGTTCGATTATGGTATTGT
>DAMCMT010000142.1:0-5811 GCA_032108265.1 Bacteroides sp.
AGGGACAGCACCTCCGGCACCGAGGGACGGGTCGTTCGTCGGTGCCGGAGGGGGGTGTTCGTCGGTGCCGGATAAACCGCATCTCGGTGTGGGACAAACAAGATATTAAAGAGGAACGGGCCTTTCTAGTATAAAACAATGATATACTTTATTAATATCAAAGGAAAATACAAGCTTTTTTTGTAATTTTGCCACATTATGCTTTTCAGCAGCTATTTGCTGAGAAATCCACAACAATATGAAAGTTATAGATTTAATAAATAATACCGGTAAAACAGCTTTTTCTTACGAAATACTTCCTCCACTAAAAGGGAATGGAATTGAAAAGCTATATCATACTATCGAGACTTTAAAGGAATTCAATCCTAAATATATCAATATAACGACCCACCGCAGTGAGTATGTTTATCAGGATTTAGGGAATGGAATGTATCAGCGTCACCGACTAAGGAGGCGTCCGGGTACCGTTGCCGTTGCCGCTGCCATCCAGAATAAATACGATATCACGGTAGTGCCACATCTGTTATGTAGCGGTTTCTCTCAGGAAGAAACAGAATATGTTCTGCTCGACCTGCAATTTCTTGGAATTACTGATTTACTTATTCTAAGAGGTGATAAAGCCAAACACGAATCAGTATTTATGCCTGAAGATGGTGGTCACCGCAATGCAATAGATTTACAACAGCAGATAAATAATTTCAATAAGGGTATATTTGTCGATGGTTCGGAGATGAAAGTGACCCAAACACCTTTTTCGTATGGTGTAGCGTGTTATCCTGAAAAACATGAAGAGTCTCCCAACCTGGAAACAGATCTTTACTGGCTAAAGAAAAAGGTGGAAGCAGGTGCTGAATATGCAGTCACCCAGTTGTTTTACGACAATCAAAAATACTTCAATTTCGTCGAAAAAGCCCGCGAAGCAGGAATTAATGTTCCCATAATACCAGGGATAAAGCCTTTCAAGCGGCTGTCGCACCTGAGTATGCTTCCTAAAACATTTAAAGTCGACCTCCCGGAAGACCTTACAAAGGAAGTACAGAAGTGCAAAAATGATGAAGAAGCAAAACAAGTAGGCATCGAATGGTGTACTACTCAATGCCGGGAATTGATGGAATATGGTGTTCCAAGCATTCATTTCTATTCCATCTCAGTAGTAGATAGCATCAGTGAAGTAGCCAAAGCCATTTATTAAGCGTATGTATTTCAGAGATGTAATCGGACAGGAATCCATCAAGCAACGGCTTACCCAGGATGTTTGCGAAGGACGTATACCACACGCCCGACTTATTTGTGGCCCTGAAGGAATCGGAAAATTACCCCTCGCTATTGCTTATGCAAGGTATTTGACTTGTCAGAACCGGACAGAGCACGATGCTTGCGGAACTTGCCCTTCGTGCGTAAAGTTCGATAAGCTGGTACATCCGGATGTGCATTTCGTATTTCCCATCATCAAAAGTGCTAAAGGTAAAAAAGAAGTATGCGATGATTATATAACCGAATGGCGCTCATTTGTTCTGAACAATCCATACTTCAACCTAGGCCATTGGCTGAATGAAATAGATGCGGAAAACTCTCAGGCCATCATTTATGCCAAGGAAAGTGACGAGATTATTCGCAAACTAAACCTGAAATCGAGCGAAGGAGGTTACAAGATTGTAATCGTATGGCTTGCCGAGAAAATGCACCAAGTATGCGCCAACAAATTACTGAAGTTATTAGAGGAACCACCCGAAAAGACTATTTTCCTACTTATTGCAGAAGCTCCCGATATGCTTCTGACTACAATCCTGAGCCGAACACAACGGCTAAACATGAAAAAAATTGAAGATGAGAGTATCGCAAATGTGATGCAACAACGATATGGCGTAGACCCAAAAGAAAGCTTCTCTATCGCACATCTGGCCAACGGGAATTTCATTAAAGCCATGGAAACGATTCACCTAAACGAAGAGAAACAACTTTTCTTTGACCTCTTTGTGAATCTGATGCGTCTCTCCTATCAACGTAAAATTAAAGAAATGAAGCTATGGAGCGAACAAGTGGCCAGTCTTGGAAGAGAACGGCAAAAGAACCTTTTAGAATATTGTCAGCGGATGGTTCGCGAAAACTTTATTTATAATCTCCATAGACCGGAACTGGTGTATATGACAACGGATGAAAGAAACTTTGCCACGCGCTTTGCACCTTTCATCAACCACCGCAATGTAATGAAACTAATGGACGAACTGGCAGAAGCACAAATGCACATTCAGCAGAATGTAAATGCAAAAATGGTGTTCTTCGATTTCGCCCTTAAAACGATAGTGCTACTTAAACAATAAGTTATGATTTATGAGTTTAAAACTCAAAACTTAAAATATGAAATATAAACTACATAACGGAAGTGGGAGTCTATGCTGCAATGGCTGCTCCAGGCAAGACAAAAAGCTGAATACCTTCGACTGGCTAGCCGATATACCAGGCAATGCAGAGGAAAGCGACATGGTCGAAGTTCAATTTAAAAACACCCGGAAAGGATATTTCAGAAACAGTAATAAGATTCCACTGGAGAAAGGCGATATTGTGGCCGTCGAATCAACTCCCGGACATGATATAGGTGAAGTAACCCTTACCGGACGGTTAGTACCCCTGCAAATGCGCAAGGCCAACCTCAAACCGGATGTAGAAATAAAACGTATTTACCGGAAAGCCAAACCTGTAGATATGGATAAATACAATGAGGCCAAAGCAAAAGAACACGATACCATGATACGTTCACGTCAAATTGCATCAAATCTCAACCTGGATATGAAAATTGGCGACGTGGAATATCAGGGAGACGGCAACAAAGCCATTTTCTATTATATTGCTGATGAACGTGTGGATTTCAGACAACTGATTAAAGTATTGGCTGAAGTTTTCAAAGTACGCATCGAAATGAAGCAAATCGGCGCCCGTCAAGAAGCAGGACGTATTGGTGGTATTGGCCCTTGTGGCCGCGAATTATGTTGTGCTACATGGATGACAAGCTTTGTATCTGTCTCAACCAGTGCAGCGCGCTACCAGGATATTTCACTGAACCCGCAAAAGCTGGCAGGCCAGTGTGCCAAACTAAAGTGCTGCCTCAATTACGAAGTAGATTGTTATGTAGAAGCCCAAAAGAAATTGCCCTCGCGCGAAGTCGAGTTGGAAACGAAGACGGGTACTTATTACTTCTTCAAAGCAGATATTCTGACTAACCAAATCACCTATTCATCGGACAAAAACATTCCCGCTAACCTGGTTACTATCAGCGGCAAAAGAGCTTTCGAAATTATCGGCATGAACCGGAAAGGCATCAGACCTGAGAACCTGAATGAGAGCGAAGTAAAACAGGAAGTCAAAAAGTCGACCGACTTGCTTGATCAGGAAAGCCTCACCCGCTTCGACAAACGCGGTAATAAGCCGGGCAACAATAACAGTGGCAATAACAGCGGTGGTAACCGGCAGAAAAAGAAGAAAAAGCCCAATGCACAAGCTGCACAAGGAGGCGATAATACTGGCAACAAGCAAGAAAACGGGCAGAACTCCAACCGCCCCAATAGCGGAGAAGGTGGAAATAACCCGCCCAAACAAAGAAAAGAAAAGAACCAACGCAACAGAAACCGTAATAACCAGGATAGAAACAAACCGAACGAACAATAAAAGCCAGAAAGAATGAGGTTTCTTCGGAAAATATGGATAATCGGGGTTATTTTTTCTTTTATATCCTGCGAAAACCATACAATGTATCACACTTATCACCATATACCGCGCAGCGGATGGAAAAAGGGTGATACATTGAACATGAATCTTTCGGTAAATGATTCTGTCGGTGGTTTTTATCACCTTGATTTTCTCGTAAGAAATCAAACAGACTATCCATACCAGGAGCTTTTACTAAGTGTCAATCATAACTTTCCGGATACAGCATCATGGAGTACCGATACCCTTTTATTCCATATTGCCGACGAGAAAGGGAACTGGCTCGGCAAGGGTATCAGCGGGCTTTATGAAACAGTTATAGCGCTTGATAGCGCTTCTATCTCTTCCCAGAAGTATATATTTTGCATAATTCCTATAACTGAAGATGCGGCTTTGACAGGAATCAACGATATCGGGATTGTTGCCAGAAAAATAACAAAATAATTTCTTTGTTTTTTTTGGGATAAAAAATCATCATTTTCGGAAAATTATAATATATTTGTGGAAAAGATTGTTGTATTTATAACCAAAATAAAATCGTTATAATTTTGCAATATAATTCTACAATTATTTAACTTTAAATTGACTAGAACATGAAAACAGAATCAATGGTTAATGAAACAATTCTCAATGAATTGAAAGATTATGAATCCGAAAAGAAAATGACAGAAGAAGAAATGGCTGGCATCAGAGGAGGGAAAAAAGAAAAAAAAGACACATATATAATGGATGACGAAGTTCCACTATAATTAGTTAAATAAATTATCAGAATCCCAACAATTTACTGTTAACTCCTCATTTTCTCCAAATATTCAATTTGGAAAACGTTTTTTATATTTTTATTTTTTGGCATTTACCTTCAGTTTCCACAAAGGTATAAAATTTTGTAATAGTATGGGCGTGTTAACACGCACATATAATATACTAATTCTTATTTAACTTCATTTTAACTTCATTTGAAACGGTTCCATAAATTGGCATATCTTCCGGGTCGTTAATTTTGTCGCTCCAAAACAAAAACACAAGCCATTCTGTGTGTGCATCATCGTACTTATCTTTAAACTTAAACTGATGAAAAACTATATACTGTGAAGGCTTGATATTGTTATTTCTTATGATATTGTCAATGTATCGTATCTCTTTGTAGTCTTCTAAATCCATTTCACTTTTACTACTGATGGGTGGGAATAAAACAGATAAACTTATCCACCGTTTAATTTGTTCCTCATCCGTTTCGGCTGGCTTGGTAAAATGAATACCAGCACAACTCAAATAAAGCTTTTTTTCATCTTCGGTTAGGTCTTCATATATTAGATCAATTAATATGCTGTCATGGGAAGTTGTATAATATACAGGACTATAACTAATTGGAGTATAACTATGTAGTTTTTTATCTAAAAGTATAGATTGAATTTCATTTCTTACTTTTTCATAAATCTTTTTTTTCTCTGATTTACATGAATATAACAAAGTCACGACAAATAATAAAAACAACAGTCTTTTCATACTTTTTTTTCATTTAAAAGTTAAACAAAAAAAATAGCGCGGGTTAATACTTGATAGGTAAAGAGGTATCGCCAAACACCTGACACCAGATAAGTATTGCCCACGCTATAAAAAAGCATGAGCATTAACTTATTGCCTGGTTGGTGTCGTTTTGAAATTGGCGATTTCCTTTACCCAACAAACAATAGCTAACGCTATTTTATATATTAATACTATGTACCACAAGGATACGGTACAAAAATAAGTTTAAACTTTTAAAACTCAAAACAAAAACATATCTTTGTGTTTTAACAAAAAAAATACTATGGAAATATATTCATTAATAGCGTCAATATTGCAAGTTATAGCCGTTGGAGGAATACCATTTGTTTTGTGGTATTTTCAAAAAAAATATCAAGATAGAAAAAAGAAAGAGGACGCTAAATTAAATCTATTCTTGGCTTTAATGAAATATAGAAACCCAAGGCAATATATTACTTATGAATATATTAATGCATTAAATACTATTGATATAGTTTTCCAAGACGTTCCTCAAGTTCGCGCTTCATGGGAGACTGTAATTTAAACTGTGTCAGTAAAGAATAAATTATTAACTTTACTAAC
>DAMCMT010000143.1:0-205 GCA_032108265.1 Bacteroides sp.
CAACACACTTTAGGGATAAGACAAAAAACAGTCAACCTAAATCAGGTTATTACAAATACAGCGCTGGTATCCGTGTAATACAACGCGACCTGTCGTGTAATACAATGCGACCTGTACTGTAATACACGCAACCGCCCGTGTAATACACAAAAAAAACCGGGATACTACGTAATCGCCGCATGGTGTAGGGGCGGGTCTTGTGTCC
>DAMCMT010000143.1:316-5777 GCA_032108265.1 Bacteroides sp.
AATGGAATGGAATAATATATCGCCATGCGGTATGTGGGGCGGACACAAGACCCGCCCCTACGCCGTGCGGAGATGTGGTTTGTTTTTATTTTACGAACAGAAATCCAGTATAAACCTTGTTCCCTTTTTGTACTCGGTATCAATCCTCAAAGTACCGTTCAATTTGTGAGCCATTAACTTGCAGATAGGCAATGTCCAGCCATCGTCGGCCGCATTCGGTTCTGTGTTAATGAAAGGTTTGAAGATGCTTTCCTGTTCCTTGGGCGAGATAGGAGTGCCCGTATCGGTGATGAAAAATTGTCCGGTGCGGGCGTTTCTCTTTTTGAATTCGAGTGAAATCTTTCCGCTATCCGTATAAAACGCTGCCCGGGATAGTAGATAGGTGAGAACCTGGCTTAATGCCTCGGCATTCGTTTTTACATTTACTTTGGGCACCGAAACAACGGCTTCGACATCGGGTTTGAAGCTGGCTTTTGCCTGCGTCATAATGTATTCGCTGAGGGAGTTTATATCAATTCCTTTTACAGGATACGGCTCTTCGCGCGATTCTTCCAGTGAAATATAGATTTGCATGTTTTCAATTCGTTTTCTCAGGGAATTGATGCTGTCCTGAAACTTGCCGGCAGATGAAGAACGGCCGATTGCTTCTTCCATAAAGTCCAGTGTCGGCGTAATCTGGGTATTTATATTGCTGATAAAATCAGACTTTTGCGCGTTACTTTCGTTGGCAATCTTCAAACTTTGCTTGTACTTGCGGGTTTGGAACATGCTTTTGAAGAGGATAAAGAGTATAACCAGCAGGCCGGCGACGAGTATCACAATCACCGTAATCAGGCCGATATTAATGAGCTTATTGTTGCTGATGGTATTTTCTTTCTCTTTTAAATCCTGTTGCAGCGCTTCGTGTTCTTTCTGCAGGATTACAAAATTCTGGGCGGCCTGTACCATTTGGATAGAATCTTGCCACGCAGTATATAACACCTGGACGGTATTGGTTAGCGGCTCGATTTTATTCTGTTCGGCATAGGCCAGCATGGTTTTGTAGCAGTTTTCGCGGGTATCGCCCTCGCTTCCGGCCACGCACCGTTGCAGAAGTTGGGTATAGCGTTCCATACTTTTATCGGTCATTCCGAAGGTATAAAAGTACTCGGCTTCGCTGAAGAGTAAATCGTCTTTGGGCGGATTTTCTTTCAGGTAGCTTATGCAGTAGTAAACCTGGTCTAACTGGGCTTTGCTGGCTTCGGCTTTCTTTTCGTGAACGTACATGTGCAGGCGTTGATTGGAGGCCATGAAGCGTAGCAGGAAGTTTCTTTTCCCGTTCTTCTTTTCGTAATCTTCGGCTAGTTGGTCCATCTGGTAACAAACGGTGGCGGCTTCGCGGAACCTGTCTTGCCGGATGTATTCCTCGCTCAACTGAACGGCTTTTTCCATAGCCGGCTGATGGTCTTTTTGCCTGAATAGTGTCTGGAATTCCTCGCGCAGGTTATTCAGTTTGGTTTCGTCCATGCCGGAGGATACGTAAACTTGTGCTTGTAATATGCCGCAAATAAGGATAGATAGTGTAACACCAATAAATTTCTTCATACGTTAATAGTTTTTCCCGATTACAAAAGTAGGTTTTTTAGTGATTCAATCCAAAAATAAAACCCGGAGAATCCCAGGCATTCGCCTGAAACCTCCGGGTTCACCCAATTATAAAAGTAACCCAACTATCTCATGTCTTTTTATTTTCCTAATGCCCAGACGATGGCATTGCGAAACATTTTAGTAAAATCCTCGGTTTCGTACAGCTTCTTATCGTGACCCATAAGGAAGTAAACATTCCGGGCCTTTTTGTTGGTGTTAACCCAAACTACAGGATGGTCGCCCATCTTGATTTCAGAAGCGGGGGTGTACGAAGATTCATCTACAGAAGCTAATACGTGAACATTTGGACGCGGACTTTTGTCGAAAGTGTACCACTCATCGTCGGGGATGACAAATGAGGATTGCACACCTTTCATCACAGGATGGTTGTTATCCTCTACTGTTACTGTTCCGTCGGCAAGCGGAGCAATGTAGTTTTGGAAGCGGATGCCACCCATAAAGTCTGAGAACCATTGCCACATAGGATAACCATCAAACTCGCCCAGCAGGGTTGCGTGGTGGAAACCTACCCAGCCACCACGGCCTTCTTCAATATATTTAATAAAGGCGTTTTGTGCTGTTTCGCTCCATGTATAAGGAATGAAATCAAGCTGAACGATTAGCGGAAACTGAGCAAGATATTCTTCTGTAATAGGTTTGGTGTTATTGATTTCGGTAATTTCGAAGTTCAACTTCTTGCCCTCCCCGGTGAGCCATTGCAGTCCGGCATCCGTAAAGCCACCGTGCTGACCGCCCCTTTCGGTGAGAACAAGCACTTTGTACGGTGCATCAGTTTTGGGATTGTTCAATGTTTCGTAAACGGTACGGCGCAGGTCGCCCGCTTCGTTGTCGCCATCATAATCCCAGTACATGCCGCCCAGAAGTCCGCGGCTGAGGATATACTCGCATTTAATGGCAAGGGAACGGGGGTTCTCGAAGCCGAAAACGAGTACACCGTCTTCGTTGGTGAGGTAGGGAACCTTGGCAACATCATCCCATTGCTCGGTGTAACCTTCCAGATCGGCTACCTTTTTGTAGTCCATGAAGCTGGGAAAGAGTTCGCCGCCGCCACGTCCGTAGAAGGGCATTCCCATGTTCAACTTCTTGGCCGGAACACCGGCTTCGAGATGTGCGTTTACGGCTTCTTCCGAGGTGGTGCCGCCGGCATTCTCCGACCGGTAGAGGGCAGAGTGGAGCTTCGGCGCGCCTCCCATATCGTACGACATGATGTTCACGAAGTCGATGTACGGGTCTATCGCCCTGAAATCAATGTACTTGGCACTGGCTACGGTAGCGAGGGTGAGTAGCTTGTTTTTCCCGATTGCATCGCGGATATCCCTCATCAGCAGGGTGAAGTTGGCGGTATCATCCGGCGAGGCGGATATATCGGCGGCATCACTGGTAGGGTATTCCCAATCAATGTCGATACCGTCGAGCTTGAATTCTTTGACTACGCGCTGACAGTCCGCAGCGAATTGCTTGCGGAAGTTATCATCGGCAGCCATTTCGCTGAACCGTCCGCTGCCCCAGCCGCCGATGGAGAGCATTACTTGCAGTTCCGGCTTTTGCTGTTTCAGTTTGACGATTTCGCGCAATCTGTCTTCATTATTAATACGTACGCCGTCGAAGGTTTCGTTTACGTGGCCGAAAGCGTAATTAATATGCGTCATGTAGGCCGGGTCGGGCATCGTCTGACTCCATGAGGTGACGTAGGCGACGATGACTTTCTGGTCGGCCGGTTCTTTCTTGCTTCCGGATTGGGTTCCGGCACAGGAGGCGAGAACCATTACGGCGGCAAGGAGGGCGAGTTTAAGTGTTTTCATAAGCTTTATAGTTTTAGTCTGCTGTTTGCTTGACCCGCGAGCCAATCAGCGCATAATACAACATAAATAATTCTCCAAATATAACAATAAACCACGACCAACGCCAACCGTGAAGCGCATCGGCAAACATTCCTTGCAGCAAGGGCAGGATAGCGCCGCCGACAACCCCAATCATGAATACGCCCGACGCGATGGAAGTGTATTTACCCAGATGCGCCACCGAAAGCGTGAAGATTGCTCCCCACATAATGGAGTGGAATAAACCTACTGCCGTAAGCAGCCACGGGCGGTTGAGGAATATGGCAAGAAGCGTAAGGACAGTTGCCATAACCGTAGTAACAATGAGTTGCAAGCGCGGCGGAACGGTGCTCAATGAGCTTCCGATAAGCCGCCCGATAAGCATACCACCCCAGTAGAGGGTAGCCATCAGCGCGGGAGAGGCGTAATTGAGTTCGATGGCATACATATTTATATTAGCGCCGATACAAACTTCCACGCCTACGTAGAAGAATATAGCAACTACACCGAGTGTAAGGTGGCGGAAAGACCAGACGCTCTTTTCGAGCTTTTCGCCCACTTCGGCTTTGGTTCCCTGAATATCGGGCAGGGATATCTTCATCAGCGTGAATACCACTATCGAAATAACGGCCATCAGCGCGAGGAAAGGTATCATGAGTTGTTTAACCTGGATATCTTCCATAGCCAGTCCGCCGAACACTACTCCGGTAACGAAGTACGGTGCAAGGGTGGTACCGATAGAGTTGGCCGAGCCGCCGATGGCAAGACGCTGGATGGGTTGCGTACCTTTTACGTAACAGGCGGTGAGGTAGGGGTTAATAACTACCTGTAGTATGGTAGCCGATGCACCTACTATAAAGGAACCGAGCAGGAATATAAAGAAACCTATCGGCACAATGTTGGCGCCCATATGCAGGTTGGCTTCGGGGAACTGAACGGTGAAGAGGGAGGAAAGGAAGAAGAACCCAAGCCCCGCAATCATAACGAACAGCCCGCGGATAAGGGTGCCCTTGTACCCGTATTTGGTAATCCACGACGAACCTACGCCGCCGCAAAGGGGGTAGGCGAGGAACCATGAAAAGGTAATGAGTGTAGCAAATGTGTTTTTAAGGTCGCCCACCCCGGCAAGGAATGTTTCTCTCAGGGGGCCCTGGAACTGGGTGTTGGCGGTGGTAAGGAAGCCAACAATCAAGAAGAGGAAGACCATTGTGATGAATGGGCCTACGTAGCTTACTTGTTTTTCGTGTTGAGTCATGGTAATGTATATTAATGGTTATATTTTATTCTTTCCTAATCCTTCCGTTTCCGCATGGTGTAGGGGCAGGCCTTGTGTCTGCCCTGATAAAGGGAAATCGTTTTCCCTGCTTTGCTGTTTTCCCTGCGGTATGTGGGGCGGACACAAGCCCCGCCCCTACACCCTGCGGCATCGTGCCGCTGATTCCTCGTCCAGCAGAAACTCGCAATCCGGATGCAATTGCAGAACCGACGCCGGAACATCCGTTGTTACAGGGCCTTCGAGCATCTGTTTTACAATATCCGCTTTATTAGCTCCCTTGGCTACAAGGATGATTTTGCGTGCCTGCATAATGTTCTTTATGCCCAGGGTAAGGCCACCCAGTTCCTTTTCGGGCGGGGTGTTCGTCTCTTTCCGTATGCGGGTTTCGAGTGCTGGGTCCATTTTCGTAACCCATGTTTCGCCTTCGAACGGTGAGCCGGGTTGGTTGAAACCCAGATGCCCGTTCTCTCCCAGTCCGAGGATTTGCATGTCGATACCGCCGCGCTTTTCAAGTTCGGCCTGGAAATCCCGGCAGGCCTTGTCGAAATCGCCGGAGGTGGTGGGAGGCATCAGGAAGTTCTCTTCCGGTATGCCCAGCGCATCCATTAACTGGGTTTTGAGCATGGTGTAGCAGGCTCCGGCGTATTCGCGCGGTACGTTGGTAACTTCGTCGACCCCGAAGAGGGTGACTTTGCTGACATCGAACGGATACATCGTA
>DAMCMT010000144.1:0-5620 GCA_032108265.1 Bacteroides sp.
AACATTCTTACAATCAGAAGGTTGGCTTTTATTTTTTAATCATGGAATATCCCTTCTTAGATATAACTTTCTTTTACCAACGGGCAATTCAGCAAATAATCTAAACTGATTTTTACGCTTTCTGCCGGTGTATGATTATATTGTTCTACTTCAATAATCATATATTTAGTACCGGCTACGTCGGTATTCTTAAAAATAGCATCAAATCCAACCATACCACTCTGTCCAAGCTCCTTGTTGTCTTTAAGGTGAAGCAGTTCAAAACGTCCCGGATATTTATGGAAATAATCAACCGGGCTGGCTGCACCTCTCACTACCCAGTATACGTCCATTTCGAAGCATACCAATGCAGGATCAGTGTTTTCAATCATATAGTCGTACATTACTTTATCTTCAATTTTCACAAACTCAAAAGCATGGTTGTGATAACCGAATTTCATACCGTTTGCCACACAACGTCTACCGATTTCGTTATAGTATTCACAATATGTTTGCAAATCGGCCAATGTTTTGGGAACTTCCATTGCAGGAGCTACGATATATTTCATACCGGCAGCTTTGTGAGCAGCAATTGCCTGATCCCACCATACCATGGATTCTGAATAATCTTTTGATTTCAATTCCTTTTCCGACAAGCCCTTAGATGTGTGCGATGATAAAGCAGTCAATCCGGCAGCTTCCAAATCAGCCTTAAATTCTTCAGGTGTTTTACCATAGAATTTACCATCACCATAGTTGGCTGCTTCAATGGATGTAAAGCCCATTTCTCCTACTTGTTTAATCACACCATCATAATTTGTTTTAATACTATCTCTGAGTGAATAAAGTTGCAAAGACATTTCTTTCTTTGTCGGTGTAGTAGCTTGTGTAGGTTCTGTTTTTTGCTGAGTATTACAGCTAGTCATAGCAATAACTGCCACGGTAGCAACAAGTAATAATTTTTTCATTTGTCCTAATTAGATAAGTGGTTAATTGATAAAAAAAGAGTTGAAATTGAGATTCAGTTATAAATCTCAATTATCAACTCTTTAAATACTATTTGATATTAGTCAAGTATTTTAATACGGATGTTGCGGAACCATACATCATCGCTATGGTCTTGCAAACCAATATATCCTTCTCTTTTTTCTCCGCCTAAGTTATTAAGCAGTTCGAAAGCCAAAGGCCATTTTTGTTCGCTGAACTTACTTGCTTGCAACAAGTCTGTCCATTGGGGAGTCCACAAGTGATATTCAACAACATTTTCACCGTTTTGTCCGTGAACAACAGTTCCTTTATAAACCATAATTTTACCAGTATTCCATTCGCCAAATGGTTTAGAATTCTGTGGAACAGCCGGAATCATATCATAAAGAGACATTGATTGACGGTTATTATCTTTACCCATCTTGGCATCCATGTGGTTTACATTATCCAGAATCTGAGCTTCAGGAGAAGAAATATAAATAGGTTCCATTCTCCAGTTACCGTCATTATCTTTAGCTTCAACTTCTCTTGCCAGGTAGAATACTCCTGAATTACTTCCTTTAGCAACTTTCCATTCGAATTCAAGTTCGAAGTTTTTAAACTTATGTGCAAAAATAATATCGCCTC
The DNA here is from genome assembly GCA_032108265.1 of Bacteroides sp. Taxonomy (GTDB): domain Bacteria; phylum Bacteroidota; class Bacteroidia; order Bacteroidales; family Bacteroidaceae; genus Bacteroides. The sequence continues at coordinate 1,594 of DAMCMT010000144.1, forward strand.
CATCAGCTTCCTGGGCTTCACCCATTCCTGATCCGGTGAATTTAAGGGCGTCACCATCGATTGACCATTTTGCCGGCAACTCTTTTTTGCCATATCCACGCCAACCTTTGGTAGATGAACCATCAAATAAAATATAGTAACCGTCCTTGTCTTGTTTAAATTCAGACAGGTCAATTGTTGGGTTATCAAGTACTCTGTATTCAGGCATTTTTGCTTCTGTTGCATCAGCAGTTGTTTCAGCTTCTGCATTCTTCTTTTTACCTCCACATGAGATTAACGATACTGCCAGTACTGCGCAGCTCAATCCTAAAACTAACTTTTTCATTTTCTGTTTTGCTTTTAAATGTATACAGAATTTAAAAGTCAGAAGTTAAGAAGTCAGAATATATCTATTCTTAACTTCTTAACTCTGCTCTAAATTCTAAATTTCTGGATTCTTTAAAAATTATCTCGGCATATCGGGCAATTTCCAACCATCGCGATATGTGTGCTTAATCATTTCCTGAGCAAATGCCTTTGCATTCATCGGTGCTGTTCTTGGTTTGCTGAAATCAGGGTGACCATCTTTAATAGTAAATCCGTCTTTCATAATGATGCTTAGTTCAGCATTGTCCGGAATGTTTGTGAACTGCATATTCGGACCATCCCATTCCAATACCATATTAAGTTCCTGCAATCTTACAGCTAATACGCCCATAACAACCATTTCGTTGAAAGGACCTGCTTCGCCGAAGTAAGAGGCTGATTGAACACGGCTTGCCGGACTTTCTTTACAAGCACGTACCCAGTCCATTTGATGTCCTTCGGTAACAACGCGAAGTACTTCAGGAGTATTAGGTTCGCGACCTGAGATTAACCATGGCTGTTTACCATAGCATCCGCAGATAAGCGTATCTTTTGTTCCGTGGAAAATTACGCCACCATCGGGATCGAAACGTTTGCCGTTAGGCATACCTTCCGGACGCGGAGGTACAATACCACCATCATACCAATGTACATCAACCTCAGGAAGAGCAACTTTAGGCATATTATCGCGTGCAGGGAAAGTTAATTTCACTGTTTGTGCAGTTGGGCAGCAGTCAGTAAGTAATAAGGTAGAAGTACCTTGTGCCTTTTTAGGATATCCTAGTTTAAGACCCTTGAAGATTGGATGCATAATGTGGCAAGCCATATCGCCAAGTGCTCCTGTACCGAAATCCCACCAGCCACGCCAGTTCCATGGAGTATAAATTTCGTTGTAATCGCGGTATTTTGCCGGGCCGATGAAAAGATCCCAATCCAAACCCTTATGAGGTTTCATAACTTTTTCAGGTTTATTTAAACCTTGTGGCCAGATAGGACGGTTAGTCCATGCTTCAACCTTAGTTACTTCACCAATTTCGCCGTTCCATATCCAAGAGCATATTTGGCGAACTCCTTTATCGGATGCACCCTGGTTACCCATCTGTGTGGCTACCTTATGTACATCGGCCAATTTAGTAAGCAAGCGCGATTCGTATACGCTGTGAGTTAGGGGTTTTTCACAATATACGTGTTTGCCCATTGTCATAGCTTCTGCAGAAACGATAGCGTGAGTATGGTCGGCTGTTGCAACCATCACAGCATCAGCAGATTTGCCCAATTCGTCGAACATCTTACGATAATCGTAATATTTCTTTGCGTTAGGATATCTGTCGAATACGCCCTTGCTATATCTCCAGTCCACATCAGCCAGACCGATGATGTTCTGAGAGTCTAAACCACGCAATACACCGTTACCACGGCCACCAACGCCCACACCAAGGATGTTTAATTTATCACTTGGTGCTACATGACCAAACTTACTACCAAATACAGTACTTGGAACTACAGTCAGCCCTATTGCAGCTGCCGCTCCTGTTTGCAGGAATTTCCTTCTTGACATGTTCGATGCCATAAATACTTTGTTTTTTTATTAGTTAATACTTTTATAATAAATTTTAGAGTGCTTTCTTGATTAAGTGGCGTCAAAGAACTGGTTATTAAGTGGTTTGCGCCCGGTATATCGCGAAACGCTTATCATCGAATACCGTGGCGACAAATATATTAAATATTATTTAATACCGACGAATCAAAAGACATATTTTACAGCACTAAATGGAGGATTTACTGGTAAAATTGGTTTTTTTTCTGTTTATCGGAATAATTCGATACTATATCTATGGATTTAGTTAAGATTCTTCCCGGAAAGTCTCCGGTCATTTTTTTAAGTATCTTCTGTTTCTCTTTATACTTTCCGCTTTTTGTTATCCGTATAGACCCGGGTGTATACAGTGTAAACATCCGGGTGTATACAATGTAAAGACCCGGGTGTTCACAATGCATACACCCGGGTCTTTACATATCAGGCAAGCCTGTTTCTTTTTGGAGATACTATAATTTTTATAATGAGGATCCGGAATATCCGGAAACAAGAATCAGGCTTCTTCTCATTTACCAACACGGATTTTGCCCGAACTAAGCATACTTACTACTATAATTGCTATTATCGACAATGGCAATGCAAATACAATCGGATCTATTAAAGGGAACGGATATGCTTCAATTAATACATCCCGCCCGAAAATAGCTTTGCAGATTCCCAATGCGGCCGATTCTTTTTCGTGCATGAAAACCATGCAAAATAAGCTGGCTAAAGTACCCGTCCACAGACTGGCAAGCGCTCCCCGGCGGGTTGCCCTTTTCCAGTAAAGGGCACAAAAATAAGCAGGTAGGAAAGCAGATGCACATACACCCATGAACAAGGCTGTTCCACGTGCTATAATATCATTGGGCAGCATATAGCAAATAATATAACTGACCAGAATTGCAAAAAGAATACCGAGACGGATTACATTAGTGAGTTTTCCTCGCGAGCGTGGTTTATAAGTTCCGTAAATATCTGAACCGGCTGCAGCACCCATCGTATGAAATTGAGAACTAAGGGTAGACATACTGGCCGAAAGAATACATAACATGAATATTGCCCCAAACCAGCCGGGCATTGCTTTATCAATAAAATAAGGAATTATTTTATCAATGTCTTTCACCACTTCAGTCGCAACAGCAGCTTCGGTTTTGAAAAAGAAAATATTACTCAGTGAACCTACATGATAAATGGAGCCTACTGTTACCAATATAAAAACACAACCAACCAAAACCCCACGATTGAGTTGCTTACTGCTTTTTACAGTCATAAAGCGCACTACAAGTTGTGGTTGGGCCAAACATCCGAGACCAACACCCATAATAAGGGAAGTAACGAGCGAAAACCACTGCGGTGATCCGTTTACAGGCATCCGTGTCCATCCCTGATGCCCAAGTTCTTTAAACAGTTCGGGCACAAGATATGCCATATTTGTGAGTTCCTCATTGGCTTCCGTAACCCCCATGCCCAATACGCGGTATATTCCGAAAAGCAAAAACAACATGCACGAAAACATGATAACAGCCTGCATGGCATCGGTATACATCACCCCTTTAATACCGCCGGTAATTACATACGCTGCAACAATCAGAGTAAAAATGAGTAATGCAATATTGAAATCAATCTGGAAGATCTGTTCGATAAAAACAGCCCCACCTTTCATTACCACTGCTGCATACAACGGCATACCAATAAATATAACGGCGGCAACAAAAACCTGAATATTCCGCGAACCGTAATAGCGGCCTAATAATTGTGGGAAAGTCTTTACATTAAGTTTTACTCCCAGCCGCCGGGTACGCAACCCCAAAAAGATGAAAGCAATAACTACCCCCACAAACATATTAAGAAAGCATAACCACTGTATACCCATTCCAAATGCGGCCGAAACTCCACCGAAACCAACAATAGCCGATGCAGAAATAAATGCAGCACCATAAGAAAGAGCCATAATTATTGGATTCATTTCGCGCCCGCCCACCAGGTAATCACTGGACGAGGTTGTTTTGCGATAGCCCAAATATCCCAGGAAAGCTATAGTAAGAAGATAGGCTATGACAATAAGCCCCAATACGAATGTATTCATTGTAGTTAGTCTTTATC
>DAMCMT010000145.1:0-5584 GCA_032108265.1 Bacteroides sp.
AAGGATTGAAAATAAACTATGCACATAATGCTGCTTAATTATGAACAGTTACTTATACAAATATATCTTACATTTTGAAGCGATGAAAAAAATATGTATATTAGGTGGTTAAGTTAATACGACGAAAAATGAAAACCCCGGAAAGTATTATGTACGGAAGTAAAGCGAAGCATCTTGTCAATATCGTAAAGTTTATCTGTCAGGAACTTCCACAAGTAGAAATGATTATACTGTACGGTAGTTATGCCAGAGGAAACTATGTACACCTGGATTTTAAAGAAGAGTTTGGAGTTTCTACAATGTTCAGAAGTGACTTTGATATATTAGTTGTTACAGATGGCATTCCCAATAATGAAGTAAGTGACAAATTAACAAATGTAGGAAGTTTGTATCGTGATTCGGCAAAATATAAACCACCCCTGCAATTAATACACAATGACATAAATGACTTGAACCAATTTTTGTCTGAAGGCCGTTATTTCTACGACCAGCTAAAAAGAGAAGGCGTCATGCTGTATAACAGCGGACGATTCAAGCTGGCGAGAAAAAGAAAGTTAACCTGTGAGGAAATAAAAAAGCAGGCAGAAGATTATTATGAATGTCATTATCAATGGGGATGTGAAACACTCGAATTAATCCTGCACCACAGGGATAAAATGGATTTAGGACTATTGGTTTATCACCTTCACCAAGCCTGTGAAAGTTTTTATTATGCTATCCGCCTTGTCCATACACTTAAAAACAGCAAACAACACGATCTTCCCTATCTGGTTGCTTCGGTTAAAAAATACTCTGAAGAGTTGCCAAAAGTATTTCCACGCGATACCGACGAAGAAAAACGTCTTTTCAAACTCCTCAGAGCCGGATATGTTGAAGCCCGGTATAACTACCAATTTAAAGTAACAAAAGAAGATATTGATGCACTTATTCCTAAGGTTATACTCCTGAAGGATGTGACTAGAAATGTCTGCATGGAGAAAATTAATACCTATGAAAAGGAAATCTCCAAACTCTGCGAATAAGTAATCAATATTTATTATTCGCTGTTATCCCGGCAGCTCATTCAAACTCATAATATTGCATCCTTTGCTTTTGTAATAATCCAGCATCGGGTCAATTTTCCTTTTATCATAACTCGTAATGCAATCCGATAACACATGAACCTTGTAATTTGCCTTAGCCAGGTTATAACACGATGATTTCAGGCAGGCAATCGCATCCGCCCCCGTGATGTAGAATTCATCTATCCCGTTTGTATCCACAAAGGCGGCGAATGCCTCACTGGTTAATACATTCCCTTTGTATTTCGTGAAAACGTTATCGGATACTATCTTCAAATCCGGAGCCAGTTCGGCCCCACGCGTATCAGGTTTGAAAGTCCGCGTGCCGTCTGATAAATTCTCGTGCCTGATGTAAATCACATATACACCCTTATCAACCGCCCAGTCTATGGCCTGATTGATGCCGCCTATTATCTCCTTGTAATTCTTTGTAATATCATTCTGTATGTCAATGATTACCAATGCTTTATTCATCTGTTCTTACTTTTTTGTCCTTGCCGGACGGTTTATCTTTTGTTTAAACGCTCCATTCCACTCCGCGATGTTCTGCATACACACACGCGCACCGGTATATAAACATCAGCCTCTTTCTATCAGTTCAAAATCATGCTTTTCGAATTCTTTTCCGTTGATTACCACGGCAACCTGGTGAAGTCCAGCATGAAGTTTCCTCGTCGTTACAACCTTAAAAGAATGTTTGCGGGTTATGGCTGTGGCCGAGTTTGCGGCATAATCCTTTTCGCTGATTTTGTGAACTTTCTTCGTCAGCGTTCCATTCGCTTTTTGATAGTAAACAGCGTATTCGAGCCGTATTTTAATTTTCTTGTCGTTGTGGTTCGACAGGGTAAAGCCAAACTCCAGCGAATCTCCCACCGTAACCCGGCGTGTAGATATCCGGAAGTCTCCGATACTGATATGATCCGGGGCGCAATCAAAGCCAAACAACTCCATCAGCTCCGGATTGCCTTGCTTTAAGAGTGTGCGGCAGCCGTGCTTTATAATCCAGTCTACCTCTTTCGATTCTCCTTGCCATCTCTTCACTAAATCAATTACCACCTGGGGATTATCTTTCGCAATATCATTCAGGTTATTAGCCACACTCAGTCTTACGAACCGTGCCGGGTCGTTTTTCAGATTCTCCAGAATAGGAATGATGGGGGCGGGATTTTCTTTCAGGTTCGGCAAAGCCATTGTCCACGGCAGCCGTGGGCGGCAACCTTCGGAAGCCAGCCGCCTCACTCCCCAATGTTCGTGACGCGACCAGATGAGCATTTGCGCCATCATCTCGTCGGGATATTTTATGATAAAAGGGTGTACGGCAAACTCACAGCTTGTAAAGCGGGTAATTTTCTCTATCGCTTTGACAGAGGTTTCGTAATCGTCCAGCCCGTATTGTTCGACGTAATTATCCAGTATGGGACCATACTCCAGCGTTAAGCCGTACTTATTGTCGTCTATTTGCGAGAAATCGGGGTAAGTGCTTTCTACATAATCCAGCAGTTCAATGATTTTGGCGATGGCTTCTTTGTAATCCTCCGGCAAAAAACTTTTCAGAACGGTGGTAATGTGTGCAATGCGTTGTTTGTATTCCCTGTTTTCCCATTCGCTGTCCATTACCTGTGCCACAAATGCGCGGGAATCAAAGTGGTTCATTACTTGTTTCAGGTCGCTTGTGAATCTGTCGAAAAATTGCTCGTTGAAGATGTTCTTAAAGGGTTCTGCCATGTTTTTTAGTTTAATTGCTCAATTACTATTTAGTCACTTATATCTTTGGTTGTACAAAAATAGCGGATTGTTTTGACAACAGTATGTCAGCATATAGATTATATTTCTCAAAAAGAGTTCCCCGGCAAACTACCGTTATATAACCGGTTACCACCAACCTACCCACCGGTTACCACCGGCCTACCCACTGGTAACCACTTTCCCCCTTCGTGGTAACCACTTTTTATTGCGGATGATAGTGTAGTAACCTGATTTTGGTTGACTGTTTTTTATCTTACCTCTGTACCCGGTTGACGAGGTTTAACATTTAAAACTATATCGGGTTGACTGTTTTTTCTTTTATCTCTAAAAGCAGTTTACCCTTTTCTTTTTTATCCCTGGAACGGGTTGACAAATTGATCTTTGAGCAATAATTTTGAACAAGAAAGACCTTGTTTTCAGGCCAGGCCTTTTCTTGTTCCTTGCTCCCCGGGGAGCTTCTTTTTTTGTTCCAAGACAAAGATAGAAAATTCAGGGTACATATTCTTCCCTGTAGTTATCTTTATAACTCTTCCAGCGTTTTTTTATCTTTCCTGTCTTTTCCCTAACCTGGATAGGTGTCATCATATCCAGGCTTCGGTGCGGTCTTTGATTGTTGTAAAAATCGATGGCTTGATCCACTCTGAGGCGCACCTGTGTGATGTCTTTGAACTGGTAGTGGTTCAAGAATTCCGTCTTGAGTATTCCATTGATACGTTCGGCTACGGCATTGTCTTTAGGATCTCCACTCTGGGTCATACTGATTTGTATATTCAGGCCTTTAAGGTGGGAAGTATACAACAGGCTGGCATACTGAGTCCCCCGGTCGGAGTGATGAATCAGATTTATATCAGTCCCTTCCAGACGAGTACAAGCCATTTTCAAAGCTTCCAGGGTATAGATAGATTCTAAAGTAGGTCCTACAAACCAGCCGACAATTTCGTGAGTGTAAGCATCCGTAACGATGGAAAGATAACAAAAGCCTTCATCTGTCAGAACATAAGTTATATCGCTCACCCATACCTGATTAGTACGGGTAAGAAGCAGGTTGCGAACCAAATCGGGATACACCGGCAATCCATGATTGGAGTCGGTAGTGCGACACCTTTTGCGGTGTTTGCGAAGCATCAGGCCGTGTTCTTTCAATATTGCAAGGAAAGCATCACGGCCTAAACTCTGGTCTGCGCCGAAGTAGTCTTTATACATTAACCAGAGTTTCTGGCCACCAATGCCGGGGGCGAGTTCACGGACGCTTTGCACATATTCCACAAGGAAGCGCTCATGGGCCAGGCGGGCAAAGACATTATCAACGTGTTTGTAGTAGGCTTGTTTTGTTACACCAAACAGTCTGCACAGACCGGCGACGGAATGTCCACCGGTCTGCCCAGTAAGCCGTTTTACCGTTTGGTGCCAGCTTTTTTTCGGATATCAATGTTGAATTGTTCTTCGGCTACATCGACCATCGTTTGATAAAAGTCGGCACGCATTTTCTCTTTTTTCAATTCCAGCTCTTTTTGGCGGAGCTGACGTTTAAGCTCACGAATTTCTTCGGATTCACTACGTTCTTTTTGTTTGCCCATATCTTTAGAACTTAAATGCCCTTCAGGGGCAAAGGTAAGAAGCCAAAATCGAAATGTCGTGCGATCAAGAGACTTTTTCTTACAGAAATCAATCAAACTTAAATCGCCGGAAAAATATTCTTCGATAACGGCGAATTTAAACGCGGTGTCGTAAATCTTACGAACAGTAGATTTTCTACCCATAATCAATTAACTTTTATTAAGTCAACTTTTTCTAGGGTAAGACATGCGGGCACCGTCATACCGTGACACTGGGAAATCTAAAAATACGTTAAAGCGACAACGTGCCGCCGCGAGGTTTCCATGCGGCACAGAAACCTCGCAGCGGCACGTTGCCGCATCCGTACGGACGGATTAGTTATTTACTGATTTATTTATTTGTTTCCCTTCTTCACCAACTCAATCAGCCCGTTATCGCATACGTTGCCATTGAGTACCAGCTTGCGGTGTACGGTTGGGTCGTAGTTGGCCCAGGTAATATACAGGTCGAAAGAGATGACGTCCTTTGTACCGTCGCCCCATTCGATGGTGAAGGTTTCGTTGGTGTAATGGCTTTGCGGGCTGAATTCGCCGAATTCCAGAAACTGCACACCGTCCGTATAGCGGCACAATCTTAATCCCAGTTCCCGGGGCATATTGTAGCGCGTCTGGGGCTTACCGGTTTCGTAGCCTGTTTCTTCGCCGCTGTCTTCGCCGTCTTCTTCGTCCGGCTCTGTTCTGCGGGGTTTTTCGAGGGTGTATTTCTTGTTCCTGTACTTTACGGTAATTGCGTTATCCAGGATGTTGCCTTCTACGTCCTTATCAAGCAGGTTGTTACCTTCGGCATCGGTAACTACAAACATAATGCTGGAGTTCACGAAATCCCAAATCATGTCGGGGTGGGGGCCGTTGCCGGGTGGTACTATGTCACTCTCACATCCGGTAAATAAAGCCAGTCCGGTAAACAAAACAAGGGTAATGCTTAGTAATAAAATTCCTCTTTTCATAATTAAAGTGTTTATAGATTTTAAGTTCATTTATTATAAAGACAGGGGGAGGCAGAAAATTCCCTATCCGGAAGTGACTTTTTTTGCAATTATATATTAGTTTACACCAAAACGGTAAAAAAATGATTTAGATGTAGAGACGCATATTTGCGTCTTATTGTCTCACAATGTATTGATACAGATTAAGACGCAAATATGCGTCTCTACATAATTA
>DAMCMT010000146.1:0-5462 GCA_032108265.1 Bacteroides sp.
TCTCTGTGACTCTGTGTTTAATCCTAATTTTATCATTAACAAATAAGCAAAATATGCATACCAGAATAATTCCGGTTATGCTGATGCTTGTATTTGTTTTGCACGTTTCTGCCCAGGAAGCAGACTCAATCCGCACGATAGCGTTGGAAAGCGTTACGGTTACCGGTGCTTCGCTCAAGACGAAGAGTAACCTGAGTACCACACTTTCCGTCGAGGTAGCCGGAAAGGATTTCCTGCGTAGTCATTTTACAGGCAACCTGATACAGGCGTTGGAATATCTGCCGGGAGTACGTTCCATGGATATCGGTTCGGGATTCTCCAAGCCGATGATTCGTGGAATGGGATTTAACCGTATATCCGTCACCGAAAACGGAATTAAGCAGGAGGGACAGCAGTGGGGAAGCGACCACGGACTGGAAATGGACGCGTTTAATATTGAGCGGGTCACTGTTCGCAAAGGCCCGGCTTCACTTCTGTATGGCAGTGATGCGATGGGTGGGGTGATTGAGATTACCCAAAGTCCTCCGCCATTTGAAAACCAGGTGTTCGGCGAAGCAGCATTGCTGGCGCGGAGTGTAAACGGAACGCTGGGAGGAAGCCTGATGCTGGGTATGAAAAAGGATAATTGGTACGTGCGCCTCAGGTACTCCGAACAACATTTTGGCGATTACCGGGTGCCTACCGATACCATTGTTTACCTTACCATGAAGATTCCTGTGTACGGCCGCCGGTTGAAAAATACCGCCGGGTACGAGCGCGATATAAACCTGTACACCACCTACCGTAAGGGAGGTTACTATGCCGAGTATGCGGCGAGCAATGTGTATCAGAAAACCGGATTCTTCCCCGGTGCCCACGGACTTCCCGATATTTCGCGGGTACAGGACGATGGCGACCGGTACAACATCGAAATGCCTTACAGCCGTGTGAACCACCTGAAACTTACCACCCGCCAGCAGTACAGTTGGGATGGGCTGACCGCTTCGTGGGATTTAGGTTACCAGAAGAACAACCGCCAGGAATGGAGCCGTTTTCATACCCATTACGGCAGCCAGCAACCTCCGGCTGTTGACCCGGATAAGGAACTGGCATTTGTTCTTGATACTTACAGCTCTTCGGTCAGGCTCCGGAAGATAACGGATGTGTGGGAGTATTCTGCCGTCTGGGATGTCCAGTATCAGCACAACCGGATTGGGGGATATTCCTTTCTGTTGCCCCGGTACAACCGCTTTACCACCGGAGGAGCTGCGCTGGCAACGTGGCGGCCGGGTGATAAATTATCTGTTAGCGGTGGTATACGTTATGATTATGGTAAGCTGGATATAGATGCCTATTCCGACCCGTATCTGCACGATTATCTTGAAAGTATGGGATACGACGAAGAGTTAATCGACCGCTATACCTGGCGCAGCTACCCGGTGAAGCGTAATTTCGGAGATTTCTCTGGTTCCCTGGGCATGGTGTGGACGGTCGCAGATGCTCATTTACTGAAAGCAAATATCGGGCATAGTTTTCGTCTGCCGGGTGCCAATGAACTGGCATCGAATGGTGTGCATCACGGTACTTTCAGGCACGAGCAGGGCGATGCCGGCTTATCTTCCGAACGTGGCTGGCAACTGGATGCTTCGTACACTTACAGCGGTCGGAGTTTATCGTTTACATTGACCCCGTATTTCAGTTGGTTCAGTAATTATATCTACCTGCGGCCTACGGGCGAATGGTCTGTTCTGCCTCATGCCGGACAGATATACCGTTATACGGGTGCCGAAGCTATATTTGCCGGTGGCGAAGTTTCTTTGGATGCCCGCTTGCCGGCGAATCTTCATTACGCTTTTACGGGCGAATATGTATATACGCACAACCGCGACGAGCGGTTACCGCTTAGTTTCTCGCCTCCGGCCAGTATGCGTAATACGCTTTCGTGGGATAAAAACGCTATCCGTGTTTTTGCCGAACTGCATACCATTGCCCGTCAGAACCGGGTAGCGAAGAACGAAAGCCGTACTCCGGGCGCCAGTCTGATTAATCTGGGTGGTAACATTCGTATTCCGTTGGCGGGTGTTACGGTCGATATTAGTGTGGCAGTACGTAATCTATTGAATACCCGTTATTACAATCATTTAAGTTTTTACAGGAAAGTCGAAATTCCTGAACCGGGGAGGAACTTCCAGCTATTAATTAAAGTACCATTTAAAAGTGAATTAAAATGAAAACAACAATCAATTATCTGTTTATATCTTTTTCTCTTATTGTATTTTCCACATTGTTCGTATCGTGTGATGAGGATGGCGATAATACATCGCCGGTAATTCAGTTGAATACACCACAGGAGGGTGATGTGCTGAAAGCCGGCAGTACTTTGAACCTCGATGTTGTATTTACAGACAATGAAATGTTGAAGACTTACCGCGTTAATATGCATAGTAATTTCAACAATCACGGTCATAGCCGCGCTGCCGGGCACGAGGATGAAGTAACTCTTTTTGAGCGTACCTGGTCGATAAGCGGTACGAAACAAGAAGTTCGTCACAATGAACTTCAGATTCCTGCTGATGCCATACCGGGTAAATATCATCTGGTGGTTGAATGCACCGATGCGGCCAGTAATGAGGCACGGGTATTCCGCAATGTGGTGGTCAGATAGTATCGTCCGATCCATTTGTAACCGGCATATACTCCTGTATATACTGTCGTCCGATTGGTCTCTCAGTATCAAGGAGGGAATTACACCCGGATGTAATGGTTGATAACATCCGGGTGTAATAGCCGATAACATCCGGGTGTAATGTGTGATAACATCCGGATGTAATTAATGCCCTGACAGTATGGGGCCGACTGTTTGTCAGTATCGGTCCGGCCAGGGCACCGCTTCGCCCGATGCTTTGAAAGCAGGGCGTTGCGCACCCATGTCCCGAAGCGCATTGCCTAGCTCTTCTGACAAACTCCGTACCGTTCCGGGTTCTTTATCCGCTAAATTATTTTTCTCGCCAATATCTTCCCGGATATTGAATAATTCTTTTTTTCCCGTTTCGTAATAATAAATCAGTTTCCAGTCGCCCTTACGGATGGAGCAAGTGGGGCCGATTCCCGGGCCGTCGTTTCCCCACATGTTAGGGAAATTCCAGATGAATGCACGTCCATCTGACGGATTACCCGACCCGGTAAGTAAAGGAACGAAACTGCGGCCGTCAACGGTTTGTAGTGTTTCATAATTGCTTATACCGGCTATTTCGAGAATACCGGGGAAGAAGTCTTCAATAATAAGCGGCTCATCGCATTTGCTGCCGCTCTTTACGGTTCCCGGCCAACTGACTATCATCGGCTCCCTGATTCCTCCTTCGTAAGCCGAACCTTTTCCACTGTTCAGGGGGTAGTTGTGGCGGTGCAGCGGAGTATCACGCCATTCGCTTTCGGAAGATAAACCGCCATTGTCGGACATGAAGATGATAACGGTGTTATCCGTCAACTTGTTCCTGTCGAGGTAGTTCATCAGGTCGCCCAGGCTTTTATCCATACCCTCGATAAGCGAAGCGTATCCGGCTTCTTTCGCGGATAATCCTTTGTCGATGTACTTCTGGTAAAAGCGCATATCCTTATCCACGGGTACATGAATGGCATAATGCGACATATACAGGAAGAAAGGTTGGTCGTACTTTTGTGCCTTGTCGAGCGCTTTCATGGCTTCGATTGTCAATGCTTCCGTTACGAAAATGTCCTGACCCCAATACTTTTCCAATCCGGGAACTGCATTGAACGGAGTGGGTTTGCCGTCGGTGCGGTTGCCGAAATTATCTTCGCCCAGATAGCTTGCCAATCCTCCGGCAGCATGACCGGCGATGTTTACATCGAAACCGAAATGATGTGGATTTTCTCCTGGAGTATCAATAGCGCCGAAGTGGGCTTTCCCGCAATGAATGGTATGGTAGCCGTTATCCTTAAGCAACTGAGGCAGAGCGGTTGCCTGATATGTGCGCGGGATGCCCGGTGCCTGGCAGATGCCGTTGACGTTCCATTCGGGAAACTCGAGTACATTACTTTTGCGGTCGGTAGATTCATTTTTATATATTGTCCAGTTAGTTACCCGGTGCCGGGCTGCGTTCATCCCCGTCATCAGGCTGCACCGGGTGGGAGAGCTGACACTAGTGGCATACGCCTGGGTGAACATCATTCCCCTTTGGGCAAGGCGCTCCATGTTGGGGGTTTCGTAGGTATCGTTGTAGTGGGTTCGTTCCGTCCAAAAGGGTAAGGAAGTGTCCTGCCAGCCCATATCGTCGACCATAAAGAGGATGATGTTCGGGCGGTCTGCCTGGGCTTGAATGCTCAGCAGGGGGGCGGCCGCGAGGGAGAAGAGGATTGCTTTTTTCATTTCTTATACTTTTTTGGAACGCAAAATAATGCATATATGAGTGCGTATCATATATGCATATAAGGTAAGATAACTTTTTATTCAAAAGTTATTTCCGCTTCTTCGTCTGTATTCAGAACAAAATCAATGTATTCCGTTTCGGTAAAAGTTTCTGATTTTGAGTCGGTTACAACCTTTACAGTTGTTATCCCTTTCGGTACTTTCATACGGATGTCCGGTTCAAATCCACCGGTGATAATTGCGCGAGTGGGCTTTCCGTTTTTCCATTCCAAATCTACAGTTGCTCCACCACGTACTTTGAAACCTTTATAATAGCCGGTAGACCAGGAATCGGGCCGTGCGGGAAGCAGGTCGATAAACCCGTCGTGACTTTGCAACAGCATTTCGCTGATACCCGAAGTTCCCCCCCAGTTACCGTCAATCTGGAAAGGAGGATGGGAACAGAACAGGTTGGGGAAAGTTCCACCGCCGGTTTGATAATTGGTTTCCTTTTGGTAGGCCGGAACGAGCAGGCTTTTAAATAACTTATGAGCCCGGTTGCCATCGCCCAGGCGCGCCCAGAAGTTTATTTTCCATGCGCGGCTCCACCCCGTTCCGCCATCGCCGCGACGGTTCAGGGTTTCTTTGCAGGCTTCGGCCAGTTCGGGAGTTTTGGTAAGGGTTATCTGATTGCCCGGATGCAAACCGTATAAGTGGGATACATGACGGTGTTGCGGTTCGGCTTCTTTATAATCCTGCAACCATTCCATCAGGTAACCGTCCTTGCTTATCTGGTGGGGTGGAAGCTTCTTGATGGCTTCACTTAGTTGGTTGCTGTATTCGCTGTCAATGCCCAGGATACCGGCAGCTTCGATAACATTGGAATATAGTTCGCGTACAAGTTGGTTGTCCATCGTCGGGCCCATGCAGATGCTTACCGGTGTAGGGTCGTTACTTACAAAGAAAGCATTTTCGGGCGATGAGGTAGGAGCCGTAACCAGCCAGCCGTGGGTAGGCTCTTCAATCATGGTAGTGAAGAAGAATTCCGAGGCTCCTTTAAGTACGGGGTATATTTCCTGTAAGTATGTTTTGTCTCCGGTAAACAGGTAGTGTTCCC
>DAMCMT010000147.1:0-372 GCA_032108265.1 Bacteroides sp.
CCATAAATAATTAACTTTTATTAAGTCAACTTTTTCTAGGGTAAGACAATTACAAAAACATGTCGTTTTGTAATACACACTTTTTTTTGTTTCCGCAATCAATTACAGTAGATTTTTAGCCCAATATCTCAGAGTTTAGCTTTCCAAATCCCGCAGGGATTATATTATGAATAACCGTATGCAAGCGCAGCGCAGCTTACGGATAGCATCTCACCCAGTATATTAAGCCCCGCATGGGGCGGGATTATCATTATGCCGCCCTTCCAAGGGCTTCCGGCAAGAGGAGAGTTTCGCTATCCGTAAGCTGCGCTGCGCTTGCATACGGTTATTCATAATCCAGCCCGGGCCGGGCTGTCAGTAAGTCCCCCCACC
>DAMCMT010000147.1:598-5418 GCA_032108265.1 Bacteroides sp.
TAATCCGGTCGATAATCGCCTCCACTGCCGCGGGATTCGTGCCGCTATCCAGCGCCTTGTTCTGCTCCCACGTCTTATTCACGAGGTTTGCAAAATCCCCGAAATCACCTTTCAGTATAGCCTCGCTCATATCGACGGCATGAATTTTCATTTCGCCCAGCAGATTTAAATGCGTAGCCGAATTGAGGAACATCCCCCGCACAATATCCGCCAGGATACCCTTCGCCGTGCGGGTAATCCCCGTATAATATAATAGGTGGCACACTTTATACTCCGGACTTGTAAACAGATAATCCGGCAGCCAGCGTACCTGCGGATTCTGGTTGAAACCCGATTCGGATTGCAGCAACTTTACCCCGTGAAGCACCCCGCCATACTGGTCTTGCCAGCCCCCTCCGGTAGTCAGTAATTGTTCGAGGACGAGCGTGTGGCGGCAGATTTCGTTCTTATCCCACGCCAATCCGCAAAAATCGTTGATGGCGCCCAGTACAGTCGACGAAAGTATTGAACTCGTTCCCAACCCCGAACCTGCGGGGATGGCCGCCAGAAGCGTTATCTCGATACCCGCGCCGAACTCCTGCAACTGCTCTTTGAGCGATGCGTACCTGCCCGTGGAGAACTGCGGCAGGAAGCCCGACAGCGAAAGCGCCGCTTTCGGTATGGAGAAAGGAGAACCCACCTTGCGGTAATCCTCTAGTTCTTCGTAGGTATTCACCACCTCCACGGCGCCCATGTCGATGGAGCGCAGGGTGATGTTGTAATCTTTTCCCGGCTTGATATAAACCTGCAAAGGCGGCTGCCCGTTGAGTTCGATAGCGAGATTCACCACATTTCCGCCCGAATACAGGGAATAAGGCGGTGTATCCGTCCACCCTCCGGCAAGGTCGATGCGCACGGGGCTGCGCGACCATACAATCTGGTCCGAAAAGACATTCAGCCGGGGGTTGTGCCTGTGCCGCAACACCTCTTCCGTCAACCCCTCGCGCAGTAAATCGAATGCGGCAGCCTCCTCTTGTTCGTACTCCCGGTTTCGGAGTTTCAGGATACGCCCGCGCAGCATATGGTTGTGTATGCGGGTCATGGCAGAAGTCTCCGGCGGTAAAAGCGTGGGGATATCGAGGCCAAGTTTGTTGAATTCCCCGGCGGCATCGGCCAGGTCGAGCTGGTAGAACACGCTTTTCTCGAAATTGCGGGCCAGAAGTTGCCAGTTGTCGCGGCAGAATGTTTCGCGCTGCTTGTACAACCTTGCGAGGTTGGCACGGGCCGAAATCTCGTCGGCCGACAGTTTCGGGGCGGCTTGCCAGATGGCTTCGCCTTCGGTATACCCGGGTTCCGACATCATCCAGCGCAGTACTTTGCCCATTTCATCTACGGAACTTACAACGGGAAAAAGAGGTTCGGACTGTTTATCACCGCTAAACGTATCATCCATCTTGTAAGGTCGCACCACCCACTCGCTGTCTCCGATGGGCACGATATCCACACACGCGCCCTCTTCCAGCCGGATATTCCAGTCGTTCACGGGCACTCCGGTCACGATGTTGCGGCGGGTGAATTGCCAGCCAGCGTTTATAAAACTGTTCTCTACCCAGATATTTTCATTGTCCTCGCTGAAAGTTACCTGCGTGATGGCGTTCTGGGTAAATATAGCCGGGTTGGGTTTAATGCGGCGGTGCATGATGCGGTACTGGTCGTGTACCTTGTTTTGTATGGCCAGGGTTGATGAAATAAGTTCGCGGCTGGTTCCGTAATGGTAAAACTCGCCTCCGGTAAGGGGGATGATGGCTACGGATAACTGGTTCAGTTCATCGTCATCAATCCGGGGATGCAGGCCGAGGGATAACCCGAAATCGGAGTACAAATCGTAATAGCCGGGAACGCCGGAACCGTCAGCGTACGAACGTTTCTTTAATAACTTCACCGCCTTATCGCTCAGTAGCCAGATGCCTATATCCATCATAAACACGTGGGTACGGGTGATGGCGCCGAGTTCTTCGAGCGATGGCTTTTGCAGCATATAATCCAGCCGTTCGGGTTCGTTGCGGTCGAGGACGAAGACGCCGTGGCGGGTCGCCAAAGACGGGTCAACCCACAAGCCGTAACATACTACATCGGCTTCGGGTATTTCGGTCAGCGGACGCTCGGAGCGTATATATACGTCGCCGCTGGCAATGAGTGTATGCAGGGAGTCCGGCGCCTTTTGCATTATCTTTTCGTACAACGGCAGTTGCAGGGAAAGCAGGTTTTGGTTCAGCCGTTGCCCCCTCTCCCACCTGAATACGGGTATAGGCGTCAGTATTTTGCCCGATGGGGCATACGCGGGCAGTCGGCGGCTTTGTCCCCCGGCATGCAACAGTATGCGTTTATTGCTGCCGAGCCATGTATCGAAATCCTCGGCGGGTGCGAAGTTGCGGTGACATTCGTCGAGCAGCCACGCTGTACCGCCTCCTGAGCCAACTTTGGTGCCTATCGGGTCGGATGTACAAAACCAGTCGTCGCGGCTGGCATTTTCGAGTTCGTAAAAGTAGTTCGTCAGGTTTGGGGGTACGGATAGTAATTTCTGCATGGTTATTCAATGATTTCCACATCGACAATATCAGGCGATTTGGGTGGTAATGGTTTACGGTTGATGAAACGGAAATAGTTCAGCAATTCCGACAGTGAATAAACGATAGAGGTGATACCTATTATCATAAATACGGTTTCCTGCGATTCGCGCGGGCTGACGAGGATAAACAGGGATGCTATCAGAATGAGTACCGGAACGATGAAGAAGCCTACGGATACGCGCGTCCACTTGCGCGCAACAATCAGCGTATAAAGTTGATGGATACCGCCCAGTAATAGTACAAAGCCGAGGATATACATCAGGAATTTAACGACCGAATCGGGGAAGAATACCAGCCATAATCCGAAGAGCAGACTGCCGATGCCCTCAATCGGGAAGCGGTTGTGCGAGTCTTTCCGCGAAGCAAAGTAGCCGATTATGCCTACCAAACCGGGAATCAGGAAGAGTACTCCGATGGTTATTACCAGATAGTTAGCAACATCACCCGGCCATATTACCATAATTAATCCGAGTATCAAAGCGCATATTGCGCGTAGTATTGAGTAATTAATTGCTTTCATATATATACTATTTTAACTAAACTCCGCAGATGCGAATATACAATAATTTAAGTAAAAACAACGAAAGGACGCTATAATTTCCCATGAATGCGTATCTTTATAAAACTTTAAGCTAAGTAATCCCCGCAGGGGATAGATTATGCATATAGAATATATCTATTGCATTATTGATATGTTCTGTAGGATAGTTAACAAGAATTTACTAAATTTGTTACCGTAAAGTTCAGAATTGCGTGAGCTATTCAGGATGATTACTCAATGATAATTACTAACTTAAATATAATAAGATTATGACACTTACTAAGAAACTATCTGATGCCTTTAACGAACAAATCAAAGCAGAAATGTGGTCGTCCAACCTTTACCTTTCAATGGCTATCTATTTTATGGATGCCGGACTGGAAGGTTGCGCCAACTGGATGAAAAAACAGGCCGCAGAAGAATTAGAACACGCCCACAAACTTATCGACTATTCTTCGCAACGTGGCGGAAAGGCCGTAGTAAGCCAGATTGATGCCGTTCCCGGCGAATGGGAAGGTCCGCAGGCCGTATTCGAACAAGTTTACAAGCACGAATGCCACGTATCCGAACTGATTGATAAGCTGATGGACATTGCCATCTCCGAGAACGACAAGGCAACGCAAGATTTCCTCTGGTGGTTCGTTAAAGAGCAGGTTGAAGAAGAAGATACTGCCAAGAAAATACTGGATAAATTCAACATCTACGGCGTTCACGGTCTATATGCTATAGACAAAGAACTGGGCAAAAGATAATAGAAGCATAAAGAATAGCTATTACGGACAACCCCGGAGTACTGCTATTTGTTATTTTTGTATGGTATGATTTGCGAACCGATGGCTGCACGCCAGTTCCCAATCATACCATACATTTTTTATAACCTCTAAAAGCAGAAATTATGCCACGTATTACCGACTTTCAATTAATTATGCAACCCGCGCAGCCCGTTATCTCCATCCGGAAAACAATTACCGTGCAACAGATCCCCGTTATCCTCGGCGAATCTTTCCGGAAACTCGGCGCCCTGCTGGAACAGCAAAACGAACTCCCCGTCGACATTCCATTTGTTGCCTACCATAACGTCCGTAACCTCGACGAAAGCCATGTCGAAATCGAAATAGGCTTCCCCATCACCCGCGAACTGTCAGCCGACGGAGAAATAACCTCCTACACCCTACCCGAATCCCGGAAAGTATTTGCCATGTTCCGCGGAGACTATGGCGATATGATGCCCCTCTACACCGATATGTGGGAGTGGATAAAAAGCAACGGTTACGAAGACAACAACATTGCCTACGAAAGTTATTACAACGGCCCGGAGTACCCCATGGAGGAAATGCTGACGAGGGTTTCCATGTATATAAAGTAATCCGCCCCGCGATAAAGATTTAATCGGCACGAAACAGTATTCGCCTCAATTTGTTCTCTTTAATACAGGTATAGATTAATATCTGGCAATGATATATAAGTTTACACTAAAACAGTAATAAATTTAAATCACCAAGCTGACAAAAGACATGAGAAAGCAACGCCGCAGGCGTGATATTATGCATAACCGTATGCAAGGCCGTAGGCCGCAGCTTACGGGCGGCAAGGTGATGCAGCAAGAACCCCGCAGGGTAGGGTGTCCAGTTTTTGTCGTTTAATCCTTTACTTCTTTTTTGTGAGGTATT
>DAMCMT010000148.1:0-5398 GCA_032108265.1 Bacteroides sp.
ATATGGCTTGATGTATTTTTCTATTTCAGTCATTTGTGGAGTTTAACCGGCAGCGTTATTATTTAATACTCACCCTTACCACCTGCTCTGCACGAGGCATATCCTTTCCGGAGATACTTACATCCGCGGTAATATTATTCCTCTGTAACGCATCAACGGGTGTATTATTTTGCATGACCGAAGAATGTCCTATCATAGCCGCGAACGCTATCTTTTCACCCTGACGGGCGTTATAAGAGGTTTCGGCTGTGTCTCCGGGTTTGGTGAACGATGAGATTGTATGTACACTCTTTACATCCGGATTATTCTCCATCGCCTTTTTCAGATTATCCAGGTCTCCGGATTGCGCCCAGTCTTGCGTGTCGGTATTCATTTTGTTTGCGATGGTTGCTGCAAGAGGATTCCGTTCGCCTTTATAGACAACGACGATAACCGGCGAAAGGGCTGTGAAAGCACCTGTGTTGGCGGCCAGCTTATCGCCCAAGGGCTGGTTATTGCCCCTTTCGGCCAGGGCGACCAGCTCGGTGCCTGCCTTCTGATCAGCGTCGAAAAGGGGTTTTTCATTTACGGGTTTGCCGTCGAAAGCATTGGATACGGCCCAAACTCCGGTTGAGAATGGCGTCTGCACCTTTGTGGTATTCGTATTGTTGCGCATGGTGAGGGTGAAGCGCGAAGCGGCAGCGTCATACGCCAGGCTCAGCTTCATCATTTCGCCGGCCGGCGGGTAATCGTATGTTCCGTCCTTACCATTTATTTCCGTCACCTGCCGGTCTTCATCTTCCCGGGGCTGACCTTTTTTACCTAGGCGCGGGTCGTTATTCTTTTTTGTTCCGGCATCCCATAGTTTCACCTGGTCGGAAATGTCGCCCGTAATGGGGTCTCCATTGTCTTCGAATAGCTTGATGCCGGGATTTTGGGGCGCAAAGTAGAGGTCCCAGGAGTTTCCGTACATGGTGGCAAACATCAGGGTTTGCCCTTTCATGGCGTTGAAAGTGATTTGTATCTCTTGCCCGGGCATTACTTCGACGTTGCTTCCCGGTTCCTGAAAGGTACCGCTCTGCGCGTAATCTTTAACTGAACTGATGTTCTCAAAGGTGATTGTTCTTTTTTCTCCTTCACTGTTACATGAAACCAATATCGCATTTACGGCGGCAAACAGAAGGAGGGGTAATGTTCTTTTTTTCATTGTTATTCCTTTTTTATTGTTGTATAACAATGGCTTAGGGTGGTTTGTTTAGGGGGATATGGCAGAAGCTGCACTACAATTAATATATAAAACCTCACCCTTATATATTGACTAATCAATATGTTTATTATCTTTGCCAATAAAACAATATACAATGGATGATTTTTATTCTTTAGGACTCTTGGTAAACAGGGCATCGGTATCATTGGCTAAATCGCTGAATACGAGTCTTGATGCGCAGGGTATCGATCTGCCACACTCGCAATTTACAGTTATGCGGTGCCTTTATTTTAAAGATGAATTGAGTCAGTTTGATATTGCCAACCTGCTTTATAAGGATGCGGCAGCTATCAAAAGGACAGTCGATCTTTTAGAAAAAAAAGGACTGGTTGTCCGCAAACAGGTAAGGACACTCAAGAACTCGGTGTGCATTACTGAAAAAGGACGGGAGCTGATGCCCAAAGTAATTCATATTGCCGACGGCCTGATAGCCGAAGCTTTGAGTGGTATTGAACCTGATAACCGCGAACTGTTAAAGACAATGTTAGATAAAATATATACGAATCTTGAAAAAAATAGACCATGAAAAAATTAGGAGCTAAGGATATGAAGGTATTAAAAACCTGTCATCTCGTATTTGTTATGATGTGGGTAGTGGGTGTCATGGCAATGGCCGTGATCAACCTGATTGAAGCGCGATCGGGAGATGAACTGTATATGTCTTTATTGATAAGTCGCTTTATTGATGATGTATTGGTAATACCCGGAGCGATATTAACCGTAATCACAGCAATCATATACGGTGTGTCTTCAAACTGGGGATTCTTTAAACACCGATGGATAACAGTCAAGTGGATTGTATCCGTCGTCGTTGTTATTGTAGGAACATTCTATTTCAGTCCGAAACTCGACCGGTGCCTCGAAATTGCAGATCAATTACGTGACGCGGCTTTCAGTGATCCTGAACTGATTTCAAATTCTCAAATTAGCCTGTATGGTGCATTCGCCCAGGCCGGAATACTGATAGTGCTGGTTGTTATTTCGGTCTTCAAACCGTGGAAAAAGAAAAAAAGCGTTTAATAAAGCATAGTGCTCCGTTTAATGGAGACGGGTAGTTTATTAAACGCCTGCAAAACGGTCAAAAAAATGATGCAGATAGTTTTAGAAAATGATGCAGATGATTTTATAAAGTCATTCTCTCCTTTAAAATATTCATCCCGTTGATTGCTGCCGGAAAACCTGCATATACTGACATCAAGAGCATCACTTCTTTAATTTCATCTTTCGTCAGTCCGATATTCAGCCCTGCGCAGATATGGAAGCTTAGTTGTGAAGAAGCATTGCCCAGCGTTGTCAATGCTGCAATAGTGGCTATCTGACGGTATCTTTTATCGAGGCTTTCCCGTGAATAAATTTCTCCATAGCCGTATTCGATAACAAAGCGTACCAGTTCGGGAGAAAAATTATCATACGTTTCTTTCAATAGCTGCTCTTGATTTGTGTCTAATTTGGAAAGATATTCCGAACCTTTTTCGTAGCGGTTGTTGTTATCGTTTATGACAGTTTCTTCTCCCTGCGTATCATTTATACCTTCCGCTTTGCGTTCTGCCAAGACTTCTTTCAGCGTATTCATGGCGCAGATGGCCTTCGGGAAGCCTACATAAACGGATAGATGTAGTACCAGTTCTTTGGCTTCGGTAACGGTACAGCCGGAGTTTAACGCTCCGTTGAAATGGACTTTCATTTCGGGAATGGCACGTTGGGCTATCAGTGATGCAACGGCAGCCACTTCTTTGGATTTGTTATCCAGCAATGGCAGGCTGTAAACGTCTCCGAAGGAATATTCAATAATAAATCTTCCTAAATCGGGAGAGATATCTTTTAATCCGTCGACTACTCTTTCTCCGGCTTCGCCGTCTATTTCCTGCAATTTGCTCCAGCCGCGGGTGTAGCGGTCGGAATTGGTTTCTTTATTAATGGATTGAGGTTGCATACTTATTGAATTTATTAAAACTATGAGTACTAAAAAATAGTTCTTCATATTGAATTGGTATTTAAAAAGGCTATGAGTTCATCATTAAATATATCTGCTGCCTCTATCGGTGCATGGTGTCCGGCTCCGGGGATGATTGCTAACGAAGCATTCTGAATCTTGCTTTTCATTTCTTCGGCAATCTCTATCGGGGTAGCATGGTCTTCCGTGCCGACAACAATGAGTGTTGGGCAGGTTATGTTTTCTAATTTATCGCCTACATCTTTACGGTTGATTACGGCGGCTTCTGTTGCTGGTATCATTGCCTGATAGTTATTACTTTTCATTATCTGCAATTCTTTTTCACGCAGTGACGGATGATTAGTAAGAAAATGTTTTCCGACTATTGCCTGTTGGACTCCTTCAATCATCGCTTCAATCTGGCTTTTATCGCCGTTGCGAAATACTTTTATTCTTTCTTTCCATAAAGGTATCCGGTCTGGATATTCGGCAAGGTGGCTGCTGCCTACCAATACCAATCGCCCGACCAATTCCGGATGACTGGTAGCAAGACGCATAAATATCATTCCGCCTTGTGATAAGCCAACAAGCGTCGGTTTCTTAATGTGATTGTCGATTATAAACTTCTTAAAATCCTCCGCCATATCTTCGAGTGTCCAGCCATTGGGATTAAATGTTGATTTACCGTGACCGGGCAAATCGAATGAATAACAGGTATAGTTCGCCTGCAAACTTTCTACCTGTGATTCAAAAATGGTATGATCAACAAACAGACCGTGAGCAAAGATTATTGCTTCACCCTGTCCTTTCTGTTCGTAAAAATAATCTGCTGATTTTCCTTTGTATATGGGCATAGCTTTAGTCTTTTAAGAATGAGAGATAAAGGCCATAAGAATCTTCGAGAATTTTATAGCCTGTGATTTTACTGCCTTCCAATGTGAATTGAATCATCCAATCGCTGGTTATCTGTTTTTGAGTAGGTTTCACGAAGTGGATAAAGTTCCCTATAACGAAAACCTTATCATCTACCGGAAAGTAATGGATGATGTTGAATTCTTTTGGTTCGAAGTTTTGGGCAAAGTGGTTGAAAAATGTCGCGATCTGTTCTTTGCCTTCCCATCGTCCAACGGTAGGAACATTATTAGAACCTTTTATTGTCCATACAGCGTTATCGCTTATAAGTTCGAATGCTTCCTGTGTTTTACCTGCCAGGAACAGGGAAAAATACTTTTGTACGATTTCTAAATTATTCATCTTTTTGTAGCTGTTTAATTAACAGCACAAAGGTAGGGCGATGAGCAGGTGTACGGTTAGGACTTTTTATAGCTGTTTTCTGTACTTTTTCAGAAAATCGGAAGGCGAAAGGCTAGTTTTCTTTTTAAATAAGCGAGTAAAGTAAGATGGGTCTTCGAAACCGAGGTTGAAGGCAATCTCGTTGATGTTAAATCGCGAATAGATTAGCTGACGTTTTGCTTCAGTTATTTTCAGGTCGAGGATATATTGTTTGGCGGAGATTCCGGTGGAGGTTTTCACCAGTGTATTGAATGTGTCTTCGGAGAGGTTCATTTTGCGGGCATAGTCTTCGACTTTGTGAAGGGTGTGGTTCTCGTAAACGAGTTTTCTGAATGTATCTATGGTTTGGTTTGCTGCCGGATAATGATGTCCGTTATCGTTGGCAATGCGTGCGAGTACAGCGTATAGATAGGATATGCCTGATTGTATGGCTTTGGAAGAAAGGGCATCGCCCTTGTTGCTTTCGTCGAGCAGGTTAGTGAATAATTCTTGCAGAAAGGCATTTTGTGTGGTAATATCTACATAAGGATAATGGGATTCGAGTTGCAGCTGACGGGCGAACGCGAGGTCGATCATCAATACATAACCACGGCTGTTTTCGGAATAATCCCAGTTATGCACTTGCTTAGGACTTACAAAAAATATCCGGTCTTTCCTGATCTGGTATTCCTGAAAGTCCACGACATAAAAGCCGGTTCCTTCGGTGAACCATACCAGCGAATAGAACGCATGGCGGTGAGGCCACTCGATGTCAGGGTCGTCCGTTCCTTCGAAGGTACCTATGTAATAGGGGATGTTTTCCTGTTTGGATTGGAGGATATGGGGTATGGTGTATTCTTTGAGCATGAGTTTTATCAGTTTTTAAATATTGAAATTGTATAATATAATTGAAAAGTAGTCCACTAAAATAATTGAAAAGTATACCA
>DAMCMT010000149.1:0-3709 GCA_032108265.1 Bacteroides sp.
AAAAACACTCAATATGGCAGGATAAGAATGAACGACAAAAACTGGACACCCTACCCTGCGGGGCTCTCTTGCTTGTGGTCGGTGTATTACCGTAAACTACGCTTCGCTTGCATACGGTTATGCATAATTGCACGCCTGCGGCGTTGCTTTCATTGCATTTAAAACCAATAAGTTCTACATTTTTGTGTAAACAAGTATAATAAGTGCCTCATATTTATATCTGAAATCCATATATTTGTATTAAAGAAAACAATTATGAAACATCTGAATATTCTTTTTGCGCTGCTTCTTATCTGCTCCGTTACCGCCTGCACCGGTAATTCGCGGAAGCCGGATACATCAAATCCTGACGGGCAGCAAGTACCATCCACCCCGAGTGAACAGCAAGCGCCATCCACTCCTAGCCAAACCAGCAACAGCATCGAAATGCTGATTGATAAGTCAGTTTATCCCCTGGGCACCGAAGAGATTGAGTTGACCATAACCAATAACACCCAATCCGAAGCCACTACGGGCGAATACTTTACCCTTTACCACTACAAAGACGGTAGCTGGCGGCAGATTCCCCTGGAACTTTTTTTCATCGACATTGCCTATATCCTCCAACCCGGAGAAGCAAGGGATTTCACCATATCCCTGCATACCGATATGTACGATTATACGAAAGGCAAATACAAAGTCGGGAAAACAGTAAACGGACAGCCGTACAGCGCAGAATTCAAATTGGAATAAACTCATCCTGCCGGATTTACAATCAAAATATGTAAACTTGCACATAATTAGCAAAAACGGATAAGTTACCAACCCCTCAATCCGTCTATCTTTGCATAAGCATTAACAAATAAAATTAAATAAAATGGAACAACAATTTTGTCAGAGCTGCGGAATGCCGCTAACCGAAGAACATTTCAGCAAAAACGCCGACGGCAGTACCAACCACGAATTCTGCTCTTACTGCTACAAAGACGGAGACTTTACCGAAGACGTAACCATGGAAGAAATGATTGACCACTGCCTCCAGTATCTGGATGAATTCAATACCGATTCCGGAGAGAAGTTCACCAAAGAAGAAGCGCGGGCGCAGATGATGCAATTCTTCCCCGCACTGAAACGTTGGCAAGCTTAATAAATTGAAAATGGAAAATTGAGAATTGAAAATTATCTATGCCTCAACTCTCAATTTTCCATTTTCAATTTTCAATTTTCAATTTTCAATTTATATGAAGAACTGCCAAAGCTGCGGCATGCCCCTGAAAACCCCCGATATGCTCGGAACCTGCAAAACAGGCATGCGGATAGAAGACTACTGCATATACTGCTACAAAGACGGAGAATACACCGAAGACGTAACCATGGACGAAATGATACAACTCTGCGCCCGCTATGTCGAAGGAAACTCCCGTGATGTAGCCGTAGTAGGTATGAAATTAATGTATCCCCGCCTCAAACGCTGGGCGCGAAAGGAACAAACCCAAAGCCAGTACTACAAATCCATCATCCGGGTAATGGAATACATTCAGCATCATTTATCCGAGAACACCAGCCTTAACACCCTGGCGGCAGTAGCCAATATATCCCCTTTCCACTTCCACCGCATCTTTAAATCCACCATCGGCGAGTCTCTGGCCGAATACGTGCAACGCCTCCGCATGGAATACGTAGCCGAGCAACTCAAAACCACCGGACTATCCCTCAGCGAGATAGCCATGCGCACAGGATACAGTAGCGAACAAGCCCTCTCACGCGCATTCAAGAAATACTTTACCGTACCACCCCGTGCATTTAAAGAATCTTTTTTCAAGGAAGAATTCGGCGAAGAACTCGTGCCCCGCATCTGCCGCATGGCCCGTAAAAATGTAATTGTCCTCAATCAAAGCCAGCCCGACGAACGGAGCAACTGGCAACGCCTTTATATGTACGCTATGGTGAACCGTCTGTTAACTGATACCACCGAATCACTCGATTTAATCAGCGGAAGCCAGTTTCAACCCGCCCTCACCACGCGCGAGTTGCTGCAACCCAGTACTAAAGTCACACCCTATGAACTTCCGGACGGACTTTACGCTATTTTCACCCACAAAGGCGCATTCGGCAAAATACCTACCCTCTATCAGGCTATACAAAACTACTGGATACCTGCCAGCAAATACACAAAATCCGCCTCACCATCCTATATAAAATACCTTGGTAATCCTACCCTGATGCCCGAAGATGAGTTGCTGGCAGAGATTTATGTACCGGTAGTTTAATAGTTTATCCGCAGCGTTTCTCCCGATTTAGTGTATTTTACAGATACAGGGAAACCCTCTTTGTTATAGGTATATGTGTATGTTTCAGTCCAGCGCAAACCATCTTCGTTCTGCTTGAACATTTCTGTTACATTGTTTACATGATTCAGGAACATCTTTGAATATCCGCTGGTAGTATAGCTGTGAGTATAATTCCAGTAAGTTTTGAACCAAAGCGGGGTATTCATCTTATTCATTACGCCTGGAGCATCATCATATTTAAACGTACAATATTCTACCATCTCCGAATCGGCAATCGTAAATTTATCCATCCGGGTAAGATTTCCTGAATCGTCATAAGTGAATTCAGTATAATACACACCATCTTCTTCTTTTTCTCTATCAGGCCCGGGTAAATACATCCCTTTATCGGTAATCTTAATAGGTCGCCCGTTTTCATCCAATTCCATTTCCTTTATATAAACATCAAAAGAAGGTTCTCCCGAACTCTCAATCGTTATAATATTACCTTCTTTCTTGAATTTTGTAGAGCCATTTCCATCCGCAACCCGCTTATCTTCCGGACTTGTAGAGAATGAAACCAACTCCGTACCCTCGTAGTTAAAATTGAATATGTTACCCATACCACCTTTTACCACCAGTTTGGTTAAGCGGTCGCCCTGATAATAGAATTTGATATTCTCATCATAATCCTCTCCATTCTTATCACACTGCATACTGCCCGGCATGCCGTTAATACCCGTCAGGTTTAAGTTTTCGTTGTCATCGCAGGAAGAAAAACTCAATAAAACAGCAGTCACTGCTGCAAACATTACTAAAGCTCTTTTTTTCATATTATTACGTTCTAAAGTTTTGTGAATTATATATATCAAACTCATCCAGAGTTATTAATTTGTCTTTTGTATCAGTCTCCTATTTAATTTGTTTCCTCATTTATGTTTAGAATAAAATAAGAGAACGCCGCAGGCGTGATATAATGCATAACCGTATGCAAGCGTAGCGCAGCTTACGGGCAACGGCACATTACTGTTGCCAAAGCCCCGCCAGGGGTGAGACTATCATGATGTCGCCCTTGCAGGGCTTAGCCAGATATTAGAGTGCTGACCGTAAGCTGCGGCCTTCGGCCTTGCATACGGTTATGCATAGTATCACGCCTGCGGCGTTAACATACGGCATCGCTTAATTACCTCATTTTCCTAAAAATCTATTAAGACTTTATATTATAAATGAGCGAATTAACAAATTACTGCATGCAAACAAGAAAAATATTAACTTTGCTCTCCTAAACCCATTAATCCGGCTAGAATATACTGCAATCCGAATGACCGACTTCAACAAATTCACCCGCCAACTCGACTTCACCCCACTCATTGACTTTGCCAAATCGCAAGGCCACTTCCGCCACTACGCCAAAGCAGAAATTTTTGTCCACCAAGGCGAGTCATCCCGCACCATGGGCT
>DAMCMT010000149.1:3719-5176 GCA_032108265.1 Bacteroides sp.
CCGGTACAACACCATCGACAGCCGCGGCAACAGCCACATCGTAGGCTACACATTCGAAGACTCATTCGTAGGAAACTACCCCGCTTTCCGCCTGGGCGACCGTTCGAACGTAGAGATACAAGCCATCTGCGACAGCAAAGTCTACCTCGTAACCCCCGAGCAGCTCAACACCTTTTACGAAACCACCGACACCCACGGACACATGGCCACCCACATCGCCGAAATACTCTTCTGGGAAGTGTACGACCGCATGATATCCCTTTACAGCCAGACCCCCGAAGAGCGGTACCTCGAAATCCTCCACCGCTGCCCCGGGTTGCTCAACTTGATAACCCTGAAAGAACTTGCCTCTTTCCTGCAAATAACCCCCGAAACCCTCAGCCGCCTGCGCAGAAAACTAACCCGCTAGTTATTTCTTGATTTCAATCAAGATAAAAGCTATCCGTCTGTTTTACATTTGCACGCACAACAGTAACAACAGACAACCGATATGAAAAGAATACTCATCGTAGGCGCCACCTCCGGCATCGGCCGCGGACTGGCCGAAACATACCTTGCCGACGGAAATATTGTAGGCGTAACCGGCCGGCGTGAGCCTTTACTAACAGAAATCACCGCCCCATACCCCGGAAAAGCCTTTCACCGCATCACCGACATAACCCGCATACCCGACACCATTACCCAACTTCAATCGCTCGTAAC
This sequence comes from Bacteroides sp., assembly GCA_032108265.1. Lineage (GTDB taxonomy): Bacteria > Bacteroidota > Bacteroidia > Bacteroidales > Bacteroidaceae > Bacteroides. Next base: position 4,422 of record DAMCMT010000149.1, read on the forward strand.
CGAAATGGGCGGCATGGATATACTCGTTATCAGTTCAGGCACCGGAGACATCAACCCCTCGCTGGATTACGCCCTCGAAGAACCTACCTTACTAACCAATATACTCGGATTCACCAGCCTTGCCGACTGGTCTTTCCAATACTTCCAACAGCAGAAAGCCGGGCAGATAGTCGTAATCTCCTCCCTCGCCGCCTTACGGGGAAGTGCCGACGCCCCCGCCTACAACGCCTCCAAAGCCTACCAGATAAACTACGCCGAAGGACTGCGCCAGAAAGCACAACGCCTGAAACTCCCCATAGCCATCACCGATGTGCGCCCCGGCTTCGTCGACACCGCCATGGCCAAGGGCGAGGGGCTTTTCTGGGTGTGCCCGGTCGATAAGGCAGTGAAACAAATCCGGCGGGCGATAGACGGGCGACGGCGCAAAGTGTACGTCAGCCGACGCTGGCGGTTGGCAGCTATCCTGGTGCGGAATCTTCCGGAGTGGGTATGGAGAAGGATATAAAAAGGATGTTCTCAATTTCCATTCTGGTATAATTTATTTTATTTTTATTCACCACAGATTACGCAGATTACACAGATTTATAAAGTAAAAACTAATAATTAATCTGTGTAATCTGCGTAATCTGTGGTGAATAAAAATAAAATAAGGCGATTATATACTTGTTTACACCAAAACTGAAAAGAAATGAGGGAAACGGGATTGATCCGCACGGTGTAGGGGCGGGTCTTGTGTCCGCCCCACATACCGCAGG
>DAMCMT010000150.1:0-5128 GCA_032108265.1 Bacteroides sp.
AACATTCTTACAATCAGAAGGTTGGCTTTTATTTTTTAATCATGGAATATCCCTAGGTATATACCTTAAGCAGCTCAATGGTCTATACCTCTAACAGCTTACTTCGGCTTTACAGTACTGCCGCTGGTAGCTTTCATACTCGCATATAGTTATTGTTTATAGTTAGACGCATTAATGCAACCGCGGCCAATAAATCTAGAATTCAAATCCTATTTTCACACCGAAACCTTCGACACTATAATCCGAATCGTAATAATAATCGTCCCAATAATCATAATAGCCATCTTCTTGCCCGGAATAAGTAACGGTTAAGTTTAAAGCCATTTTGTTTTGCAGCTTTATTCGCAGGCCTAAACCAATGGAAGCATAAAATCCCTCAAGATCTCCCACGGCATAACCTGTTTTGACATCAACAAAAGGAGTTACTTTGTTGTCAATAAAGTTTGCCCTGAAGTTTGCGAAGAATGGAACACTGGTAACATCATAATCCGAATAATGGCGCAAGGCTATACCTCCTCCTACGAATATGTGATTATTAAACTGGTATCCATGGCTGGTACTTATTTCGAATGATTCGTAATCTCCGAAATTGTATCCGCCATCGATAAATCCTTTGTATCCGCGAAGTGACTGGCCTGGGTCGGCATAGATTCTTACATTCCGGTGAGTTTGCCGCCTCTGCCTTCGGTTTAGTTCTTTGGTTATCTTTTCAACCTGGTCGATGTTATAGACAAAGACGCTGCCATCATAGATTTCGATTTTGATACTCTTATCAGGTATTTGCTCTACAACAAGCCCGCGGATAACACTTCCGTCTTTGAGGTAAACTACATCCACGTGGCTCTGCGCGGCACAGAAAGTGGTTATACTCAGTAACAAGGTGATAATTAAAATACTTTTCTTCATAGTTAATAATTTTGTATTTGTAGGCCATACAGTTCTCTACTCTGGCTCATTTATTTGGCGGGGAGAACTATGATCAATAGCTGATTTTCCCGCATTTTATGCAAATATATAAATATTTAGACATTTGGATTTATTGCGAAGGCCTATATTTGTATATCTTTCCTAATACTCCAACATATACATTTTCGGCATAAGCAAAAATAAAATCAATCTTATCAGTGAAGAACGGATGAAGATACGCAGGCATACCCATAGGAATAAACTCATTTGTTGCAAAATGATAGCGGAAAACTTCATAATCTATCATACTTACATACAAATTGTCATCTGTTGCTGCCGGAGTTGTTAGTGATTCAGGAGCCGTAAAGATTGTTTCCAGACTATTCAAGTTTTGGAAATCTATTTTTTCAATATATCTATCATTAATTCTATAGGGTTGGTTTTTGCGTACGATTATACTTTGCAAATAAAATTGAGTGCTGGCAACCGGTTCTTCTTCCCAACGGTCTTCTTCAAAGAAATATCGGAAATGTCTTAGTTCCCAATCCCAGTCAACCTTAAACCGATAACTACCATAGGCTACATTATCAATTACAACAGTATTGCCCACAGTATACATTTCATCTAATGGCAATTTTGTTTGGCAGGTGCTCCACTGCCGGGAAGTAAGATTGTATTTGTATATTTTTAATCCATCAGGTTCGTATGGCCGGATGGGAGGCTGAGATAAATACAAATTTTCTTCGGTGGCAAAGAAAAAGGATGTTAGTGGAAAATAGGTGCTATTATTGGGGGTTTTTATAGTTTCGGTTTTATTTGTAGAAAAATCGAGCTTTTGTATGGTACTACCGTCATATAAATAACCTATATTCCGGAAAGAACTGCTTGTAAAATATTTTTGTTCCGTATAAGTACCATATTCTTCCCATGGGTAATTTGTGGTTACTTTGATTGACTGAGAATTGGATACCCTGAGGTCGATTTCTCCTACAGTATTAGGCCAGACGAATTTTATAGTGTTAGTTGTTTTCTCAATTAAAGTCGGTCTGTCAGTTAAATAATCACTTATAAAAAACAAAAAAGGTTCACTTAATCCATCTATATTATCAGCAGTTAATGTTACTATCTCGCCGGGGAGAGGGCTTTCAGGGGTAAGTGATCTCAGAATCGGTCCGGGCACATACAAGGCTTCTGTACTTTCAACGCTCTGACCGGCCACTGTAACAACAACGTCATAGTGTCCCTCATAATGGACTCCGTATGGTACACTAAACTTTATTTCTTCCGGGCTGACTGATTCCAGATCAGCTTTGATACCGTTTACATAAACTTTGGTACGATTCCAGTATTTGGAGAAATTCTCTCCGGTTATGGTTACAATAGTATTTTCCTTAACATTCGTCGGGCTAATTGAGTGGATAACGGGCGGTTCACTTCCGAGGGCTTTAAAATAGATCTCTTCACCAAGATAACTTCGTGTGTCTGTTTTCATATATGCACGTACCCAGCATTCACTCTCGGGGTCAAAATCACTGGTAAGATGTACTTTAAATTCTTCACCGTCGACTTGATATTGATCTTCTACAATTGTTCTATGGTCAAATAGAAACTGGCGTTTTAAATAAAACCCACGTTCCTTTATGGTTTCTTCTCCTTGTTCTGCGAACGTGGCGGTTAATGTTATTCCTTTGGCGTCTACTTGTGGTTCATTGGTAACTAATATGTAGTATTCACGCTCCGGTAAGACCATATCGTCTTTACAACCAACCAACGATAACAGTATAATCAGCAAAATAGTGTTCTTTTTCATTTCTATTTTTCTTTTACAGATTAAAAGATAGGGTAGTAAAGAGCATGTTGTTTTTTTCTTTATCGAAATTACTATTGTACCGAATATCCAGATACAAAGAATGTTTAAAGTTTAACTTATATTCAATGCCTCCACCCACCGAAACTCCGGTATAAAAATAATTGCTTTTTTCGCTTAAATAATCGTGTTTTATTTCAACCTCACCTTCGTTGTTGTTTATAGAACGTTTTTTATATTCCTTGTCCAAGCAAAAATTAATTAATGGTCCGGCTTGTAAGTATGGTACAAAATTTCCTTTCATGAATATAGATGAGTAACGTAATTGCAAAGGGAGGACTATCGATTTCCGGTTGTATATTCCATCCTGAAAGTTATTATTTTCTTCTTCTTCTGATTTATAAGTGTCTTTCAGATAATAGATTTCCGGATGAAAACTAATACCCTTGTAGAAAGGGATGTCGGTGTAAACACCTGCGATAAAATGGAAATCTCCATCAATTTTATTCAATACTCCCGACGATAGGTTTCCATTACCAACTCCCAAGAAAACACCATAGCGGAACCGGGTATGTAAATTGGGATTGCATCGGGAAAACATTCGGTTAGCTTTCCTGAATGAGGCCTTTTTCATTTTTATCTTGTATTGGCTCATGTACTCTAACCCGGGGCAATTTGCGTATTCATTCAGCAAATAGTCTTTAAAAGGATTATTTTTCTCAGTGATAAGTTGTAGACTATCTGCTTCGTTGTTTTGTAAGAAGAAATATCTGTTTTCTTTGTTTAAATAATATAATACTTTTACAGAACCGTTGGATAAGATTTGTTCCATAAATACTTTTGGTTTGTTTTCCTCCAACGGGAAGTGAATGGAATGGTATGCAGATCCATCAACAAAAAAGTTATTAACTTCATCGGGGGTATAGCGTATTGTCTCTTTTTTGCCCCTTTGAACTGTTACATAATGGTATCTTTCGTAACCCGTGGCACTCATTATTTTAGCTCCCAGGTATAAAGTGTCTTGAATCATAATTTGGTTTTGCGCCTTTATATTTCCCATAGCAAAAAAGATTAAAGACAAAATAATGCAGGTGTTTCTCATTGTAAATGGTAGTTAGTTTTGTCGAAGAGTAAAATTAGTAAATCATATGGTAAAAGCAAAAGTTTCTGCTAAAAAACAGGTAAAATGAAAAAGAGGGTGTGTCATAAGTTCTCATTCGTCACCCTCTCCTTTGTGGCTCACCGTCAGCGATATCCGGCGTGAATCCGGTTGGGTATCTCAACGCTGTTATCCCAGTAGATATATACGCCGGGGCGGTGTTTTGTACCGTCGTTTCCAGCTTTCCGGCTTTTAGCCGGAATGTTGGGCGTTGGGCGGTAACTACCGCTTTCGTTAATTCGAATGATTCGAGTATTAAAATCTATTCTTCCGTTTCTCCGGTGGAACAAATACGTGACATGGTACGGTATCCGATGATTACACCATCTATCGTGCCAGCTTCTCAATAAGCATGGACGCGATTATCTGATAACCCTTATCCGAAGGGTGTAAACCATCGTATGTCATATTAATTGCTTCAACCGGATATGGGTATTCATCATTATCAGGGTCAAAAGGTATATTTTGATAGTCTGGATATTTATATTCTCGGTATTGGCCTTCAGAATCTTTCAGCCTTTTAAAATTGACCATATTTTCCAGTGTAATGCCACTGTCGTTATATAAATCTACCACTGCTATATTATCCTGTTTACCTATATCTTTTACAGCATTCACAATATCACTTAATTGTTGGCCGTTCTTCTCGCGATACGAACCATATGCATTGTTGTGGTAATCGTTTATATAGATAAAATCACCTCTCTGCATGGGTGTTATCAGAATAATGTCCGCAGAACTGTTAAGACTCCGCAATTTATCTATTATAACCCGAAAAGCCCCATAAACAGTACGGTGATTCCGGTTCTCTGAATAATCGTTCCATGTGCCTACGGGTAAACCGCTCCACCAATCGTTGGTACCTAAGAATATGGTATAGATATCAGCTTTCGGTAAATCCAGTTCGTTAATCTTTTCAGCTATTCCTACAGCTGTCCATCCATTATAACCTTTGTTTATATACTTAATATGAGGCAGTTTCTCTGTAACGAGTGTCATATAACCTTTGGTTATCCGGTCACCGGTTTCATCCTGGTGATCGTTCAGGTATGTTATTGAATCGCCCAATGCAACCCATTCAACCTCACGGGGTTTACACGAAACAGTGATAAATACTACTGATAGTACAATGAATATTGATTTCATAATGATGTATTTGTACAAAGATATTAATTAATCTTTAATTAATCCTATGCAAAATACGGATCATCCCGTATTCTTGTGGGGTTGTTTATGCATAAATTTTAGTTAATCTA
>DAMCMT010000151.1:0-1108 GCA_032108265.1 Bacteroides sp.
CATAAAGCAAAAATAAAACTTTTTGAGAAAACCCACAAGAATACGGGATGATCCGAAAAAGTGCCACGATTTAGCCACTTTTATTTGCCGTGAAATGGACTATTTTGCTTACCTATGGTAAATGAAAAAAAGTCCTGATATCGTTGATATTCAGGACTTTGCTTTGTTTTTCTAATCTTCTTGGCGGTATGGACGGGACTCGAACCCGCGACCCCCTGCGTGACAGGCAGGTATTCTAACCAACTGAACTACCACACCAATTTACTCTTTCAAGCAGCAATCTCTCCCGATTGCGGATGCAAAGGTAGACATTTATTTCAAACCTGCAATAAAAAGCCCCAAAAAGATTCATTCTTTTTTCAAAGAATATCGCTAACTCGATAATTTTCACTAGGTTTGCATCCACAAAAAAAATAGAAAAAAACAATATAGAATGGAAAATACACCTATCAGCAAAGAACTAATTGATAAAAATATACGCGAATTTGGAATAACCGATTTCTCCAAAGCCACCATCCGCGAAGTGAAAGCCATTGCCGCCCAAGCCGAAAAAGAATCCGGAGTTGAATTTATTAAGATGGAAATGGGCGTTCCCGGACTCCCCGCCTCAACCGTCGGAGTGAATGCCGAGATTGAAGCATTACGGAATGGCGTTGCCAGCATTTACCCCGATATTAACGGCCTCCAGGAACTTAAAGAAGAAGCATCCAAGTTTATCAAAGCCTTCATCAATGTCGATTTGAAGCCCGAGGGATGCGTACCCGTCACCGGTTCCATGCAGGGAACCTATGCCTCATTCCTCACCTGCAGCCAGTGCGACGAGAACAAAGACACCATTCTTTTTATAGACCCCGGTTTCCCCGTGCAGAAGCAACAACTAGTTGTCATGGGCCAGAAATATGAAACATTCGACGTTTACGACTACCGCGGAGACAAACTCAAAGAAAAACTCGAAAGCTACCTCTCCAAAGGAAATATCTCCGCTATCATTTATTCCAACCCAAATAACCCAAGCTGGATATGCCTCAATGATGCCGAACTACGCATCATCGGCCAACTAGCCACAAAATACGATGTTATCGTACTGGAAGACCTCGCCTACTTCGCC
>DAMCMT010000151.1:1118-4968 GCA_032108265.1 Bacteroides sp.
ACGACCTGAGCAAACCCTATCACCCACCCTACCAACCAACCGTAGCGCACTATACAGATAACTATGTATTGCTGATATCCGGCTCCAAAGCCTTCAGCTATGCAGGTCAGCGCATCGGGGTTAGCTGTATCTCCGATAAACTCTACCACCGCTCCTACCCCGGATTCCAGAAAAGATACGGCGGCGGAACATTCGGCACCGTATTTATCCACCGGGTGCTGTACGCCCTTTCGTCGGGCACCAGCCACTCGGCTCAATATGCAATGGCGGCCATGCTGAAAGCAGCAAACGAAGGTGAATACAACTTCCTGAACGAAGTGAAAATTTACGGCGACCGCGCCCGGAAACTCAAAGAGATTTTCCTCCGTCACGGCTTCCATATCGTGTACGATAAAGACCTCGACGCCCCCGTTGCCGATGGATTTTACTTTACAATCGGTTACCCCGGAATGGATTGCAGCCAACTGGCGCTCGAACTGATGTATTACGGTGTAAGCGCCATCGCCCTGACCACCACCGGAAGCCAGCAGCAAGGATTGCGAGCCTGCACATCTTTTATACAGGATAACCAATACGACGAACTTGACCAAAGAATGGCATTATTCGCCCGAAACAACCCCGCTCGGTAAAAGATACTGATTAAAACGAAAAGAAAAAAGAAAAAAAACGATAAAATATATTGTTCATGCAAATAATTTATATATATTAGTTGCATGAACACTCATACAGACATATTCAAAATTAAATCGAACAACGTAATGCCGTCTCGTGGAAAGATACTCATATCCGAACCCTTCCTGAGAGACGCTACATTCGGCAGGTCTGTAGTTTTGCTAATAGACCATACGAGCGACGGCACCATGGGGCTTATCATGAATAAGCAGATTCCCCTGTTCCTGAACGAGGTGTTCAAGGAGTTTAAATACCTCGACGACATCCCTCTTTATAAAGGAGGTCCACTTAGCACCGATACTCTTTTCTTTTTACATACGCTGCCCGACATCAAAGGCGCACTCCCCGTGCGGAAAGGGCTGTACGTAAACGGCGATTTTGATGCCGTGAAGAAATACATCCTACAGGGAAACCCCATCGAAGGGCATATCCGTTTCTTCCTCGGTTACTCAGGCTGGGAGCTTGAACAACTGAACGATGAGATAAAGGAGAACACCTGGATTATCGGGAAAAGCAGTATCGATACTATTATGAGCAACAAAACCGACCCGATGTGGAAAGATTCCATGGGAATGCTGGGAAGCAAGTACGAAACCTGGTCGAGATTTCCGCAAATTCCATCGCTGAATTAAACCCCGGCGATGCGTTGCACCATAGCAACGTCTTTGAACTGGTTATTTTCCTGTATCCAGTCTTTCAACAAACCACAAGCGACAAAGCCACAACTGCCGAACAATTGTATGCTCGCTTCGTTATCAGCAGCAATGTAAGCATATAATTGTTTCATGTTCAGGAAGTTAAAAGCGTACTGGCAGAGCAATTGCAAAGCCTCCTTTGCATAACCCCGGCGGCGGTATTCTTCGTGAACCACAATTCCTACCGCACCCCGCCCGTGCAGTGGGACGAAATCCGTTATGTCTACAATTCCCAGCACCCGCTTATCCGCCTTGCCCACTATCATCAGCCGCAGTTGTTTATCGGCGAAAATATCGTACGTAGTTTGTTCAATATACTGCTTGAGCACATACCGCGAATAAGGCACGGTAAAACTGCTCACCTCCCATTGCGAAGGATGGTTTTCGATGTCGTACATACATTGCAGGTCTTCCGGTTCCACCGCCCGCAGACGTATGCGTTCATTTTCCAGGTATGTTGCTTTCATCATCGGTTATGATATTCAATTCTTCGCGCATTCTCTTTTCGCCGGGAAAGCAAAAGAGGGATGCTGTCATGGCAATCAGTGCGCACAAGCCCCCTATATTATTGAGGGTAAAATAATAAACTACAATATTCAACAGCGCGGCAAACTCCAGAATTCCGAGGCGTATGCCACTCCACAACTGATATTTACTCAGGGCGGCGGGAAAAGAAACTTCATCAATTTTCTTCTTCAAAACAATGCTGAACAGTTTCAAAGCCAGCGGAACACAAGCTATGGCTACCAGTATGCCGATGGTTTCCCATACATATTGCATCTGCGGGTCGTCCGCATAAGTGCCCACGCCCAGCAGATTCGTTTCGTAAGCAACGAACAGCAGAATGGGTATCAGCCAGAATAGAAAGAACTGTACTTTGAGTGTTTTAAGTGTTTTATTAATCTTCGTTTCCATGTCAGTTTATACTATTTTATGGGAACACAGAGACACAGAGGCACAGAGGCGGCAAGGTGCCGCTGCCAGGTTTGCATAGCAATTATAAAAACTCTGTGCCTCTGTGTCTCTGTGTTCTATAATATTATACATAGTGCAATGTAGTGTGTTATACTTTTCCTGTAAACAAAGTACGGTTTACAATGCTCCGTCCCAGTGTTATCTCATCCGTATATTCCAGTTCATCTCCCACAGACACTCCACGGGCAATGACGCTGAGTTTTACATCCCTGTTTTCCAGCTTGCGGAAGATATAAAAGTTAGTCGTATCCCCCTCCATCGTAGTGCTGAGAGCGAGTATAATTTCTTTTACGCCTTCACTGGCCACGCGCTCTACCAGGCTGCTGATTTGCAAATCGCCCGGCCCCACCCCATCCATAGGCGAGATAACCCCGCCAAGCACATGGTACAACCCGCGGAATTGCTGGGTAGCCTCTACGGCCATAACGTCGCGTATGTTTTCGACTACGCAGACGGTGGTTTTATCGCGCCCGGGACTGGAACAAATGGCGCAAACCTCAGTATCAGAGATGTTATGGCACACTTTACAGTACTTTACCTCTCTCTTCAATGTAATGATAGAGTTGCCGAATGCTTCGACCGTAGCCGCATCCTGCCGCAACAGATGCAATACCAGCCGCATGGCTGTCTTTTTTCCTATTCCCGGCAACTTGGAAAATTCGTTTACCGCTTTCTCCAGGAGTGCTGAGGGATATTGTTGATTCATATATAATAAGCCCTGTTTACTCGTACTTCTTATTTTCTTCTATCAGCTCTTCACTCCATTGTTCGGGAGCCAACGGCGAAAAAAGTTCTATTAAATTATCTTCAGGGTCGCGCAGATTTACCGTGCGGCTCCCCCATTCAGCCATATCGGTAGGTTCATTCACAAATACCACACCTTTTTCTTTTAAAGCCTTATAAGTTTCATCCACATTATCCACACTGAAACACACAACTGATTTCTCCCGGTATCCCACGGGCAATTCTTTATCTGCATTGCCTACACACGGCGCCATCCAGTCGGATACAAAAATTGCCAATCCTTCTATCCCGTCAGCAACCTTAAAACTGGCATATCCACTGTTCTCATCGCCCCAAGCCGGTTCCAAACCAAGTTGTTCTGTGTAGAACTTAAAACATTTAGCGAAATCCTTCACTAATAATCTTACGTTATTAAATCTCATTGTTGTCGAATTTATAATTTAATTACTTATTTCAAGCAATGCCCTGCAAAAATATGACTTTTATATTATTTCTTTCGGTATTTCTCCGTATTATATTGAACCCATCTGAACTTTTCAAAATTGAATTCAACTTCAGAGTTGTTAACAAGCCGGATGCTTATCAGAAAGTAATATACAAAACCGCACCGCAGCCGACAAAATCTATAATCCCCGCAGGGGATAGCTTATGCATAAGAATATGCAAGCGAGGAACGAGCGCAGCTTACGGGCAGCGAGCTGCTGCACCCAAAGCCCTGCATAGGGCGACATAATGATAATCTCACCCCTGCGGGGTTGCGGCAA
>DAMCMT010000152.1:0-4903 GCA_032108265.1 Bacteroides sp.
TGGGGCGGACACAAGACCCGCCCCTACGCCGTGCGGATCAATCCCGTTTTGGTGCAAAAAACGTATATGCATATAAGGAAAAACGTATATGCATATAAGGTAAATCGTATATGCATATAAGGTAAATCATATATGCATATAAGGTAGGATCGTATATGCATATAAGGCAGGACCTTATATGCATATAAGTTTACCAGTTATAATTTATACCAAAGCTGAGGTATTGTTTAAATTGGAAAAAGCTGTCGCCCGGATCACGGTTCACACTATCGTCGAAGCGTGAATGAACGAAGAGTTTGGTAGATAAGTAACGGTTGAGTACAAAGTCAAAAGAGTTCTCCCACTCGGCTTCCACCTTTTCGTAATTGGTAAAATAGTAAAGGCGCGTTGTATAGGTGATACTTGGTATGATCTTCCACGTCAGGTTAGTCTGGAACTTCGAACCGAAGTCATGAAGCACTTTCTTGCCCGGGTCCAGGCCAAACTTGGTTTCGTCTACCTTATCATTTCCTACATACCTGAAATTATAAGCCAGAGGGGATATAAAGGCCGAAAGGTCGACTTTTTTGTTCTTCAGCTTATAGTCCATACCGATACTGAATATCAGGTTGGCCGGAGCCAGGAATGAAGATACCATATCGTTACTGTTGGCCTTATAGTTATTGAAGAATTGCGTATTGAATTCTCCCGAAACAGTATAGAACCATTTGGATGCAGCCTGCACACCTAATTTAGAATAGAGGCGCAAGAGGTCGGTATTTACACGGTATTTGCGCACCGTATCAGACGACACGGTATTGAACCCTACCTTGGCTTCGAGGTAACTTTCGAACTGGATTTTATTCTTATCGTTGTAGTTGGCAAATACTTTGATGTTGGCAAGCAGGTTATTCATGCTTTCGCCCCCCTGATACCAGTTATCGGATACAGAGTTCTGGCTCATCTGGAACGATCCGTTACCCCCTGTCACCCAGAAGTTGGGCTTATTGATAACGAGTTCTGCTTCCCGTACCGACTCTTCAGGCTTATCGGGAGTGAAAAGGCGCAAAATCGGGGTTTTCGACGGGGCCTTTTCGATAAAATCGTGTTCCTTCAACACCGGTTTACTCATTATTTCGTTTTCATACGAAACAATAAGTTGTGGCTGGCTGATATAAGCAGAGAGTAAAGCGCGGTCGATAAACTCACGGATTTTTTCACTGCGTGCCACCTGTGTGGTATCCAAAAGCTGTATGGTATGTTTGGGCCCAAATAAATCTTCCGTAGTCGGAGCTACCCATTTCGAGGTAGTTATCCTCTTGATCGGAGAATTATAATAGGTAAAAGGCAAGTAAAGCCGGTAGTTATCCAGATTGGGCTTTATACGGCGAAGCACATACGGGTCTTCGTAATATAAAGAATCAATATCCCCGAAGTAATATCTATATATCGGGCTCAATGTATCGGTTGCAGCAGTTGCAGATACAGTATTTCCCTTTGCCGCAGGCACGGCAGTGTTCTGGGAAACTCCTGGTAAGCAAAATAGTGTAATTAATGTTACTGATACGAAAAAACTCTTCATAGCTGTAGGGTTTGAAACCGCAAATCTACGAAATAAATTTGAATTTTGAATTTTGAATTATGAATTAAAGCCATGTGGCATCGCTAAAAATTCAAAATTCAAAATTCAAAATCCAAAATTATTTCGTACTTTTGCAGTTTTTAGATAAAACGATAAAGTTACAATCAAATTATAAAATTGTGGGAGAAACAAGGTATATATTCGTGACCGGTGGCGTTGCCTCTTCTTTAGGTAAAGGCATTATATCCTCGTCCATCGGCAAATTATTGCAAGCACGCGGTTACAAGGTAACCATTCAGAAATTCGACCCGTATATCAACATCGACCCGGGTACACTTAATCCTTACGAACATGGCGAATGCTATGTTACGGTAGACGGGCACGAAGCCGACCTCGACCTGGGGCATTACGAGCGCTTCCTGGGCATACAGACTACCAAAGCCAACAATATCACCACCGGACGCATTTATAAAAGTGTTATCGACAAAGAGCGCCGCGGCGATTATCTGGGCAGAACCGTACAGGTGATACCACATATTACCGACGAGATTAAAAGAAACGTAAAACTGCTGGGCAGCAAATATAAATACGATTTTGTAATTACCGAGATTGGCGGTACGGTAGGCGATATCGAGTCACTCCCTTACCTCGAAAGTATCCGCCAGTTGAAATGGGAATTAGGCCAGAATGCCCTGTGTGTTCACCTTACTTATGTTCCGTTTCTGGCAGCAGCCAAAGAACTAAAGACTAAACCCACCCAGCACTCAGTAAAAGAACTGCAATCGCTTGGAGTACAGGCAGATATACTGGTACTACGTTCCGAACACCACCTCAGCACCAACCTCCGCAAGAAAGTTGCCCTGTTCTGTAATGTGGAAGAAGAAGCCGTCGTTCAGTCGGTAGACGTTCCGACCATCTACGAATGCCCGCTGATGATGCAGGAGCAGAATGTAGATAAAACCATTCTGCGCAAAATGGGCTTGCCGATTGGCGAAGACCCTGCACTCGGCCCGTGGAAGAACTTCCTCACCCGCCGTCAGGAAGCTACGGAAGAAGTACGCATTGCGTTGGTAGGAAAGTATGTAGAGTTGCAGGATGCTTATAAATCCATTCTCGAATCACTTTCGCAGGCAGCAACATACAACGACCGCAAGCTCAAAATCATTTCTGTACAATCCGAAGACGTGACTCCAGAAAATGTAAACGGGAAGCTGGCCGATGTACACGGTATTGTTATTTGCCCCGGTTTCGGTTCCAGAGGAATCGAAGGCAAGCTGATAGCTGCAAAGTATGCCCGCGAAAACGACATCCCGACATTCGGTATCTGCCTGGGAATGCAGTGCATGGCTATCGAGTTCGCACGCAATGTACTGGGCTATGCCGATGCAAACTCGGTAGAATTCAACGAAAAGACTCCTCATAATGTAATCGACATCATGGAAGAGCAGAAAGCCATCACCAATATGGGCGGCACGATGCGGTTGGGAGCATTTGAGTGTGTAGTTAAAAAAGACACGAAAGCTTACGAAGCTTATCAGGAAGAACATATTCAGGAGAGACACCGTCACCGCTACGAATTCAACAACTCGTACCGCGACGAATACGAAAATGCCGGCATGAAGTGCGTAGGCGTTAATCCGGAATCAGACTTGGTAGAGATTGTAGAAGTACCCGGCCTGAAATGGTATATCGGCGCGCAGTTCCACCCCGAATATAGTAGTACGGTTTTGCATCCGCACCCGCTGTTCCTGTCGTTTATTAAAGCGGTTATCAACAATTAATAATTGTAATATAAATATAGATTAAAAACTTATTATGGATAAAAATACCATAACCGGACTGGTTCTTATAGGTATATTATTAATCGGCTTCAGCTATTTCAGCCGCCCGAGTGCGGAGCAACAGGCTGCGGCTCAAAGATATAATGACTCCATTCAACGGGTAAGGGAAACCGAGGCTCTGGCCGAGAAGATGTCGGCTGCCCTTTCTAATCAAAAGGACGAAAGCAACATAGACTCTACTTCCCTCTTTTTCCGTTCGGCGGCCGGTCATGAAAAGTTCATTACGATTGAGAACAATCTTGTTAAAATCACATTGAATTCGCTTGGCGGCAGGGTTTACTCGGCCATGCTCAAAGAATACAACGACCAGGAAAAACAGCCGCTTGTACTTTTCGACGACAAGGATGTTACGATGAACTTCTACTTCTATACGCAGCAGGAAGTCATCCAGAGCAAATACTACTATTTCGTTCCGGTTAACCAGACAGCGAACAGCGTAACTATGCGCCTGATGTCCGATGATAACAGCTATATTGACTTCAACTACACCCTGCATCCGGACAATTATATGATGGATTTCACCATCCAGGCTACCGGGATGGGCGATAAACTGGCTAACACCAACTATGTTGATATTGAATGGAAGCAGCGTTCGCGCCAGTACGAAAAAGGTTTCACCTACGAAAACCGCCTTTCCAACCTGAGCTACAAATTTCAGGGCAATGGCACCGATCATCTTTCCGAATCCAAAGCCGACGAAGAATCAATTGATGTGCGCCTGGATTGGGTGGCTTACAAAAACCAGTTCTTCTCATCCATATTCCTTTCGGATGCCGGTTTTGAAAGCGCCAAATTGAAATCCTCTCCCGAGAAAGAAGGCACCGGATATGTTAAGAGTCATTCTTCCGATTTGAAAACAGCATTTGATCCACAGGGCAAAGAGATAAACTCCATGCATTTCTACTTCGGCCCCAACCATTACAAAACACTGAAAGGCTTTGATAAAGGCCGTGCAGACAAATGGAAGCTCAACGATCTGGTTTACCTGGGTTGGCCCGTTGTGAAACAGATTAACCAATGGTTCACCATCAATATATTCGACTGGCTCTCCAGCCTGGGCCTTAGCATGGGTATCGTGTTGCTGGTAATGACGATTATCGTTAAGATTGTTATCTTCCCGGCCACATGGAAAACGTATATCTCATCTGCTAAGATGCGCGTGCTCAAACCTCAGATTGAGGAAATAAGCAAGAAATATCCCAAGCAGGAAGATGCCATGAAGAAGCAGCAGGAAACCATGAGTTTGTACAGTAAATATGGTGTCAGCCCGATGGGTGGATGTTTGCCGATGCTGGTTCAGTTCCCCATATTGATGGCCTTGTTTATGTTCGTGCCGAGTGCAATTGAGTTACGTCAGGAAAGCTTCCTTTGGGCGGACGACTTGTCGACTTACGATGCAATCATTAACTTCCCGTTCAATATACCGTTCCTGGGTAGTCACCTCAGTCTCTTCTGTTTGCTGATGACGGTTACGACGATATTGAATACCAAGTTCACTATG
>DAMCMT010000153.1:0-4558 GCA_032108265.1 Bacteroides sp.
TGCATAATTACACGCCTGCGGCGTTACCATGCGGCATCACCTTTAACTCCAATACCTCACCCTTTACCTCACCCTTTACTTCACTTCTTAACTCATATGCTTTAATTCACTCATTCCTACCCCGCCCAATTCTCCCTATCCAGATTCCGGTAACCAATCGCCTCGCCCAAATGAGCGGGAGTAATATTTTCACTCCCTTCCAAATCGGCAATTGTCCGCGCTACTTTCAATATACGGTCGTACGCGCGGGCTGAAAGATTTAACCTGTCCATTGCAGTTTTAAGACGAAGCAACCCCTCATCATCAGGCTGTGCAAAAAGCGATAACTGCCTGCTACCCATCTGTGCATTGCAGTGTATACCCGGAAATGCTTTAAAACGTTCTTCCTGAATACTTCTGGCTTTAATTACCCGTTTGCGGATTTCTTCGCTGGGTTCTCCATTCCGACGATCGGATATCTTTTCGAAAGGTACGGGTACAATTTCGATCTGTATATCGATACGATCCAGCAGAGGCCCCGATATTTTATTTAAGTATTTTTGCACCTGTCCGGGATTACATACACACGCCTTTGTAGGATGGTTATAATACCCACACGGGCAAGGATTCATAGATGCCACAAGCATAAAACTGGCGGGATAATCTACTGTCCATTTAATGCGCGATACGGTAATATTCCTGTCTTCCAGCGGTTGGCGCAGCACTTCGAGCACCGAACGGTTGAACTCGGGAAGCTCGTCCATAAACAACACCCCGTTATGGGCAAGGCTGATTTCTCCCGGCTGCGGATAACTACCGCCACCAACAAGTGCAACCGGCGAAATGGTATGATGCGGGTCGCGGAACGGGCGTTTGGAGATAAGCGAAGTATTTCCGCCCAGTTTCCCCGCTACGGAATGTATTTTTGTCGTTTCCAGGCTCTCGCTGAGCGAAAGCGGAGGCAGTATCGAAGGCAGCCTTTTAGCCATCATCGACTTTCCGCTACCCGGCGCGCCTACCATAATTATATTGTGTCCGCCTGCGGCAGCCACCTCGAGGGCGCGCTTTACATTCTCCTGTCCTTTTACTTCCGCAAAATCGAAATCGAACAAATTTTGTTGGGCAAAGAATTCCTCACGGGTATTAACGGTGGTTACTTCCAATTCGCATTCATCGTTCAGAAATTGTATAACTTCCTTTATATTA
Source organism: Bacteroides sp. (assembly GCA_032108265.1). Taxonomy (GTDB): domain Bacteria; phylum Bacteroidota; class Bacteroidia; order Bacteroidales; family Bacteroidaceae; genus Bacteroides. Next base: position 1,186 of record DAMCMT010000153.1, read on the forward strand.
TCTACCCCGTAAACATTCAGGTTATTTACTACGGCAGCTTCGCGCGCATTCTGCCGGGGGATAATCATTCCTTCGAAACCTTCTTCGCGGGCTTTGATGGCTATGGGTAATATACCTTTTACAGGTTGTATCGTTCCATCAAGACTCAATTCGCCCATGATAAGATAGCGTGAAAGCTTGTCGGGAGAAATCACCTCGGCAGCAGCCAACATACCAATTGCCAATGGAAGGTCGTAAGCGGCGCCTTCCTTGCGAATATCGGCCGGAGCCATATTGATGGTTATATTAGAAGTAGGCATCCGGTACCCGTTTACCTGAAGTGCGGAAATAATCCGCCGGTGACTTTCTTTAACGGCTGAATCGGGCAGGCCGACCAGGTAGAACATACAACCCCGACTGCTATTCACTTCAATCGTTATAATAGTTGCGTCGATACCCTGCACTGCCGCGCCGAATATTTTAACAAGCATAGTATCAGATGTGTTTTATTATCGTTTCTTCTTTTTGTCTTTCTCTTCCTCTTTCAAAAGCTCTTTCAACTTATCTGTAAGTTCATCTCCATGTATGTTCCGGTTAATTACCTTGCCATCTGTTCCTAACAAAATATTATAAGGTATACTGTAAACACCATATTGTTTGGCAACCGCATTTTCCAGGCCCATAAAGTCACAAGCCTGTTCCCACTCCAGTGTATCGGCCTTAATGGTTTCCAGCCATTGTGTTTTATCCAGGTCAAGTGATATGCCCAGCATGGCAAAATTTTCTTTTTTATGATGCGTTTTGTATATTTGGCGCAATTCGGAATTGCTTACTTTGCACGAGTCGCACCACGAAGCCCAGAAGTTTATAAGCAGATATTTATTCCTGAACTTTGTTCTTGTAATACTTTCCCCTTTGGAATTGGTGACTGTAAAGCTCAGGGCTGTTTTTCCTACCTCAACTTTTTCGGCATCTTCCAGCAGATTACTTATTCTTTCTATATACGGCTTATCCTGCAAAGTTCCATCCATATTGGTGATAAGTTGGCGTATGAGGGAGAAATCCGGTTCGGCTTGTTGAACGAAATATTTGTCGAGCAGGTAAATGGAAACAAGGGAAGTTTGATTCAGCCGGATGAATTGTTTCGCTGCATTCGTTACACTATCAGGAATATCGCGGATGGGTTCGATAGATTTATAAAAAGCAGTAAGCTCTTCATTAGGCTTTACTCCTTTTATATCCAGATAACCATCTTCCATATTTCCTTTGATGGTGATTTTTGAGTTTTTATCCAGATAAAGCGGATATTCTGTTTTATTATCCATCACCAACATTACTTGCAAAAGCGTGTCGGCCGGGAATATATGCGATATTTTATTCTCAGTAATGCGGATAGTATCGACAATGTCCGATAATTCATCTGCTCCATACACATGGATATAAGTACTATCCAGCCCGTCTATTTCACCTGTTATTGTTGCCCCGGGGCCCGTTTTACCACAACCGGATAAGCAAAGTATACCTATAATAATATAAAGAAGATTCTTCATGCATTTTATATTTAGGGCGAAAGTAAGAATTTTCTGAGAAAAAGAAGCTAAGATAACAGTGAAAAGTTTGGCAATTATATATTAGTTTACACGAAAATGTTAGAAGAGTGAGGTAAAGAGTGAGGTAAAGAGTGAGGTATAGGAGTTAAAGGGGATGCCGTATGGTAACGCCGCAGGCGTGTAATTATGCATACGGTTATTCATAATCACACGCCTGCGGCGTTTTCTGTTTTAATCAAAACCGATAAGTTATACATTTAGTGTAAGCTTGTATATAACTGCCAAAAGTTTTATCTTTTCCTTGGCCGCGCCGACTCAATTACATAAAACATCTGCTTCACCTGCGCCAGGTCAATTTCCCTGTCCGGAAACTCCGGGTTCAGCGACTGAATTGTGATCTTGTTATTCTCTACATCATGATCAATAATCCTCTTCACTAGAATCCCTTCCTTATGTACTATTACAAAATCCCATTGGCGTTGGTGTAATTTATACGATGACCACAAATGCTTCTGCATCTCCCGGCAATACAATCGGTCACCATCCACATAACTATCGCAGGAACCATTATCCATTGAGTCGCCCCTTACCTCGAAAGCTATATAATTACCATTCCCTTCACGGTCGACAATGAACGGAATATGAGGCAGGTTCTCCAGATATCTACTATCTGCACACCCATCCCGATAACTTGTATAGCTATACCTGGTCACCAATGGAATATTCGCAACATCCTCTCGTAAGGAAACTGTAGGTATCGTACGATGTTCGTATTCCTTCAGTGCTTCTTCATTGCCTGTCAATAACCAATCCGGTGAAACGTTGAAGTACTCTGAAAGTAGTTTACAGCTTTTCCTGTTTATTTTTTTGGTATGACCCGACTTTAGGCGGCTCAGAGCTGCTTGGGATATACCTGTTTCTTGCGATAAAATGTACATTGTTATGTCTTTTCTATTTGCTAATTCCAAAACCCTTTCAACTAATTTCATTATATTAACGTATTTATATATTTATTAGCTTGCATAAAACTTTTTGAAGTGTTTACTTTGCAATGTCGAAACAAAATAAATGTATTATATGTTTCGAAGTACAATTATTACTCTGCAAATATAATAATTAAAAACAATAAAGCAAAGTAAAATTGAGTAGTTCTTTGATATTAGGGTAAAATAAACTTGTGAAAAGCTGCATAGCAGAAGTGCCGTAATTGCAGATAGGCGCAAGTAACTACAATAAAAATAATGAAGTAACGAAATGTCCTTACGTGTAAGTATGCTGCCCGGGCGTCAGTACCGCTTCATTTTTAATAACCCGTAAACCGGGCGCGATGCTGCATATCGAATATGCTTACGGGTACCAGATTTAATTAATTATGAATTTTGAATTTTGAATTATGAAAGTAATAATATCCATGCGCTTCGGTATCAACTAATATGGACTTACCTCATTAATTCAAAATTCAAAATTCATAATTCAAAATTCCAATAAGTATGTATCAGAACGAAATAAGAGAAAGGCTCGAAGCACTTTACCTCGAACTGGCCGAAGTTATGGAAATGACCGAAGAGCAAGCCTGCACCGTTCATAATGTCGACTGTAAAGCCGAAATCATTGAAATGCTTGAAGAAGAAATCCAGTCTTTACCGGATGAAGATACCGGTTATGATTATACCGATGATGAACTGGAGGCCGAACGAAGCACGTTGTGCCAGTCGCTCGGATTAAGAAGATATTGTTAACCCATAAACAAGTAAATATGAAAAAGAAAAACGAAACCACCTAATACCCTATGAACGGATATTCCCTGACCGACAGAATGAGAAAGACCCGGCAATGGATCAAAC
>DAMCMT010000154.1:0-4472 GCA_032108265.1 Bacteroides sp.
ATATGCATATAAGGTAAATCGTATATGCATATAAGATAAATAGTATATGCATATACAATAAATGATATATGCATATACGATTTGCAAATCGTGCGCATCCGCACATACAACACATTATATAATTACTTATTTTTGTGCAGTTCATCCATAAAATACACCTTATTATATATGGCCAAAAAAGGTAAGATACTGATTGTCGATGATAACGAAGATGTTCTCTTCGACCCCGATATTATCCTGCTCGATATGAATTTTAGCCGCGACGCCATCAGCGGACAGGAAGGATTGGAAAGTTTGCAGCAAATCCTGGAAATTGACCCGCAGGCCGTTGTGGTATTCATGACTGCCTATGCCGATATGGATAAAGCTGTAACGGCGATAAAATCGGGGGCGACGGATTTCGTCTCCAAGCCGTGGGAAAAAGATAAACTGCTTGCTACCCTTTCGTCGGGCGTGAAGCTGCGGATGTCGCGGCGCGAAGTGTCGGTACTGAAAGAACAGATTGAGGTACTGAATACATCGCCGGGAATGGATACGGACGTGATTGGCGACTCGCCCGTAATGCGCGAGATGTTCCAGACTATCGAAAAGCTGTGCCAAACGGACGCGAATATCCTGCTGCTGGGCGAAAACGGAACGGGCAAAGATGTAATTGCGCGGCTGATTTACAGGCATTCGTCGCGCGCCGCAAACCCTTTTATAACCATCGACCTGGGCAGTATTCCCGAACAGTTGTTCGAGAGCGAGCTTTTCGGCTATGAGAAAGGTGCCTTCACCGATGCAAAGAAGGGAAAAGCCGGACGGATGGAGGTTGCCTCGGGCGGAACGTTGTTTCTGGACGAAATAGGAAACCTCTCCCTGCCCATGCAGTCGAAACTGCTGACGGTTATCGAGAAAAAACAGATAAGCCGCTTGGGCAGTACCCACGTTTTGCCTATCGACGTGCGGTTGATTTGCGCCACAAACGCCGATATACACCTGATGGTGGAGGAAAACAGTTTCCGCCAGGATTTACTGTACCGCATCAACACGATTGAGTTGCGCATACCGCCGTTGCGCGAACGGGGGGAAGATATTATCCTGCTCGCCATGCACTTCCTGCAACGATATACGGAGAAGTATCAAAAAGAAATCAAAGGTTTTACCCGCGAGGCGAAAGCAAAGTTGCTGAAATACCCCTGGCCGGGCAATGTGCGCGAGTTGCAGCATACCATCGAACGCGCCGTTATCCTGAGCGACGGCCTGTGGCTGAAACCGGAAGATTTCCTCTTTCAGCAAGCGTCGCGGCAGCGGCAACGGGATAACGAGGTGTTGAACCTCGAACAGCTTGAACGCCAGGCTATTGAGCGGGCCATGAAACTAACGGGGGGAAACATTACACAGGCGGCCGAGCACCTGGGCATCACCCGCTTCGCCTTGTACCGTAAACTAGAAAAGCTGGGATTATGAAACGGTATTCGCTCCTGATAGTGCTGCACATTGTGCTGATAAGCGTGTTTTCGATCGCCGGTTATGTATTCATCCGGCAGCAGTTGTGGTTCAGCACATTGATATGCGTGCTGTTTCTGGTGGGCACGGGCATCAGCCTGTACAACCTGCAAATCAAGCACATCGGCATCATGAAGCGGCTTACCGAAAGCATCCGTTTCAACGACCTCACGCAAACATTCCCGGTCATCGTAAAGAATAAGGTGGTGCAAGAGATGGCCGAAGACCTTTCGGATGCCCTGCGGCAGCTTAAAGACAGGCTACTGGAAGAAGAAATCAGGCACCAATACTACGAAAATCTTCTGGAAAAGGTAGATACCGCCGTCCTCGTGACCGACCGTAGCGGTCAGGTTGAGTGGATGAACCGCGCCGCGCGCCTGTTGATAAAAGACCGCTCGCAAATACCTGACATATTGGCAGGAATTTCGAACACGGAAACGCAGATAATCCGCAGCGGAACAGAGGGGCATATACAGGAAATGGCCGTTTCGTGTACTTCTTTCTATGCTCAAAGCAAGGAACGGCTGCTCATCAGCCTGAAAGATATTCACTCCGTTCTGGAAAAAAACGAGATGGAAGCCTGGCAGAAACTCATTCGCGTACTGACACATGAGATTATGAATTCGATAACGCCGATTATCTCCCTGTCGGAAACCATCAGCGAGCGCGCAGTCTCCCCGGAACTGTCGGAGAAAGATTACAAAGTAATGCACCAGGCCATGCAAACCATACACCGCCGCAGCAAGGGCCTGCTGGACTTTGTGGAGAATTACCGGCGCCTGACGCGCCTCCCCGCCCCTATGCCCGTGCGCATACCGGTGGACGAGCTGTTCATGGACTTGCGCAAACTCTTTCCGGATAGCAACATCTGCTTCGAAATAAAGAAACCGGATTTAATGATTACGGCCGACCGCTCTCAGGTAGAGCAGGTATTAATCAACCTGGTAAAGAATGCGGTCGAAGCTACTTCGGGTGTCAGCCGTCCGGAAATATCGGTGAGTGCCGGGAAAAGCAATCAGCAGGTAATCATCCGCGTTGCCGATAACGGTACGGGCATATTGCCGGAGGTGATGGATAAGATTTTCGTGCCGTTCTTCACCACCAAGCAAAGCGGCTCGGGCATCGGACTGAGCCTGTGCAAGCAGATTATGAACCAGCACAACGGAAGAATATCGGCCGAGTCGGAAACAGGAAAGGGCAGTGTGTTTAAGCTGATTTTTCCGGCGAGCGACTCTTATCCACAATAGAGGCCACGGTTGCATCTCCGGTTACATTGACTGCCGTGCGGAGCATATCGAGGGGGCGGTCGACTCCCAGAATTAGGGCCAATCCCTCGGCGGGGATGCCTACGGAGGACAACACCATGGTAAGTATGACATAGCTTCCGCCGGGTATGGCAGGTGTGCCGATGGACGATATGGTGGTGAGTAGTATTATAGAAAGCATACCCGAAATTCCCAGGTCGATACCCATAACCTGTGCAATGAATATAACGGCGATGGCCTGGTAGCAACTGGTTCCGTCCATATTAATGGTTGTGCCCACGGGCAACACAAAGGAGGCTACTTCGTTGGATACTTTGAGTTCTTTTTCGGTCGTTTCCAGGTTCAGCGGCAGTGTGGCAGCGCTGGAACTGGTGCTGAACGCCAGTAATTGTACGGGATACATACTTTTAATAAAGTGCAGTACTTTTACCCGGCTGAAGAGGTGGATAAGCGTGGGGTAAAAGGCAAACATAAGCAACAGCAACCCGATTATAACCGTCAGGGCGTAAATGGCAAGGGCGCTGAATATGGACATATCGCCCGAGTAATCTGTTACCAGCGCCGCCATCAGGGCGAATACTCCGTAGGGGGCAAAGCGGATGATGATGTCTACCATCTTTAATATAATCTCGTACAGGGAGTTGATTATTTTTAATACCGGTTCGGTGGTCGAACGTGGAATGGACAGTACAGCAATACCGAAGAGAATGGCAAAAAATATTACCTGTAACATACGTCGGTTGTTGCTGGCTGCGCTTACTATATTATCGGGGATTATCTCGTCAAGGAAAGCCAGCGGGCCACGTTCCTGCTCGTACTCGGCGGCCAGCTTTTGTTGGGTTACAACGTCCTGGTAACTCTGCTGCATCTCTTGTGCTTTGGACGAGTCGAAGAGGTTTCCGGGTCGTATGGTTGTTACCAAAATAACACCTATACATATAGCGAATATAGTTGTTGCGATGTATAGCAATATTGTTCGCAGTCCAATTTTGGAGAATTTACTAATATCTTGTAAACCTGTTACTCCTTTTACGAGTGAAACAAATACGAGGGGAACAGCTACTAATTGCAGTAGTTTTATAAATACCTGTCCCCAGGGTTTAACCCAGTTGGTTACAAAAGAAATGCCTCCATCGAATTGCAGGGCGAGTATGCCGGCTAATATGCCGGCAATCATCCCGATAAGGATTTTGAGGTATAATGGAATGGTAATTTTTTTCTTTTCTTTCCGGGTCATCATTTTGTTCTACTGTTTCACCAACTAACGTTTTTTGTCTACAACTTGTTTACCGAATGGAGTTAAAGCAAGTGCAGCGAGTTTGAAATGTTGCAGTGCGAAAGGTATACCTATTATAGTGACTAATAGCACAACGCCGAAAGCCAGATGCGACACGCATATCCAGAATCCGCCCAGTATTATCCATAATATATTCATTAATACACTGAGGCATCCGCCTGAGCTGGGGGTGGTTATTACTTCTTTTCCGAAAGGCAACAGGGCGAGGAAAGCTAGCTTAAAGGTTTGTACTCCGAAGGGGATGCCGATAATGGTTATCATCATCAGGATACTGGAAACCATGTATCCGATGCAGGTTACTATGCCTCCGAATATCAGCCACAAAAGGTTCATTAGTATGTTCATAAACAAGTAATATTAGGTGTTTAATGGGTGTTACGGTAACAAAAGTAACATTTTTATGATGAAGTCATCAAAACTTT
>DAMCMT010000155.1:0-4449 GCA_032108265.1 Bacteroides sp.
GCCTCTGTGTTCAGCATCAGGAAAAGCCTTTGTGTCTCTGTGACTCTGTGTTTAATATATGAATATTACTATATGACTTCCTGTTCTTTCAGTTCCCTTGCCACATCTTCGAGTTCGTTGTACCAAACTTCGCCGAATTTGCGGATTAAGGGTTCTTTCAGGAATTTATACACCGGAACTCCTTCTTTCTTTCCCAGTTCCCAGGCGGCGTGGCAAACGCTCCAACGGTGGTAGTTCACTGCGCGGAAAGTGTCGTGCTTATTTACGCGTATGGGGTATAGGTGGCAGGAAACGGGTTTGTAGAAATCGACTTTGCCTTCGCGGTATGCTTTTTCGATGGCGCAATGGCAGCATCCGGTGTGGTCGTAGCAGGTGAATACGCAGTCTTCGCCTTTCACGATGGAGGTTACGAGGTCGCCATCGCTGTCGCGGTAGCAAACCCCTTGTTTATTGATAACTTCCTGTGCAGCGGGGGATAAATCGTCCCAGATTACGGGGAGGACTTTCTCGAGTTGCTCAACTTCATCTTCTTCAACCGGGGCGCCTGAGTCGCCTTCAACGCAACACTCGCCTTTGCAGGCGGAAAGGTTGCAAAGGAACTTTTCGCGGAATATATCGAGGCTTACCACTACATCATCAATTTGTACCACAGAAGTATCTTATTTTATTAAAATGTTGCCTGTCATTTCTTTGGGAACATCAAGCCCCATTATCTTAAGGATAGTCGGAGCGACATCAGCCAGACGGCCATCCTCTACCTTTGCATTCTTCTTCTCTGTTACATAGATACAGGGAACAGGGTTCAAAGAGTGCGCAGTATTGGGCGAGCCATCTTCGTTTACTGCATTATCCGCATTACCGTGGTCTGCGATGATAATGGCTTCGTAACCGTGGGCTTTGGCGGCTTCGATGGTTTCTTTTACGCATTCGTCTACGGCTTTAACCGCTTTTTCGATGGCTTCGTAAATGCCGGTATGACCTACCATATCGCCGTTAGCATAGTTTACAACGATGAAGTCGTACTTCTCGGTATTGATAGCCTCAACCAGACGGTCTTTTACTTCGTAGGCCGACATTTCCGGTTTCAGGTCGTAAGTCGCTACTTTGGGCGAGGGAACGAGGATACGGTCTTCCGCACCATAAGGCGTTTCGCGGCCGCCGTTGAAGAAGAATGTTACGTGGGCATACTTCTCTGTCTCGGCAATGTGAAGCTGGTTTTTGTTTACAGAAGACAGGTATTCTCCCAGTGTATTATCTACATTATCCTTGTCGAAAAGAATATGAACGCCTTTGAATGAAGAGTCGTAAGGAGTCATGCAGTAGTATTGCAGGTTGGGGATGGTGTGCATTCCGAAGTCGGGCATATCTTCCTGGGTGAGGACAACGGTAAGTTCCTTGGCGCGGTCGTTGCGGTAGTTGAAGAAGATAACTACATCGCCTTCCTTGATGGTACCGTCTACGTTTGCATTTACGATGGGTTTGATGAATTCGTCGGTTACGCCACCGTCGTATGACTCCTGCATGGCAGCAATCATATCGGTAGCTTTTTTGCCTTCGCCGTTAACGAGGAGGTCGTATGCTTCTTTCACGCGCTCCCAGCGTTTGTCGCGGTCCATAGCGTAATAACGTCCGATGATGGAAGCTATTTTGCCTGCGCTTTGTTTAGTATAGGCATCGAGCTGTTCGATAAAGCCGAGTCCACTTTTCGGGTCGGTATCGCGGCCGTCCATGAAACAGTGTACGAAAGTATTTTCCAGTCCGTACTCTTTGGATATGTCGCAGAGTTTGAACAGGTGGTCTAATGAGCTATGCACACCACCGTCGGAGGTTAATCCCATGAAGTGCATATTCTTTCCGTTTTCTTTGGCGTAGGTAAAGGCGGCAACGACTTCAGGGTTCCGGAGGATGCTGTTGTCGCGGCAAGCCAGGTTAATCTTTACCAAATCCTGATATACTACACGTCCGGCGCCGATGTTGAGGTGGCCTACTTCGGAGTTACCCATCTGTCCGTCGGGCAGACCTACGTTTTCGCCGCTGGCCATTAACCGGGAGTGCGGGTAGGTATTTACCAGATAATCCCAGTAAGGTGTGGGGGTGTTGAAGATTACGTCAGCTTTTCCGTGGTTACCGATTCCCCAGCCGTCGAGAATCATTAAAAGTGCTTTTTTGCTCATGTGATATCTTGTTTTAATGAATACCTTATTAAATTTCCGGCTGCAAAGATACAAAAAAGATGGGTTGGTTTGTGTATACGACATTATTCAGAGAGATTTTCTTCTTTCATTTGCCGTGGGTCCCTCCGGCAGTCCCATATAGTGAAGATAAATATAACAGAACCCTGTATCGAATAGATAACTTTATAGTGCTTCTGGGCTAAAATTGAGCGATAAGTGTATTTGTCGTTTCCTATTAATGCCTCTACTTTACCCATTTCAGGAAAGGTAAGCAGATTATTGACAGTATGATTAATGTCGCTAAAGAACTGAATTGCAGGGCGCTGACCAGCTACTTCAAGTAAATAATCGACGACTTCTTCCAAACGTTTAGTTGCCAGGGGCATCCATCTTATTTCCATGATTTAATTCTGTCGTCGAGGTGCTTCATAAATTCTTCATGAGAAATGCCGGTTTCTCCATCTTCAAGTTCCTTCTCAGCCAGTCTTATCTCAGCTATGCGCTCTTCCGTGGTGTAAGCTAATCCGGGAATATCTCCCTCTTTATGGAGTATCCGGTTCATGCTTGCAGTTAGTTTCTCGATAAACTCTTCGCTATCCGCATTAAGAATTTGCCGGGCTAGTGCAGCTTTTTTAAGTTCGAATTGTATAGTGCTCATAACATTCTCTTTAATAAATATATAACAAAGATACTTATCCTCATGTTGAATTCATAATTCAAAGCACTAAATTATGTTGATGCCCTCTTTATGCAGTGCTATCCTGCCATTTTCTTCAAAACGGAATCTCCAACTGCATATCACCCAAAAGATTATAACTCATGCGATGATACGGCGAAGTACCATGCTCGGATATCATTTGGCGATGCTTCTTCGTCGGATACCCTTTATTTTGGTTCCAGGCATACAGCGGAAACTCCTCGTGCAGCATACTCATATAATCATCACGGTATGTCTTTGCGAGCACCGAAGCGGCCGCAATCGACAGGTATTTACCATCCCCCTTGATGACGGTAGTATGAGGTATATCCCTATACTTCTTAAAACGATTACCATCAATCAATAAATGCTGCGGGCGAGTACTCAACTGGTCCAACGCGCGGTGCATAGCCAGGAAAGACGCATTCAGGATATTTATCTCGTCAATCTCCAACGGGGTGACCACACCCACTGCCCAGCAAACAGCCTCGGCCTGAATAATATCCCTGAGTATATACCGTTGCTTCTCCGAAAGCTGTTTCGAGTCATTGAGCATATCGTTCCGGAAGTCTTGAGGAAGAATAACAGCAGCAGCATATACCGCACCCGCCAGACAACCCCGCCCGGCCTCATCACATCCGGCCTCGATTAAATCTTTGTGTAGATAAGGTAATAGCATATCAGTATCCGTATTTCTCTAACTCGGTGATTACCCTCCACAGATTATCCCTGCATTTGTCAAAGATACCCGGACTGAGGATAGTGGGGCCGTGCAGCGAGAATGTTTTATACCCGTTCGTACTGAAAAAATAATTGAAAACCTCATACGCATCACCATCCATAGACCTCTCGGCGTCGCGGTAATCCATACCGGCATATATCGGGTTCATGTAGTCGGCTTTCTTCCCGGAATAAATCGTTAACTGGTCGTTCAGGGCAGAGATGCGGCTATAAGCGTATGATAAGTTCTGGAGCAGCCCTTTATGCCTGATGTATTGTACCTGGGTAGATGCTTTAAGCACATCGTACGAGTCGGTTTTACCGCTAAAGCCATGCAAAGCGCCTATGGCATAATAGTACTTATCCAGCGTATCCACGGGAATGGCATCTATATTGAAATCGTTTTTCCTGATAACCGAGAAGATGTGCGCTTCGCCCTCCCACCTCTTTTGAACTTCATCGAGACTTTCCAGGTTCTCGTAAAGCTCCTGCTTAACCAGAGAGAGCATACCGTCGAGGTCTTTCTGCCGGTTGTAGTTATTAATGAGATTGGTGATAGACAGGGTTATCAATATACCGATAATCACCACCGACAATTCACGCAGATAGGAAAATATGCCCCAGCGTTTGATGAAAGATTGAAATGCAGATGTTTGTTCTTTTTCCGACTCCATATTTCTTGTTTATTAATAGTTGGATAAGCAAAAGTACTATTTTTCGTGGAGATTATATACAAATGAGGATATTTAACCGCATGGCGTAGGGGCGGGTCTTGTGTCCGCCCCACATACCGCATGGCGTAGGGGCAGGCCTTGTGTCTGCCCTATGAAAATGATTTGCAATGCCTACAATTTGCGG
>DAMCMT010000156.1:0-4377 GCA_032108265.1 Bacteroides sp.
ACGGATTTGGCAGCGGCACCTTGCCGCAACCCCGCAGGGGTGAGATTATCATTATCTCACCCCTGCGGGGTTCTTAGTGCAGCGGCTCGCTGCCCGTAAGCTGCGCTACGCTTGCATACGGTTATGCATAATCTTACCCCTGCGGGGTAATGCATAGAACATAACTGCCCTGCCCACCCTGGAGGCGGGGCGTATTCATTCATAAAAGTATGTATTACACACGCCCCGCCCTGTAATACATGAACCCCGCCAGATAGGCACAAAAAAACAGGGATTGCGTTACGCAATCCCTGTTTTTTTGTTAGGTAGAAAATTATGCCAGCTTTCTCGAACCGTCCGATATAACAACGTCATATACTTTCGGGCTCTTGCCATATTTTTCTTTGTATGCTTCAACTGCTTTGGCAATGAAGCCATCATACAATTCATCCTTCACAAGGTTGATTGTACAACCGCCGAAGCCGCCACCCATTACGCGCGAACCGGTTACACCGCATTCTTTGGCAATGTCGTTCAGGAAGTCGAGTTCTTCGCAGCTTACTTCGTACAGCTTGCTCATGCCGTGGTGAGTTTCGTACATCTTCTGTCCTACGGTTTCGTAATCGCCTTGTTCAAGGGCATCCGAAACGTCGAGAACGCGTTGTATTTCTTCGATAACGTATTTGGCACGGTTGTAGTCGGTTTCGCTAACCTGGTCTTTTACTTCTTCGAGCATTTCCATGTTGGCGTCGCGCAGGAATTCCACATGCGGATGTTTTTTCTGCATAACGGCAACCACTGCTTCGCAGGAAGCGCGGCGTTTGTTGTATTCGCCGTCGACCAAAGCGTGTTTAACTACTGAATCGAGCAGAACCAAACGGTATCCTTCGGGGTTGAACGGGAAGTAATTGTACTCCAACGAACGGCAGTCCAGACGGATAAGGTTGCCTGCTTTACCGAATACGGAAGCAAACTGGTCCATGATACCGCAGTTTACACCTACGTAGTTGTGCTCAGTGGCCTGTCCGGCTTTGGCCAGTTCGAATTTGTCAATCTTGTTTTCGCCGAAAAGTTCGTTCAGTGCGTATGCATAGGTGCTTTCCAATGCGGCAGATGACGACATACCAGCGCCCAGAGGCACATCGCCGGCAAATGCAGTATCGAAACCTTTTACATCGACACCGCGTTTAATCATTTCGCGGCATACACCGAATATATATTTGGCCCAGGTAGTGCGTGGCTTGTCTTCTTCGTTCAGTCCGAACTCAACCCAATCTTTCAGGTCGATAGAATAAGCGCGTACTTTATCTGTTCCGTTTGGTTTGATTTCTGCAACAATCCCTTTGTCAACAGCGCCGGGAAAAACGAAGCCGCCGTTATAGTCCGTATGTTCGCCAATCAGGTTAACGCGACCGGGAGAAGCGTAAACGGCTCCGGTAGCGCCATTGAAGTGTTTGGCGAAACGGCTTCTTACGTGATTAATGTCCATAATAATTTTGAATTTTAAATTTTGAATTTTGAATTAAGGCGAGAGGGGTTAATTATGAATTATGAATTTTGAATTATGAATTTTGAATTTTGAATTACGATGCCGCAGGGCCTCATTCAAAATTCAAAATTCATAATTCAAAATTATTAATCTACCGGAATATCCTTGTTCACATTCTTGCTACCGATAAGTGCGTAGTACAACATGTAAGCAAGACCGGCGATTACTACCCAGTAGCTAGTCATGTAAGTAGTAAGGTCGGCAACTTTGTTCTGGAGTAACGGTAAGATACCACCACCAACTACCATCATCATGAAGATACCTGAAGCGGCAGCAGTGTATTTACCCAGACCTTCAACGGCAAGGTTGAAGATACCACCCCACATGATAGATGTGCAAAGTCCGCAGAGAACCAAAAGCAATGCAGCCAGCGGAACGCGAACCATTTCGAATGATGAACCAGTAAATACAGGCATAGAAGTCTGTACGGTAATAGGCAGTACGATAGAGATGATTACGAACAGGATACCCAGTGCCGATGCCGACATAAGCATCACTTTACTTGATACTTTACCACCAATCATACTTCCGAGGAAGCGGCCGATAAGCATAAGGAACCAGTAAGTTCCGGCAACGAATCCACCGATTGAAGTGGCGCTTGCCGCATCCAGTCCTGCACCTTTAGCGGTTGTATCCGAAAGGAAGAAGTTCAATGTTCCGGGGATACCGATTTCGATACCTACATATATAAAGATAGCTACCGCACCGAGTACGAAGTGGCGGAAGTTCCACGGGCTGTGTGCCCATTTCTCGCTGGTAGTTTTTGGCTGAACAGGGTCGCTGATAGGGATGAACAACAGGATAAGGAATGCTGCTGCGAATACGCCCATGGCGATGAAAAGAACGGGGTTAACATCGGTGATTGCTGTTTGAGAAGTAATCTGACCAATCAAAGCACCTACGAACATAGGAGTCAGTGTACCTGCAAGCGAGTTGAAAGTACCACCAATCTGGATGTACTGGTTACCTTTGTTACCACCACCACCAAGAAGATTGAGCATGGGGTTAACAACTGTATTCAGCATACATACGGAGAAACCGGCAACGAATGCTCCCAACAGGTAAACGAAGAAGTTTGCAGGAAGTCCACCCAGGTTTGCACCCACACCAATAATTCCTGATAAATACTGGATAAATACACCCAGTAATCCTACTGCGATTGCAACAAGAGCCGTTTTCTTATAGCCGATTTTGGTAAGTAGTTTTCCGGCAGGAATACCCATAAACAGGTAAGCAAGGAAGTTCATCATGTTACCCATCATTCCGAGGAAGTTGGAGCCTTCAATACCGGGTTGGTTTTTCCAGATTACACCAATAGGTGCCGCGAGGTTAGTTACGAAGGAAATCATACCGAATAGGAATATCATCGTGATGATCGCAATGATATTACCGTTCTTTTTTTGTTGTTCCATAATGTTCAATGGTTAATTTTAAAATCAGGTTAGTAATTGTTTTATTGTCTATTCTTGAATTCCAAATTGATAAATGGTTACCTGCTGGTACTCGTCTTCGGGCAGCAATGTGGCCGAGGGGAAGTACGGTTTGTTAGGCGTGTCGGGGAAGCACTGGGCTTCGAAGCAGATGCCGCTGCGGGCAGGGAAGGTTGCTCCGTGCGCTCCGGCAAAACCATTCAGCCAGTTGCCTGTATAGAGTTGAACGCCGGGTTCGGTGGTGTAAACATCGAGTGTACGGCCGCTTGTGGGTTCAACGCAGGTGGCTGCGTGGGATAGTTCGCCTGTTTCGGTTTTATTCACCACGTAGCAGTGGTCGTAACCTGCACCGTAAACTATCTGCTGGAATTTATCATTAATACGCTCGCCCACAACGTGCGGGGTACGGAAGTCCATCGGGGTACCTTCTACCTTAGCGATTTCGCCGGTGGGGATGGATACTTCGTCTACCGGGGTATAGTGGTCGGCGTATATGGTTACGATATTGTTTTCGATGGAGGGTGATGGGTTGGCGATACCTGCCAGGTTAAAGAAGGCGTGATTGGTAAGGTTAGCCAGGGTGGGTGCATCGGTCACTGCACGGTATTCGATAACGAGGGCGTTTTCGTCTTCTTCGAGGCGGTAAACCATAGCTATCTCCATGTTTCCGGGGAAGCCTTCTTCGCCGTCTTCCGAGAAATATTCGAATTGTACGGTACTTTCGTCAATCTGCGTGGCATCCCATACGCGGGCGTGGAATCCGGTAGGACCTCCGTGAAGGGAGTTTGGGCCGTTGTTGATAGTCAGGTTGTATTCAATACCGTGAAGGGTAAACTTTCCGTTGGCAATGCGGTTTCCGTAGCGTCCGATAACGGTACTCAGGAAGGGTTCGGGGCTGCCTGTTACATGGTCGATTGAATCGTGTCCGAGAACGACATTCGCATATTTGCCGTTTTTATCCGGTACCATGATGGAGAGAAGGGCGCATCCGTAATTGGTTACTGCAACTTCCATTCCTTTCTTATTCTTCAGGATGAATAAATCAGTAGCTTTACCATCCACTTCCGTTTGGAAATCGCTGCGGTTTAAGCCGGATAAATTTCCTTCGGTTGGAAATGTGTTATTCATGATGTGGTATTTAATTATATTTTCATGCAAATAAAGAGAAATTCTTTCTTTTCTACAAGTTATTTGCCTCAAATGTATTTGTTTATTTATGAAAGATTAGGATTTGGGGGAGAGGGAGGAGTTATAGGAGGAGGTAATGGAGAAGGTGTAGTAGGAGTGGTAATGAGATAATGGAAAGTAATCCCCGCAGGGGATATATTATGCATAACCGTATGCAAGCGCGGCGCAGCTTACGGATAGGTAGTGTAAATTAAACTGTGTCAGCGTTCTGCTTTCACTTTAAAATATCAG
>DAMCMT010000157.1:0-4328 GCA_032108265.1 Bacteroides sp.
CCAGATTAACAACCGTTCCGGTTGAGCCCTGCGGTATACTTACAATTTGTAACTTACAAACTTTACCAAAAGACTTTTGACACATTAAATAAGTTTCTTCTTTTTCCTGTAATTCTCCCTGAATTCTTTGGGAGAACAGTTCTTTTTCTTTTTAAATATTCGGTTAAAATTAGACAGGTTATTAAACCCGCATTCGTAGCAGATTTCGGCAATAGACATCGTAGAGTCTACCAATAGACGGGTCGCAAATCCCAGTCTGATATCAATGATATAATCAGACAAACTACGTCCCGTGCGGAGTTTAAAGAAGCGGCTGAAAGAAACCGGTGTCATACCTACCATATCGGCCAATGTATTCAATCGTATTTCTTCTTTGTAATGGTCATTAATATAATTCTGTACTTTCTGCACCCGGCGGCTGTCCGACTGTATACCTATCTTAGCAAACGAAGAACTCGACAGTGTACATGCATCTTCGAAAAGCGACATTTCGTACAGGATAGTCAGGAATTTAATCGCTGCATAAAAACCATGTTTCTCGGATGCCAGGGTGTCAATCATAGGATAAATCTTCATAATCGCGGCCAGTGGAAAGGAAAGTCCTTTCTTGGCTTTTTCCAACATCGTGGCAATGCTATGGAACTGGTTTTTATTCAGGAAACTTTTAAAAAACAGGTCAGAAGAGAATTGAATAGTAATTTCCCTTATTTCTTTGGATGTACATTCATGTTGTTCCCAAACATGTTCCAGGTCCGCACTGGCAATAAGAACAAGGTCGTATTCACCGATAACCTCAACCGAATCGCCCACAATGCGCCGTACGCCTGCTGCTTTCTCGGTAAAATTCAGTTCATACTCCATGTGGCTATGTATGGGATAGGTGAATTCTGTTTTATAGCGTTCGGCTATGTAAAAGCAATCTTTATCCGATAACGGAGTTATTTCTCTTATAATATGATTTTGTGTAACTGGCATGATAAAATAGTATTTCAAGGTTAAATAAGTATCATTCAACAAATATAAGAATCTTATGACAAGTTCTGATAGGACTTCTATTCCTATTTCAATTATTATACACCAGCTACCATCTTTTCCATATCCTTGCCCGAAGGAGCCTGATACACATTTAAATCGAAATACGGAACAACAGCCAATACATGGTCGAATATATCCGATTGTATATTTTCATAATCAATCCACCGGGTGGTAGCTGTAAAGAAATACAATTCCAACGGAATACCTTTTTCCGTGGGTTGAAGCTGGCGAACCATGCAAATCATTTCGTGGTGTACGGATGGATGGTTTTTGAGGTAATTCTCCAGGTAAGCCCGGAACACGCCGAGGTTAGTTTGCCTGCGCCCGTTAACTACCACCGAATCGTCAATGTTATGCTCTTTGTTGTAATCTTCCAGAACTTTCTCTTTTTCGCTGATGTATGCCGATAGTACCTGTATCTTATTATATCTTTCGAGCATTTCGGGCGTACAGAAATGTACACTATTCATATCTATGTAAATAGAACGCTTTACCCGTCGTCCACCCGATTCTTCCATGCCACGCCAGTTCTTGAAAGAGTCTTTCATCAATAATGTAGGCGGAATGGTTACTACGGTTTTATCGAAATTGCGAATTTTAACCGTATTCAGGCTCACCTCAATCACATCACCATCTACACCGTACTTAGGCATTTCAATCCAGTCGCCTACCCTGAGCATATTGTTGGCCGAAAGTTGTATACCCGAAACAAACCCCAGAATACTATCCTGGAATACCAACATCAGAATGGCAGCCGACGCACCAAGTCCGGTAAGCAGTATGGCCGGAGATTTATTAATGAGTATGCTGACGATGGCAATACCGGCAACAAAGAAAAGAATTACCTGTACCGTTTGCACCAATCCTTTAAGCGGGCGGTCGCGGAATTGCGGTTTCTGGCTGTAAATGGTATAAAACGCATTCATTAACGCAATGAGGAAACGTACAAATACAGCGATTATATATACCATGCAGAGACGTTGCACAAGGTCGAGCGCCTCACTTCCAGGCAGATAAGCGAATGGGGCCATTACATAAATCAGTACAGGAGCAATAAGTCCCGTCACCCCGGCAACTATTTTCTTATCAAAAACAATATCATCCCATGTTGCTTTCGTACTTTTAACGAGGCGTTGTATGGTTGGTATAAGAAGCCGCTTAATCAATCTTTGAACTAAAAAGGCAAGTATAATTATACAAATAAGGACAATAAGATTATCCAAAACATCAGCAGTAGAACTGCTCAACCCAATTGATATCAACGTTTCATTTAATGTTTCTCTGATTCCATCCATACTTTGTGTGTTTTTTATTGGTTATTTTATATTTATAAATGGTCTACAAATTCTTGAATATCCCTCCGCAACCACTGATATAAAAACAGTCCCCGGAAGTTACTGTTCTTCTTAAGGACTATACTTACATTGGACTGGCTGTTCTGATAAGCCGTCAGCTCGTTACGGTATTGCTCATTATGCCCAGCAAGGCGTTGTATCTGGTTTTCGCGTTCCCTCCTTAAGATGGTGCAAATGGGAATTAAAAGCTTCAATACTACATTATCCATTATATGATGCCCCTGAATAAACAAATAGGTATTCTCGGGAGTCAATCCTATATCCCTCAGTTCACCACCCAGGGCTATTACTTTTTCCCTTTGCGCCGGAAATCTCCTTTCGAGTTCGGCCAGCCGGGAGGTAACATTGGTTTCCATTACATCCAGGCTACGATACGGATTTTTGGTACTTATATCCCGTATTCGAACGCAGTTATTAAAATCGTACATCGGGAAGGAGTGCGTATCCCGGTTGCGGTAAAACCATATGCACCACAAAAAGAGTGGATATGCAATCTCGGAATAGCGCGTCATGAATTTCTCGAAGTTTACCAGATAACGGTCGTTCAGTGTAGCCTGAACGCATACTCCGTGAAGACTTTCGGCAAAGCAACGGTAGTTCTCGATGGCATAAGCATAGGTCTGGAATATATATTTATTGTTATTTATTTTACGCGAAGTTGCTGTGGCTCCCTGTACCAGGTAATCGTAATCACTATCCACACAAGCAATCAGGCTTTTGCCCAATTCGGCCGTGTTCAGGGTGTTCATAAGCACCATCTTCTTACCTTTGGAAAGTGTGGTGGCCGAGGGCAGCATTACCTGGAAATAACGCTCTTCGTTTTCAAATTCTGCCAGTAGCGGCTTCCAGAAAGCAATGTCCTCATAGCTTTCCACATATGCAATAATCCGTCGCCGGGTTTTACGCGGGTACAGTTTATGGGCTGCCTCGAAATAGGCAGAACTTATATTATCTTTTAGTTTCGTCGCCATGCCGTCGTGTCATTCAGCCGGGGTTGATATATCGCTCACTTCGGTTACCGCATCCAGCCAGCCTTCCATTATCAGGGCAGGCGAATGGGTGGTGAGGATAATCTGTACATTCGGGTTCAGTTCGCGTATCATGGCTATGAGTTTCTGCTGCCATTCTATATGGAGGGAAGCTTCGGGTTCGTCCATAAAGAGCACACAGTGTTCGCCATCGCGCACCAACACGGTGAGCAAGATAACGAGCATTTGTTTTTCGCCCGACGATAGTTTATTGGGGAATAACAAATCGCCTCCCTGATAGAAAGCAATATCATTGCGTTTGCGGTCAATCTTTTTATTGGTATAGCTGAAAAGATTATCGACCATGTCGAGGAATTGCTTCTTCTTCTGCGCCAGTCCGGATGCCTCTTTACGTACTTCTTCATCCTCGCTGTTCAGCATCTCAATCATCTGATTGCCAATATTTACCTGGTAATCCAAATAGCGGCGTTGCAACAGGTATAACTGCCAGTCGAGTTCGGTAACTACTCCCTCAACAGGTGCCCGGTTTGTTTCTACGGCAAACAGTGGCTTATCATAGCTATGTATTACATCGTAAGGAATAAAGGTTGCTTCGGGGTCGTCGAAGAAGATGCGTACTCCATTCTTTCCGTCGTTCTTTATTTTACCTGTAATCCTTTCCAGATGGTCGACTGAGCGATTTAATATGGTAGTTTTCCCTACTCCATTGATGCCCGAAAGTATATTCACATCCGGCCGTAAATCCCAGGTTATATTAAAGCGCCCCCATAGTTTATCTATCTCTATCCGCTTGATATATTTTGCTTGTTTTTCCATATCAGTCTGTTTTTATGTATAACACATAGCCACACAAATATAGTCATAACAAACTAGAAATTAAAATAATGATACTTTTTTGTGTAAAGAGTGAGGTAAAGTAGGTATAGTAGTTGAATAGTAGTCAATGCCA
>DAMCMT010000158.1:0-4327 GCA_032108265.1 Bacteroides sp.
CTAAATCGCCCCGTTGATAAGCCAATACCTGGTCTCCGTCATTATGCCAGACTTCCTGTACCGGTGTGTTTTGGAATGCTTCCACACTCTTAATTGTTTTCAGCATATCCGCATCAAAATCGGCCATATAATGGAAAGTAAGCTTCTGGTTATCAACCAGACTCCACTGTCGGCGGGCGTATTTGTGCGACCAGCCGTTTCCTTCGCGCGGGAAATCAATCCATTCGGGATGTCCGAATTCATTTCCCATGAAATTGAGATAACCTCCGTTAATGGTCGATGCAGTGAGCAATCGTATCATTTTATGCAGAGCAATACCGCGTTGTACAACGTAATTTTCATCTCCTTTTTGCATATGCCAGTACATATCGGCATCAATCAGGCGGAAGATAATTGTTTTGTCGCCTACCAAAGCCTGGTCATGGCTTTCGGCATACGAGATAGTTTTCTCGTCCGAGCGACGGTTGGTAACTTCCCAGAACATACTGGAAGGTTTCCAGTCTTCATCTATTTTTTCTTTAATTGTTTTAATCCAGTAATCCGGAATATTCATTGCCATGCGGTAGTCGAATCCGTATCCTCCGTCTTCGGGTTTAACGGCTAGTCCGGGCATACCCGATACTTCTTCGGCAATGGTTATGGCATTGGGGTTCACTTCGTGAATTACTTCGTTAGCCAGCGTCAGGTAGCAAATCGCATTACCATCCTGATGTCCGTTATAGTAATCACTGTAATCTACAAATGCTTCTCCCAGTCCGTGGCTATTATATAACATGGAGGTTACACCATCGAACCGGAAACCATCGAACCGGAACTCTTCCAGCCAGTATTTGCAATTCGATAAAAGGAAATGAACCACTTCGGTTTTACCGTAATCGAATAACAAAGAATCCCATGCGGGGTGTTCATGTTTATCGCCCGGATAGAAATATTGGTTTGGGTCGCCGGCAAAGTTACCCAGGCCTTCGACTTCATTCTTTACGGCATGAGAGTGAACGATATCCATAATAACTGCTATACCCAGTCCATGCGCCGTGTCGATAAGTTCTTTCAACTCGTCGGGAGTTCCGAAACGGGATGATGGAGCAAAGAAGTTCGATACATGATATCCAAAACTGCCATAGTACGGATGTTCCTGGATAGCCATTATCTGAACACAGTTGTATCCGGCTTTAGCAATACGGGGAAGTGTTTTTTCCCTGAATTCGTTGTATGTGCCTACTTTCTCTTCTTCTTGTGCCATACCGATGTGCGCTTCGTAAATCAGCAACGGGTCGGTATTCGGTTTAAAAGAAGTCCGGGAAAAGGTGTACGGCTTTTCGGGAGCCCATACCTGTGCGCTAAATATTTTGGTATTATCATCTTGTACAACCCGGTTGGCCCATGCGGGAATCCGTTCTCCCGAACCATTATTCCAGTATACATTCAGTTTGTACAAATCGCCATGCTGCAAATCCTTTTCAGCAAGCGTTATTTCCCAATTTCCGTTTTGCAAACGCTTCATGGCGTACGCTTCGCTTTCTTCCCAATTATTGAAAGTACCCACCAGGTATATATACGAGGCATTGGGTGCCCACTCTCTAAACACCCATCCCGAAGGGGTACGATGCAATCCGAAGTAGTGGTGTCCGGATGCAAAGTCCGATAAAGTTTCCTTGCCGTTATTGGTAAATTCAGCTTTTTTCTTTAATGCATAGCGGTAACGTCCGGTAATTGCATCTTCGTATGGCTTAAGCCATGGATCGTTTTTAATCAAATTCAAAGTCTGTTCCATATATTCGGAGTTGTCTTATGATTTACTTTGACAATGTATTCTAATTATATAGTTTTGAGTCTGGAATTTATTAGTTATACCCGGTTATGTCGTTAACTTTCAACTCCTTACTCCTAACTCCTTCTTAATACTGTTCTTCTTCGAACTCGTCAATGGTATAATTTACGAAATCAGCAAAACGTTTCATCTGCCGGAAGGCATCTTCTGTTTGATCCAGAAATGTAGGGGAAGTAAAAAAGTCATCAGCCACTTTATACGTGCAGGTATATGTCTTACATTTCAGGTAATCAATATAGGGAAAGTCCTTCGGAAAACCTTTAGGGGCGGTTTTCAGGAATTCATCGCCTATAACGGGATAGTATTTTTTAAATTCCGGGTCTTCAACAATGGATAAGTATTCATCAATATTATCGTAAACGGCCTGGCGGAGCGCCTTTAGTAATTTCGGGGGAGGGCATATGCTTCCACCGGCTAAAAGGCAATTGCCCGGCTCTATATGCACATAATAACCGCAATGTTCTGATTTCTTACCTCTGGCATTGATGTATCCTCCCATGTGGGTCTTATAGGGAGTTTTGTCTGGCGAAAAACGTGTATCCCGGTAAATGCGGTAGGTGCAGTCTTTGGGTTGTATTCCTTGTATCGTTTCATCAAAGATAGATATGCGTGAAATAACCGCTGAGATAAGTTTATCGAATTCTGTGCGGGCTTCTTCATATTTATCCCGGTTCTGGTTAAACCATTCCCGGTTATTATTTAGTGATATATCATTCAGGAAATTAAATATAACAGGTATATTCATTCAATTTATGTTTCGGTTTATGCATACAAACGTACAATTTTTTTTTGTAACATACCAGTAAAACGGTGAAAAGGTAATGAAAAGAAATTGCTAACTGGTGATATATGCTTAAGTTATTGGAATAACATAGGAAGATATTCACATAATATAGTAAGTTATCCGGATAACATAGGGAGTTAATGCATCGTAAACAGTCAATAAAAAAGTCATCCCGAAAACGAGATGACTTTTTTTATTCTTCTAACAGACGCTTCTGTTATCGATGTACTTAACTTATCCCAAGCTGGTACAATCCTATCCAATTAATCTTATATCTAATACAGTGAAAAACTATATTAATAACAGATAGAATTGTATTTTGTTCACCAGCTTTTTAAAAAAAGATGAATTTTTCTGCAATTTTATATTAATTCAATCTGTAGCTGACGAATGCGAACCGCTTACTGTCTGGCGACCAGGAATTTACATTGATGGTTCCTTGTCCGCCAAATAATTTGGTTAAAGTCTTTGGTTCGCCACCTTTTGCCGGCATAATGCGGAGTTCCACATTTTTATTAGCTAAATGTTCGCCCGGTTCCAGGTCACCTTTGTAATACGTAATGAATACTACCCATTCTCCGTCGGGCGAAATATGAGGAAACCAAGAATTGCGGGTTTCATCAAAAGTCATTTGAGTTTGTTCTGAGCCGTCTTTCTTCATCCGCCAGATTTGCATTAGTCCGGTGCGTACCGAATTAAACCAGATATATTCTCCACAAGGAGAATATTCGGGCCCGTCATCCAAACCCTCGGCGGTAGTCAGCCGTTTTTCAACTCCACCATCAGCCGGGATGGTGTAAACATCGTAATTTCCTTTCCGGTCGGCGCAATAAGCCAGTTCCTTTCCACCGGGGCTCCACCCATGCAGGTAACTGGGAGCTATCGGAGTAATAAGAACAGGTTTCCCACCTTCCAGCGGAAGAGTGTATATACGCGATTGTCCGTCTTCCTTCGTGCCGTGGCTGATAGCTATTTGCTTGCCGTCAAACGACAATACATGGTCGTTGTTACAATTAGTAGCAAATCCTGTATTAATTTCGACAGGTTCACCGGGTTTCTCCGGAGCAATTTTAAATAACTTTCCTTTGCTGTTGTATATAAGCCATTTACCGTCCATGGTCCAGTTTGGGGCTTCAATTAGAAAAGGAAACTCTTTTACAACCGTGCGTTCACCGGTTGTAATATCCATAATTTCCAGAATACTGGTAACTTGTGGGTTTTGTGCATGTAACATACACATATTAAGAGGTAATGCCATTAAAAAGTAAAGAATGCGTTTCATAATATATTTATTTGAGCGCATATTTACTTAAAATAAATGATATTTCCAATTTTTACATTTGTATTTTATTCTTATTCCACGTTATTTTTTAGCCAGTTTAATCTTCGCTGATCAGGTAGATGTTTTACAGAGAAATGTTCGAATCTGGCTTCGAATCCATTGCCATCAGGACAAGCACCCATCAGGCCGACCATTACCGGACAATTATCCTGTAACCATGCGTTGCGCATCATGGTATAATTTTTATCATCAAAAGAATAAAATACTTCTACCGCATCCAATCGTCTAATGGCTTTTATCCATACATAGGGAACAGGCTTGTCTAGTGTAATCACGCTCCAGTCACTCGTTTCGTGGGTAACTACAGTACTTAAATTAACGTGAGTTCGATATAAAATTTAGAACAAAATAAGTTGCTTTTCATCCAGAT
>DAMCMT010000159.1:0-1114 GCA_032108265.1 Bacteroides sp.
AAAACACTCAATATGGCAGGATAAGAATGAACGACAAAAACTGGACACCCTACCTGCAAGGGCGACATCATCTTATGCTCTCGTTTTTTGCTTATCCGGGAAATTCATGTATTTTTGCGGTAAATGAGCTACGTACAATTAATATATCATGCAGTAATTCGCACCAAAGCGAGTCAGCCAACACTTTCTCTCGAACACTCGGACGAGTTATACCGCTATATCTGGGGCATACTTAAAAATAAGAACTGTGTTCTATATCGTATAAATGGCACGGAAGACCATATACATATCTTTTTCAGTCTTCATCAAACTATTGCGTTGTCGGATTTCATGCGCGATTTAAAAGCAGAAACCAGTAAAATGCTGAAATGTACCACGGGATTTGAACGTTTTACCGCATGGGGAGAAGGATACGCGGCATTGACATACAGTTTAAGGGATAAGGATATGATTGTACAATACATCAAAAATCAACGGGAACACCATAAGAATGTCACTTTTAGGGAGGAATATATCGCATTACTCATGGAAATGGGATTAACTTTAGATGAAAGAGACTGGGAGAGATAATCCCGCCCTTAGCAGGGCTGAAGTGATGGGATTGTCTGCTACCCGTAAGCTGCGGCCTTCGGCCTTGCATACGGTTATGCATAATATAACCCCTGCGGGGTCTTGGTTTGTTGATAGGGATTGTTATTACTTAGAACTTAATATCGCTCCTGCAGAAGAAAGAGTATTTTTGAATATGTACTACTAAATGTATGGTACACCCCGCAGGGGTTATATTATGCATAACCGTATGCAAGGCCAGAGGCCGCAGCTTACGGATAGCAGACAATCACATCACTTAAGCCCTGCATAGGGCGGCATTAGGATAATCCCGCCCCATGCGGGGCTCGGGATACTGAGTGAGATGCTATCCGTAAGCTGCGCTACGCTTGCATACGGTTATTCATAATATAATCCCTGCGGGATTTGGAAAGCTAAACCCTGAGATGTCGGGCTAAAAATCGACCGAACACACACGTATGGTTTGTCGATATTGGGCTAAAAATCGACCGAACACACACGTATGGTTTGTCGATATTGGACTAAAAATTGACCGAACGTCCGC
>DAMCMT010000159.1:1124-3966 GCA_032108265.1 Bacteroides sp.
CATAATATAGCCACTGCGGGGCTGGTAAAACCATCAGAACCGTTTTACATTCAAATCCTTATCCACCAGGAAACCATCTTCCGGTTTCAGGTTGAAACGTATGCGCTGTTTGGCTTTCAGCTTGATAATGAATAGGTCGGCAGTTCCCTCCAACGCCTCTTTATCGCCCAGGTTGACGAACGTCGGGTACAGCGACTTCACCCCGTTTGTATGCAGGCGGTCGTTGGTGAGGTTCTCCATATCTTTCATTCCGGGAGTAGTGCTTGCGGAAGAATCCATTCCGGTGTCAGCACTTCCGGCGTTATCGCTTGCGGCGTAATCAATCCCGATGAATTCGTATTCCTGCGGACTATACGGCAGCGCGAAACTCAACGCATTCACCGAACGCAGGTTGCTGCCTTTGACGAGGATTTCCACGATTTCATCCTTATTGTACTGTTGCTTAGCGGTGGTTAATTCGAGCGTGCCATCTACTTTCTCCACCTTTTCGTCCGGTACGCCGCCGTCCAGTTGAGTGGCCACTACAGAGATATCGTACGCATCTATCAGGCCGTTCCGGTTGATGTCGCCGTTGCTGATGTACCCCTCGAAATCCGCATCGCCCCGGCGCAGACCGGTATAATTGGTGTACGAAGTAAGGTCGTTACGGTCTATCAGTCCGTCGTTGTTGATGTCGCCCGGCAGGTAACTTTCCGTGCCCGGAACCTTGAATATGTACAGTTCGCGGCCTGAACCGAAGTTGCCGACTGCCTCCGTCACCGTGAGTTTAACGTATCGGGCGGTAGGCTGAGTGGTGAAGTTGAATATTTTCTCGTCGCTGTTGCGCTCCCATTCGAAGGTACCCGCTTGCGTCCAATCCTCCTTGTCGGCGCTGAAATGAACAGAGCCTTTCAATAGCGTTCCGTTGCCTGCATTGTCGCGCGGCAGGTAGTGGAATTTATCGAGCTGGTTGATGGTTTTCAGGTCGATAATGAGGTCGAACGGAATGGCGTTTACGCCGTAGCGGGTGTGCCACATACTCGCCTCGTCGAAGTCGAACATCTTGCCGATGCCTGAGCCGCCCTGGTTCGGTGTGCTTGTTTCGGCTTGGATGCCTTGGATGGCAAATTCAAGCGGGTTCGACAAGGTGGTTACGGTGAATGATGTCCAATCTGAAAATCCGTCGCGGTTCACTGCGCGCAGTTTGAAAGTATAAGCTGTTTCCGCTTCGAGTGCGTCGAATATCAGTTCCGTGTTCTTGATGGTAGAATAGAGCATGCCGTCGAACTCGATTTCGTAGTAATCTGAATTCGGAACGGGGTTCCATGTAGGTTTGACGGTGTATGCTTCGGTGTTCTCTTCGGTTACCTGCGCACCCGTGGGGGCGGTGAGCGCGCCTGTCGACACGAGGTGTTTACCGGCGGGCTGGAAGCGGAAACCCTCAACCGTCAGCGTGGTAAGAACGGCGGTAATATCGGCAGATGCGAGTTTGACGAGTAGCTGCGGATTGCCCGTGATTACCTGCTTTTCGAACTCGCTGCCAGGGGTGGCAAATTGGTTGAGATTAGGCGCGGCATCGTAGAAGTACACGTTTTCGCGGGTGGCAAACTCCTGCAAGGACTGTACCTCGACGAGTTTAACTTTGCTGTTTCCGATGCGGGCAGAAACTTTGCGCGGCTTTTCGGTGACGTTGATGCGGAATTCGGTGGCTTTTTCTTTCACAAACCCGGCGAAATCGCCCTGCGTGGGATGAACCGTCACCGTGAGATTGCTTTTGCCGTCGACGGTAGATTCGATAAGCGTCGTCGCCCCCTTTCCGTGGCGGTATTCCTCGGTTACTCCATCGTCGTCGTACTCGGTAAAGGTGGTGTGGCCTTGCGGATAAAGCTCGTATATGCGCAGGTTCGGATTGATTTCGGCTACGTTGTTGTGGGGGTTTGTGAGGGGGATAATGGCTCCGGCCTTGACAAAGACGGGGAGTTTCCACAACGGCGAATCGAAGTTGTTCAGAATGCGGCCGCCCTCGTAGGCATCGCCCGTGAAATAGTCTATCCATCTGCCGTCGGGCAGGTAGATGCCGTCGCGGATGTCGTTGCCCTGCCCGTCGGTTTGTGTCTCCTTATATATAGGTGCAACAAGCAGGCTGGGGCCGTACATAAACTGGTATTGCGTGGCCTTGCCCAGCGTGTAGGGGTTGGGGTATTCGAGGAACATGGCGCGTATCATGGGCAGCCCGTCCACCGACTCGCGGGCGATGGTATAGGCGTAGGGCATCAGCTCGGACTTGAGTTTGAGGTACCAGCGGTTGATGGAGGTTGCCGGTTCGCCCAGCGCGTGAGGGTATTTCTCGTTCGCGCCCCAGCCGTCCATGTTAAGCTGCATAGGCGTGAACGTTTTCCACTGGAAATCGCGGGTGTTGATGATAGGCTTTTTGCCGCCGAAGATGCCGTCCATATCCGAGCAGATGTTGGGGTTGCCCGAAAGTCCGGAGCCGATGTACGTAGGGATGTGGAAGCGGATATACTCCCACTGTCCGCCCGTCTGGTCGCCCGACCATATCCCGGCGTAGCGTTGCGTGCCCGCCCAGCCGTCGAGGGAGATGATAAACGGGCGGGCGTTGTTGCCGTAGTAGGTCATGACGTTGGCTACATCGGCTACGCCGTTGAGTCCGAACGAGTATCCGGCGCCTACCCAGGCTACGTCGGTTTTGAGGACACGTACTCCGGCGTCACGCACTTCTTTCACGATGTCGCGTTGCAGCAGGGCGTCGATTTCAGGCTTGGGGTGTAGGTCGGATTGTGTCCACAGGCCGATTTCCACACCGTTGCGCCGGGCGTAGTCGGTCAGGGTGCGGAGGTTTTGG
>DAMCMT010000160.1:0-3813 GCA_032108265.1 Bacteroides sp.
CGTGATTTAACCGACTTTACAGTCTAAGACAAGGAAATCGAGAAGTTCATCGAGTGGACAGGTGGCAACACCTACGTATTTATCTGCCCCTCCGTAGTATATATATAAGGTACCATCTACCACCACATTGCCGGTAGGGAATACAATGCCATTGTAATAGCCTTTGATTTCGTAATCGTATTCCGGTTCAAGGATACATTTATCTGTTTTAGCGATGATTTTCAGAGGGTTCTCTAAATCTAATAATAGTGCTCCTACCCGGTAATAGCCTAATCCGCCGTGTTCTACACCGTGATATAGTACCAACCAACCTTTATCTGTTTTCAGAGGTGGGGTGCTTCCGCCGATTTTTTCTTCCCAGCTTCCCTCGCGTCCGGCGAGTAAAAGGTGGCTTTCTTTATCTTCCCAATCCAAAAGGTCATCCGAGAATTTAATCCAGATGGAGGGGAAGCTTACACCATAATTACCTCCAATGTATTGTTTGGGGCGGTGCAGCATTACATATTTGCCGTTTATTTTCTCCGGGAAGAGAATCACATCGCGGTCGTCCAGTACAGGAGAAGTTAACCGGCCGAGCCTGCGGAATGTTGTGAAGTCGGTGGTAACGGCTAGTCCGCTGTTACCCAGATTCTCCCGGATGGCTACGGGTGCATCGCTTCCGCATTGGGGCAGGAGGATTTCATCGTGGCCGAATTTCCAGTATTGTCCCGGAGGGAACGGGCGGTAAGCGTAGGTTACGTAATACTCATTTTCAAACTTCACGATGCGCGGGTCTTCCACGCAACCGGAGTCGGGGCCGTCTGTACTCGGTATGAATACGGGCTTATCTGATGCGCGCTCAAAGTGAAAACCGTCTTTACTGGTTGCCAGTCCGAGGCGGATAACGTGTTCGGCATCAGCTCCGGCGGCACGGTATAGCATGTAGAAAGTACCGTTGTCGTAGAATACTCCGGGGTTGGTTGTTACGAGGGATTCCCAGTCGTTCGATTCGAGGGGTGACAGAACGGGGTTTCCTTTAAATTTCTTTATTTTCATATCCTAATATGTTATGTGTATATTCGTTTTATTTACCTGAATACCACCCAGATAATAGCGCTCAATATCAATAATATACCCGACCATACCTGATAGTTCTTATACCACGGCAGCTCTTTCAGCGTTACATATTCCTCTTTCAAATCGGCAAACCGGAATGTAGTATTCGTCAACTTATCCACTCCCGGCGCGGCAAACATTAAACTGGTTACATAAATAATTATCATACTGAAACCAAGCAGGAATGGTACCATTAGTAGGAAATGTATATTGCCGAATATTTCTTGTTTGTAGAATAATAGCAGTACAGCTACTCCAAGCCCGGATATAAGTCCGGCAAAAGCGCCGTTACCATTCACCCGCTTACTGAAAATACCCAGTAAGAAAGCAGCAACAATCGGAGGTGACATATAGGAAAGCATTTCCTGATAATACTTCAACAACGAACCGAACTTACCAATTTGCGGCGCCCAAAGTGCAGCGAGGATGATAATCACACAAGAGGCAATCTTACCTATCCGCACCAGTTTCTTTGAATCGGCATTCTTATTGAACTGGGCATAAAAGTCCATTGTAAACAGGGTTGAAGTAGAGTTCAGTATAGCACTCAGCGTCGATGTCAATGCTGAAAGCAAGGCAGCGAGCATGATACCAAGCAATCCTACCGGCATCAGTTGCAGCACCATATTGGGATATACCATATCCGGTTTTTCCAGTCCGGGGAATAAATCGCGGGCAATCAGTCCGGGAATAGCTATAATAAATAAGGTAGACATGGTAAGGAAACCAGTGAAGATAACCCCTTTCCGCCCCTCATCAATGGTTTTGGAACTTAATACGCGCTGTACAAGCGTCTGGTTATTCGCCCAGAAATATATTCCTAGTATCGGCATCCCGACAATCAACCCCAGCCAGGGAGTGGCTGTATCGGCCATTGGCCGGATAAGTTTTACCAATATATCGTTATTCTCGTATAAATTGAAGAAATAATCAGCGCCTTGCTGGAAGCAGAAGTATGTTAGCAATACCGAACCCAGAATAAGGATAATCGCCTGAATAAGTTCGGCATTAATAGCAGAAGATAGACCACCCGGTATAGTATAAGATGCCGAGATAACAGCAAATATGATGATAATTGTTTGCAAATCAGCTTCCGGAAGTACCAGTTTAATAATAAGAGCAGCGGCATAAAGCGCTCCGGCTGCATCCAGAAATATATTACCGATTATACAGATAGCCGAGAAATAATACCGCGAACGTTTATCAAAACGCCGTTCCAGAAACTCAGGAATGGTAAATACTTTCGATTTTATATATAACGGCAACAGGAATACCGCAAAGAAAACCATTACCACAATCCCCGTCAGGTTGTAATTAAACACGGCTAAACCAGTGTGGTACGCATCGCCTGATTGGCCGATAAGCGTGGTACTGGATATACTGGCTGCAAAAAGCGAAAGCCCCACTACCCACCACGGCATAGAACGCCCGGCCAGAAAGTAAGATTGCGAATCGGAACTTTTACCGTTTTTCAGCCCCCACCAGATAATAAATATCAGGTAAACGGCAACAATAATAATGTCGATGGTACTGATTGTGAGTGATTCCATAGTTTTTAAATTGAAAATTGAGAATTGAAAATGGAAAATTAATAATCCACGCTGCAAAAATAGAGCATATAATTATACTATATTGATAGTTTTTTGTTTATTGATTGTACTTTTTTGAATACCCCATTGTAGTTTAATTATTATTTATAGCTTTGCAGAAAGAGTAAAACCCGCTAAGCCATGAAAGATATTCAGAAAGAAATCACCCCGATATCGGCCGACGATTTATTTATCGTCCTCAACCACCCGAATGCTAAATTCGACTACCCGGTACACTATCACCCTGATTTTGAGATAAATCTGGTAATGGATACATACGGTGAGAGATTCATTGGTGATTCGGTAGAAAAGTTTGACAAGCTAGACCTTATAATGACAGGGCCTAACCTACCCCACGCATGGAAAGGTGAAGTAGTAGAGGGTAACCATGTTATCACAATACAATTTTCGGACAAAATACTGAATTTCCCGATTCTGGAGAAGCGGTTATTCTCGCCCATCAAACAGCTATTGCTCGATTCGCAACGGGGTCTGGGGTTCTCCGAAGCAACTATGCAGGCGGTCAAAGAAAAGATTATCCGCCTTACCCGCATGCAGGGCTTTCATACCGTACTCGAGTTTTTCTCTATTTTATACGACCTGGCTATCGCCGACCGTCATGTACTGGTAAGTAACCAGTACGATACCAAAGATACCGTCCGAACATCCAAAAGCCGACGCATAGCCAAAGTATGCGATTATATTGAAAAGAATTATGAAGAGCCGATAAAATTAAGTGATGTAGCCGAACTGGTTAATATGTCCGAGTCGGCTTTCAGTCATTTCTTTAAGAAAAAGACAAACTGTACTTTTATTGATTATATAACCAATCTTCGCATTGCCCGCGCCTGTCAGATGTTGACGGAAACGACTCATACCGTAGCCGAGATTTGTTATTCGTGCGGGTTCAATAATCTATCTAACTTTATCCGCATATTTAAAAAGAAAAAAGGCAATACGCCGAACGAATACCGCACCATAATTCAGCAATTACTGATAAAGTATTAGGGGGGATATTGGGAGTGAGGTAAAGAGTGAGGTAAAGGAGGTAAAGGAGATGAGTTGACGATGCCGCAGGTAGTGTAAATTAAACTGTGTCAGCGTTCTGCTTTCACTTTAAAATATCAGG
>DAMCMT010000161.1:0-3793 GCA_032108265.1 Bacteroides sp.
GCCGCCGCAGCCTACCTGGGATTAAAAGTCGGACAGGTGTTCGAAGCAGCGATTCCTATCGCTATTATTGCTGTGGGTGTATCCGCCGCCGCCAAACGTAAAAACGCACTCGGCGAAAACGTCATTATCCAATCCATCGGAGCCAGTTCGGGCGTTATCGTTGCCGGAGCTATCTTTACACTTCCTGCACTCTATATTCTACAGGAAAAATACCCGGCTGAGATAACTGTTACTTTTACACAGGTATTTATCAGCTCCCTGCTCGGAGGTATTCTCGGTATACTTTTCCTTATTCCCTTCCGCAAGTACTTCGTACAGGATATGCACGGTAAGTACCCCTTCCCCGAAGCAACCGCAACCACACAGGTACTCGTATCGGGCGAAAAAGGCGGTAGCCAGGCCAAACCCCTCCTGCTTGCAGGTATCATCGGCGGACTGTACGACTTCGTTGTAGCCACCTTCGGCTCGTGGAACGAAACATTCACCACCCGCGTCCTCCCCTTCGGCGAAGCGCTGGCCGAAAAAGCCAAACTCGTATTCAAAGTAAACACCGGAGCCGCCGTTCTCGGCCTCGGATATATCGTCGGACTGAAATACGCTGCTATCATCGCCATCGGTTCACTCACCGTTTGGTGGGTTATTATACCCGTTATCTCCCTGTTCTGGGGTGGCGAGGTGTTGAATATGTGGAACCCCGCCATTACCGAAACCGTCGGCAGCATGTCGCCCGAAGCCATCTTTAACAACTACGCCAAGAGCATCGGCATCGGCGGTATCGCTATGGCCGGTATTATTGGTATTGTTAAATCATGGGGAATTATTAAAAGCGCCGTCGGACTCGCTTCCAAGGAAATGCGTGGAAAATCCACCGCCACCGCCAACGTATTGCGCACCCAGCGCGACCTTTCGATGAAAATCATCGCCATCGGTTCCATACTTACACTAATCCTCGTTGCCCTGTTCTTCTATTTCGATGTGATGCAAGGCAACCTGGTACACACTATAGTAGCCATCCTGTTGGTAGCCGTCATTGCCTTCCTGTTCACCACCGTAGCAGCCAACGCCATCGCCATCGTAGGCACCAACCCCGTATCGGGCATGACGCTTATGACGCTCATCCTCGCCTCCGTAGTTATGGTAGCCGTCGGCCTTAAAGGCCCCGAAGGTATGGTAGCTGCGCTCGTTATGGGCGGCGTGGTTTGTACCGCCCTGTCTATGGCAGGCGGATTTATAACCGACCTTAAAATCGGTTACTGGCTCGGCAGCACTCCCGCCAAACAGGAAGCATGGAAATTCCTCGGCACCATCGTATCGGCCGCAACCGTGGGTGGTGTAATGATAATCCTGAACAAAACATACGGTTTCACCAGCGGAGACCTTGCCGCACCTCAGGCTAATGCCATGGCAGCGGTTATCGAACCGTTAATGAGTGGTGTAAACGCTCCTTGGTTGCTGTACGGCATCGGTGCAGTACTTGCCATCTTACTCACGCTGTTCAAAGTTCCCGCGCTTGCCTTCGCACTCGGTATGTTTATCCCGCTCGAACTTAATATACCCCTTGTAGTGGGGGGAGCCATCAACTGGTACGTTACCAGCCGCAGTAAAGACGAGAGTGTGAATACAGCCCGCGGCGAAAAAGGCACACTGATTGCCTCCGGATTTATTGCCGGTGGCGCGTTGATGGGCGTAGTAAGTGCCGGTATCCGCTTTGCCGGATACAACTTCGTGAACGAAACATGGCTCGGCAACTCATGGTCTGAAATAGTATCGCTCGCAGCCTATGCCCTGTTGATTATCTATTTCATCAAAGCCAGCATGAAAACCAGTAAACTCTAAAAATTAACTATATAATAATCGTAATTATGAAGAAAGTCTTTTTCGCAGCCATCGCCACCGCATTTTTGAGTGCCCCCGCAATGGCCCAAACCGAAGCAAACCCAATGTTAAATAACGCATTAGGATATCTGGATACTCCATACGGCGCCAACACACTAGAAGAATCAACACAAGAAGAATTAATTATCAATGCCGACGAAGTGGACTGTACCACCTTAGTAGAGTACGTACTGGCCATGTCCATGTGCGAGGAACAGGGCGACGATATGCAGGAAAGCGAATTCGCCAAAAACCTGGAGAAAATCCGCTACCGCGACGGCAAAATCGACGGTTACACCTCGCGCCTGCACTACATCACCGAATGGATAAGCGATAATGTAAAGAAAGGAACCATCGAAGATGTAACCGCCGCCCATAGCAAGGAAACGACTCCGGTATCGGTTAACTTCATGTCGACGCACCCCGAGTTGTACAAACATCTGGCCAACTCGCCCTCGAACGTATCCAAAATGGCCGAAATCGAAAGGCGTATATCCGGACAGAGAGTTCCTTTCGTTTCCAAAGCCAACGTTCCCGCCGAAGGACTGGACTGGATTAAAAACGGCGATATCATCGCCTTTACCACCAACCGTCCCGGCCTGGATGTAAGCCACATGGGCATCGCTATCTACATCAAAGGCAACCTGCACTTACTGCACGCCTCTTCCAAAGAAAAGAAAGTGGTGGTAGACCGCCTCGTGCTTAGCAGGGTACTGGACCGTGATAAAAATGTTACGGGTATCCGGGTAGTGCGGATGAAGTAAGATAAATAATTATTAACAACGGTAAGGGCACTCTCATAATATTGGGGTGCCCTTTTTTTATAAGGCAAATCGTATATGCATATAAGGCAAATCATATATGCATATAAGGCAAATCGTATATGCATATAAGGTAAATCGTATATGCATATTAGGTAGGATCGTATATGCATATAAGGTAGTATCGTATATGCATATAAGGCAGATCGTGTATGCATATCGCTTTCGGACCTTCCCTACACTCCATTCAGAATAACTTACAAACATTCGCATCTATTTACAGCCACAAACTGTTAGGAATAAACTATCACTCTTCCCTTTCAATTGATAAAATCAATTAACTATTTGTAAATCAATACATACCACCTATCTTTGCAAAACATTTCTCCGCATTAAGATTGTTACATACAAGAAAGGATGAAGTTATGGATAGAATAAAAAGAATTATCAAAAGAAACAGTTTGACCCTGATAGGCATACTTGCGGGTGCCGTCGGAGGATTCCTCTTCTGGTATTACATAGGCTGCCAGACGGGTAGTTGTCCGATAACATCCTCGCCCGTAGCAACAACCATATGGGGAGCAATTCTGGGAGCAGTTGTATTCAATGCCTTTCAGGAAAACACCAATACGAAACGGTAATAAGAAAGGTTATGAATAAGAATATTTTATCACTAATCGTCTTGATACTTATTTCAGTATCATGCAGTAATTCAAATAATAAACAAAAAAACAGTAACACTAATATGAAAACAATACATCTAACCAAGCAAGAGTTTTTGACAAAAGTTGCCAATTACGAAGAGTCGCCCTCCGAATGGAAATATCTGGGTGATAAACCTGCCATCGTTGATTTTTACGCCTCATGGTGTGGCCCTTGTAAAACCATCGCCCCTATCCTCGACGATTTGGCCGAAGAGTACGACGGGCAGATATATATTTACAAAATAGACACCGAAGAGGAAGAAGAACTTGCCGCCGCATTCGGCATACGAAGCATCCCTACCCTGCTGTTCATCCCCATGGAAGGACAACCGCAAATGGCACAGGGGGCATTGCCGAAAGCTACATTTAAGCAGGCTATCGACGAGGTACTGTTGAAGAATTGAAAATTGAAAATTGAGAATTGAGAATTGAGAATTGAGAATTGAGAATTAA
>DAMCMT010000162.1:0-3411 GCA_032108265.1 Bacteroides sp.
GTCTCTACATCTAAATCATTTCTCTTGTGTTTTGAGTGGAAATAATATCCTTCGCACCGAGATACCGTTTGTCCGACAAGCTGCATCCTCGCTTTTAAAACTTTTTGAAAACATTAAAAGCAATTAATATTTCCATTCTATATTTTTGTGCTTCGTATTGATAATTCATTTAATTTTTAAAAATCTTATTTGTATGACAATGCGATTGAACTACTTAAATTTATTATTCTTCTTTTTGTTAACCGGAGTTACTGCCACAAACCTACAGGCAGAAGAAACAGTAAAAAAAGTAATTCTTTACACCCCCTACACTCAGATTTCTGTTCCTCCGGGCGAATCAATCAACTACAGTATCGACGTAATTAACCAGACCCAGGAGGTCAGGAATGCCTCGCTGCAAGTCCAGGGACTACCCCGTAGCTGGACGTACGACATGAAAGCCGGCGGATTTACCATCAAGGAACTGTCCGTACTACCCGACGAGAAAAAGAACTTTTCGCTTACCGTACAGGTGCCCCAGAAAGTGAACAAAGGCACCTACCGCTTCACGGTATCGGCCGACGGATTGGGCGAACTGCCCCTTACCGTTGTTGTATCCGAGCAGGGAACCTACAAAACCGAGTTTACCACCACGCAGCCTAATATGCAAGGTAACTCTAAAGCTACATTCACATTCAGCGCTACCCTGAAAAACAGTACCGCCGAGCAACAACTCTACGCCCTGACGGCTAATGCACCCCGGGGGTGGAATGTAGTTTTCAAAGTAAGTCATAAACAAGCTACATCGGCTCAGGTTGCACCAAACGGAACCGAGAATATCAACATTGATATTACCCCGCCATCGACCATCGAGGCCGGAACCTATAAAATACCCGTGCGGGCATCGACGGGAACCACATCGGGCGATATTGAATTCGAAGTTGTGATAACCGGCTCGTACGAAGTTCAACTCACTACCCCCCGCGGATTATTAAGTACCGACATAACTGCCGGAAGCACAAAACGAATCGACCTGGTAGTGAAAAACACCGGCTCGGCCGAACTGAAAGAAGTTAAACTATCATCGAGCAAACCCGTAGACTGGGAAGTAGACTTCTCGCCCGAACAGATTGAAAGCCTCAAACCCGGCGAAACCGCCGAAGTAAAAGCCACCGTCAAAGCATCCAAAAAAGCCCTTCCGGGCGATTACATTGCCAAGATGGAAGCACGGAACCCCGAGGCAAATTCATCAGCCGACTTCCGTATGTCGGTTAAAACTCCTATGATCTGGGGGTGGACGGGCATCATCATCATTGTAGCCGTGCTGGGTATTATCTGGTTCTTGTTCCGCAAATACGGAAGGAGGTAAGCCATGCAAACACCCGTGATTGAACTTGCCGGACTGACTAAAAAGTACGGCAATTATACCGCCGTAGATAATCTCGACCTGAGCATTGCCCAGGGCGAGATATTCGGACTGCTGGGTCCTAACGGAGCCGGAAAAACTACTACCATACTGATGATGCTTGGACTTACCGACCCCGATGCGGGTACGGTAACCGTATGCGGTATCAATGCCACCACCAACCCGATAGAGGTGAAGCGCAAGGTGGGCTACCTGCCCGAGGATGTAGGATTTTACGACGATATGACCGGCCTGGAAAACCTGCGGTACACCGCCATGCTGAACGGATATAGCCGACGCGAAGCCGACGAACGTGCCCTTGCTTTGTTACAGCGTGTTGGCTTACAAGGCGAAGCCGGAAAGAAAGCCGGAAAATACTCCAAAGGTATGCGGCAACGCCTCGGAATAGCCGATGTACTGATAAAGAACCCCGAAGTGGTTATCCTGGACGAACCTACTACCGGAATTGACCCCGCAGGGGTACGCGAATTCATGGAACTGATTCTGAGCCTGAGCCGTGAAGAAGGGCACACTGTGCTGTTCTCGTCGCACCACCTCAACCAGGTGCAACAGGTGTGTGACAGGGTGGGGCTGTTCCGCACCGGGCGACTGGTAGCCGACATCGCCCTGACCGAAAAGCACAAGCAGGAACATGGATTGGACGAAGTGTATAACCAATATTTCGAAGGAGGAAACCTATGACAAAACATACCACCAACAGCCCCTTCCGGGTTATTGTAGCCAAGGAAATTTCCGACTACATTCGTAGTTGGCGGTTCCTCATCCTGGTTATTATCATTGCATTAACCTGTATGGGTTCGCTCTATACCGCCCTTACCAATATTGGCTCGGCCATTAAACCGAACGACCCCGACGGCTCGTTCCTCTTCCTCAAGCTGTTCACGGCTTCGGATGGGGTACTGCCCTCGTTCGCGGTTTTCCTTAGCTTTCTGGGTCCATTGCTAGGTATTGCCTTGGGGTTCGATGCCATTAATTCCGAACAAAACCGCGGAACACTGAGCCGGGTACTATCCCAGCCCATACACCGCGATTACCTGATAAATGCTAAGTTCACCGCTGCCCTGGCAGTGATTACTATTTTGCTATTTGCACTGGGATTTCTTGTAGTCGGTTTCGGGCTTATTGCCATCGGCATACCGCCCACAGCCGGTGAATTTCTTCGCATTGTCTTCTTCCTGCTGATGAGTGTATTCTACGTGGCACTCTGGCTCAGCCTGTCTATTTTCTTCTCGCTGAAGTTCCGCCAGGCAGCCACTTCGGCACTGGCAGGCATTGCAGTGTGGTTGTTTTTCAGTGTGTTTTACACCATGATAATCAACATGATAGGCCGTGCGCTGGCACCACCCGAAACCGCTCACCCGGTGTATATCGTGAAATTCCAGAACCTGATGCTCAACCTGCTGCGCCTCTCGCCCGGCGAGTTGTACAGCGAAATAACCAATACCCTGCTGATGCCTTCGGTACGCAGCCTGGGCCCGCTGACAATGGAGCAGGTGGTTGGTGCAATACCAAGTCCGTTGCCCCTGGGGCAAAGTTTACTCGTGGTATGGCCGCAACTTACCGGACTGGTAGCCGTTACGCTGGTATGTTTCGCCCTTTCGTATATTACATTTATGCGTAGGGAGATACGGTCGCGGGGATGATATTTGTTATTACGGAAATCATTTTGTAGATTTGCATCTATATACCACGATATGATCGTGGTGACATATTTTTGTGAGATTATTTCTCGGTACGATCTAAAAACCGCCAATTAGACCACAATCACCAGAATATAATCTCACGCTCGCTGTATATTCTTATTTGTAATATACCGGATGGGCGTGGGGTTACTATTCAAGGGTTGTGGGGGCCTGGCGGTTGCCTAGATCTGATTGGATGTGTAGCTGCCATGCCCTTTTTTTGTTTGGATTGTTATAATAAGGTCGGGTTTTGCATTCAATCAAGGAACAAAGGATCATCCCGTATTCTTGTGGGTTTTCTCAAAAAGTTTTATTTTTGCTTTA
>DAMCMT010000163.1:0-3300 GCA_032108265.1 Bacteroides sp.
CCGGGGGTTCATATAGAAAACGGCGCCGGCGGCGGCGGAGTAACCGGTGGAGTTGCCGACTTCAAAGGGGATGAATTCAATTATTCTCGCGTCATTTTTATCAAGAATGTCAATTTCAACGTTGAAGTCTGCTTCATCGTCTGTTTCAATGTCCATCGGAAAAGAGAATGTCAACTTCGTGCCGGTGGGGATAGCATTTTCAACTGAACGGTACACAACTTCCTTGTCTTTCTTCACAGTAAAGGTAGCACTGGTAGAGGTAGCCATTCCGTCATAAATGGCATAGTCGAACGCAGTATTTTCCGACCAGTTAATCAATCGTTCTGCTTTGTTGTTAATAGCCACCAATTTACGCAGGTTTACCGGCGTGGAGCACATTACTTCAAAAGATACTGCTTTGGTTTGCAGGGAATCGTCCGAGTTGGACAACCAGGCATTAATGGTGTATACACCTTCTGCCTGCGGATGCGGGATGGAGTAATTATAAGCGGTTTCTACATAGGTAGCCGTACCGATATTGGTTGAATATTCGGCCTTGTAATTACTTGATTTTCCTTGAATAGAGACGTGAAGCTTTTTGCTGATGTTACCACTGATAAGCAGTGGCAGGGTGATATTGCCTGCATAGGCTTGCCACCAACGGAAGTTGGATGCTTCGATGCCCAGTGATGTGAGCTGAATATTATACACATACGGGGGCGTGGCTTCCTGGGTTATCTCACCAGTGATGTTAATCATAATCTGGTTAACGCCGGAAGTAAGATATTCAGTTACATCGAGTCTCTGGGGTACGGAGGCGGCAACGTTGTACTTCAGTACCTGGGTGAATTCCTTGTATTGGGAATTTTTTACCGATATGGTACATGCTCCGCGCTCGCCGGTATTCTCGTAGGGGTCGTTGTAAGAGTATCTCTCCTGGCTGATAAAAGTAAAGTCCAATATGCAGGGTTTGCCGGTTTGGGCAGCCAGGTTCTTGGAGCCGAGGTTGTTTTGTACAAAGATTCTGCGTTGTACGGTGCTGGAACCGTTCAGGGCATCGACGATTTCATTGATCTTGTCGACGTTCGAGTTCCATTCGGGGGCGGTAAGTTCATCGCCCTCGCGCTTTTGGTTGATATCTAATCTGTCCATAATTTGTTTTTAAGTTTAGAAGTGAGATAAAGAGTGAGGTAGGGAGTGAGGTATAGTCACTCTTCTCTTACTCTTTTACTTTCTTCGGTTTTTTAATAAGTTTTTAAATGGGTTGATTGAGTGAGGTAAGGGTGAGGTAAAAGTGAGTTAGAGAGTCCTTTAACTCACTTTACCTGACTGTACCTCACTCATTTTCCTATCCTAACTGTAGGGGGAAAGTGTAAGTAAAGTTGTTGTTAATACTTCCCGATGCGGTGATATGGGATAATGCGGCTATCACTTGTTGAATCTCGTCGACGCGCAGGGCATCGGTAGTGCTTTCCATCTGTCGGCTGATGCGGACGCAACTTAGTTTGCCGTTGTCGTCGACGCGCAAAGGGCGGGCGGAGAAGCGGATGAAGCCGCGACGAGGGGAAGATTGGGGGCTGGTGGGATTTGCTGAGTTTTTCATAATGTTCATTTAATTATTTAATTCTCTTAATAACTTCGATTCATCATCTGAGCATAATAATTTGTTCCGTCCCAAATTAAAAGTAATTCAAGTATATCTCCTGAACCCATTTCAATTGATTCCCCATGCTTACCACCATTATAATTCCTAAAATAAAGACTGGTTTGATTATCCTGAAAAGCTACAACATAACTTTTTGAATTATTATATTGAGCGACTAATCTTACAGGAACAATGAAACGTGTTGTTGTATTGAGTAGTTGTTTCATGTTAGATAATGTCGGTAGATATACATACCGATGGACTGAGTTGGCGATGAGAACAGTGGTACCAAAAGAAAAATCCAATACAGTAACATCATTAGCATTATTAAAATGTCCAGCAGAGACAAGACCTCCATGACAAACAATAGCTCCTTTGGTATATAACGCAACATCACGATTAGCAACGTTATCACTTATTATTTTTACTGCCGGTTTATAATAATCATTAGAGTATGCATTCATATTCCGATAAAAATAACCTGCACAGTCGCACAAACTATCACCTGTAGAACTTGGGTCAGCTCCATCTCCAATCCCAACCTTTACATTCGCTATCGTTCCAAAAGAAGGAACACTTATTTGTCTCTGTAGTCTAATAAGTCCAGGAGTTATTGAAGATAAATTTTGCTTATAATTATTATCGCTCCATTTACTCGGTGATCCATAATAAAGCCCTTCATTATTAATAGAAAAATATCCGACTTTACCTGTTGTGGCTTCAATATTCCTAGCTACTATTTCATCTGTATTGATAAGACTAGTCTTAATATGATCACCGTCTATTATTGTTGATTTATCGACTTTTTCATTGATCTTTCCCTGTAAGTCCGAATTCAAAGAATTAATCGTTACCTTTCCATTTAAATTAATTTTACTGGCATCAATTGTAACAGCCTCAGCTGTCTGATTAATGGAAGATATAATTTCTTTTCCACTTTCCATTTTCTTTGAAGCCCATAAACTATTTCCTTCAGAGGTAGTAACCAACCCTGCCTTATTGATGTTAGTTATTTTGCCTTCATTATCAAAAGTAACTTTCTTTGAAAGCAAACTATTGAATTCACCAGTAGTAACCAATCCTGAGGTATTAATGGTAGTAATTTTGCCATTGCTATCAAAGCCAATTTTACCTACCGTAGCCGTTATATTATTCACGTCTGTTCTCAATATTGATACGGATTTTGAAGTATTTTTTTCCCTTCCATCTACATCGTTAGCCAAACCTAAAGCTTTTGCGGCCTCATTATATGCATTATTAGCATCACTTATTGCCTGGTCGGCTACCTTTTTTGCTTCTTCAAGCGACGGCGCTACCCCCAACATTATCTGATCGGGAAG
Source organism: Bacteroides sp. (assembly GCA_032108265.1). Classification (GTDB taxonomy): domain Bacteria; phylum Bacteroidota; class Bacteroidia; order Bacteroidales; family Bacteroidaceae; genus Bacteroides. The sequence continues at coordinate 2,965 of DAMCMT010000163.1, forward strand.
CATTTCCAGAAAAGAGGTAGTAGCTTTATTGACTGGCTTCCAATGCGCTATGCTAAAAGGTTTCCCCGCCGCTTTATCCGAGGTTGCCACCAAATAATCGTCATTATAAAGATATGTACCATCCGCATTATTCCATGTTGCATTACTCCATGTATCCCCCACATCATATGCATCCGCAACAGTAGGTTGAATTACGAAGTTACGACATTTTTCTTTTGCCTTATCTCGTCCTTCTATGGCAATATTCAGCGCATCCAATAAGTACTTATCCGTAATCTCCGTCCATGAATAAACTCCACTATCTGATTTATGGAAACGCCATGCACGGCCATTATT
>DAMCMT010000164.1:0-3275 GCA_032108265.1 Bacteroides sp.
AATACCTCACAAAAAAGAAGTAAAGGATTAAACGACAAAAACTGGACACCCTACCAAAGAGGGTGAGCATTTGTATTATCCCAGGCTGGTTAAAATGGGTACAGTGAGCACGCCGGAAGTGGCCCGCAAAATTGCATGGGCTACATCATTAACGGTTGGCGATGTTCAGAATGTAATGTACACACTTACTGAAGTGTTGAGCGATTATCTTCTGAATAGCCAGAGCGTGAAGCTGGATGGACTTGGCACTTTTACCATGGTAGCGAAAGCGGGTGGTAATGGGGTGAAGACGGAAGAAGAGGTAAGCAGCACGCAAATTGCTGGTCTGCGTTGCCAATTTACTCCCGAATACACCCGCCGGTCGGGTAACGGTGGAATCACCCGCGCCCTGACGGAACGTGTGTCCTACCAGAGTTTGGCAAGTCTCAATACTGGTTCGGCCTCGTCGGGCAATGAAGGAGGTAACTCCGGAGACGACGGTGGCTTTACACCCGACCCGAATGCTTAACCAGGAACCAGGGTTCTTGTAAAGAGGAACCGGGGTTTTTCTAAAGAGGATCAGTAGTTTTTTATATAGAAAAACCAGGGTTTCTTAGTAGGAAAAACCAGGGTTCCTCCTGAGAGAAACAGTAGTTTCTTTGTACCAAAAACAGTAGTTTTTCTTTCCGGAACCAGTGACAGCTTATAGATGGCTGTCGCTGGTTCTTTTTTTGGATATACCTGTGTCAGAATTCGGGCTCGCTCCAGTCGGGTTCTTCCCAATCGGGTTCGTTCCAGTTGGGTTCTTCATCGTCCGGGTTGTCTTCATCTATCCAGTCGCCCGTGGGGTTGCTTTTCATCCAGGCTAATAGTTTGTCAATGCCTTTGATGGGGTATCTCTGGCGGAGTCGATCTTCCAGCCGGTCGGCTTTGGGTTGAAGAATACGGTATTCCCGTACGATTTTTTCATATTCCCTGAGGGTATATAGGCTGGGGCGGTAGATGGCGACAATTAATTTATCTAAACGTCCGTACATTTCCCTGAAAAGTTTGAAGGCGCGTTCACGTTCGTCGGTTAGCTGGTTTATTGTGTTGTTGTTTAAGCTCATGGTTGTTTGGGGTTTTAAAGGGTTGTTACTTGTTATTTTCTGTTTTGATGGTTTTGATCCGCATGGCGTAGGGGCGGGTCTTGTGTCCGCCCCACATACCGCATGGTATTCCGCAAGGTGTATGCATTGCAAACCATTTTCATAGGGCAGACACAAGGCCTGCCCCTACACCGTGCGGGTCAATCCCGTTTCCATCATTTATTTCCTGTTATGAGTTAAAAATCAAAGATCCGCGTCAGCGTATCATCGTGTTTGAATTTTACTTTCCCGATGGCTCCGTTGCGGTATTTGGCAATGATTAGCTCTCCGGCATTTTCAATCGGGTTGCCTTGCTGATCGCTTATTACCTGGCCGTAGTATCCGGGGCGGTGGATGAACAGTACCATATCGGCATCTTGCTCGATGGAGCCCGATTCGCGCAAGTCGCTTAGTTGGGGCTGTTTGTTTTGCCGTTTTTCGAGGTCGCGGTTGAGCTGCGACAGGAGTATAACGGGTATGCCGAGTTCCCCGGCCAGGAGTTTGGCCTGGCGACTGATGGTGGCTATTTCCTGCTCGCGGTTAGCGGTACGCAATTTCTCGGGTGTAACGAGTTGCAAGTAGTCGATGATTACCATGCCGCACTTTCTTTTTTTGTTCAATAGCCGGGTTTTGGCACGTATGTCGTCCATGGTAAGGCTGGCATTATCGTCGACGTAGATGGGCAGATTGCATATACGGGCTACGGATTGATCTATGAGCGAGAGTTCATCGGCCAGGTTGCCCGTTTTGAGGTGGCCGGGGTTGATACCGCCGTTGCTCACGGAGAGGACGGAACGATTGTATAGGCTTACTTTGGACATTTCGAGCGAAAAGATTAATACAGGGGTGCCTGCCCGGGCTGCCGAATGGGCAAAGTGCAGTGCCATGGCTGTTTTACCCATGGCCGGACGGGCGGCAAGGATGATGAGGTTAGAGCCTTGCCAGCCCGAGGTGAGGTAGTTTAATTCGGTAAGCCCGGTGTCGATCCCTGTGGGCAGGTTGGTGTTGTAGCGGGTGATGCGGGTTTGGATGTCATCGTAAAACAGGCGGGTGATTTCGTGGTAAGAGGATTCTTCCATCCGCCCTACGAGTATTTCCTGGAGGTTTTCGATTTGTTTTCCGGTGTCGAAAAGAAGGTCGTCAATGTCTTCGGTGCCGGCGTAGGCTTTGCTTTGTACTTGCATAGTAAGCTCGATAAGCTGGCGTTGCAGGTACTTTTCTTTCAATATCAGTGCGTGTTCAACAATATGCATGTCGGATACGATCCGTGTTGCAAGGCTGGTAATGAAATAGGGTGTTATTTCCTCATTTTTGCCCTGGGAGAATATTTCATTGGTTACGGTAAGGAGGTCTACGGCCTGGTTATTCTTTTTCATTGAGGCGATGGCTTGGAATAAGTCCTGGTTCCGGTAGTCGTAGAACATAGCTGGGGTGAGGAAGGATACTTGGTCCCAGGCATTGCCGAAGTTAATAATGGCGCCGAGAACTGCTTTTTCGATTTCTATTGCCTGGGGCATAATGTTACCAGATGTAGGTTTGAGGGGTGTCGTTTTTGCTTTCATAAGTTTTTTTACCTAGTTTATTCCACCACCAGAAGAAACGTCTTTTGGCGTCGGAGAGGGTTTGTACGGTGTGTTCTTCGCCGGTGGCTGTGATGTATTGGAAGAAACTTTCGAGTTGTGCGGGCAGTATCTGTAGGAATGCGATGCCCATACCTGATTGGAGGGCGGTATGTTTTTTCCATCTCTCATCGGCTAGTAACCGGTCTTTAATACTCTCACTCTCTTGGTTGGGGATAGAGGGGGTTTTAAAAGAATTAATGTTTATATAGTCTCTTTCGTTTGCAGTAGTTGGTACCAGTTGGTTTGCAGTAGTTACTACTGTAGTATTTGCAGTAGTAAAGGAGTACGAACTTGCGGTATGGTTGCTTTTTCCGGATTGATAATTAAGTAGTCCGGCTTTTATTAATGTTTCCCGCGATTTTATCAGCGTATTTTCACTGATGTTTAACGCATGGGTAAGTTTTGCATTGGAACACTGGAATTCTTCGCGCCATTTCTTTTCATTGCAGATGGCTAAAAGTTCATAGAATAATGCTTGCTCGATGGCTGTGAGTTTGATCCATTGCCGGGTCTTTCTCATTCTGTCGGTCAGGGAATATCCGTTCAT
>DAMCMT010000165.1:0-3258 GCA_032108265.1 Bacteroides sp.
TTATCACCCCGATGCTAAAGCAACGGGCTACCAAGATTAACAGCCGTTCCGGCTGGAATATGCGGTATTAATTGAAACTTGCCTAAATACATTGCCGAACTATAAATACATCTGGCAAAATACTCTCCAACTTCCCAATTGTTAAATAATCAAATAATTTCAATTCCGCGCAAAAAACACAGGATATTGCAATGTGCATATTGCAATTTTGTGTAATTTTGCAGGGTGTTTAACACATCTACCTGTAATATATCGAATTATTTATAACAATTTGTTCATGGATTTAATCAGCGAAATCGTCGCGCGCGCAAAAGCGACTCCCCAACGCATCGTGCTTCCCGAAGGAACGGAAGAACGCACATTGAGAGCTGCCAACCAAATTCTGGCAGAAGGAATAGCACACCTAATTATACTGGGAAACCCGGTTGAAATCAAAAACCTAGCTACACAGTGGAACCTGCCGAACATCGACAAAGCCGAAATCATTGACCCCGAAAATCATCCGAAGAAAGAAACATATGCGCAACTTTTGTTTCAATTGCGCCAGAAGAAAGGAATGACGATCGAAAAAGCCCGTGAGGTGATTCTCGACCCGTTGTACCTGGGGTGCCTCATCGTGAAAAACAACGATGCCGACGGACAGCTTGCCGGCGCACGCAATACTACAGGAGATGTACTTCGCCCAGCTTTGCAGATTATCAAAACAAAACCGGGCATAACCACCGTTTCGGGAGCCATGTTGCTGATAACACGCCACAAAGAATTCGGTAAAGACGGGGTATTAATCATAAGCGACGTTGCTGTAACGCCTGTTCCAAATGTAGAACAGTTGGCGCAGATTGCCGTTTGCACATCGCACACTGCCAATGCTGTACTGGGGCTTGATGTTCCTAAAGTTGCCATGCTTAGCTTCTCGACCAAAGGTTCGGCCAAACACGAAGCGGTTGACAAAATTGTCGAGGCTACCCGCCTGGCGAAAGAAATGGACCCGACATTGTGTATCGACGGCGAAATGCAGACCGATGCCGCCCTCATCCCCACTATTGCACAACGCAAGGCTCCGGGTTCTCCGGTTGCAGGACAAGCCGATGTGCTCATTGTTCCCAGCCTTGAAGTAGGGAATATCGGTTACAAACTGGCCGAAAGATTGGGCGATGTAGAGTCTGTAGGCCCCATCCTGCAAGGTATGGCTCAACCCGTAAACGACCTCTCGCGTGGATGTTCCATTTCCGATATCTATAAAATGATTGCTATTACCGCCAACCAGGCTCTTTCAGATAAAAACAGAAAAAACAACGCATAATGAAAGTACTCGTATTGAACTGTGGAAGTTCATCAATTAAATATAAACTCTTCGACATGGACAGTAACGAAGTACTGGCCCAGGGAGGGATTGAAAAAATCGGTCTGGTAGGTTCGTTCCTTAAACTTACGTTGCCGAACGGAGAAAAGGAAGTAATCAAACATGATATTGAAGAGCATACGGCCGGAATTGAGTTTATACTCGATGTACTTACCGGTAAAGAATATGGTTGCATCAGTTCGCTCGACGAAATAACTGCCGTAGGACACCGCGTGGTACACGGGGGCGAAAAGTTCAACAGTTCTGTGCTGATTACCAAAGATGTTATTAACCAGATGGTTGAATGTTCGGATCTGGCTCCGTTGCACAACCCGGCCAACCTGAAAGGTATTTATACCATTTCGGAACTGATGCCTAATGTGCCGCAAGTGGGTGTGTTCGACACAGCATTCCACCAAACAATGCCCGACTATGCGTATATGTACGGTGTTCCCTACGAATATTACACCAAATACGCTGCCCGCCGTTACGGATTCCACGGTACCAGCCACCGCTATGTATCCAAACGTGTATGCGAATTCCTGGGTGTAGACCCTGCTGGCAAACGTATTATTACCTGCCACGTTGGAAACGGTGGTTCTATTGCAGCCATAAAAGATGGCAAATCGATCGACACTTCTATGGGCCTTACCCCGCTTGAAGGACTGATTATGGGTACCCGCAGCGGAGATGTCGACCCGGGATTGCTGATGCATATTATGCAGAAAGAGGGTCTGGACCGTACCGGACTTTCGGATGTACTGAACAAAGAAAGCGGTGTACTGGGTATCTCGGGTGTATCTTCGGATATGCGCGAACTTTGCGATGCCGTAGACCAGGGCAATCCGCGCGCCATCCTGGCCGATAAAATGTACTGCTACCGCATCAAGAAATACATTGGTAGTTATGCTGCTGCACTGGGCGGTGTGGATATCGTTGTATTTACCGGTGGTGTTGGCGAAAATCAGCAACCTATGCGCCGGCAGGTATGCCAGGGGCTTGAGTTCCTGGGCATAAAACTGAACGAAGAAGTAAATGCACACATCCGCGGCGAAGAAGCTGTAATCAGTAGTGAAGATGCAACCGTGAAGGTTTGCGTAATTCCAACGGATGAGGAGTTTACGATTGCTGCGGATACAGTTGAGATATTAAAAAATAAATAATCCACCTGTAGGGGCGTACGTGGCTGTAGGGTAATCAGCAGTCGCCACGAAGTGGCAGATTAATTCAGCCCCAGTTACCCAGGGCGTTGCCCTGGGCTGAATTAACCTGCCACTCCGTGGCGTATAAATCTTCAGAATAAGACTGGGCGTTCTTATAAAGTTCCTGGTAGCACTTCTCGCTTTCCTACCTGGCATTTTTTATACCCTACTTTATACAGTATTCATCCGGAACTTTCCCCACCATCGCGGCAACTTTATATTCGCTACATCCGGAAACATATAATCAATAAAACACTCCTTTGAGGTGGTCGAAAAGCCATAAATCAATCCACTACGAGATAGTATCCATATATAGCCATTGAGTTTGCGAACAGAAATGATATTACGGAATAATACAACGCGTGTAGGTAATTTATCGCCCAAGAATTCATTAACAAGCGGGTTTACCGGAAAAGTTATTTCCTGCTCGCCAACTTTAATTTCATGTATCCCGGCTATTTCAATAATGGCCAACATCAAATCTAAAACCGGAAAAGATTTACGCGAACGCAAATCAAAGGAATAATGTTTCGTCATTTGCCGAAGTAAATAACGTTGCCTGCGTAAAGCCCGCCGGAAACGATAAGTAAGGTACATAATTCTGAATTGCTGGAAGATAATGGTAAGTGTTTTCATGGTATATATAATAAGATGAATTTGTTCCGGATCATCCCGTATTCTTGTGGGGTTGTTTATGCATAAATTTTAGTTAAT
>DAMCMT010000166.1:0-3173 GCA_032108265.1 Bacteroides sp.
TTCATAATTAGTTAATATATTCTTTTTAGAACACAGAGACACAGAGGCACAGAGTCTTTCAATCAGATACTTGCCATACATACTGGTTACAATAAAAAAACTCTGTGCCTCTGTGTCTCTGTGTTCCATAAATTATAAGGTTAAGTTATTATGAACAGTTACTTAACTCAACACTTATAACTTTTTCAGTTCAATATCAGACAGATGCAATATCAGCGCGTAGCGGTCATCCCCGACCCTGCCTTCAAGGAATCCCCGGTATGGCTGTCCGCCACGGGTGAGCAGGATGGGATCTATCCCACGCGAACCGGCGCCGACAAGCATCATCGACTGGCTTTGGGCCAGCTCTTTGGCCATATTAAATAGAAAATCAAAGGTTACACCGTTGATGTGGCGTATCTGGTACTTACGCGAAAACACGAAACGGCGGATGGCTTCATCGCGGCTGAAACGTTTGGATGTCCATTTTATAGGTACTTCGCTGTTTATGTTGGCGGGCAGCTTATTGATGTCTCGCCGTTCAATTTCTTCCCCGTCGGCGTTGTAAACTACCTGGAAGAGGTTGATGCGGTAGGCAATGTTATTATCCCGGTCGATGTACAGCTTGCGGGTGCGGCGTAGTTTGCGGCCTGTGGTTTCCATATTTATTTCGGGGTCGGCGGTTATCAGGGCCGATTCGATATCGGCCATGCTGCCGTCGAACTCCTGCAACAGTACATCGAATTCGTGCTGAACGGTGTTTTTAAGTATGCGTACGCTTGTTTTCTCTCTACCATCGGGCAACACGGTGCGGATGTGGCTGCGCTTTACCTGTTGTTCGACGGCTACTTCGGCGTCGCGCTTTTTGGAGTTGGCTATATGTATGGCTTTCATTCGGAATTATTTTAGAACATGGAGAAATCTATGTCGTCTTCGGTAACGTCGATGAAGTCATCGTCGTCGTCGTCGATTTTTTCGCAATCGCCCAGGCAGAGCAATTCAAAGCGATTGCGGTATCCAAGTAACAGGAAAAGGGTGCCACCGGATACCATAAGGAAGGCGGGTGTGGTTTCGTAACTGTCGAGGTAGGTGTAGCCGAAAGTATAAATATCTGTCCCGATGGCTTTTACCAGTTCTCCGGGGGCGTCGGTTAACTCGTAAAAATCGGTTATGCTGTGGTTCAGGTATTCTTCGGGGGTTACTTTCTCTTTCAGTGTTATGGTGACCGTAAAGCTTGAGGCTATCTTCTTGGCTTCGGAACCATCGTCGGTAACGGTTTTCAGGGTGGAACGGTCGACCCAGCGGCCGTCGGGCGAAAGGATGCCGATAGCTGTTCCGCCGCGCGGGATGATATAGAGGCCCGATTCGTCGGTTGAAACGAGTTCGCACGGACGGTCTTGTTCGTCGAGGGCGATGATTTCTGTCCAGCCGTACAGTTTCTTCCTGTCGACTTTTACCGGAACGGCAGCGTATTCTTTTCGTTTCAGTTTGAATGTTAATGTGCGGGGCATATAAAGTTATGAGTTATGGGTTTTGAATAATGAGTTTTTGATATGTATAACGTTTGGAGGGGGTAATACGTTCAATAATTCTGTGTATTCAGGGCAAACTCATAGCACAAAACTGATAATTTATCACTTTAATCCGTACCTTTGCAGACCGAAAAAATATGTGTGATATGCAAGGAATCCGTAACCTGACTACCGGCCCCATTCGTAAACAGCTTTTCAGCCTGTCGCTTCCGATTATGGCTACTTCGTTTATCCAGATGGCGTATAGCCTTACGGATATGGCTTGGGTGGGCCGGCTGGGTAGTGAGGCTGTTGCGGCTATCGGCTCGGTGGGGATACTTACGTGGATGTCGAACTCTATTTCCTTATTAAATAAAGTGGGTTCCGAGGTTAGTGTGGCTCAGTCTATCGGTGCACAGAACATTTCGGATGCAAGGGGTTACGCTTCGCACAATGTTACTATTGCTTTTATTATTTCTGTTTGCTGGGCGGGTATTCTTTTCGTGTTTGCGAATCCTATCATTGGTATTTACAAGCTTGCGCCGCATATCAGCAGTGATGCTGTTGATTATCTGCGTATTGTTTCTACGGCTTTTCCGTTTATTTTCCTCTCGGCTGCCTTTACGGGTATTTATAATGCTTCGGGCCGAAGTACGATACCTTTTTTCGTCAGCGGTACGGGGCTGGTACTGAATATATTGCTTGATCCGCTTTTTATCTTTGTATTTAAATTCGGTGTGCATGGTGCAGCGTATGCTACATGGATTTCGCAGGGAATTGTTTTCTTGTTGTTTGTGTACCAGTTGCGTGTAAGGGATGTATTGCTGGACCGCTTTCCGTTCTTCACCAGGTTAGAGGGCCGCTTTTCGAAACGGATATTCAAGCTGGGCGCTCCGGTAGCTGCTTTCAATACGCTGTTTGCTTTCGTAAATATGTTCCTTGGGCGTACTGCATCGGCGCAGGGCGGACATATCGGGCTTACTTCGCTTACTACGGGTGGACAGATTGAGTCTATTACGTGGAATACTTCGCAGGGCTTCTCGACTGGCCTTGGTGCTTTCATTGCGCAGAATTATGCTGCCGGAAAGAACGACCGGGTTATGAAATCATGGCGTACTACGTTGTGGATGACTTTTATTTTCGGAGGTTTCTGCACGCTGCTTTTCGTTTTCTTCGGCAGTGAATTGTTCTCTGTGTTTGTGCCCGAGCGCGAAGCGTATCTGGCGGGTGGCGATTATCTGCGCATCGTAGGTTATTCGCAGTTGTTTATGATGCTCGAAATTACTACCCAGGGTGTATTTTACGGTCTTGGCCGTACCTTGCCGCCTGCTATTATAAGTGTTAGTTGCAATTATCTCCGGATACCGCTGGCAATCTGGTTTGCGCATCTCGGTTGGGGGGTTGATGGTATCTGGTGGGCTATCAGTATTACGAGCATTGCCAAGGGTATTATACTGGCGGGATGGTTTGCAGTTATCCGGAAAAAAGTACTTAGTTAATTGCCTGTTTCCTTGTATTACAACGCCACCTGTGTTGTATTACAACGCGACCCGTGTTGTATTACAACGCGACCAGCCGTGTAATACAACGCGACCAGCCGTGTAATACAACGCGACCGGCCGTGTAATTGTAATAACCTGATTTAGGTTGACTGTTTTTTGTCTTATCCCTAAAGTGTGTTGA
>DAMCMT010000167.1:0-3152 GCA_032108265.1 Bacteroides sp.
TTGACTATTATGCTATTTTTTTGATGATTTTCTTATATCGAACTCACGTTAAATTATATTTCCCGTCCACATATTCAATACCTGCTTTTATATAGTTTTTATGGTCTATTCGCAACATTAACCCCGATTGGTCGAATCTCACTTTATAGTCGCCCGATATTTTGACTTTTACTTCAAACTCTCCTCCGTATGTAGTATAAATAAAAGGAGCATCATCAACCGTAAAGCCGTAGTGCGATATACGCCAATAATCACTTTGTGGAGTAACAAACATCGAAAGCGAATTGCCGTTCGTTTCCCATTTTTCCGGTTCGTTGAACCATTGCATTCTGTCAAGACTTTGTGCCATTGTTTTAATTGATAAGGATGCGATTAAAATCAATCCGGTTATAAAAACATTTTTTTTCATCTGATATTATGTATTTGTATAAATATAATCTTGCGGTATATTACCATAGAGGCGAAATATCCATATAAACGATTATCTTTGCAAAGGTAGATAGCCGTTAATTAACAGGCAATACTGATTAATGACCATTTTCAAGATGAATGTTGTAGCTACACTGAACGAAAAACTATTAAATCAACCGTTTGAGGATATTAAGGACGAATCTTTATTATTGGAACACTATAAATACATTGCCCGTAATTATGCCAAACTGGAAAATTCAATAGCTGTACTAAGTGATTTAAAGTCGGATAAGAGTTATATTTTTTATGGCAGACTCGCCGAAAAACTTGATATACCCGGCCGGAAAAGTCCCAAAACTATAAATACGATTTGGGAAGAGGATATTTTCAATACCATTCTTCCGGAGGATCTAACGGAAAAACATTTGCTCGAACTCCGTTTTTTCCATTTACTGAAGGTACTTCCCATTACTGAACGCTCAGACTATCACATATCCGGTTACATGAGAATGCGCGATAAATCGGGAAATTATCTTTCTATACATCATCGTATGTTTTATGTGTGCAGTTGTCCTTCGGGAAATTTATGGCTGGCATTATGCCTTTATAATTATTCGTATGCTGATTATCATGCAGAACTTCCACCGGGTATAATTTTTAACTCTTCCACCGGAAAAGTTATCAAGGCAGAAAAGGAACAGTACAGCCAAATTCTTTCCAACAGGGAAAAAGAAATATTACAGTTTATTGAAAGGGGCAAGATTAGTAAAGAGATTGCCGAAACATTATGTATAAGTAAAAATACGGTGGACAGACATCGCCAAAATATCCTGGAGAAATTACGGGTAAAAAATTCTCTGGAGGCGTGCCGTATTGCAAAACTGATGAATTTATTATAAAAAACTCATTTGCATTATTATCTTTGTAAACGCAAAGCCGGAGTTAAGAACCAAAGTAATTCGCGTAATGGACAACCCAAAAGAAGCCGAATTCAAAAAAATATACACTACCTATTACAAGAGATGTCTTTTGTTTGCCAAATCCTATGTACACGATGATTGGACGGCAGATTACATCGCTTCGGGCGCTTTGGTAAAACTATGGGAACTGTACCAGGAGAAACCAATAGATAACCCCAAATACATACTATTTACTATTCTGCGTAATAAAGCACTTGATTACCTGAAACATCAAAGTATAAAAGAAAACACCCTATCCCTACTGTCAGAATACGGGAAACGGGAATTGGAAATCCGTATATCAACCCTTGAAGCAACCAATCCTGATAATATATTTGCGGATGATATTCAGCGGATTGTTCGTGAAACACTCATCAAATTACCCGGGCAAACCCGGAACGTTTTTGAAATGAGCCGTTTCCAGAACCTATCTAAAAAAGAAATTGCCGAAAAACTCGGAATCAGTATCAAAGGGGTAGATTACCATATCTCCAAATCGTTAAAATGCCTGAGGGAAAATCTTCAGGATTACCTCCCTATTATTCTCTTTTTATTTTTTTAACACACTCCGTGGCTAGTAGGTTTGTTTCCGGAATCGTTTTATATATGAAGCACTTAAAAAAGAAATATGGACAAAGAAACTTTGCAGCAATATATAGAAGGCAAATTAAACCAGCAACAGAAAGATGAAATTGCTAGATGGCTTGATGCTGATGAAGCCAATATGCAGCAATACCGGTTGCTTCGGTACATTTACGATGCAACAATCTGGAACGCACCTGAAGCAAGAGTTTCATTTGTCCGTAAAAAGCACGTCAAAATCCTGTGGGGATTCCTGAAGATTGCCTCCATCTTTATTTTAGCCCTCGCCTGTTCCTACTATTTATTACCAAAAAACGAAAAAATAACCGAACCCGAGGTACAGATGCAAACAGTATACTCCCCCGAGGGTCAACGTACCGAAATATATCTCGCAGATGGAACCCGGGTATGGCTCAATGCCAGGACTTCGCTCACCTTTCCAACCCGCTTTACCAAAGGCGAGCGCCGTGTTGAATTGAACGGAGAAGCATTCTTTGATGTACAAAAAGATTCTGCCAATCATTTCATCGTATCAGCCAAAGATTACCGGATAAAGGTTCTGGGAACAGAATTTAATGTAAAAGCCTACCACCAGAATAATATATTCGAAACAGCATTACTGGAAGGAGCCGTCGAGGTCATATCACCTGATACCCGGCAAAAAGTGATACTCGACCCTCAAACATACGTCTACGAAAAAGATGGCAAATTAATAAAAGCACCTCTGAGTAATGTTGACCAGTTCCTATGGAAAGAAGGTATCATTTCATTTGAGAACGAAAGTGTAAAGAATATCTTTACAAAATTGGAACTCTATTTCGATACAAAAATTGAAGTACGCAATACAAAAATATTGGATTTTCCATATACGGGGAAATTCCGGACTAAAGACGGTGTTGAACATGTATTAAAAGTTTTGCAATTACGTCATAAGTTTAAATACATCAAGAATAATGAGAGCAATACTATAGTAATAATGTAAAATATTAAATTAACCAATAAATAGTAAGCTTATGGATAGACTATGAAAGGAAAAACAAAATAGCCGGAAAGTGTTGCAACCACTTCCCGGCTGTTAAGCCAACACTTTACACATAGAAGATGCTAAGTATCAACTTTATTAACGGTACAAATATAGTGAAAATATAGGTAGTGTAAATTAAACTGTGTCAGCGTTCTGCTTTCACTTTAAAATATCAG
>DAMCMT010000168.1:0-2111 GCA_032108265.1 Bacteroides sp.
CGAGTTCCCATAAATAATTAACTTTTATTAAGTCAACTTTTTCTAGGGTAAGACATACACGCAAAAGGCCGCTGTGCAATGTGCTTTCCGGGGCGATTCCTGCCCGGAATGGCAAATCAGAATTTTACTTTATCCGGGTTCAGCCCCGAGCCACCGATATAGGGCATGCTATTGATTGCTGCCATATCGCTGTCCGTAATCTCGAAGTCGAACACTTTGCTGTTTTCGACTATTCTTTCGGGGGTTACCGATTTGGGTAGCGGCAGGACATCATTCTGTAAGCACCAACGGATGCAGAGTTGCGCTACCGATTTATTGTACTTTTCGGCAATGCTCATCAACTGTTCATTTTTAAGCATGCGGCCTGTGCCCAGCGGGCTCCAGCCTTCGACAAGGATATTGTGCGATTTGCAGAAACCGGTTACTTCCTCTTGCATCTGTCCGGGGTGGAACTCAATCTGGTTTACCATCGGCAATACGGCTGCTTTATCCATGAGTGCCTGCAGGTGGTGTATGAGGAAATTGCTGACTCCAATGGCTTTGATGCGGCCATCTTTGTATAATTTTTCAAAGGCGCGCCAGGTTGCGGCATTTACATCTGCCCCGTCGGTTGCGTTGGCCGGCCAGTGAATTAGGTACAAATCGAGGTAATCCAATCCCAGTTTCTCCATGCTGGAGTCGAAGGCCTGCATGGTAGAGTCGTATCCGCGGTTGGAATTCCACAATTTGGTGGTAATAAATAGTTCTTCGCGCTTGATACCGGCGTTTTCAATGCCACGGCGCACGCTCTCTTCGTTGCCATATACCGCTGCTGTGTCGATGTGGCGGTATCCGGCTTTAATGGCATATTCAACAGAATCTACGGCAATATGCCCTTCGGGGGTTTGCCACGTACCATAACCTATACAAGGTATCTTTACTCCATTACTTAGTGTAAAGGTGTCTTTTAAAGAGTGTAACATGTCTGATCTATGTTTAATGAATAATGTATAATAACAATATAACTTGCCAAATGGTTATCCATACGGTGTAACTATAATTGCCGTTTATACTCTACCGGTGATTTGCCTGTATGTTTCTTGAAGAACTTACCAAAGGCCGACTGGTCCGAGAAATTAAGCTTATCGGCAAGTTCCTGCACATTCAAATCGGTTCTGCGTAGCAAAATCTTTGCTTCGGCTATACGGGCATTGTTTATCCAGTCCATGGCCGTTTTTCCGGTGACCGACTTAACGGTTCGCGACAGGTAAACGGGGGTGACACACAGTTCGGTGGAATACTCGGATACTTCGTGCCACTTTTTGCAATTCTCTACCAGTAAGGCAAAGAAGCGTAAAGTCAGGTCTTCCAGATGGTTGATTTCCAACTTTTCGCCTGATGATTTTATGCGCTGCATTCCCATATCGGCCAACTCCATGGTATAATTCCTGACTTCGTTTATTATCAGCGCTTTCTGGAAGAAGTGATCCGTCCGCCTTATATTCTGGCGCAGCTTTTCTATGATATTAAGAAGTAGCTGGAATTCTGTGGCATCAAGCTTCAGGACGGGTTCAAAGCGTTTACTCAGCGCATACTCTTTGGGAATGACGATGGTTCCCTCGAACAGGTGCGAAATAAACCCTCTCCCCAGGATAAGTTGATAACCCAGAAAATCATGAGATAGTTTAAATCCATTCAGGATTTGCACATTGCCGCGTTCGAGTACCATATGCTTGGTTAGCGTATAGGGCATGTAATCCATGCTTACAACCGCTTCTCCCCTGCATACCAGCAAAGACGAAAAGGCATCGAAAAGAAGTGGGAATTCATCTTCAACACCGGGTGCAAAATTGCTGCCGGATAGTTCTGTGACTATAACCTGCCCTTCGTAAACATCTTGTGGCTTTATTATATTAATGTATTCCTGTAAGTCGAAACTCTTGATATCTTCTTCCATACTGTCCGGGTTTTCATTGGAACGCATCAAATATATAAATTATGGCAATCATAAACAAATTTACACTGAATGTAAGACTTATTGGTTTTGAGGGCAGCGTGCCGCACGGTGTAGGGGCGGGTCTTGTGTCCGCCCCATGAAAATGGTTTGCAATACATACACCTTACAGAATACC
>DAMCMT010000169.1:0-1387 GCA_032108265.1 Bacteroides sp.
AGATTAACTAAAATTTATGCATAAACAACCCCACAAGAATACGGGATGATCCATAAAATCTCCCTTTTACTCTTTGAGCAAAAAGGAAATTTTATATTAGAAGGTATTTGTCGTGTTATGGTCTTGCGTCATTGTCGCGTGTGCCATACAGACCGATTAAGCTACCAGTAAATCCACCCGCTACATTCGTCGAAAGTATGTCTCCTGATACCGTTCCGCCAACATTTTTGAACGTTTGGTTGTCTGTAGAATAATTGAAACGATAATTGTCTTCTTCGGCAATAATCTGTAATTGTACGGGTTTGCTGATATCTATCTTCTCCGATGCAATTATCGTTGATATTCTTTGGCTGTTTGGCCCTTTTACCTTTTCTTCTGTTCTTTCGAGCAGGATATAATAATCCTTATCTTTTTTGGTAATACCAAATACATAATTAAATGCTTCACTTTGATAGCACACTATTCCAGCCAGGTCTTTTTCGGATACCGGAATATAATTCATGGTTACTGTTGTAGTAAACGTTTTATGTTGCTGACGGTGAAACAGAGCTGAAATGGGTTTTACCTCTTTTACGTTTGTGGAAAACGATTTGATTGTCAGACCGTTTTTGCCGGTTTCTATAAAATTTTCACGAGGTCCCCGCATGGCAATCCATCTGTAATCGAGCTGCTTTGTAGTGAAATTATCTTCGAAAGTGAAATTGCCGTTAGGAAAGAAACCATCTTTGCCCGTTTTGTTTTCTACACCTTTTGGCATTTTTAGTTTGGGAGATAGCGGTATAAGGCCATTCTCAAATACAGGGAATTCGCCACTCCAGTCTACAGGCAACATAAATGTTTCTCTTCCGGTGTTTACTCTATCCTGATTGTTGGGGCGAGTGGCCAGGAATACTCCATAGTGCCTATCGTCTGAACTTTTCACCAGATCGGCATGTCCTGCCCAATCTACTTTGTCTTTTCGGTCGGTGGGAAAATACCGTTGGGTGAGGATAGGATTGTTGGGAGCGGGCGTATACGGGCCTTTCGGGTGCTCGCTTACAAAAATAACTTCGCTGTGCCAGTCGCCCGTTCCTCCTTCGGCACACATCAGGTAGTAACGTCCGTTATTCTTATATATATGTGGCGCTTCTATCCATATCGGTTTCTGGGTAATGTCGACACCGCCATCAATTACCAGCTTATCGCTGCCGGGGATTACCTGATCTTTTTCAAGATCGTACTCCCACACCTTGATAACGCGGTGCCCTTCGTATAATTCCTTATCTTTATCTGGCGCATCATTGTGAGCCACGTAAGCTTTTCCATCATCATCGAAAAACAGCGATGGATCTATCCCGTCGAAATTCAGTTTATAAGGATCGCTCCATCCTTTGGCAGGGTCTTTTGT
>DAMCMT010000169.1:1397-1930 GCA_032108265.1 Bacteroides sp.
TTTCCGAATCCGCCCGCAAATTGAGTTGTGATCATATAGAACGTATCGTTATGGGGGTTGTATTTTATATCCGGAGCAAAAATCCCGAAACTTATACCTGCGTCGTGTACTTTTAATTGCGAAGTCCTGTCCAGCACGTGACCTATCTGTTTCCAGTTTACCAGGTCTTTTGAATGGAAAATAGGCACCCCAGGGAACATGGCGAAGGATGAGGTTACCAGGTAGTAGTCATCGCCTTTTCGGGTAATGGACGGGTCGGGATAACAACCTTGCAGTATGGGATTATAAAATTCATCAGGCTTTAATGGGTTGTCGGTATACACCCGGTCGTTGCCCTGATAACTGAACGCTGTGAAAACAGGATCGCCTTTTGATGAATTGGTTCTGTCTTTTCCGGATATTCCAGAGGAAGAAAACAGAAGTAAACTCACCAAACAGGCATCTAAAATTAATCTTTTCATGATCTATATATATAAGGTAAGTAACTGTTCATAATTAAGCAGCATTATGTGCATAGTTTATTTTCAATCCTT